>JAEWGW010000037.1 GCA_023388055.1 Bacillota bacterium | reverse complement strand
TACGAACGGCGACAATCCAGTGATGACCGATCCCTGGGAGGACTCTTCTTTCTCTTTGCCGACGAGGTCCGCGATTTGGACTACCAGACTGCGCTCCAGCAGCTCATGAGTTTATTTCTCGAAATGTTCCAGGCAAAAACCAAGAAGAACAAAACAGCTGTATTTTGTCAACTACAGGAATGGATCTCCGGTTTACCCAGCTATATCAAGGGTTTGTTTGGAGAATTGAGCTGCGAAAGTTGAGATTTTTATTAATATCACCGATGAAGACTCCATCACCACTGCTTACCAGGGTGCGATTCAACGCTCCCTGATCACCAAAATCAGCGCTTTGGATGCGGATGGCCTGTTTCATCCCCAAGCTCCGGTAACACGGGCGGAAGCGGCCGGTTACATCTTTAATGCGGTCCGCTTTGTGGAATCGGTGAAGCCGATCCCTCCTCTTCATGAGAAAGGCCAGGATGTGTATATCGCCGATCAGGAGCTGACGGCAGCGGAGGCCGTATCCAGGATTGCCGCAGGTTTGCAACTGAAGGCGAAAGAGGATACAACAAAGGCCAGCAGCCTGTACAGCAAGGTAGCGGATGATGCCTGGTATGCCTCCGCCTTCGTGGCAGCACATGATGCCGGCATCGAGCTTGGCGAGGAAGTGGATCCCGCCCAAACCCTGACCAAGGAGGAATACACCTCCTATCTGCAGCAGGCTTTGGAGAAATCCAGGCAGTACCCGCTGATTAACCTTGTGCCTGCTGCTATCAGCGATGAGGCAGACTTGACCCCCGGATTTCAAGGGGCCGTGCAGCGTTCCCTGAAATTCGGCATCACCTCGCTGGATGCGGACGGCAAATTCCACCCCAAGGCGAAAATTACCCAGGAAGCAGCAGCAGCCATGCTGGATAAAGCTGTGGCTTACGCGGCGGAGCATCCGGGACCGGAAGCAGCCCAATAAGCCTGAGCCTCATAGGCGCAGCTTTTTGCATAAACACTATTTGCCCCGCCGCGCCATTCAGGGGCAAATGGTGTTTTTTTTGGTCCATGACGTATAAATAATCATGCCCTCATGACGCTTATCAGCTTGGCATGTTTGAACAATTGTGCAATCCGGTTAAAAAACTAAAAGTCCGTCCGTATAACTGTTCTGAAAATCAAAGATTGCCGAAAGGATGATGCATGTAATGAGAAAAGCAGAAATAGCCCAGGCAGCTGTCCGACGAATGATGATTGCTGCATGTTGGCTGAGCCTGGCATTGGCGCTTAGCCTATCTGAGGGCAAGGTAGAGGCATCGCCCGCAGCTGACAAAACCATTGAGGTTAATCTGGATGACAAAACGTTGTCCTTCCCCATTGCTCCCCTGCTTGAAAATGGCACAACCCTGGTTCCTTTCCGTCCCTTGTTTGAGGCGATGGGGCTTGAGGTGGGCTGGAATCCTGAGCAGCAGACGGTTACGGGGCAAAAGAAGGCCTGACCATCGTCATGACCATCGGCAGCCAAGCGGCTACTGTCAACGGAACCGGTGTTCAGATGCTGCTGGCTCCCCAAATCATCGACGGCTATACCATGGTGCCCCTCCGTTTTGTAGGGGAGACGACTCAGGCGCTTGTGGCATGGAATCCGTATAAGCCGCAAATTCTCGTTTACACGGAACCGTACCTGGCTGCCAACGGCCTGACGAAGGCCGCTGCCGAAGCGGAGATCAACAAGCAAATTGCCGAATTCAAAAAGAAATATGACGAGCTGACCGCCAATAGCCCGCAACAACCGCAACAGCCGCAAACGCCGGTAGCTGTGCCGGACGCGCCTGCCGGGGACGGCTCTTACCAGCCTGCCGCTTCCGACCAGGTAAATCTGAATCAGCTGCGGGGCATGTATTACGGCTTTAGCCCCGACTACGACGGCTACGAGTGCGGCGGCATGTGCTGGAATATCATCACCTTCCTGCCGGAGAACAAGGCTGTGGTTGGGGCTCCGCCACAAGGCGGGCCGGAAACCATCGACTGCTCCCGGGACGGCTGCCAGAGCTATACCATCCAAAACGGCACATTGGCGCTGGATAACGGAGACACCTATGAAATAGCGGTCAAATCCGGCAAGCTGCATATCGACGACGTAGAGCTGGACCGTGTTTTGACAGTCCAACCCGGGCTCACGCTTAACGGGACTTATGTCCACAGCGGCTTCCAGGGTCTGATCGGCATCTCCGCCGGCTCCACCTCCTGGACCCATACGCTCACGCTGAAAGCCGACGGAACCTTCACAACCGACAGCATGATGATCGGCAATGTGCAGGGCAGTGCGCCCACCACGGGGGCGGCCGGCGGTTCCGACAGCGGCTCTTACCGGATCAGCGGCAATACCATCGTATTTGCCTTCCACGACGGCAAGATTGTAAGCTCCTTGTTCTTCGAGCATGAGGACGGCAGCATTCAGGTGGGCGAAGAAAATTACGATAAGGAATAGGCAGCCTGAGGGGTTATCTCCCCTCAGGCTTTTTCCAGCTGTCCTTCAGCGCCACAATCCGGTTGAATACCGGACGGGATGGGGAATGGAGCTCCTTGTCTGTGCAAAAATAACCGTGGCGGATAAACTGGAAACGCTCCTCCGGGGAAGCGTGGCGGATAGCAGGTTCAATCTTCACATGGCTCAGCACCGTACGGGAGTTGGGATTGATCCGCAAGCTCCAATCTAGCTCCTCCTCCTTGGGCAGCTCATCATTGATCAGCAGCCTGTCGAACAAGTACACCTCCGCCTCCACCGCATGGGGAGCGGAAACCCAGTGGATCGTCCCCTTCACCTTCCGCTCCGTAAACCCGCTGCCGCTTTTGGTACGGGGGTCATACGTGCACAACAACTCAGTGATTTCCCCTGTATCGGGGTCCCGGATAACCTCCTGGCAGCGGATAAAATAAGCCCCCTTCAGCCGAACCTCCCCGCCGGGGCACAACCGGTGGAACCCCTTGGGCGGCTCCTCCATAAAATCCTCCCGCTCGATAAACAATGTCCCCGAAAAAGGCACCTCCCGTTTTCCTAATTCGTCATGTTCGCTGTTGTTTTCGATTTCCAGAAGCTCCGTTCCGGCTCCAGGATAATTGGTGATGGTCACCTTCAATGGTTGGAGCACCGCCATAAGGGTGACGGTGTTATGCTTCAGCTCTTGTCTGGCGCAATGCTCCAGGAGTGAAATATCAACCGTTGTTTGTGCCCGGATATTGCCGGTCTCTTCAATAAAACGGCGGATGCTGGCAGGGGTAAAGCCCCGCCGCCGGAGACCGCGGATGGTAGGCAGCCGCGGATCATCCCAGCCGTCCAGATAATCGCCTTGAACCAATTGGCGCAAATAACGTTTGCTGGTGACAACGCCCGTAATATTCAGCCGGCCGAATTCCCGTTGGCGGGGAGGCTCGTGAATGCCCAGCTCCTTCAGCACCCACTCGTATAAGGGGCGGTGGTCCCTGAACTCATTGGAGCAGAGGGAATAGGTGATTCCCTCGATAGCATCTTGAATGGGATGGGCAAAATCATAGGTTGGATATATACACCAGCTGCGCCCGGTACGGTAATGCTCCGCATGGATGATACGGTAGAGGACTGGGTCCCTGAGATTAATATTTGGCGAGGCCATATCAATTTTGGCCCGGAGCACCTTGGACATGGCGGGATGTTCACCCCGCTTCATTTCCTCCAACAAGGCCAGGTTTTCTTCGGGTGAACGCTCCCGCCACGGACTGTTCCGGCCCGGCTCCGTCAAGGTTCCCCTGTAGACGGTCATTTCCTCAGGCGACAGATCGCAGACATAGGCCTTGCCTGCCCGGACCAGCTTCACGGCAGCGGCATACACCTCGGCGGAATAATCCGAGCCGTAATAAACATGCCTGCCCGGATCGTAGCCCAACCAGCGGATATCCTCGATAATCGCCTGAACGTAAGCAGCATCCTCCTTCAGCGGGTTGGTATCGTCCATCCGCAGATGGAACTCGCCGCCGTAACGCTGAGCCGCCATATAGCTGGTATGGATGGCATAGACGCTGCCAATATGCAGGTAACCATTGGGCTCCGGCGGGAACCGGGTGCACATCCCTCTGGAAAAAGGCTCTAACTCCAGCTCCTCCGCAATTTGCCGCAGCAGAAAATGTTCCTCTTCGTTATTTCTTTCGTAACTCATGTTAACCCCTCCTAAAGTGAGAAAATGAACGCAAAAAAACTCCGATCTCCAAGACAAAGATTGTCTTGGGGACGAAGTTTCGTGGTGCCACCCCAGTTCAACAGGCATGTCGCCACACCTGTCCTTATCTTAAGTACGGCAAAGCCACAGGCTCTGCGATACTCCAGCTCTGTAACGGGAGCACCCGTCAGCCATCCCCCTGGGGGTTCCGGACTGCTGTTCGGAGTCTTGGTTCGGGTCAAGGCGCCAGGCTCCTTCGCAGCTGCCGGAGCTCTCTGTACAAGCGCGTATGCCCTACTCTTCTCGTCATCACGTTTCGATTTATCTAGGATCATAACAAACTGCGGCAGGTTTGTAAACGGGCAGCTTGTGGAGGGCGGAGAAGGGCAGAGGGCAGAGGGCAGAGGCAGAAGGGTGGAAGCTGGAGGAGCCGTATATTGTTTAAAAAATGATAGCGAACATCAAATGTATCTTATTCTGCAAATTGACCGGTTTTTGGGCAAATAGGATACATAAAATGTATGCTATCGGAGTAAAAAGGGGTTGTTTACGGGGAAAAAAGGGCTTTAGCATACATTTCATGATCACTATTCGATAAATTTTAGTTGTTTGAGCTCAATAGCGATCATTTTATGACGCTTACATAAGCAACACGACTAGCGAACCCTGCGGGAACAAGAAAGTTTGACCAAAAACAAAACAATACGAAAATAAACGAAAACATATTGATAATGAAATGAAAATAATAGATAATATGTTTATTGAAAACGATGATAAACGGGAGTGAACGAAAATGAAAGACTGGTCAGCCCTTCCCAATTGTTATGATCCCATGAAGCTTCTGGGCCTGGAGCTTGTAGAAGTATGTGAAGCTGCGGCGGTGGCATCCGCCCATTGGATCGGCCGGGGCAAGAAGAACGAAGCGGACGATGCCGCCACCACAGCTATGCGTCTTTCGCTGAACCGTCTGCCTATGCGGGGAACCGTAGTCATCGGTGAAGGGGAGCTGGACGAGGCTCCGATGCTCTATATCGGCGAAGAGCTGGGTACCGGCAGCGGACCTGCCGTGGATATTGCCGTGGACCCCTTGGAGGGAACCAGTCTGGTGGCGGACGGCCGGGAAAATGCCATTTCTGTGATTGCCTTGGCGCCCCGTGGAGGCCTGCTTCATGCTCCCGATATGTATATGGAGAAAATTGCCGTAGGGCCGGAGGCCAAGGGCTGTGTGGATCTGGACCGCAGCGTAGTGGAGAATGCCGTAGCGGTGGCGGAGGCTCTGCGCAAGCCCGCCTCTGAGGTCACCATTGCCATCCAGAAGCGGGAGCGGCATGAGGAGGCGATCAACGCCTTGCGCGAGGCGGGCTTCAAGGTGATGACCTTCCAGGAGGGAGACGTATCCGCAGCGGTGGCGACGGCGGTTTCCGGCTCGGAAGTGGATATGTTCTACGGCATCGGCGGTGCGCCGGAGGGTGTTGTGTCCGCGGTGGCGCTGCGGTGCCTGGGTGGGGACATGCAGGGCAGGCTGCTGCCCCAGGACCGGGTGGAGGCGGAACGCTGCCGCCGGATGGGCATTAAGGATTGCCGGGTAATTCTCCGCCTGGAGGATATGGTCCGCTCCGACGATTGCCTGTTTGCGGCGACGGGCATTACAGAAAGCCCGATGCTTCAAGGGGTGAAGCGGCAGCAGGACCAGTGGCTGACCCATTCCATGCTGGCTTTGGGACGCAAGCGGCAGATGTATTTCCTGAAGAATCTCCGCGCCCAGCCTGCGGAGGAGAACAGCTCACCGGTCCAGCCGGAGCCGGCATTATGTGTTTGAATCCACCGGCAAAAGGTGGTAAGGTGGGTTTATCCTATGAATGTTGCAGGTGATTTCGGTTGTCCAAAAATCTAATGGCAGATGAGCGCAGGTCGCTCCTGATCGAATATTTGACCAAGCACCAGCGGGCCACGGTAAAGGAGCTTTCCCTGGAGCTGCAGGTTTCCGAAGCCACGCTGCGGACGGATTTGAACCTGTTGGAGGAGGAAGGCATTCTCCGCCGGATCCACGGCGGGGCTGTACTGGTGGCCCAGCAGCAGGCAGTGCCCGCCGGGTCGTCCTTCAGCTTTTCGGCGCGCGAAAAGAAAAACACCGGTGAAAAAGCGGCTATCGGCCAAAAGGCCATGGATTTTCTCCAGGAAGGGCAGTGCATCATGATTGATGCCAGTACCACCGCTCTGGAGCTGGCCAAAAGTCTCAAGCGGACCCAGATCAAGCTGACGGTGATCACCAGCGGGATTTATACGGCGTTGGAGCTGAAGGATAATCCGTATCTTCACGTGATTCTCATCGGCGGTGTACTTCGTATGGGCTCGGGCGCTATTGAGGGTACCTTGGGTGCAGGGATATTGGGCGAGGTCCGCGCCGACCTGCTTTTTACCTCTCCCGCGGGTTTCAAGCCGGATAGCGGACTGATGGATTTTAACGTCTATGAGGTGGAGCTGAAGCGGAGGATGGTGGAGTCTGCGGACCGGGTGGTCGCCCTGATCGACAGCACCAAGTTCAACGTAGGCTCCATCGCCAGCTACGCCCAGTCCGGCAAAATCCATGACGTCATCACAGATACCGGAACACCGCCGGAGATTATCCGGCACTTGGAGGAGTCGGGAATCCGGGTGTCCACGGTCAGAGCACAGAGGTAGAAGCGGATGAGAATCGGAATAGGCAGTGACCATCTTGGATTTGAATTGAAGGAAAAGCTGAAGGACTATCTGGCATGCCGCGGCTATGAGGTTACGGACTACGGCTGCCCCAGCACGGAGCATGTGGACTATCCCGATATTGCGTTCCAGGTAGCGGGCCAGGTGCTGACCGGGAACCACCCGAGAGCGGTGCTGGTATGCGGCACCGGTAACGGCATGACCATCGCCGCCAACAAGGTGAAGGGTATCCGGGCGGCGCTTTGCCATGATCCCGTATCAGCAGAGCGGGCGGGCAAAAGCAATGACGCCCAGATTCTCTGCATGGGAGCGTTGATCATTGATTTCGAGAAGGCCAAGGAGGTAGTGGACCTGTGGCTGGCTTCGGAATTCCAGGGCGGCCCCTCCGCCCGCAAAATCGCAAAAATCCGGCAGCGTGAAGAAAGCGGAGAGTTGGATACGGAGTCTCCCGGCTTCTGCTGAATGAACCATAGCTACATAACAAAACCCCCGAGCTTCCGGATGGAAGTTCGGGGGTTTTGTTTGTTTTAGCGCTCCAGCTTGAAGGCGGGAGTTTCCGCAATTACGGTATCCTTGCTGTCGATCACATTAATCTTGATCTCCAAAGGAGTGCCGGCTTTGTTCAGCTCGGCGGGAATTGTCGCCAGAAGCTTCTCATGGCAATCATACGTGCTTTTCACCGTTTTGCCATTGACCACAACGGTGGAGAGTTCGGGGAAGTTATGCCCCGTAATTTCCACCTTCATGTCATGACCCGGGACAGCCGCGGGATCCACGGGGGTGACAGAGGTGATGTCCATGGTCCCCAGTCCGAGAATAAAGTTGGGCGACAGGATTTTGTCCTTAATCTCGGCGTAGCCATGCTGTTCCCCGAACATGATGTCGTACTGCAGCTTCTCGTAATCCTTCAGATCCTCCGCCTTGATATTCATCTTGGCGTAATAATCCTGCGGCGGAATTACAGGGATTTTCTTATAGAGCTCCTTCAGATAATCCGTATAATAAGTGCCCTTCAGCTGTGCCTTCTCCAGAATATACGGCCCCAGGAAGGAGGGGCTCATGTAGAGATCCTCGCGCCCTTCGGGAAGATAATTGTTCCAGATCAGAAGCGGAGTGCGGTACATTTTGGTGAGAAAATCCGGATCTTCGGTTCCGCTGATGTACTTGGCATCGATAAAGCCCTTGTAGTCATCGCCCAAGGAGGGCAGATGGTCGCCGAAGAACACCAGAATGGTCGGTTCGTTGGTCTGGCTGAAATGATCCACCAGCTTCAAGAGCATCCGGTCCGCACCGTTGATGCCCTGGGAGAGTGTCTCCAGGAAACCCTTGGCTTGGCCATCCACACCACTGATTTTGAACGTGTTATCCTTGAACTTGCCGGGCCAGAAGTGGAAGTGGTTTTCCATGGTATTGGTGAAGATCATGTCAGGACCGGAGCTGGCCTTGCTTTCCTTAATGATGAGATTGGCGGCTTCGTCGTCAGCCAGATAAGGGCCTTCAAACTTCTGGTCGAAGAATTCCTGGCTGATAAACTTGGAGAAGCCCATGTTCTTGTAAACCGTCCTGCTGTTGAAGAACCAGTTGTGGAACGGATTGATGGACACCGTATTGTAGCCCTGGCGGGATGCAATGGAGGCCAGCGAATCCACCTGGCGGGTCATATACTGGTTATAGGGTGTGGAGCCCGGTGGCATAAAGCGCATGCTGTTGCCGGTAAGCACCTCATATTCCACATTGGCGGTGCCTCCTCCGTATTGGGGGGAGAGCAGCCAGCCGCTGGAGAACTTTTCGGACAGCTGGTGGAAGCCGGGAATCGGATCCTTGCTGAAGGTCAGATTCGGAATAACCGTCGGATCCCAGAAGGCTTCACTCAGCACGACGATAATATTCGGTTTCACATCAGTCTGGCCGGCCTTGACCGGATCGCTTGCCCGGTTGACGATAGCAGTGATGGCATTTTCGTCATAACCGGCCACCTTGCTGACATTCATATGATTCAGGTTCAGGAGGGTGGAGAGCATAAGACCGTTGGACAGGATATTGTCCTTCTGGTTCCAGGGCTTCTCTTCAATGCCGAAAACCCCTTGCATCATGGCTTTGGGCTGATAATAGACGAAGGCGATGAAGATGGCGGCTGCAGCTACAAAGGCGATTCTTTCCTTGCCGCGGATCTTGCGTACCATCTCGGGAATGAAATACAGCAGACCGAAGCTGGAAGCCATATATACGGCAATGCCGATAAGCGTCTTCGGCTTCATGATATTCTGGAGATATTGGGTCATATCCTCCGTTTCGCTGGTGAGCACGAAATCGGTAGGAAGCAAAGGGACACCAAGAATCTTCATTTTAATGCCGCTGATGAGGGACAGTAAAAAAGCGATTGCAAAAACCGTCCAATACGCCCATCGGGTACGGCCGAAAATAGCAGTAAACAGCAGCAGCAGACCGGTCAGCAGAACCATATTGGCAAGAAAGGCGGGAATGTGATGATACGTCCATTGAACCGCATCCTTGGCTGAGGAACGGCTCAAAAACTCCATTAGAAAGACCAGCCATGCACCCAGTAAAAAAAGGACGTATCTGCTGCGCAAATAACGTCCCGTAGAAAATAGCCACTTCTTCATAGCATTTCTCCCAATGTAAACGTTGTGTAAAGCCACACTGAACGTATTATACCATGGGCCTATTCTATGGGAAACGGCTTTTTTTCTCCATTATGCGGTTTTCTCTTGAACGAATTATGAACGTTTATGACATGGGGGACAGGACTTACCAGTTTATCCTTTTGCGCAGGGAGGTAATGTGGGCGGTGCGGACCTCAGCGCTTCATTCCATTCCCCGTTCCATGAAAATAGCCCCAGCGGGAAACGCAGCTCCTCCAATGTACTCTTGTTTTGCTCGCTGGACCATGTTAATAAAACACGCCTAGGAGGAAGCCGCCCGCTTCGGTCTTGCGGAAGTGGTTTGTTTTGGCGGAATCTGGCTGCGCGGGGCTGCCGTTTTCTCCAATCCTTCCTGGTAGGCTTTGAAGCTGTGGCTACTGAAAGGGTTAATCTTGCGGTTATGAAGAAGGTAGCTCCGGCCGCCATGGCGGTATTGCACCCCCAAAAAATCTTCCGGCGGCATGGTAGTCACCCAGTCGCCCTCATTAACTACCCGGACGCAGGAGGAGGTGCGTTTGGATAGAGCCTCCGCAAAAGGAGGATTGCCCACCCGGGGAGCGCCGAAGGTATACAGCCTGACGGAGGAGGCATATTTTCTGACCGCCGGGTCCATGGCACAGAGGCAGGCCAGAGCTCCTCCCAGACTGTAGCCGGTGACGTACAACTGCTTGCGGGATTTCACCTGGGCAAGCGTCTTGCGCAAGCCGGGGCGGAGCAGTCCGTACAGCTCGGTAAACCCGGCATGGGTTCTCCAGCCTTTCCCCGCCTGATAAGGGTAGGCAGTTTGGGTGACCAGCAGATCCTTCTTTAAGTCCTCCGCATCCTTGGTGCCGCGGAAGACGATGATGAGCTGCGTGCGGGACTGGGCGATATATCCCATCCGGGGAAAACCCGGCGCCTCCAGCGCGGCAAGATAACGGAAGCCCCGGGGAAGCTCGGGGGGCAGGCCGGTCCGGTAAAGTCTTATGGCTTGGGCAATAAAATGAGCCATGCGCAACAGCTGGCTATGTTCAATCATTCAGGCTCCCCCTTGTGAGTGTTTCGTTACTACACCTTATGCAAAGCTGGAAACACATGCTATAATGTCACGTAGAGCTTACATAAGGCGGTGGAAAACATCGGAAATTTACATTGGTCTACCTGGGTTTTGCTATTGTTTTGTCTTATTTGTGCAGGTTTAACAGCCAAATACTGGTCTTTGCCCAACCGTAAGGAAGCACGGGGCCTGAAGACGGCCGCGTTGCTGGCGGGTTCCCTGGCAGTGTTGATGGGAGCGTTTAATTCCTCCGGAATGTGGGAGAGCCGGGATAAGAATGAATCCATGAATCTGATTCAGATTTATGGCATGACATATGACCGTTCTGGCAGCGGGATTATGGTTGCCACCCACGAGGGCATCAAATGGTGGCGGGACAACCGGTGGCAGTCGGAAGAGGCAGACCGTCATGATTTTGTGGCTTTTGCCCCGTTTGAGGGAGGATTCTATGCCAGCGGGCATCCCGGTCCTGGCTCCAAGCTGCCGAACCCTTTGGGCTTAATCAAAAGCACAGATGCGGGGAAAAGCGTACAGCTGCTGGTATTGGAGGGGAAGGTGAAATTCCACTTTTTGGCCTCCACAGTGCGTTCTCCCGCCATTATCTATGGCTATCATGAAACCTATGGGGTTCAAGAGTTGCGCCAGCCTGGCCTGTATTATACGCCGGATGAGGGCGGCAATTGGATACGGTCATCCATGAAGGGCTTTGAGGGTGAACCCACCGGTTTGGCGGTGCATCCGGAGCGGCCGGAGCTGGTTGCTATGGGTGCAAGAGACGGGCTGTTTTTGTCCCAGGATAAGGGGAATACCTTCGAGAAATTGCTGCCCGGTCTGGGGATATCGTCACTCTCCTTTGACAGGGACGGAATGATTACTGCAGGAACCTTCAAGGATAAGCCGGCTCTCCTGCAGCTGGATTCCACCGGCAAACAGACGGCGGAGATTCCTCTGCCCGAGCTGAAGGGGGATGCGGTGGCATTTTCCGCGCATAATCCTGTGAAGCCGGAGGAACGGGTAATCAGCACCTATGAACATGATTTGTATCTGACGTCCGACGGTGGAGCGACCTGGTACCAACTGGTTGCCGGGGGAAAAACAAAGCCCGCTCCGGAGCGCGTGCCTAATGCCGGCCAGAAGCCGGAGGGAAAATAGCATTATATGAAGTCAGAGGCAAGGAGGACGCTGCATGAAATTCCAGCGGGCAGCTTTACAGGTTGAGGAAGCCGCGGCACGGATATTGGAACGGGTACAGCCGGGACGGGCGGAAACCGTTCCTTTGGCAGAAGCATGGGGCCGTTATCTGGCAGCGCCCTTGGATGCAGACCAGCCGGTGCCCCATTTCCGGCGTTCGGGTATGGACGGATATGCTCTCCGGGCGGAGGAAACGGCGGGAGCGTCGGCGGATTCCCCCGTCCGTCTTACGGTAACGGGAGTGATTCCATGCGGCAGCGTCTACGGCAGGAGGCTTGAGCCCGGCCAGACGGTCCGGATCATGACCGGGGCGGCGGTTCCCGATGGTGCGGATGCGGTGGTCAGGCTGGAGGACACCTTGCCGGAGGAGGGGGCAGGCGGCACGGTTTCCATTCTGAGGAGTGCGAAATCGGGCGCCAATATTTCCGAAATCGGGCTTGAAATTGTTGAAGGGGAGAAGCTGCTGGAGCCGGGACGGCGGATCGGTCCCGGAGAAGCTGCTTTGCTGGCCATGTTCGGGGTGGCCCAGGTGAAGGTGTACGCCCGGCCGCGGGTGGCAGTGTTCGCCACCGGCTCGGAGCTGCTCGCCGTAGAGGAGCCCCTAGCACCGGGCAAAATCCGCAACAGCAACAGCTATATGCTGCTTGCGCAGCTGCGGGAGGCAGGCTGCGAGCCTGTTTTGGCCGGGGCGATTCCCGATGAGCTGGAGCCAGCCCGTCAGGCGATCACCGCTGCTATGGATGAGTATGATATGGTGATTACCACCGGAGGCGTGTCGGTTGGGGATTATGATATTCTGTATGATCTGACCACGGGCTGGGACGGGGAGCTTCTCTTTAATAAGCTGGCCATGCGTCCAGGCAGCCCGACCACTGCAAGTGTCCGGCGCGGCAAGCTGCTGTTTGCCCTGTCGGGGAATCCGGCAGCCTGCTTTGTAGGTTTTGAGCTGCTGGTCCGTCCGGCCGTCCGGAAGCTTATGGGCGGAGCCGACGTGGGCTTAGACACATTCCCCGCTCTGCTGAAGGCAGATAGCTTAAAGACCGACGCCAAGTTTACCCGCTTCGTCCGCGGAGTCCGCACCGTGGGGCCGGAAGGGCAGCTATGGGCAGCGCCAGTGGGTGTGGATGCTTCCAGCATTACCGTATCCCTGCGGGATGCTGACTGTCTGATCGTGGTGCCGCCTGGTGATGCACCGCTGGTGCAAGGAGCGATGGTCCGTGTGATGCCTCTTGGCGGAGGGCGGTTATGACGAAGCCGGTTGTGGTGCAGGTGGTCGGCTATAAGAATTCCGGCAAAACCACTCTCGTTTGCCGGCTTGTGGAGCGGTTGAGCACCAGGGGGATTGTAGTCGGGACGGTCAAGCATGATGCCCACCGGTTCGAAATGGACGTGGAGGGCAAGGACACCTGGCGCCACCGGGAGGCTGGAGCCAGGGTGGTAGCGATTTCCTCGGAGGCCATGGGCCGCACCTGCTATCTGGAGGAACGTTATACGCCGCTTTCGGAGATGCTGGAGCGGATGCGGGACATGGATGTTGTGCTGGTGGAGGGTTTCAAAATGGAAGGCTACCCCAAGCTGGCGATGATCCGCCAGGAGGAGCAGCTGGAGCTGCTGGGCAGACTGGAGTCTCTTCTGGGAGTAGCCAGTTGGCTGTCTGCGGAGACGGTCCGGGGTGCTGCCGGAGAGGGTGTGCCGGTTTTGGACAAGGATGACGCGGTAGGGCTGGAGGCGCTGGTCCTGAAGCTGCTGGCCCGGTAGCACAGGGGCAGCGGCGGCGGGAAATGATGCGATAACGGAAAACCTCTTCCGTTATGACCGAGGGAGCCTCCGGGATATAGAAAAAGGGGGTTGCATTTCGGTACAACCCGTGATATTATTACAAACGTTGCAGATCCGTAGCTCAATGGCAGAGCAACCGACTCTTAATCGGTAGGTTGTGGGTTCGACCCCCACCGGGTCTATATAAGCAAGGGAGAACGCCCACGTGGCGTTCTTTTTTTTGCCCGGCACCTGCATATCCGTTCACTTATCCGGGGGACGGTGGCGTCAAAACCCGAGGACCGTTATGGCTTCCTCGGGTATTTGGTCTGTTCAGTATGAGGTTAAGCAATGGATCTGTAATGGTAACCGTAACCGAACGGACTGAGAATCCGTTATTCTGCTGAAAAACACACTTTTGACGATTTCGCGGACCGTAGGTTCGTTATCTGCTCCCATAGTGGCTGAAACCGGCGGTTTGACGCCACTTAGCGGCCCCTGTGTCCGTAAGTGGCGCAAAAACGGTCTTTTTAGCTAAATAGAGGAACGTTGGTCCGTTAGCGGGGAGAGGCTAGCAGCGAAACGTGTTGCATCAGTAAGCTAGTGGGAAACCACCGCGCGAATCAGTGAGCAAGGATAACCGCCGTGCGGTCTCTCAGTAAGGTAGAGGAGCGCCTGGGTTCACCAGCAAAATCTAGTTGGTGCCCATCCTCCCAGGTTGGGTCAGCAGAACACGGAAGCGCTGCAGGGCGGCGCCGTCATCTGAATGTTCACCTGCATGTTCATCTGCTCCAACAGCCTCCCGGCGGAAAGCAGCCACATCCAGCTCCTTGGCCGCCAACAGCGGCGGGCCTTCCATTATATAGACCCGGTCCGCGAGATAATAGGCCTCCTCGGGGTCATGAGTGACCAGCAGGACCGTCTGCCCCGTACGGCGGCACTCCTCCCGCACCAGCCCCATCAGCTCCTGCTTCAGTGCATAGTCCAGCCCCTTGAAGGGTTCATCCAGGAAAAGCAGCTCCGCCTGACAGACCAGTGCCCGGGCTATGGCCAACCGCCGCTGCATACCTCCACTCAGTTGGCTTGGCAAGGCGTTAAGAAATTCACCCAAGCCCACCTGTTTCCCGCAGCGGTCCGCCTCCATCAAGGCGGCAGTCCGGCCCAGCCGGCTTTCCACCGCATACGCAATGTTGTCCCGAACCGTTAACCATGGCAGCAGCCGGTCCTCCTGAAACACCATTGCACAACGGAGCTCCTCCTGCGGCAACCGGATACTGCCCGCATCGGGGTCAGTCAGCCCAGCCAGCATTCGCAGGAGGGTGGTTTTGCCGCAGCCGGAGGGACCGAACAGGCAATGAATCTGTCCTTCCTCCAGCTCCAGGGAGAAATCCTCCAGTACCTGGAAGCCGGCATATGCTTTTGCAATCCCCTCGATACTAAGCATCCGGTCTTGCCACCTCCCTATTGCCGGCGGGAAGCCGGCGGATCAGCAGGGTGAACAGCCGTTCAAATCCCATGCTGAGCGCAATAACCACCACTGTCCAGGCAAACAGCTCCGCCGAATCCAAGTAGGCTTTGGCCTCATACAAATGGCTGCCGATGGATCTGGCCGGGTGGCTCAATACCTCTGCAGCGACGCCAACCTTCCAGCCGTAGCCCAGCGCGTTAAGACAGGCAGGTGTGAAGAAGGGCAGCAGTGAAGGAATGTACAACCGCCGGATACGCACCCAAAGCCGAACGCGGAAAACCCTGGACATCTCCAGCAGCTGCCCGTCCACATTGCGGAAACCCTCCACCATGGGGGTCCAGACAATGGGAAAGCACATCAGAAAGCAGATAAACACCGGGACCTGGCCGGAGGAAAACCAGAACAATGCGATCATGATGAAGGACATTACCGGAGTTGCTTTTATGGCCGTAACCAACGGACTGATGAGAGCATGCACCAGCCGGCTGAGCCCCGACGCCACACCCAGCAGAACAGCCATAACAAGCGCCAACAGAAACCCTTCCGCCACACGCAGCACAGACCATAATGTATCCATCCAGAAGGCTTTCAGACGGACCAGCCCGGCTAACCGATGAAGAACAGTAAGAGGGGCAGGCAGGTACAGCTCCCGGTCCACGGCCCAATAAGCCAGCTGCCAGACCAGCAGCCAAAAAACCAGCACCGCAGCCTTTTTAAGAAGCCCCATCCGGAGTGAGCCTGTACTGCGTCTCCCGTCAGCCGATTCTTTATTTGGAGTAATAGAAGCCTTCATCCGCCAGCTTGCCTCCTACGGACTTGGGTTCAAAATCGAAAAGCACCTTATAGAACTGGTTGAGCATCGGTTTGGCGTCCTGAGCCTCGATATAGGTGATGTTGGAGAAGGGAATAGCCTTCAGCGCCACTGCCGCATTGGGCAAAATGGCATATTTGGCGATCAGCTCGGAGGCTTTAGCGCTGTCCTTGTTGACGAAATCGGCAGAGGTTTTGTACTCGGCCAGGAAGGCCTTCACCGCATCCGGCTGGGCGGCAACGGTTTTTTTCTGCACCACCAGGCTGCCCATGGCTAACTGGCTGCCTGCACCGGCGGCTTTTTCCCACTCCTTGGTTACGTCCAAGGCGATTCGCAGGTCCGGGTTCTTCAGCATAGCGGTGGTCACATGCGGCTGGGGAAGCAGGGCGATGGGGGCGTCCCCGGAAGCGGCAGCTGCCGCCAGCTCGCTCTGCTGGAGCTTGTAATCCAGCGTAACATCCTTCTCGGGATCAAGCCCGTTCTGCTTCAATATATAGCGGAAAGCAAAATCCGGAGTAGCCCCTTTGCCGCTGGTATACACGATTTTGCCCTTCAAGTCGGCAATGGAGGTGATGGTGTTTCCTTTCTCCAGCACGTACAGGACCCCTAAAGTATTCACTGCGGCCAACTGGATGGCCCCTCCTGTTTTGTTATAGAGGGTGAGGGCCAGATTGGTGGGAATCGCGGCGGCATCCAGCTCACCGTTAATAATCTTGGCGGTCATATCGTCGGGGCTGTCCAACAGGGTAAATTCATAGTCTGCCGACGCTGTGCCCAGCGTTTCCTGCTCCATCAGTTGGGCCATACCCATGCCTGTTGGTCCCTTCAGTGCGCCAACCTTCAGCTTGGCCTTTGCAGCCGGTGCGGTGCCGGGTTTAGCAGTAGACGCCGCTGATGGAGAAGCTGCTGCGGATACGGCCGCTGGAGCAGTTGAAGCCACGGATGAAGCTGACCCGTTATCCCCGCCGCAGCCGGACAGATTCATAACCAGGACTATGCCCAATAAGGCAGATAATGCCTGCTTGCAAATTCGGTTCATGTTGTTCCCCCCAAAAGTAGATGGTAAACCCATGTGGCTGCCTGACCAAAAACGTGTCTCCAGAGGCTGCCATTTCAGTGAAAATCAGTCTCATTGTATGGCCCGGTTTTTGGTGCTGTCAAGCCTTCAGGTAAGCCTTTTCATCCGTTTGCCGCAAAGTTCGGTTTTTATCCATACTTTCGTATTGTTTTTCCTGCAATTACAAGATTAAATGCTATGGTAGATGCCGTATCAAAAAACGTTGTAAAGGGGAGCTTAAAGTGGTTTTTACCGACATTACTTTCATTACAGAGGATGTACTAAAGCTCGCAAATTTCTATGAACAACTATTTGGTATTTCTATCGAGAGAAACGAAACGCATACTCAATTTGAAGTTGGATCACTACGGATCACCCTATACTCCCAAAAAGCAGCAGAATCAGATATGGGATTTCATTTCGGCCAATATAACGGGACTGGTAAAATGACCATCGGATTCAATCTCGAAATTATTGATAATGAAGTCATAAAGCTGAAGGAATTAGGCGTTGAAATTGTAGCGGGGCCGAGGACATATCCATGGGGAGCCAAAGCAGTACATTTTCGAGACCCGGATGGCAATATCATCTGTTTTCGTTGTTGGCCAAAGGATCAATGAAATCTGTTGAAAAAAAGGAAAGCCCAAAGCGCCGGAACCATCACCGTTCCTGCCTTTGGGCTTATTTTGATCTGCAGCTTCATCAAACCTATTCCTTAACCGCCCCCAACACCATCCCTTTGACGAAATATCGCTGGAGGAACGGGTACACGGCCAGGATAGGCAGCATGGCGATGAAGATTTGAGCGGCCTTGAGGCTCCGGTTGGAGAGCTGCTGCAGGTCCTCGTAGTTGATCCCCGCCTTGCTTAGATCCAGCGCCACCACAATGGTCTGCAGGAGGGTAGCCAACGGCCATTGCTCCGGCGAACGCATGTACAGCATGCCGTCGAACCAGTTGTTCCAGTGGCCCACCATGGAAAACAGCGAGATGGTGGCGATGGCCGGCATGGAGATGGGCAGGTACACGGAGGCCAATATTCGGAAGGAGGAGGCCCCGTCCACAATGGCCGCTTCATCCAGCTCCTTCGGGATGGTCCGGAAGAAGTTCATCATCAGAATCACATTCCAGACACTCAGCAGATGGGGCAGGATGTAAACCCAGAAGGAGCCGATCAGATGGATTTTCTGGATCAGGAGGTAACTCGGAATCAGGCCGGCATGGAAGATCATGATGATCAGGAAAAACCAGACGTATCGGTTCCGTGGGGCGAATTCCCTGCTGTTGCGGGACAGGGGGAAGGCCGTCAGGATGGTGACCATCATAGCCATCCCGGTGCCGATTAAGGCCCGGAGTACAGAAATGCGAATCGCACTGATAAAGTTTCCGTTCTTCAGGGTTTCGGTATAGCTGTCCAGATTGAAGTCGATGGGGAAAAAGGTAACCAGATTGCCCTCGGCAGCGGATTTGCCGCTGAGGGAAACGGCGAAGATATGCAGAATCGGCAGGACACAGAGCACTGAAACCAGCAGCAGAAGGAAAATATTGAAGCCGTAGAAAATCCGATAGGTTGAATTTTTGTGGTACATGGCAACCTGCCTCCTTGTTTTGTCGTTCCGTCAGAATACCCGGTAATCCGTCCACTTGTAGGCGCAGTAATAGCCGCCGCTGATGAGGATGAAACCTACCACGGATTTGAACAGGCCCACTGCCGCCGCCAGACTGTACTGGCCGCCCTGGAAGTTGCGGAAGACATAGGTGTCGATGATATCCCCCTGCTGGAGCACCAGCGGATTGATCAGGTTATAGATCTGGTCGAAGTTGGCATTGAGGATATTGCCCAGGGACAGGGTGAACACCACGCTCATAATGGGCAGCAGAGACGGCAGGGTAATATGGAGCGTTTGCTTCCAGCGCCCGGCGCCGTCGATTTCGGAGGCTTCGTACAGGTCGGGATTGATTCCCGCAAGGGCCGCCAGGAAGACGATGGCTGAGAAGCCGAACTCCTTCCACTGGTCGCTGACAATCACCGTCACCCGGAACCAGAAGCCGTCTCCCAGGAACAGGATGGGCTCCAGCCGGAAAAAGATCAGCGCCCGGTTCAGCAGCCCGTCCAGGGAGAGCAGATCCAGGAGAATGCCGCCCAGAATGACCCAGGACATAAAGTGGGGCAGATAGACCATGGTCTGGATGGAGCGCTTCAGCTTCATGGCCCGGATCTCGTTCAGCAGTAAGGCGAAGGTAACCGGCACCGTTAGGCCGAAGAAGATTTTGAGCACGGAGATGGACAGGGTGTTCCAGATCACCTGTACCGAATCCTTCATGGTGAAGATCAGCTTGAAATTATCCAACCCCACCCATTCCGAGCCCTGGATGCCCAGCCAGGGTTTGAAGTTCTGAAAGGCCATTACAATGCCGGGCATGGGTGCGTAGCTGAAGATCAGTGCAGTCAGAACAGCGGGGAGCAGCATCAGATGCAATCTCCAATTTTTATAACGACGCGCAATAATTTTCCTTTTTAAAACGCTTCCAACCCCGTATAATGGTGCAATATCGGTTTTCCTCATTTCGGCTCCTCCTTGTGGATTCCTCTGTAGTTCCCATTGTAAGGCGGGCCGGGAAACGGTGTATAGAACAAGGTTTTAAGATCGGTATCACTATCTTAAGACCCGGACGGTGTGGTGAAGCTTGGTGCGGGAGGGAAGCGGGATGCGGAGAAACCGGCCCATATTTGTCAAAATGAACCTGGTGATGCTGATGCTGCTGGTGCCTGTGGTGATTCTGTTCGCCTATTTCAACAGGACCAGCCTGAAGGTGATCGATGACCAGATTACGGCGCAGAATAGCAGTCAGCTCCAGTTTCTGAAGCAGCAGATTGAAGCCAACGCGGAGCGGCTGTCTCTGTCCTCCAGCGTGCTGATCCGGGACTCATCGGTGCTGGAGCTGCAGACCAGCATGCTCCGGGGCGATTATTACGCCATGATCAATACCGAGCGGCAGGTGAAGGAGAAGCTGTATATGCAGAGCTTCTCCAGCAGCTGGTCCAACCATCTGTCCATCTATTGGCCCACAGTCGGGCACCGGGTGTCCACCAACCCAGGAGACAGCTATGATCAGGCGCTGTTGGACCGCTCCGAAAACGGCAAATGGGCCTTCCGCTTGAATAACCCCCTGGAGGAGCCCTATTACCAGCTGTTTATCTGGGAACCCTATTTCTCCAAAAGCAGCCCCCAAACGGCAAGCGCCGTGTACGAGGTCCGCTTCGGGCTGGACAATATCCGCAGGATGCTGCAGCAGTACCAATCGGAGGCGGCTGGGCAGTCCTTTTTGCTGACCAAAGGAGGAGCGGCCATTGCCGGAACAGCTGCCGGAGACGCGCGGTTCGGCGAGATGGGGAAGGAGTTGATGCAGGAGCAGCTGGGGGAGAGCGGCCACCGGAATATGGAGGAGGACAGCCGGAAGGCCTATCTGAGCTATGTGCAGCTGCCCTCTCTGGACGCCTATTTGTTCCACTATGTGCCCCTGAACGTCATCCATGCCCCAATTATCCAGGCCCGGAATCTGTTTTATCTCAGTCTGGCTTTTCTGATTCTGCTGGCCTTCGCCGTAGCTTATCTCTTGTATCTGCATGTGCAAAAGCCCATATCCGCCATTGTGAAGGGGCTGAAGCAGTATGAAGGGGGCAATTATGCCTTCCGCATCCGGAAGAAATTCCATAACGAATTCGACTACATGATGCTGCGGTTTAACGATCTGGGCACCCAGATCCAGCATCTGATCCATCACGTGTACGAGGAGCAGAACCGGTCCCGGCTGGCAACGCTCAAGCAGCTACAAGCCCAGATTAATCCCCATTTCCTGTATAACAGCCTGTCCTTCATCGCCGCCTGCGCCAAAGCGGGAGAGACGGATACCATCAAGCGGATGGCCTACCACCTGGCGGATTATTACCGCTACACCACCCGTGTGGAGAATCAGCTGCCCCCACTCCGGGAGGAGCTGGAGCTGGTGGGACATTACCTGAATATCTATGCTCTGCGGCTGGAGCGGCTGGATTACCGCATCGAGGTTCCCCCGGATCTGTTGGCGGAGCCGATCATGAGGCTGATCCTGCAGCCGGTGGTGGAGAATGCTATCGAACACGGGATCGAGCCCAAACCAGGCCGGGGAACCGTCCGGATTGCCGGCTTCCGGGAGAATGGCTGGAACCTGCTGGTCGTAGAAGACAGTGGAGCGGGGCTGGAGGAGCAAGACCTGCAGGAACTGGTGCAAAGCCTGGAGCGGCCCATGGATGCGGAAACGGGCTGCGGCCTGTGGAATGTGCATCAGCGGCTGCGCTCACGGTTTGGTGCGGGAGCAGGCATAAGTCTGGACAAGTCGGAGGAGCTGGGCGGTCTGCGTGTTATCCTGCGTTGGAAGGAAGAGGAGGAGGATCATGATGATGAACAAATTGCTGCTGGTAGATGATGAGCCGGTGATTCTGAAAAGTTTGGTGAACAATGACTGGGCAGGTGTGGGCATCGGCAGCGTGTATCAGGCGGAAAACGGGCTTGCAGCCCTGGAGGTGCTGAAGCGGACGGAGGTGGATATCGTCGTGACGGATATCCGGATGCCGGGTATGGACGGTCTGGAGCTGTGCCGCTGCATCCGGGAGCAGTACCCCTTGATTAAATGCATCCTCCTCTCCGGCTACGGGGAATTCGAATATGCCCGGCAGGCTATCCAATACGGGATTTCCAGCTATTTGCTGAAGCCGGTGAAGGATGAGGATTTGCTGGCCCAGGTGGGGGAGCTTGTGGAAGCCATCCGCCTTGAGGAAGCGGAGAAGGGCACCCTGGAGAAAACCAGGCGGACCCTGCACACTCATTTGCCCATGCTGCGCGCCGGGCTGTTGAAGGAGCTGCTGGCGGGGACGGCGCTGTCTGTCCGGGAGCCGGCTGCGCGGATGGAGGAATATGGCCTGTCCTTCCGGCCGGAGGCGCCCTGCTTTATGGTTCTGGCCCGGCTGGAGGGGGTGTTCCGGCAATCCGGGGACCGGGATTTGGCCTTGTATGAGTACGCGGTCCAGAATATTGCCGGCGAGCTGCTGGAATCACGCTGCCGGGTATGGTCCTGCAAGGACGCTAACGACTATCTGGTGTTTGTGCTGCAGCCCAAGGAAGAGGCGGAGGATACGGTTGGAGCTGCGTCCCTGGCCGAAAGCGCTGCGCTTGAGCTTCAGGAGAAGGTGTCCGATTTCCTGAAGGGGCAGGTTTCGGTATGGGTCAGCGGCGGCTTCCGGCTGCCGGAGGAGCTGGCGGATTCCTACCGGGTTGGCTTGAATGAGTTCCGCAAGGTGCCCCGCAGCGGGGAGGGCCGTCTCCTGCGGAGCGGGGAGCAGCGCAGCCAGTCCAAATCCCTGCAGGCCCTGCACAGCCCGCCGGGCTTCCAGCAGCTTCTGGAGGCGGGGCGGTATGACGATGCCCGGTTTAAGCTGGACCAGGTGTTCGCCGAGATGGAAGAGCGAAGGCTGGACTCGGAGGAGCATCTGATGGAGATTGTATATACGCTGGCCAATGCCTTCCTGTATTTGGCCCATCTTCAGGGGAAGACTCTGCTGGAGATGTCAGGCTGGGAGGCGGGGCTGACAGCAGATCCCGGGCTGTTCAGGCATCCCGGCCGGGTGCGGGGATGGGCGCTGGATGCTCTGCGGAACATGGAGGCGGCCAGCTTCCGGGATCTTAAGGACAGCAAGGGCCAACTGATCGCCCGGATCCACCGGTTTATCGAGGCCCAAATTGCCGGGGATGTTTCTTTGCAGACCATTGCCGATCATGTGGGGCTGCATCCCGTTTATTTATCCACCCTCTACAAGCAGGAGATGAAGGAGAACATCAGCGACTTTATCATCCGCTACCGGATGGAGAAGGCAGGGATGCTCCTGCGTACCACCGACATCAAAATTTATGAGCTGGCCAGCCGTCTTGGCTTTCAGAACCCCCCTTATTTCAGCAAGCTGTTCAAGCAGCATTACGGGGTGACGCCCCAGGAATTCCGGGACCGGCTGGGCCTGTAGCTGACCGTGTAGACCTTAACAAATTGACAGGCAATCTTAAAACTTTCTCTCTTACCGGGTTGTAAGCGCTGTAATAAGATAAGAATTGCAAACGGATTACAGTCCGAAAGGGAGGTTCGAAAACAGATGAACAAAAAATTCGCAGGTATGGTGCTTGCTGCGGCAATCGCCCTCTCCACGGCAGCGGGATGTGCGGACAGCAAGGATAACGCCAGCGGTACGGCGGAGCCGGCAGGTTCACCGGCAGCCACAGCCGCAGCCAAGAATGAAGCAGCGGAGGCCATCCGGAACGGCACGTACAAGTTTGATCCGCCGGTGACCATCACCACGGTCAAAGCCACGGACTCCACCATCAAGTTCAAAAACGGGGAGACCATGGAGAACAATGTCCATACCAAATGGGCGCATGACCAGCTGGGCATCGACATCAAGCATCTGTGGCAGGTGCCGGGCGACCAGTTCAACACCAAGCTGCGGCTGATGCTTACTGCCAATGAATCCCTGCCGGATGTGATTACCACCCAGGACATGACCCTGCTGGATGAGCTGATCCAATCGGGCAAATACCGGGACATCACCGCTGATTTTGAAGCGTATGCCTCTCCCAAGGTGAAGGAAATCTATAACTCCAGCCCCCTGAACTGGAGCCAGGTGACTTATGGCAGCAAGAAGATGGCCCTGCCCAATTTCGCCAATGCCGGTAACGACAACTCCGTGCTGTGGATCCGCCAGGACTGGCTGGATAAGCTGGGGATGAGCGCTCCCAAAACCTTTGCGGAGCTGGAGACTCTGATGCAGACCATCCTGGACAAAAAGCCGGGCGGCAACGATAATGTGATTCCCCTGGGGGTCAGCTTCGGATCCGGCGGCTCTTATCCTAATCCCTTCACCAGCTGGTTGGGGGAAAGCTCCTGGGTATTCGGCGCCTTCGGCACTGTCCCGTACCAGTGGAATGTGCAGAACGACAAGCTGGTCCACGGCTCAACTGTCCCCGAGATGAAGGGCGGTTTGACCAAGCTGAAGGAATGGTATAACAAGGGTTTTATCTCCAAGGAAGCAGGGTTGCATGACGAGAACAAGCTGGCGGAGCTGATCGCCCAGGGCAGGGTCGGCATTGTAGCCGCTCCATATTGGATGGGCACCTGGCCTGTACCCGACCTGCAGAAGAATGTGGCAGGGGCGACGATGAAGCCGTATCCGCTTCCCACCCAGAATGGTAAGGTGGCGGCCCGGGATACCACCTATCTCCGTGGCGGCATGCTGGTCAAAAAGGACTTCAAACACGCGGATGCACTGTTCCTGTATCTGAACCGGATTTTCGAAGCCGTCAATGCCCAGGAAGGCAGCGAGTTCGTCAACGGGTGGTATAAGGATTACGATTTCACACTCAAGGCGGATGGTACCCGATCCGTTGAAGATAAGGATATTCCCGGCGGCAAGGTGGGCCCGGCCAAGTATCTGCTTATCGAGCCCAAGGATCCCTTCGTGGGGCTGAAGACCAACGCCAGGCTGAGCCGGGGAGAGGCGCCTGTGACTCCTTCGGAGAAGCGGGCGGCCACCAGCAACAAGGATGTGATCAAAGCCTCGGAAATCGTGGACGACGGCTGGAAAGCGGGGATTTTTGTACCGCAAGCCTTCACCGGAGCCAACACCCCGGCCATGCAAGCTAAAGGCGGTATTCTCGCCAAGCTGGAGGGGGACACCTTCATCGGCATGATCTACGGCAAGAAGCCAATTGAGGAGTTCGATAACTTCGTCAAGGAGTGGAAGAGCCTGGGCGGGGACGACATCACCAAAGAAGCCAACGAGTGGTACCAGAAGATGAAGAAGTAGAGCTATTCTGCAAGGAGCCTGCCGGAGACGGCGGGCTTTTTTTGTCATCCGAACGTATTTTTGGAGTTGGAGGGAGCACTTTCGAAAAATCTGGACATCTGTCGTTCAAACTGATAAAGTTCCAGAAATGACAGATTCAAAGGGAAAAGCGAGGAGAGATCATATGGAATTATCAGGAAAAGAATCGGAAATTCTGCTGGATGCAGAAGCTTATGCGAAGGAAAAGCTGACAGGGGAATCGACTGGTCATGACTGGTGGCATGTTAAGCGGGTAGCCGATGGAGCTCGTTCCATAGCAAAGGAAGCGGCTGCGGATGGTTTTATCTGTGTGCTCGCGGCTTTACTGCATGACCTTGCAGACGAAAAGGTATGCGGGGACGAGGCGCAGGGTTTGGCTGAAATTTCCTGTTGGATGCAAACAAACGGGGTAGAGCAGGCGGAGCGGGAGCATGTGGCGGAGATCGTTTCCACCATGTCGTTCAAGGGAGGCGGCCGTCCCGCCATGCGGACAATAGAGGGTATGGTGGTGCAGGATGCGGACAGGCTTGACGCAATCGGAGCCATGGGAATAGCAAGAGTATTTGTTTATTCGGGAGCCAAGGGGCGTCCCGTACACGATCCCGGGGTAGTCGCGAGGGAGGTTATGACTCTGGAGGAATACCGGAGCGGACGGGATACGGCAATCAACCATTTTTACGAGAAGCTGCTGAAGCTGAAGGAGCTGATGAATACACCGGCCGGACGCCGGAGAGCCGAGGGGCGGCACCGGTTCATGGAGCAGTACCTGGAGCAGTTCTACAGTGAATGGGATGGTCGGCTGTAAGAGGCCTTTTTGGGGCCAATCTTAATATTTTGCCAGCGAACCTTAAAAGATTATCACTTACCTGAATGAAAGCGCTGTAATAAGATGGAAATGGAGGTGGTGCCATGAGGGCGGGGAAACGGGCAGCATTGTTGACGGCGGCAGTTCTTGCAGTGGTTGCGGGTGTGGGACTGTTTGTTGCCCATAGCGGAACGGGCGAAGCTTCCACGGTTGTGGCCAAGGTAAACGGCATGGACATCACCGCCGTGGAAATCAGAAGAGAGCTGGACAACCAGCGTGCGCCGGTTATTGATTATTTCCTCCGGACCTATCAGGCGAATGTGACGGAGGCCTTCTGGGACACCAGCTATGGCGGGGAAAACCCGGAGACGATGGCGAAGGACATGGCGATGGAGGAGCTGGTCAGACGCAAGGTGGAGCTGGAGCTTGGAAGCCGCCACGGGCTCCTGTCGGGAACGGCATATGGGGATCTGCTGGAGCAGATGGACCGGGAGAACAAACGCAGGGCAGAAGCGGTGAAAGCCCGCCAGCCGGTGTATGGGCCTGTCCGTATGGATGAATCAGTGTTCATACCCTATTATTTGAGCAAGCTGCGCAATGAGCTGAAGGAAAAGGTTGCTGCCGCTGATTTGGGGGTTTCGGAGGAGGCGCTGCTGCGGCTGAAGGCGCTGGAGAAAAACCCAGCTCCGCCGGAAACGGAGCGGGTCCGGTTCCGGAAGCTGGCTGTATCGTACCGGAGTGCAGAGCTTACAGGAGACGGGGCATCGGCAAATCAGCAAGATTCGATAGCGCGTCTCAAGCAGCGTCTTGAGCAAGCGGCCGGGGAATCCGGCGACACGTCACTCTCCCGGGAAGGGGAGGAGATCCGGGTGACGGAGGAGGAGCTGAACAGGGATACGGCGGGCATTTATTTCAAAGCCCAGCCTGTGCTGTACGCACTCCTGTCCGGAGGGCTTCAGGCGGGACAGGCGAGTCCTGTTTTCAATGAAGCGCTGCAGGGCGAGTTGGTATTGGTGAAGGTGCTGGAACGGGAAAAAGAGGCTTCTGTCAGCGGCAATAGCGGGAATGCGCCGGAAGCTGGAGCTTCCTTGGACAGTCTCTACCGGCAATATATCCAGCAGCTTGCGGCGGAGGCCGAGGTTATTCTCTGCCCAGGCTTTGAACATATCCGGATGAAATAAGCAGGAGGTAGAGGGTGTGGCAAACGGGATCTTGAAAGCGGTTACTGTCGGTTTGGCCAACGCCAGGTCCGCGTTCTTGATACATAATCTAAGCTGGGGAGGGAATTGAGGAAATGAAGCTGATGCGGGTTGGATGGTTGCGGCTGATGCTGGTGTTGGCGCTGATTGTAGCAGGGATAGGACCGTGGGCAGCGGCTCCGGAGGTGCAGGCGGCAGGGGCGGTGTATTATGTGGATGCAGCTGGGGGCAATGACAGTGATGCGGGAACGTCGGCAGGAACAGCGTGGCAAACGCTGGCGAAGGTGAATGCCACTGTGTTTCAGCCGGGTGATGCCATTTTGTTCAAGGCGGACGGGGTATGGACAGGCACGCTGTCGCCTCAGGGCTCAGGGTTGCAGGGCCAGCCCATTACCATCGACATGTACGGCTCCGGGCGCAAGCCGCTGATTGCAGGAGCGGGTGCAGCCGCTGCCGTCTACTTCTACAACCAGGAGCAGTGGGAAGTCCGGAATCTGGAGATTACTAATGACGCCTCCACCAAGGGAGTCCGTAGGGGTATCCACGTGGACGGCAGCAGCGGCACCTGGACGAATCCCAGGGTGTACCGGCATTTTGTCTTCGAAAATCTGGAGATTCACAATGTCAAAGGGGATGTGTCCACGGATTACGCCCATAACGGCGGAATCATCGTATGGGGCACCAACTGGGACTATCATGTGGCCGATGTGACGGTGAAAAACAGCAAAATCTACAGCGTAGACAGTGTGGGCATGTATATCTACGGCGCCCAAAAGACCTATTCCTCGGGCTTTCGGGTGGCGGACAATGTGATGTATGACATTGGCGCGGACGGTGCGTTTATCCTGGATACCACAGGCGGAGTGATCGAAAATAATGTGGTGTACGATACCCACCTTCGGGCCACCGGGTATCATGTGCCGTTATGGGTATTTTCCAGCAAAAATTCCGTGATCCAGTTCAATGAGGTCTACAATACCGCGCCGGGCGGGGATGCCATGGCGTATGATGCGGACTATCGCAGCGACGGCACGATCATCCAGTATAATTACAGCCACAACAACGCAGGCGGCGCCTTCCTGGTGGTGAATGACGGCACTGTTGCCACCAACGCTAACACGAACACTACCATCCGCTACAATATCAGTCAGAACGACGGAGGTGCCGTGTTTAATTTCAGCGGAACGCCGGATACCACCACCATTTATAACAACACGGTGTATCTGCCCCGGTCCTCTACCGCCAAGGTGGTGGATGTGCTGAATTGGGGCGGTTACGCAAAGAATACGTACTATTACAATAACCTGATCTATAATCTGGGCTCTGGAGGTTATAATTTCGCCGGCAGCACGAATAATGTGTTTGATTATAATCTGTTCTACGGCAACCATCCGACAGTTGAACCGGCAGACGCCCACAAGCAAACCGCGGAGCCCCAGCTGGCTTCTCCGGGTTCGGGAGGCATTGGCAAGCATACGCTGGCCGGGTATCAGCTGCTTAATACCTCGCCTGCCATCGGCGCCGGGAAAGTCATTACGAACAACGGCGGCAGGGATTTCTTCGGCAACCCGGTTTCCGCCGGAACTGCTCCCAATATTGGCGCTTATCAGGGTCCGGGGCTTGATCCCAACAATCTGCCGCCTCTTCCCCAGCCTCCCCAAGAGGAGAATCTGCTGAAGAATGCGGGCTTCGAAGCCGGGGACTTTACCAATTGGCCGACTCATTATAACGGGGCAACCGTGGAAGCGTCCAATGCTTATGAGGGAGCCTATGCCGCCAAGCTGACCGGCGCTTATGCCGGAGCGGAGCAAACGGTCAGCGGGCTGTATCCCAACACCATCTATAAGCTGTATGCCTACGGAAAAAGCACAGGCGGCGGCGATGCGGTCTTCGGTGTGAAAAATTATGGGGGCACAGCCAAAGACGTTCATATATCCTCCTCCGCCTATACCAAAAAGGAGCTGACCTTCACAACAGGCAGCGAAACCAACAGCGCCACGATCTATCTGTACAAGGCCGGAGGCGGCGGAGAGGTCTGGTTTGACGCGCTGGAGCTGATTCAATTCAGCGCCGCTCCCGGAGGACCGTCAGGGCCGGTTTATACGGTGGGGACCAGCGACGAATTTAATGGGTTGGCGCTGAACAGCCAATGGCGCTGGATCAGGGAAAACAGCGCCAACTGGTCCTTGTCCGCCAATCCGGGCAGTATGCGCATTGTCAGCGAGGCGGGGGACATTGTGGACGGGGGAGCCACGGCGCGGAATATTCTTCTCACCGGTGCGCCGGAGGGCAATTGGATGATCGAAACCAAGATGAGCGGCAAACCCTCTGCACGCTGGGCCCAGGGCGGTCTGATCGCTTATGTGGACGACAGCACCTATTTCCGGATGACCCGGCTCTATGGCAGCGGCAACCAGTTTCAGTTCACCAAACAGATTAATGCCGTGCGGGAGCATGTGGAGGTGGCCGATACCATCCAATCAGCGGTTTCCTATATGCGGATTCTGAAATACGGCAATACGTACAGCGGCTATTATTCGGAGGACGGGGTGACCTACACCCAGGTGTGGACCACCCAGACGGCTGACCTTGCTAATGTGAAAATCGGCCTGATTGTGTGTGCGGGAACGGGACTGACGGCAGACTTTGATTATTTCCGGATCGTGACAGACGGGCTGACACCACCCTCCAGCCCAACACCTACGTCGACTCCAACCGCTACACCGACTGCTACACCAACCGTGACTCCAACACCGACACCGACTCCGAGTGTAACATCTACACCAACGCCGAGCGTAAGCCCGACACCAACCGTTACACCGACACCGACGCCAAGCGCCACGCCGACACCAACTGCAACACCAACGCCAAGCGCCACGCCGACACCAACTGCAACACCCACACCGACTGCAACACCAACCGCTACCCCGACACCCACACCCGTTGCGGTTAGCGGAGTTACGCTGAACAAAAGCAATCTGCTGCTGCAGGAGGGGCAGAGCTTTACGCTGACAGCCACGGTGGCTCCCGCCAATGCCTCTAATAAAACCGTGCTGTGGAGCTCTGATAACCCAACCTCCGTAACGGTAAATGTATATGGGGTAGTGACGGCAGAAGGGCCGGGCACGGCCGTGGTAACTGCTACAACGGCAGATGGTGCTAAAACCGCGGTTTGTACGGTTGGAGTAGTGGCCGCAGTCAACCTGCTGGCCAACCCGGGATTTGAGACGGGAGACTTCACCGGCTGGCCCACCCATTTTACCCAGTCCGCGATTGTCAATTCCAATGCCCGGACGGGTGATTATGCGGCCAGGCTGACCACGGCTTACGGAGGCATCGAGCAGTACATCAGCGGACTTGCGCCCAATACCACCTACGTGCTGAAGGGCTGGGCCAAAGGAACCAACGGGGAGTTCGGCGTCCGCAACTATGGCAGCTACCAGCGCCAGGTTTATGTGAATGCGGCGGACTATACCCAGGGTGAGATTACCTTCACCACCGGCAGCACCAATACCACTGTCACCGTTTTTATGTATAAGCGCGCTGCAGCGGGCGAGGTTTACTTCGATGATTTGGAGCTAATGATTAGAACACCGCAATAAAGAGGCCCTCAAGCGAGTTTTCAGATACTCCCTAAAGAGGGGCAATCCCCAAACAAAATAAAAAATTGAGCAGATAGCTTTTCTGCTCATTTTTTTATTGTGGGGATGCGCCGGCATCACAGTCAGGTGAATGACTGCCGGACTCTCCACAACCCGAACCCGGCGGTGCAAGCGGATGATGACGCCGTCCTAAATGTCCAAATCCTCCATGTCCAGGAGCCGATACATGCATCTGCCGGGGACAACTAGCCTCAACGGGAGGAGTACGTGAATTATAACGGAACTGAGCGACTCTTAGACAGCGAAAATGCCCTCTGCGGTTTTTTAACGGAACTATCCGACTCTTAGCGCTAAAGTAGAGGCGGTCAAGCAGATAAAAGCAGCTGTAAGAGTCGCTGAATTCCGTTACGTTTTAAATTTGCCAAATTGTCCGGGCTAAGAGTCGCTAAGTTCCGTTACAGCATCTCCCCTCCCCTTGGCGAGCTTTTCCGTCAGCTTCTTCTTATTGCGCGGTAATTATTGACCTCTGTTATTTTTGGCCGTAGAGGAAACAGGTTTTTCATGTTATAATAGGTAACATCAGTTTTGCGGCGAATATACTGTAGCAGAACAAGACAACGGCATGTAGAGAAAGGAAGGGCGCCATGGCCAGAAAAACACGCAAGGTTGCCATAGTGGGTACCGGCCTGGTGGGCTCCAGCTGCGCATACGCCATGATCAACCAGGCGGTATGCGAGGAGCTGATGCTCATCAACCGGAGTCCGGAGAATGCGCTGGCCCAAGCCTTGGACTTGTCGCATTGTATGGATTTCACCCATTCCCGAACCAAAATATATGCGGGTCACTACGAGCAATGCGGCGATATGGATGTGATTATCCTCGCAGTGGGCGGCAACCCGAAGAATCCGGGCAGCCGGCTGGATGTCCTGGATTCGTCCCTGGAGATGGTGAGGAGCATTATTCCTCCTATTATGGAAAGCGGGTTTAACGGGATTTTTGTGGTGGCGACCAATCCGGTGGATATTGTGACCTATGCGGTGTGGAGGCTCTCCGGGCTTCCCCGCCAGCATGTGATCGGAACGGGAACCTCTATTGACTCCTCCCGGCTCAAGACCATCATATCCGATATTTTTCCCGTGGAGCCGCGGAGTGTCCAGGGTTTTGTCATGGGGGAGCACGGGGAATCCCAGTTCGTCGCCTGGTCTCATGTCACCATCGGCGGCAAGCCAATCCGTCAGGTGATCGAGCAGAACCAAAGCCGGTTCGGGCATCTGGAGCTGGATGATATCGCTGACCGGACCCGGCTGGCAGGCTGGGAGATTTATAAGCGCAAGGGCTCCACCCACTACGGCATCGGCAATGCCCTGGCTTTTATCACCCGATCCGTGTTGAACGACGACCACCGGATTATGGCTGTGTCCGCCATTCTGGAGGGGGAATACGGGCAGCACAGTGTATGTGTAGGTGTGCCGGCCATTATCTCCGCCAATGGGGTCCAGGAAGTAGTGGAGCTGAATCTGAATGCGGAGGAGCAGGAGAAGTTCGCCCATTCCTGCAGCCTGATGCGTTCCTTTCTGGAGTCCTCCCATTTGTTAGCTCCCTTGGACACAACGGAGATTCATTCCGCCCAGCTGGGCCATGCCGGGAACGCAAGCGCAGCATCCGCAGAATTCGGCGCATAGGCTTTGAATACTATTGAACCGCTGCCTGTTTGCAAAAACGGGATGGCGGTTTTTTTGTGATAAACGGAGGGAAATCTGCAGAGGCTTGTCCGAAAACCTAACATGAAACTACGGTTTCGTTGCAAAATTGAGGTTCAGGACATAAAATGATAATAATTCTAACATGAAATTGAGGCGGCGTCCGGAATGGGAATGGCCCTGAGAAAGGGCAGACATCAAGGGGGATGATTGTATGGGAACGCTGTTAATCCGGAATGCCGTCATTATGACCATGAACCCGCAGGAGGATATTCTGCAGGGGGATGTGCTGATCGAAAACAACCGGATCATCAAGGTGGAGCCGAATATCGGAGATGTTGCGGATAAGGTCATTGACGCCTCGGGCAAGGTGCTGCTGCCGGGCTTTGTGCAGACTCACATCCATCTGTGCCAGACGCTCTTCCGGGGACGCGCCGACGATCTGGAGCTGATCGACTGGCTGCGCCAGCGGATCTGGCCCTTGGAGGCGGCTCATGATGCGGATTCCGTCTATTATTCCGCCATGCTGGGGCTGGGCGAGCTGATCCGGAGCGGCACCACCACCATACTGGATATGGAAACGGTGCATCATACGGATTCAGCCTTCCAGGCCATTCGCCAAAGCGGCATGCGGGCTTTGTCCGGGAAGGTGATGATGGATTACGGCACGGAGGTGCCGCTGCCGCTCCAGGAGCGGACGGAGGACTCCCTCCGGGAGAGTGTGGAGCTCCTGGAGAAATGGCATGGCACCGCCAACGGCCGGATCCAATATGCCTTTTGCCCGCGGTTCGTTGTCTCCTGTACGGAGGAGCTGCTCATCGGGGTACGGGACCTGTCGGCACAGTATAATGTGAGGGTGCACACCCATGCCTCCGAGAATCAGACGGAAATAGCGATTGTGGAGTCCGAACGGGGGATGCGCAACGTGGTTTATCTGGATCATATCGGATTAGCCCGGCCCAATCTGATTTTGGCTCACAGTATTTGGCTAAATGAAGAAGAGAAGCGGATTATCCGGGACCGCGGGGTGAAGGTCACCCATTGCCCCGGCTCCAATCTGAAGCTGGCCTCCGGGGTGGCAGAGATTCCGGCCCTTCTCCACGAGGGCATCCATGTGGGGCTGGGCGCGGACGGCGCCCCCTGCAACAACAATCTGGATATGTTCCAGGAGATGCGGCTGGCCGCTTTTATCCAGAAGGTCAAACATGGTCCGACGGTCATGAATGCCAGAACCGTTCTGCGGATGGCCACTATGGGAGGGGCGGAGGTTCTGGGCCTCGAGGGGGAAATCGGCAGTGTGGAGTCGGGAAAACTGGCGGACCTGCAGCTGTTGGACCTGGAGGACTTCCATGTGTACCCTTCCTTTGATGCGGATTGGTATTCCCGGGTGGTGTACGCAGCCACCCGCGGCGATGTGGATACTGTCATTATCGACGGCGAAATTGTCATGCAGGGCAAAACGGTGCTCACCGTCGACAAACCCGTGGTGCTGAAGGAGGCGGACCGGGCATTGTCCAGGCTGCTGGGCAGGCTGTAATCCAGTCTCCTGCGAAGCGGGGCAGAACTAACGGAGGTGCTTACATGTCAAACCCTACACGCACATATACGTTGCAGGAATTAAATGAAATGGACCGCACCGCTTTTGCAGACGCAGTGGGAGCTATCTTCGAATCCTCCCCTTGGATCGCGGAAGCGGCATGGGAGTGTCGCCCTTTCCAGGGGGTGCACAGCATGTTCGCGGTTATGCTGGAGCAGGTGGAACAAGCGGATGAGGAACGCCAACTGGCTCTTCTGCAGGCCCATCCGGACCTGGGCGCCAAGCTGGCTATGACCGAGGCGTCCACAAGAGAGCAGGCGGGAGCAGGGCTGGACCGGCTGACCAAACGGGAGTTCCGCTATATGAATGCCATGAACCGGCTGTACCGCCAAAAGCACGGTTTTCCTTTTATTATTGCCGTGAAAGGCAGGACCAAGGAGGCGGTGATGGCGTTTATGCGACAGCGGGTGGCTAATTCCAGGGAAGCGGAGCTCCAACAGGCTTTGAAGGAAGTAGGCAGCATTGCCGGCTTCCGGCTGGCCGGTCTGGTGCAGGCGGCCGGCCGGCTGTCCACCCATGTGCTGGACACGGCCATCGGCAAGCCTGCCTGCGGCATGCGTGTGGAGCTGTGGGAGCTGGAGGGGGACGGGATGGGAGCTGCTGCAGTGGACATCCGGCTCCTAAAGGACGTCCGGCTAAATGATGACGGGCGGTGCGGGGAGCCCTTGCTGTTGGGTTACCTGCAGGCCGGAACCTACGAGCTGCGGTTTCATGCGGGGGATTATTTCGCCGAGCGCGGAGTGGGTTTCCTGGACGTTATCCCGGTCCGCTTCGAAATCCGGGACCCGGAGGCACATTATCATGTCCCGCTTCTGGTGTCGCCAGGGGGATACAGCACCTACCGGGGAAGCTGATGGCAGACGGGAGGCTGCACAGCCTCTACTTGAATGAAGGGGAAATTTAACAATCGTCCGCCCATATGGTATAACAGAACTATCGGTATCCATCTTGGCTATCAAGGAGATCTGTTTATGGGAACTGCCCAAGTTGCTTCATTGCTGGTATCGGTGCTGGCCGGTACGATGGTTATTTTTCTGCGGCTCCGGGCCTCCAACCGGCCAACCAACCTGCGCAAGATCATGATCCCGCCGTTGGGTATGTCCACCGGGTTTATGATGTTTCTGGCACCGGACACCCGGATTCCCTGGTCCTGGGCGGGGATTGCCTTTTTGGTGGGGGCGGTATTGTTTTCGTTCCCGCTCATCCGCACAACCCAGCTGGAAATCCGTAATGAAGTAGTCTATATGAAGCGGTCCAAAGCATTCCTGTGGATTATTATTGGCATGCTCCTGGTCCGGGTGCTCCTCCACGACTGGGTAGAGCGGTACATAACGGTGGTCCAATCCGCAGGAATATTCTTTATCCTGGCCTTCGGGATGATTCTTGTCTGGCGCATCGCCATGCTGCGGGCATTCCTGTCCCTCACCGGGCCCAAGGAGGCTGCAGAGGGAAGCGGGGCAACCCGCGGGTAGAATCTCTGTTCCCGGTCTCTGGGGCACCTGCCCAAGAGCATAAGCGTGAGTCCACGCATAACAAAAAGCCTGTCCGGCTGCCGGGCAGGCTTTTGCGCTTTGATGCAGGCGCTGCGTATGCAGAGCTTGTCAGAAGGTCTTCTCCAGCCGCAGCGCATATTCCACAAACTGCTCAAATCGGCGGAAACCGATACCCTCCATGTAAAAATCGCACAGCTCATGGAATTCCGGACTCCGGAACATCCGGTAAGTGGAAATTCGGCGCGGTTCATCCCCTAAGTGGCTGATCATCCTTTTTCGCAGCATAGCGTGTCCGGCAGCCTTTTGAACGCATGACCTCATGGTGTACGGGCTCCTCCTCGTGGTAGTTTCTGGCGCGAGTATTGCGGGTTGCAGCTTGCTACCCCGGATGGATTCCAGTTTGGTCAACAGCAGGGCAACTCATACTTTCAAAAACTTTTTTGCAGTTCGTATTGACATACACACGGAAACAAGGTATCTTAATATCAACGAACGATATTGAGAATCATTATCAGTCAATATCGGAGCCGCCCTGAATGGACCGCCTGCGGTGATGCCCTCCCGATTGAGGAGAATGCACCTGCTGCAGAAGGCTTATGAGCCGGAAACCGGACCACCGGCCCTGCCATCATATGCTGCGGAACTCCCTCCCGGCGGACTCAGCAGTATGCTTGACCCAACCATCGCGTCTCACCATTTTCCATAGTTATCCTCTTCTCAACCGCCAGAGTGGCAAATCCGGTTAACCGGAAGCCCGCTCAGGCGGTCTTTTTTTGTGCGGAGTTTCTAACGGCGGTGAGAGACCTTATATGGGCGAAAACACCCCTCTTAAAATTGTAACGGCGGTGAGAGCCGCTATTTGAGTCAAAATACCCGCCGCAAGCCTGATTTTAGCCAAATAACGTCTCCTGCTTCCGTTAGATTTTCCAACCCCCGGTTTTAGGGCAAATAGAGGCGCTCACCGCCGTTAGAATCCCGCATGACCGGACCAGGGCCGTATCGGCCGCCCCGGGATGCACCAGAATCACCCCGGGTGTACCATGGCCGCCCCCCGGGCCCACCATGACCGCACCATAACGGCCCTGGCCCACCAGGTAGACGGACGGCACCATTTGACGGGCAGCGAGAAAAGGAGCATGATGGAGGAAATGCAATTTCCAGATACGGGAGTATCCCTTCATGAAAAAAATCGCCCAAGCCCCGGTGAAATTTTACCGGAAATTCCTGTCCCCGCTGAAGCCGCCCACCTGCCGGTTTTATCCCACCTGCTCGGAGTATGCGCTGGAGGCGATAGAGATCCACGGCGCTGCCAAAGGCACTGTGCTGGCGGCCGTGCGCATCTGCAAGTGCCATCCCTTCCATCCGGGAGGAATCGACCGCGTTCCCCCCAAGGGGAGATGGAAATCTTGACAGTGGGCCGCTTTTTCGCTATCCTGAAGGAACATATTGTCAACCCATATGCATTTTTTCTGTGAAGGGATAAGTAGGGGACAGAAGCTGCAACAAGAGAGCCGGGACAGGTGAGAGCCGGTGCAGGGGAGTCCTTCGAAGATGGTCCTGGAGAAACTGCCTTCGAGCATGCGCGGTACACCGTGCAGGTAAGGGGGCGGCGCGGCTTCCGGCGTTAGCGGAACAGTAGGCTTGAGCCGGCAGGGATACCCGTGGGCGGCAAAGCGATACTGACTTGAGCCCCAGGCCTTCTACGGCATGGGGGAATCTGGGTGGTACCACGTGAGGCAGCTCTCGTCCCAATGCGGACGTAGGGCTTTTTTTATTTCAAACAAGGAGGCTTTTTTGTGGAGAAGAAAACATTTTACCTGACGACCCCGATTTATTACCCCAGCGACAAGCTGCATATCGGACACGCCTACACCACGGTGGCGGGGGATGCCATGGTGCGCTACAAGCGTCTGCGGGGCTATGAGACCCGTTTCCTCACTGGTACCGACGAGCACGGCCAGAAGATTGAAGAGAAGGCCAAGGCGGCGGGCAAAACCCCTCAGGCATTTGTGGACGGCATCGTCACCGGCATCAAGGAGCTGTGGCGGAAGCTGGATATTTCCTATGATGATTTTATCCGCACCACGGAAGAGCGCCACAAAACCTCCGTCGCCGATATCTTCGACCGACTCTTGAAGCAGGGAGATATCTACCTGGGCGAATATGAAGGCTGGTACAGCATTCCCGATGAAACCTTCTACACCGAAACCCAGTTGGCGGATGTGGTCAAGGATGAGCAGGGCAATATTGTTTCGGCCAAAAGCCCCGACAGCGGTCATCCCGTACAGCTGGTGAAGGAGGAATCCTACTTCTTCCGGATGAGCAAATATGCGGACCGTCTTCTGAAGTATTACGAGGAGAATCCGGAGTTTATCCAGCCGGAATCCCGCAAGAACGAGATGATCAACAACTTCATCAAACCCGGCCTGGAGGATCTGGCCGTGTCCCGGACCACCTTCGACTGGGGCATCAAAATCAAAGGCGACCCCAAACACGTCATCTACGTATGGGTGGATGCCCTGTCCAACTATATCACCGCTCTGGGCTACGGCTCCCAAGATGAGACCCTCTACAATACATTCTGGCCGGCGGATGTGCATCTGGTGGGCAAGGAAATTGTCCGCTTCCACACCATCTACTGGCCCATTATGCTAATGGCGCTGGAGCTTCCGCTGCCCAAGAAGGTATTCGGCCACGGCTGGCTCTTGATGAAGGACGGCAAGATGTCCAAGTCCAAGGGCAATGTGGTGGATCCGGTGACCCTGATCGACCGCTACGGCCTGGATGCGCTGCGTTATTACCTGCTGCGTGAGGTTCCCTTCGGATCAGACGGCACCTTCACCCCGGAAAGCTTCGTGGAGCGGGTCAACTCCGACCTGGCCAATGACCTGGGCAACCTGCTGAACCGTACTGTCGCCATGATGGAGAAATACTTCGGCGGGGTGCTGCCTTCCCCCCAAGAGGGCCAAACCCCCTTCGACAGCGCGCTGAAGGAAGCCGCCGCCAACGCGGTTACCAAGGCGGAGGAGGCTCTCGAGAAAATGGAGTTCTCCGTGGCCTTAACAGCTATCGGAAGCCTGGTCAGCCGCACCAATAAGTATATCGATGAAACCGCGCCTTGGGCCTTGGCCAAGGATGAGGCAAAGAAGGGCGAGCTTGCATCCGTGATGTACCATCTGGCGGAGAGTCTGCGTATTGCCTCCGTGCTGCTGCAGCCGTTCCTGACCTCTGTACCCGCCAAAATCTGGGCGCAGCTGGGCATCCAGGCCGGTCCGCTGACCACCTGGGACAGCGCCGCACAATTCGGCCTTCTGGAGCCGGGAACCCATCTGCAAAAGGGCGACCCGATGTTCCCGCGTCTGGATGTGGAGGCAGAGGTGGCTTACATCACCCAGGCCATGACTGGCGGCAAACCCGTTTTGGAGGCAGCCACTCCGGCTCCCGTCAAGGCCGAAGCACAACCGGCAGAAGAAGCCTTGCCTGAGATCACCATTGATGATTTCTTCAAGGTAGAGCTGAAGGTGGCCCAGGTGCTGGCAGCAGAGCCGGTGAAGGGTGCCAACAAGCTCCTGAAGCTGCAGCTGGATCTGGGCTCCGAGCAGCGCCAGGTAGTATCGGGCATCGCCCAGTATTATACCCCGGAGCAAATGGTAGGCCGCAAGGTAATCTGCGTCACCAATTTGAAGCCGGTGAAGCTGCGGGGCGAGCTGTCCCAGGGCATGATCCTGGCTGCCTCCCACGGGGATCAGCTGACGCTGGCCACAGTTGCCGAGGATCTGCCTGTGGGCGCCATCGTGAAATAAAAGCAAGTCTGTTTGCATACGACTACATGAATGAGCCTGTCTCCCATTTGGGGGACGGCTCTTTTTTGGTTCCGGGTATAGTCCGCCGCGTCTAGGAAAAAACTAGCCCCAAAAGAAGAAGGTGGACCTCTTATGAAATATGCGGCAGTTTTGTTCCTGGCAGCCTGGCTGGCACTGTTTTTTCCCCGCAAGGATTTGGAGAATGAGAACAAACCGGCAAAGGCCAACGAAAAAGCGGCATATGCCATTCTGGGGGCTTTGGCTGTCCTGTTATGTGCACTTCAAAAATGGGAGCTATTCCCGGTTTTTGCCGGCTGGATGGATGACAGTATGATGGTCATTTACCGGTTAACCGGCGGTGGAGGCTCATGAGGATATGGGGCAAACCTCAGCAGCCTGCCCAAAACTCCAACCGGGTGGAGGACCTGGAATCCTACCCCAAGGGGCAGATTTCCGGGAACCTGGAGGAAACCGTGGTTTTTTTTCGGGAAAGTCTGGCCTTATGCAGTGATCTGGTAATAAAGGAGGGGGTTGTCCGTGATGCCCGGGGCGGCCAGCTGCGAACGGCGGTTCTGTATATGGACGGGCTGGCAGATAAGCAGCTGATCCATGAATTCATCACTCAGCCTATGGTTCAGAACACCTTGCCGGATGAGGAGGAGGGGATTGGCAGGCTGGAGCAGCTGATATCAGCCACCAATATCCGCCGGGAGCAGGACCGGGCCAAGCTGATGCAGTCCCTGCTGTACAGCAGCACGCTGGTTTTCCTGGAGGGAGAGGCGGAAGGGCTCACCATATCCACGGAGGGCTGGGAGCACCGTTTCGTTAAGGAGCCCATCACGGAGGTGTCCATTCGCGGGCCGCAGGAGGCGTTTAACGAGGTGCTGCGGGCCAATACGGCTCTTGTCAGAAGGCGGATCAAGGACCCGCGGCTGGCGGTGGAGGCGCTGCAGATCGGCACCAGGAGTCTTACGGATATAGCGGTCCTGTATTTGCAGGATGTGGCCAACCCGGCTCTGGTCAAGGAGGTGCGGCGGCGTCTGCAGGAGATTGTGGTGGATGGGATTCAGGATAGCGGTCAGCTTGAGGAGCATCTGGAGGATAACCCCTTATCGCCGTTCCCCCAAATTTTCAACTCGGAGCGGGTAGACCGGACGGTTGCCTCCATTCTGGAGGGGAAGGTGGCGGTTATTGTGGACGGGTCTCCCTATGCGCTTTCCATGCCAGCCACATTTGCCAATTTTCTTTTTGCCTCCGAGGATTATTACAGCAAATTTATGGCCGCCACCTTTATCCGGTGGTTCCGGGGACTGGCTTTTTTTATTGCCCTGTTTTTGCCGTCGCTGTATATTGCGCTGATCACCTATCACCAGGAAATGCTGCCTACGCCCCTAATGCTCTCCAGCGCTGCCAACCGGACAGGAGTGCCGTTTCCGGCTTTTTTTGAGGCACTGCTGATGGAAATCAGTATTGAGCTCTTGCGTGAGGCCAGTCTGCGCCTGCCCGGCACCATGGGCCAAACCATCGGTATTGTGGGGGCTCTGGTTATCGGCCAATCTGCCGTACAGGCGGGTTTTGTCGGCCCGGTGCTGACCATTATCGTGTCCTTTACGGCCATAGGCTCCTTCGTCATTCCCAGCTACAACACATCCATTACCATCCGGATGCTCCGCTTCCCTATCATGTTTCTGGCAGCCACCATGGGCATCTTCGGGATCATATTTGGAGGGGCGGGCATTCTGCTGCATTTGATCAGCCTAAGGCCCTTCGGCGTCGGGTATCTGGAGCCTTTTCAGGCCTCCCACTGGGAGAGGATTGACGATTCCATTTTGGTCCGTAAGCCCACATATCTGTTAAAGCTGCGCCAGCGTTTCTTGAAGCCGCAGCAGCTGAAACGGCGCAGATGACCAGGCAGGGAAAGGAGGCGGCAGGGGAATGGAAAAAAGCAAGATCACCCAATATCAGCTCATGTTCGTCTCCGGCTTCTATATATTCGGAACCATGTTCATTACCCTGCCCCGCTCCCTGACGGCTCTTACCCTGCATACGGGCTGGCTGTGCATATTCCTGGCTACGGCCATGTCTGCGGGCTACGCCTGGCTTTTGACCCGCCTGCTGAAACGGATCGGGGATCAGGGTTTTATCACCTATGTGATCAGTTTAATGGGACGGTGGCTAGGTCTGCCCTTTACACTGGTATTTCTGCTTGTGCCCACTCTGTTTTATTCCGCTTATGTGATGCGTCTGGTGGGGGAGCTGTTCGAGACGCTGGTTATCCCGGAGACTCCGCTTGGGATCATGCTGGCGATGTTCCTGACGCTCCGTTACTGGAATGTGCGGGGTGGCTTGCGGTCTATTGGCATCTTCGCGGAGGTGCTGTTTCCAATGATCATGCTGATTCTGTTGATTATGATGCTCCTGTCCACCGGACACGTGGAAACGAGCCGGATGCTGCCTCTGTTTGACACCGATTTTGCAGGTCTTTACAAGGGCACTATGTCGGTATTGGCAATCTTTATGGAAATCGGCATCCTGCTGTATGCGTCCCGGGGCATCGAGCAGCGGGAAAAGACTGCCGTATCTCTGGTGAAGGTGAATGTAGTGGTGGGCATCTTGTTTTTATTTACCTACTGGCTTTGTCTCGGGACCTTCGGTGCAGCCTATGTGAAGCGTCTGGCATTTCCCACGGTAGAGATGGTCCGCAACATCAGCTTTGTCCATTTTTTTGAGCATGTGGAAATCATCTTTCTCACCATGTGGGTGATGATGAATATGGTGAAGGGCGCCTTGACCTTCTATGCGTGCGCCGCGGGTTTCCAAGGCTGGTTCGGATTAAGCAGCTACCGGCGGCTGCTGTTCCCCCTTGCGGTGATCATCTACTTTCTGGCGTCTATTCCGCAGAATTTGGTCCAGGCCGTCTTTCATATCGATCAGATTAAAGGGCATCTGTACCCGTACGCGGGTTTGCTGTTTCTGGTGCTTATGGAGCTGCTGGCCTGGAGAAAGGCCAAAAAAGGAGGGACGGACCAATGAAGGCCGCCAATTTATGTCTGTCGTTCCTGCTGGTATTTGTTTTGTCCGGCTGCTGGAGCGCCAAGGAAGCCAATGAAATCGATTATGTGCTGGGGGTGGGGGTGGACAAGACGGATAACGGAGACATTATCCTAACCATCCAGACCCCCGATCTTTCCGCATTGAAAGCGGAGAATGCAATCAGCGGCGAGAAGTTCAAATCCATCAGCGCCCGTGGCGCAACCACCTTCGAGGCGTTGCGGAATTATATCAATGTCGGGGGGCAAAAGCTGTTCTGGGGACATATTCAAATTTGCGTCATCGGGGAGCATGCAGCCCGGGACGGGGTGGAGGACTTTTTGGATTTTTTCAGCTCCGATCCCGAGCTGCGCGGCACCTCCATGATTTCCGTCGTAAAAGGGATGGCCAAGGATGTGATGGAGGCGCGGGTCAGTCTGACGCCGATCCCGTCGGATTATCTGTCCAATCTGCTGACCAATGCCACTGTCAACGGGAAGGCCCCCAAGGTGCAGCTGGTGGATTTTAACCGGATGCTGACGGAGCCCACCGGCAGCCAGCCTTATCTTCCCCTGATGGAGCTGATGAGCCAGGCGGATTACGACAAGCGCATTGCCAAGCTGGATACGACTTCCTCCAAGGGGCCGGGCCAGTCTCCGGTAATCTACACGGGGGGGGCCGCTGTATTCCGCGGTACAAGGCTGAAGGGATTCCTGAACGAGAAGGAAACCAGAGGCCTGCTCTGGACCAAGCAATTTATGAAAAGTGCATTGATTCCGATAAAAACCGATGATGGCGGATTGGCTTCCCTGGAGCTCATCGGCGGGGTCAGGAACAAGGTTTCGGTAAAGATGGAAGGGGACACCGCTGTAATCAAATTGAGCATTAAGGCTAACCTCAATATCGGAGAACGCAGCGGGAGTAAAAATCTCGCCGATGTACAGGAGCTGAAAAAGCTGGAGGAGGGCTTTAACACCTTGGTTAAAAAAGAGGTGGAGATGGCCTTCGACAAGGCGGCCCGGAAATACCACAGTGACATCTTCTCCTTCGGCAATGCGTTAAATGACAGCAATCCAAAAGCATGGAACCAGGTGGAGGACCGGTGGGAGGATGAGATTCTCCCCAATGCCAAGCTGGACATCGAGGTGAAGGGGACGCTGCGGAGAACCTCCAGAACCCTGTATACACCATGGGCGGAAGAAAATGAGCCTAAGGGAGCAGCGCCGCAGTGATTTCTGCGCAGGCCGCATAAAGGCCAGAGCGGAAGGATACCTCGGGTTGCTCCCGGTTTTATGTGGAGAAAATTTGTGAATATTGGTTGACAAACCGGGTGCGATAATCCTATAATCATCCCTGTTAATAAAAATTACGATTAAGATAGTGATTGGGAGGATACGGACTCATGAGCATACGTTTGAGCATACGTTCTAAATGGGCAGGAGCGATGGCGCTTACCCTGGGGATTGCCATTTTGGCTGGGGGCTGCGGAAATAATTCCGGTATTTCGCTCTCCGAAGACAAAACGAATGTGGTTGCCAGCTTTTATCCGCTGTATGATTTTGCCTCCAAAATCGGAGGGGACCGCATTCACGCAGTCAGCGCCGTTCCCGCCGGAGTGGAGCCCCATGACTGGGAGCCGAAAACCAGGGATATCAGCCAGATACTGAAGGCCGATGTGTTCGCCTACCAGGGTGCAGGACTGGAGGGCTGGGTGGATGAGCTGCTTAAGAGCCGCAAGGACAAAAGCAGCCTGATTACAGTGGAGGCCAGTGCCGGTCTTGAGCTGATCAAAGCGGAGGAGCATGAGGAAGAGGGCCATGAGGATGAGAAAGGCCACGAAGGCAAGGAAGGCCATGATCACGGAGATTTCGATCCCCATGCCTGGCTGAGCCCGATGAACGCCAAGAAAATGGCGGAGGCCGTGAAGAACGGACTGGTGGAGGCTGATCCCGCCAATACAGCCGAGTACGAAGCCAACTTTACCAAGCTCTCTGCATCCTTCGACGAGCTGGACCGCAAGTACCGGGAAACCCTGGGCAAGCTGTCCAAAAAGGATATTGTCGTCTCTCACCAGGCCTTTGCCTACCTCTGCCGGGATTACGGACTGAATCAAGTGGCGATAATGGGATTAACTCCCGATTCGGAGCCGACTGCTCAGGATATGAAGAAGATCAATAATTTCGTCAAGGAGCATCAGGTGAAATACATCTTCTTCGAAGAGCTGGTATCGGATAAACTGGCCAAAACCTTGGCCAATGATTTGAAAATCGAAACCCTGGTGCTGAACCCGCTGGAAGGGCTGACAGATGCCCAATTGAAGGCCGGGGAAGATTATTTCTCCATCATGGAAAAGAATTTGCAAAACCTAGTAAAAGCCTTACAATAATATCATTAACTAAGGCTGATCAGAGAGAAGGCTCGTACATGAACAACTCCACTCAGCCCCAAGCCCATTGCCATGAACCTGTGGTGACGCTTGCGGGTGTTTCCTTTTCTTATGAGGGCAAGCAGGTTATCCGGGACCTTAACTTTAATGTACTGCAGCGGGATTTCGTCGGCCTGGCTGGCTCCAATGGCGCGGGCAAAACCACCCTTCTGCGGATTATTGTCGGGCTTTTGAAGCCGGAGCAGGGGGAGGTGCGGCTATTCGGGGAGCCCTACTCTTCCTTCCGCGGATGGAACCGGATCGGTTATGTACCCCAGAAGAACGCCTTTAACCCCTTATTTCCGGCTACGGTACGGGAGGTGGTGTTATCCGGGCTGTACGGGCGCAATAAACTCTTCAAGCGCTTAACCGCAGCGGATACCCGCAAGTGCGAGGATGCCCTGGACATCATGAACATTGCCGATTTGGCAGACCGGCGGATCGGGCAGCTGTCCGGCGGCCAGCAGCAGCGGGCGTTTTTGGCCCGGGCGCTCATTAACAATCCGGAGCTGCTGATCCTTGATGAACCGACAGCGGGGATCGATGCGGAGACGCAGGAGGGCTTTTTTGAGCTGATCCGTCATATGCACCAGCATCATGCCATTACCTTCCTGATGGTGTCCCATGACATTGACATGCTGGAGGATTATATGGGCGGGGGGCCGGAGCAGGTCTGCGGCAAGCTGAAGTTTTATGTCCGCCATACCCATGAACCGCAGAACTGCTCGGAGACCCGGCTTCATGCTTCCGGAGGCGGAACCAATCGCGAAAAAATTGAAGTAAGGGGATAAATAAAAACGGTGGATATTTTTTCGGAAATCTTTTTTCAGCGGGCCCTGCTGGGCGGATTATTTATCGGCATAACTGCCCCCCTCCTGGGCATATTCCTGGTATTAAGGCGTTTGTCCATGATTGGAGACACTCTATCCCATGTATCCATCGCCGGTGTGGCGTTGGGTTTTCTAATTCATGTGTACCCCGTGGCCATGGGCCTCGTTTTTGCTTTATTGGCCTCCTTTGCCATTGAGAAGCTGCGGCGGACCTATAAGACCTACGCGGAGCTTTCTATTGCCATCATCATGTCCGGCGGGGCAGCTTTGGCTGCGTTTCTTTTTACCATGGGCCGGAATTTCAATGTGAATGTAACCAGCTACATGTTCGGCAGCATCTTGACGCTGGATAACAAGGATTTATGGCTGATTGCCGGGGTTACGGTGTTGGTTGTGGTGTTTATGGTAATGAACCACAAGGAAGTGTTCCTGCTGGCCTTTGATGAGGATGCCGCGGGCATAAGCGGTTTGCCTGTCCGTTTGTACAACATCGTCATTACCATGCTGACCGCTCTGGTCATCAGCGTGGCCATCAAGATTGTGGGCGCTCTTCTGGTATCGGCGCTTCTGACCATTCCGGTTGCCTGCAGCCTGCTGGTGGCCAAAAGCTTCCGCAGCGCAGTATGGACGGCCTTGCTGTATTCGGAGGTTGGGGTGCTGGGAGGGTTAAGCCTTGCCGGAGTGGGGAACTATGCTCCGGGCGCATCTATTGTTCTGCTGCTCATCGGGATGCTGATGGTTACACTTCTGGTCCGCAAGGGGTTCAAAACCGCTTAGGGCCGCGGGAGTAAAAAGGAGGGGAAAAGCGGTGAATGTGACGGTCTGGATGGCTTTGCTTGCCGGAATTGCTTCCTTCATTTCGCCGTGCTGTCTGCCTTTGTACCCTTCCTATCTGTCTTATATGACCGGAATATCCGTCAGTCAGCTGAAAACCGGCGAAGCCTCCGGAACGGTACGTGGCAGAGTGGTGTTGCATGCCGTTTGTTTTTCCCTGGGGTTTTCGGTGGTTTTTTTCACCATGGCCTGGGGAGCAGGCAGGCTGTCTGCAGTATTTGTGGATTACCGTGAGCTGATCAGCCAGCTGTCCGCCATCCTGATTCTGGTGATGGGGCTGTTTATGCTGGGGATTTTCCAGCCCCGATTTCTAATGAAGGAAAGAAAATGGCAGGTCTCTGCCAAACCTGCCGGCTTTGCCGGCTCTTTTGTTATCGGGGTCGGGTTTGCCGCGGGCTGGTCGCCATGTGTGGGGCCGATTCTGTCTGCCATTCTGGCATTATCTCTCACCGAGAACGGCTCCTGGCTTCCCTTGATTGCCGCTTATTCCACCGGCTTCGCAGTCCCCTTCGTCGGGCTGGCGCTGTTTCTTGGCTCTGCCAGACGGATTCTGCGGTATTCTAATGTACTCATGAAAACGGGAGGGGCGGTGATGGTGCTTGTTGCGGTCCTGCTTTATACCGGCAAGCTGACGCAGATTACCATCTGGTTCAACAGCCACACTCCCGGCTGGCTTCAGTTCTGACTCAACGTTTAGGTAAAATACTCGATTTTTGCCTGAGGGAATTTCTCAAAAATTTGTTCCGTCAAAAAGACCCGCAAGGCCTCCGCCTGCTCATCCGGATATACATACTTGCCCTGACCCCATCTGCCCCACTTGTACTTCCGCTTGGCTTCGTCCATCTCCAGCTTGGTTTTGGGGTAACGCTCCAGAATGACCCGTTTGGCCGTTTTGGTGAAACGGTGCTGAATCATCTCGAAGGTGAGTGAATTTTTCGTTTCCGCATCCGGCGGCAGGGATTGCTTCAGCTTTTCCATCAATTCCCCGTAGCCCTGCTCCCAGCCCTCATGCCAGATAATCGGAGCGATGATGAAGCCCAGGGGATAACCGGCCCGGGCGATTTTGCCGGCGGCTTCAATCCGGTCGGCAAAGCCGGAGGTGTTCGGCTCGAAGTTGCGGATCACATAGTCAGCATTGACGCTGAACCGGATTCGGGTGTTGCCGTTATGGCGAAGATTCAGAAGCGGCTCTACATGATGAAATTTGGTGACGACCCGCAGCCTGCCCAGAGGCTGATCCGCCATAAATTCGATCAGCTCCTGCAAGGAACCCGAGATATGCTCCAGACTGACCGGATCGGAGGTACAAGCCGCTTCAAACCGGGTAATCTCCGGCTGCCGCTCCTCGATATATTTGGCCGCGGCGTTCATGATATCGTCGGTGTTTACGTAGATCCGGATATAGGGCTTGGCCCCCAGGGTGGTCTGCAGGTAACAATAATGGCAGTGGGCCATACAGCCGGTGGCAATGGGAATGGCATATTCCGCGGAGGGCAAGGAGGGTTCGAATTTCAGCGTTTTGCGGACACCCACCACCAGCGTCCGTTTGGCGATTTTGTATTTCTCCAGCTCGGAATCTCCCGGTAAATCCGTAATTCGGTTGTGGGACGTGGTTTGTTTGATGGGTAAGCCGTTTTTTTCGGCCCATTCCATAATCCGCTTGCCCTTGGGATATTCCAGCGCACCCGGCTCGAAGTAAACCAGCTCAGGCAAAAAAGGCTGCAGGCTTGGAGCAGGACGGGAAAGCAGCTCTGTGGCCATTTCGTCAAAACCTCCTCCATTATCAAATTCCTTGGGGATTTGCTTGATTCCCATACATTATTCATTTGTAACCGTTCTAATTAGTCAAGGGAATTACACACTTCACTTGAAATCCCTTGAACAAGGGACTTGCCTTTATTCGGCAATATCAGGTATCATACAAAGGTATCTTATCGGACGGTAGGGAAATGGAAGAGGAGGAGGGTGTTGTTAATGGCAGCGACTCCCAGTATGGAAGATTATTTGGAGAAAATTTATAAGCTCATCGATGAAAAAGGCTATGCCCGCGTATCCGACATTGCCGAGGGACTGGAAGTGCATCCCTCTTCGGTAACGAAGATGATCCAGAAGCTGGACAAGGACAACTATCTGGTTTATGAAAAATATCGGGGTTTGATTCTGACCTCCAAGGGCAAGAAGCTGGGGAAACGGCTCCTGGACCGGCATAAGCTGCTGGAGGAATTTCTGCAAATCATAGGGGTGCAAGAAGAGAATATTTACCGGGATGTGGAGGGAATCGAGCATCATCTGAGCGCCGACTCCATTGCCTGCATCGGGACATTATTGGAATACTTCACCCGGGAGCCCTCCCGTCTGGAGACCCTCCGCGAGCTCCGAACGGAGCTGGAGACGGAACCGAACTAAGACCGGGTCGTTGTTGCTTCCCGTCATATAACCGGATCATAAGCAGAGAACCTGGCGGAGGCCAGGTTTTTTTGTTGTGGCAAGCCTGTGTCAGCCGCTTTCCTTCATATACATCTTAAGAGAGGGATCTTGGAGGGAAGAAGGGGTGGCAGGCATGAAAATCAATGCGGTATTTCAGGGGGGCGGCGTGAAAGCCATCGGCTTGGCCGGAGCCGTGGCGGAAACGGAGAAGCGCGGCTTCCGCTTTCAGAATATGGCCGGAACCTCCTCGGGCTCCATCGTGGCTGCATTATTGGCGGCAGGGTATACGGGACAGGAACTGAAGGAGATTATCCAGGCAACGCCGTTTACTTCCTTTCTCAAGAAAACATGGATTCATCAGATTCATTGGGTAGGGCCGGCTGTCCGTATTTTTGTCAAAAAGGGGCTGTATTCGGGGGAGGCGCTGGAGGAGTGGGTGCGGCAGCTGCTGGCAGCCAAAAACATCCGGGCTTTCGGCGATCTGGAGCCGAACCGGCTGCGGATCATTGCATCGGATATCAGCCAGGGAAAGCTCATGGTGCTTCCGGAGGACATCAGCCAATACGGCATTGATCCCAAGAAATTTTCCATTGCCAAGGCCATCCGTATGAGCACCAGCATTCCCTACTTCTTCGATCCGGTGATGCTGCGCAAAGGACCCGGTGCAAGGAAAGGAGAACCATTCCGGAAGCAGTTTGTTTATGTGGTCGATGGCGGTATCCTGAGCAACTTTCCATTGTGGTTGTTCGACAAGGAAGAGACGAAGGGCCAAGGCAATAAGCTTCCCGTTATCGGCTACCAGTTAGTGGGCCAAACCGATCATATGCCGCGGGATATTAAAGGGCCCATCAGTATGTTTCAGGCGCTGTTCGGCACCATGATGGATGCCCATGACGAGCGGTATATTGAAGATTTCAACCAATTCCGTACCGTCAAAATTCCTACACTGGGGGTAGAGGCCACCCGGTTTAATATATCCAAGGCCAAAAGCGACGAGCTGTTCCAATCCGGAGTCATTGCAGCCTCCAAATATTTTGACCGTTGGTCTCTTGCGGTATATCAGAAGCAATGCGAAAAGTACGCACCTAAAATTTTGGTTTGAAGCTACCGGAGCTAAGGGTTAGACCCTTGTGGAAACAAGCGGTTTACCGTCCATCCGCCGAGACAGATGCCCACGAGAATCACAATGACTCCTGCAAAAATAGGGCCCAGCTTCTCCAGTCCGAAGAAAGGCCGTTGCCCGGAGCTCCAGATCACCACTACAGTGCCTACGAAGCTGGTTCCGGCGAAGGGGAGGTACAAATAGGGTGAATGGGGCTTCTGCATGCGTATGCTGCATTCATGATACGCGTCATAAACGGCGAAGACATACATACACGGGTAGAACAGCAGCCATTCATAATTCAGACAGCGTTGGGCACTGGGAATATCCCACAGCCAGGAGTAGAAAATCGCCTGATTCAAGTGGGAATAAATGTTGACCAGAAATTCCATGACGATCAACGTAACAGCCTTTATGTAGGAGCGGTTGCAGAATTGGCCAAAGCCTGGAATAGCCGCAGACCACAAAGCGGCAGACAAAGGGCTGCAGGATGGTTTCATGGAGAGGGCTCCTTCACGGGAAGTAAGAATTTGTAAGATATAGTATGTCTATAACATCCCGCGAATATGAGAAAAACTCCTGCTGAAGTCTGGTCGATATCACTTGGAAACAAACCACAGCCAGTATCCGGCCGATAAAGGTAAAAAAGCCGCCCCAAGGGCGGCTTTGCTGTTGAGCTTAACTTTGCTGCTAAGGCTTAATGATATTTGGGAGGCTGCTCCTCGTCGGAGTCCGGCTTGCTTCCCGGAATAACCCGGAAGTGGGCTTTGCGGCGTTCCCGTTCCTCGTATTTCTTGCGCTCCGCTGTTCGAGTCCGGGCCGGGTCTGGCTTACCTTGCTTCTGCAGCCGGTTGGGAGGGAATTTGTACAGAAGGAAAATGACACCGAACACCAGGAGCGGAATCAAAAGGGGGCCGGGATTCACCAGAAAGCGGTAGAGGATCCCCACTACCAGCAAGCCATAGATGATGTAATCCGGCAAAGACAACCGTCTGTACATGTTCATAACTTCCCCTCCTAAGGGCTTTCCGTAGAAAGCCTGCATCGTAAGCATAAGCTAAGGGCTTTCCGTAGAAAGCCTGCATCGTAAGCATAAGCTAGATATTGACTGGATTCTAGGAAGCTGCTTGACCTGGAGCGGGGGCCAGTTGGCTGTCCAGCTCGCGTACCCGGTTGAAGGAGGCAATGGATACCTCCACCTGATCGTCGGTGGGCTCCTTGGTGGTCAAGTATTGGAGCCACAGCCCGGGATAACCCAAAAAGCGAAGCACCGGGGTATCCCGGAGGGAATTGGTCAGCTTCAGAAATTCATACGCCAGCATGGTAACGACGGGCAGCAGGGCGATACGCTGGAGAATCCGCTCCCAGAAGCCGTCGTAGTGGAAGAAGGAGTAAACAATGACGCCGATCAGAACAGTCATCACCAGGAAGCTGCTGCCGCAGCGGTAGTGCAGGGTGTTAAACTTCTGCACATTCTCCACCGTGAGCTCCACACCGGCCTCGTACGCGCTGATTACCTTATGCTCTGCCCCATGATACTGGAACAACCGCTTGATGATGGGGGTCAGGGAGATAATATAAATATATGCAAGAAGTAAAATAATTTTCAGGACACCTTCAATAATATTATGAAGGATGCGGCCGCCGAACAATTCGCTGAACAGCAGCTGCTCTACTGCAGCGGGGACAACGGTAAAGATCAGCTTGCCGAAGATAAAGGACAGGACACCGACAACGGCGACGCCAAGAAACATGCCGATTTTGCCGAAGAGAGTTTCTTTTTCCTCCTCCACAGGTCCACCCTCATCCTCCGCATAGGCCTCAGCGGAGAAATTCAGATGGCGGGAGCCTTTTGCACTGGAATCCAATAATCCTACAATCCCTCTGATGAACGGTATTTTGCTGAGCTTTTTCACCCAAGGTTTGGTGGTGCGCGGCACCTCCAAAAAGCTGATTTCATTATTTTTGCGGCGGACGGCTGTCACATGGGCGGTTTTGCCCGCGAACATGACACCTTCAATTACGGCTTGTCCGCCATATATGGTCTTTTGCGGCACTGCATTCACCTGCTTCTCTCCATGAGGTTGGTCCTCGCACTTTAAGCGGCGCAAGGAATGGGCTTGTGTATCTATTGTAGCGGAAACAGCGGTTGAATTCCACCTGATTTAACCGGGTCGGCCTGGTGCATACTACAGGAAAATCCTCCACATGGTTGAGAAAGGCGGAACGTCATGAAGGTGAAGGCGAAATACCGCTCCAAACACAAAAGCCGCAAGACCACGCGGCCTTGGGTGTTCTCCTTATATATCGGTTTATTTGCGGGTATTATCTGGGGAGCCCTGAAGCTGCTGCAATTTGCCATGAAGTATACGGATGTGGTGCCGGGGTTTTTGCTGGAGCCCTTTTTCCGGCATGATTTCCTCGTAACCTGGCAGGGGATCCTGCTGGGTTACGGCAGTCTAATCGGTTTATCCCTGGTGGCTGCGCTTTTTTACGGTCTGGTGCTGCGCAAGCTGAAGGGACCGTGGCCCGGGCTGATTTACGGCCTGGCCTGGTGGGGGGGACTCTATCTGCTGATTGGTCCGTTAACCGGAATGGTTCCGGCTATTACACAGATGGACATCAATTCCCTGGTCACGGATATGTGCCTGTTTGCCGTGTGGGGGTTGTTTATCGGCTATTCCATCACGTTCGAATTTACTGACGAACGCTCCCGCGAGCCCATGATGATGAAGACGGAGCCGGCGAAGTAAGAATTCAATTTCTCTCCATCCGTATCTTATGGTAAAATGTACCCGTTGCAACACACAAGATGCAAAGACAGGTGATTTTGCCATGAAACGGATTCTTATTCTGCACGGGCCGAATTTGAATATGCTGGGTGTCCGTGAACCGGGCGTATACGGCAGCATGTCGCTGCCCGCCATCGAGGAGTCCCTCCTTGCGTGCGCGGCGGAGCTTAAGGTGGAGCTGGAGTTTTTCCAATCCAACCATGAAGGGGCGCTGATCGACCGCATTCATGCCGCCTTCGGGACAATGGACGGAATTGTCATGAATCCCGGCGCCTTCACACATTACAGCTATGCGATCCGCGATGCGGTGGCGGCAGTATCCCTGCCTGTCATCGAGGTGCATCTGTCCAATATCCACAAGCGGGAGGCCTTCCGGCATACGTCGGTAATTGCTCCGGTGGTCCTTGGGCAAATCAGCGGACTGGGACCGTACAGCTATGAAGCGGGCCTGCGCGCCATGGTACATCATTTAAGAGAAAACGGGTGAGATGGAGATGTCATTGAAACGGTTGGCCAATGTAAGAAAAGCGATGGAAGGGCTCCGCCTGGAAGCCATATTGATTACCAATCCCTACAACCGGCGTTATATGTCTGGCTTTACCGGCACCGCAGGTTATGTGCTGGTGACGACGGGCAAGGCTTTCTTCCTGACGGATTTCCGCTATACGGTACAAGCCAAGGAGCAAGCAACCGCTTATGAAATTGTGGAGCATGCGGTGAGACCTATGCAGACGGTCAAGGAGCTGCTGGACGGTCTCGGCATTAAGAAGCTGGGGTTGGAGCAAAACCATCTGAGCTACAGCTTGTACAAGAGCTACGAGGCTGATCTGGCCGGTATCGAAGCGGTACCTACCTCCCTGGTGGTGGAGAAGCTGCGGATGTACAAGGATGAAGAGGAAATTGCGGTAATGCAGGATGCTGCGGATCTGGCGGACAAAACCTTCACCCATATCCTGAGCTATCTGAAGCCCGGCGTATCCGAACGGGATATTGCCCTGGAAATGGAGTTCTTCATGCGCAAGAACGGCGCAACCTCCTCCTCCTTCGATACTATTGTGGCCTCCGGGGAACGCTCCGCGCTTCCACATGGAGTGGCCAGCGACCGCATCCTGGGACTGAACGAATTTGTCAAAATGGATTATGGCGCTCTACTGCACGGGTATTGCTCCGATATTACCCGGACCGTATCCCTGGGAACGCCCAGCGATAAGCTGAAGGAGATTTATGGGATTGTGCTGGAGGCTCAGCTGGCCTGCATCGCCGGCTTGAAGCCGGGTATGACGGGCCGGGAAGGCGACGCTATCGCCCGGGACATTATTGCCAAGGCCGGCTACGGCGGGAACTTCGGACATGGAACAGGCCACAGCCTGGGGCTGGAGATTCACGAAAATCCGCGGCTGTCCCCCAGCTGCGATGTGGTCTTCGAGCCGGGGATGACAGTAACCGTGGAGCCGGGCATTTATCTGCCGGGTATCGGCGGTGTCCGGATTGAAGATGACCTGGTCTTTACCGAAACAGGTGTCAAAATCCTGACCCATTGCACCAAAGAACTTTTGATATTGTGAGCCGCCTGAATTTAGACTATAATAAAGAGATGACTTTTCCACTGGGAGGAAGTATTGCATGATTTCCGTTAATGATTTCCGGACAGGCCTTACGATTGAAGTTGACGGTGACCCGTTTACCGTTATTGAATTTCAGCATGTGAAACCCGGCAAGGGCGCGGCCTTCGTCCGCTCCAAGCTGAAGAACCTGAAGAATGGCAATGTGGTGGAAAAGACCTTCCGCGCTGGTGAAACGGTGAGCCGGGCCATTGTTGAAAACCGCGAAACCCAATATTTGTACAACAGCGGTTCCGAATATACCTTCATGGACAATGAAACCTACGATCAATTCGAGCTGTCCGCCAAACAATTGGAGTGGGAGAGCAACTTCCTGAAGGAAAACATGCTGGTGAACATCATCAGCTACCAAGGCTCCATCCTGGGCATCAACCTGCCTAACAGCGTTGAGCTGGAAGTAACCGAAACCGAACCGGGCATCAAGGGCAACACCGCAACCGGCGCTACCAAGAACGCAACCATGGAAACCGGCCATACCGTACAGGTTCCTCTGTTCATTAACCAAGGTGACCGTCTGCTTATCGATACCCGTGAAGGCAAGTACATTTCCCGGGCGTAACAGCCGGTCTGTTTGGCGTCTGTGGCGGCAATGTGAAGCAAAAGGGAAGACAGCCCCTAAGGACAATGCGCCTTGGGGGATTTTTTGTACGGGGATTTTTTTTGGATGGTTTTGGTGATATAATAGGAAAAACCTTTTGCAGGATTAGCTACGGTAAGGAGTGTTGAAGTTGTCGGTAATTGTGATGAAGTTCGGCGGCAGCTCCGTCGGTACCCCCGAACGCATGCGGCGTGTAGCCCAGCGGATCGTGGACAGGAAGCGGGAAGGGAATCGTTGTCTGGTTGTGGTTTCCGCTATGGGCGATACAACAGATGAACTGATTGACCTCTCCAAGCAGATTTGCGACGGTGCCCCGCCGGCAAGAGAGATGGATATGCTCCTGACTACAGGCGAGCAGGTATCGGTGGCGCTTTTGTCCATGGCCATCCAAAGCCTCGGTGAAGAGGCACGGTCTTATACCGGCTGGCAAACCGGGATTTATACGGAGGCTGTCCACGCCAAAGCCCGCATCAGCCATATCGAGCCCAAACGGGTGTTGGACGCGCTGGAGAAGGATTGTATTGTAATCGTTGCAGGCTTCCAGGGGATGACCGAAGCCGGAGAAATCACCACTCTGGGACGGGGCGGCTCAGATACGACCGCTGTTGCCGTTGCCGCGGCCATCAAAGCCGACCTGTGCGAAATCTACACCGATGTGGAGGGTGTTTACTCCACGGATCCCCGCATTGTGAAATGCGCACGGAAGCTCAATGAGATTTCTTACGACGAAATGCTGGAGCTGGCTAACCTTGGTGCGGCGGTGCTTCATCCCCGTGCGGTAGAATGCGCCAAGCTGAACCAGGTGCGTCTGGTGGTGCGTTCCAGCTTTAACCATAACGAAGGTACGCTTGTGAAGGAGGAAGCCGCAATGGAGCAGGGAATCGTAGTCAGCGGTATTGCATATGACAAGAATGTGGCGCGCATCAGCATCCTGGGAGTGCCCGAACGTCCGGGCCAGCTGGCCAAGGTGTTCACCGCGTTGGCCAATCAGCAAATCGACGTGGATATTATTGTCCAAAGCGGTGTCCAGGACGCGGCGGATTTCTCCTTCACTGTAGGCAGCGGCGATCTGGATAAGGCCATGGGCATCATCGCATCCATCAAGGAGGTTGTGGGTTACCGTGAAACCACCTCCGAAACCGGGCTGGTTAAGGTATCCATCGTGGGCGCAGGCATGGTCAGCAATCCCGGCGTAGCCGCCAAGATGTTCGAGGCCATTTCGGAGCTGGGCATCAGCATCAACATGGTCAGCACCTCCGAAATCAAGGTAAGCTGTGTGATCCCCAACAGCCGTCTGAACGAAGTGATTCAGACGCTGCATACTGCATACGGGCTGGATACCGATTCGACGGTTTCCGTAGGCGGACCGCAAGACCGCAGATAACCGGACATTCCTCTATAAAGATCCGCACAGACGGCCTGTAAGGGCTGTCTGTGCTGCTTTTATGCAGCATACCGGGAGGCAAGGAAGATGAAAATCGGTGTTACAGGGAGGATCATGCTGATATACGGCAGCCTGCTGTTGGCTGTTATATCCCTGGCTTTTTTCTTTTCGTACCAGAGCACGGTCCGGGGGTTGGAGCAGCAGCTGAAGGAAACGAACATGGCTCTCTTGAAGCAGATTGACCAAAAGATCGAGCTATCGTTTCAGCAAACGGAAGCCAATTTGCTACAACTTACAAATGAGTTAGAATTTGTATATTTTATGAATGACAGCTACAAGGATAATGCCCAGAAGAATGATAATTTCTTCGTCCTGAACTCCAAGCTGGGCAAATTCCTGAACAACAACCTCCAATTCTCCTCCATCTTTGCGTATTCGGATGTAAGCGGCAACATTCTGTCGGACAAGTTTTATACCGCCAAGGACCAGTCGGAGAACAGCTGGATCGCCGACTATCTGGAGATCCCGGACTATTTTCAGTGGCTCACCACCCACAAAATTTGGGACGGGAGCGTGAACCGGGATGTGGTGACCTTAATCCGGTCCTATCCGCCTCTCAGCGCACCGGGTTATCGGAAGGGATTGGTGGCCGCCAATATCGATGTGGATGTGCTGTACCGGATGATCCACGATATTTATGAGAAGGAAGCCCCCGGGCATACGTTTATTCTGGACAAAACGGGCCAGGTTGTCGCACATGATGATGCCTCCATGCTCTACAGCAAGATGGGAGAGCTTCCATATATCCGGCAGGTGCTGGGCGGTGAAGAAAGCGGTTCGTACAGCGCCATGGTGGATAACGTGAAGCAAACCGTTTCCTTCAAAACCTCCGCGTATACCGGCTGGAAAATCGTGAATATAATCCCGGAGAGCCAAATGTACAAACCCCTGACGGTAACGCGGAATTTTCTGATTCTGCTGGCCGTGGTGCTGTTTCTAGTGGCATTCGTGATTCTCTTCGTGGTCAACCGGCGTACCTTCAGCCCGATAGACCGGATGCTGGGCAAACTGTCCCGCAACGGCAGACCAACATGGGGCGATGCTGCCGCCTCCGCTCCACGGGGTGTCTCTTATCTGGAGAGCTTCTTCGACCAGATGTTTGTGGACCGGGAGAAGCTGGAGCAGCAGCTCCGGGATTCCAAGCCGATGCTGAAATGGCGGACCATTATGGATGTTCTGGTGGGTTACCGGACAGACTATGCCGTTATTGCCCCGCATCTGGAATTTACGGGAATCCATCTTTATTCGGAATGGTATGTAGTGTGTACGGCGGAGATCGGCAAGGAAGGGGGCATCGAGCCCCGGGATCAGACGCTCTATACCTATGCGCTGTGCAATGTGGCCGAGGAAATCATCAATTCGGAGAATGCCGGTTCGGCTATCGACCTGGGCGGCGGCCGGGCTGTGATTGTATTCAGCTTCGCGGAGGGGGATGAGGAGCAGAATCATCTGCGGGCCATGGCTCTTCTGGAGCAAATCCTGAATGTAATGAACAGGCAGATCGGACTGACGGTCATTGCAGGCTTGGGCCGGGGATACCGGGAGCTGAAGGATGTTCCGCTGTCTTACGCCGAGTCGCAGCAGGCGCTTCACTACAAGATGGTGGCTGGCAATCATGGCGTCATCTCCATTCTGGATGTACAGACGCCGGACAATCAGGATTATTACCACATTGTGCGGATGATCGACCGGATTGTGGATGCCCTGAAGCAGAACGAAATGGACAAGGGGCTGCAGGATCTGAAGGGAATCTTCCAGGAGGCGGTTCACCATAACCTGCCGCCGGATTTAATCCGTCAGTTCTCCTTCGAATTGGTGATGCGGGCCACCCAAACCATGGAGTCCATTGGCATGGATACGGAGGAAACCCTGAACGAAATAGGCAACCTGTATGAACGGATCAACCGCTGTGAGAATGTGCGGGAGACCGAACAAGTGGTGGAGGCCGTGCTGGTGGGGTTTGCCGACAAAATTGAAAAACGGCGCAGCCAAAGAGGAAAAAATGAGCATATCGGGCGTATCCTCCAATTCATTCAGGAGAATTACCGGGATAGCGGCTTGTCCCTGGACCGGCTGGCCGAGGAATTTGATCTTCACCCCACCTATATCTCCAAGCTGTTCAAGGAGCAGGTGGAGGATAATTTTATCGACTATTTGATCAAAATTCGAATCGAGGCCGCCAAGGAGCTGCTCCGGGACAAAACCATCAAGATCAACGACGTCTCCGATGCCGTCGGGTATATGCATTCCCGCAGCTTCACCCGCACCTTCAAAAAATATACCGGACTAACGCCCACGGAATACCGTGAGCAGTCGATCGGCAGCTCCAATCCATAGAGCTTCATATTTCACTCACCGCCCGTCTGTGACTCCAGCAAAGAGCCATGGGACGGGCTTTTTTCTATGCGGAAACCAAGAAAATTCCCCTACTGCAAGAATGGTGAGTACCCAAAAACCAAGAAATGTGCCCGATTTGGGAAGCGGTCTGTATTCAAGAGGACGGGTAATCCGGTACGATGAACCTGTCAGCGGGAGATTAGGATGTCAGGAGATGGTGAGAGAGATGAAAGAGAAAATGGCCGCAGCCACCGGAGAGGGTCTGCAGGGCAGCACCGCTTTGGCCGCACCGCGGCAAGGAAGGCTGTGGAGAGGGATCAAGCGGGATAAATCCTTATATATGATGCTGGTCCCGGTGCTGTTGTTTTATCTTCTGTTCAAGTATTCCCCCATGCTCGGGGAAATCATTGCTTTTAAGAATTACCGTTTTGCAGACGGGATTCTGGGCAGCGATTGGGTAGGACTGAAGAATTTCCGGCTGCTGTTCGAAAGCACGGACTTCTGGCGGGTGCTGCGCAATACCCTGCTCTTGAATGTGTACAGCCTGGTGTTCGGTTTTCCGGTGCCCATTCTATTGGCACTACTTCTAAATGAGGTCCGGGTGGAAGGGTACAAGCGGCTGGTGCAAAACCTGCTGTACATTCCCCACTTTATCTCATGGGTCGTACTGGGCGGCATTCTGATTGCCCTATTATCGCCAAGCACCGGTGTAGTGAACCTGCTCTTGACCAATGTGTTCGGCGTAGAACCGATCTACTTTATGGCCAAGTCCTCCTGGTGGCCGGTGGCATATACCGCTTCCTCCATTTGGCGGGAGGCAGGCTGGGGCACCATCCTATATCTGGCGGCGATGGCTTCCATTGATCCGCAGCTGTACGAAGCGGCCAAAATCGACGGAGCCAACAAGCTTCGCCAGGTGTGGCATATCACGCTGCCTGGAATCCGGAGCACCATTGCCATTCTGCTGATTCTGCGGATGGGCAGCATGATGGACGTAGGGCTGGAGCAAACCCTGGCGCTGCAGAATGATTCCGTGCTGGACGTGGCGGATGTAATCAGCACCTATGTGTACCGGGTGGGCCTGCAGAATATGAACTACAGCTACACCACGGCCTTGGGGCTGTTCCAGTCTCTGATCAGTCTGGTTCTGGTGGTCAGCGTAAACCGGATTATCCGGCTATTCGGTGAAAGGGGGCTTTGGTAGGCATGAAGCGCGTTTTCGCAAAGCTTACCCCGTGGTCGTTGGCGGGGCACACGCTCAATTATATCTTTCTTGGCATCATGTCCTTATTCACCTTGTACCCTTTCCTGTATGAAATTGCCGCTTCCTTCAGCAGCAGCAGAGCCATAACAGCCGGAGAGGTGTTCTTTTGGCCGGTGGAATTTAATACAGAGGCGTACAAACGGCTGCTTGAGGACGGGCAATTGATTCATGCTATGGGAAATACCGTAATTGTGACCGCTGTGGGCACACTATTGAATATGGTCATGACCGTGCTGGCGGCGTATCCCTTGTCCCGCAAGCGGCTGGTGGGCCGTGGCCCATTATTGATGTTCATTACCTTCACCATGATTTATATATCCGGCATTATCCCCAATTTTATCCTGATTAAATCCTTGGGGCTGATGGATTCCTATTTTGCCCTCTGGATGCCCGCGTTGATCAGTACCTATAACATGTTCGTCATGAAAAGCTTCATGGAGGGTCTGCCCGACGAGATTGAGGAGTCCGCTTCCATTGACGGAGCAGGCAATTGGCTGATTCTGGTGCGGATTATGCTTCCCTTGTGCAAGCCGATTCTGGCGGCGCTGTCCCTGTTCTACGCGGTAAGCTGGTGGAATTCCTACTTTAACGTCATGCTGTACATTACCAGCGCCGATCTGCAGACCCTGATGCTGAAGCTGTATCAGATGATCAAGCAGGTGGACCAAAGCCTCTTGAACAGCGGCGGCGGCAGCGAAGGCGCCTCAGCGGTTATGCTGACCCCGGAGGGCATCAAAGCAGCGTCGGTGGTCATCGCCATTACCCCGGTTTTATGCGTGTATCCGTTTTTGCAGAAGCACTTCGTCAAGGGTGTATTGATCGGTTCTGTGAAAGGTTGATATCATAGGAGGGAGCTTCGGACTTCCAACCTTCGATATAGATCAGCTGAGAGTATCAAACTAAAGGGGATGAGACAATGAAAACAGCATCAAAAGTAATCGCTTCCGTTGTGGTGGCAAGCTTGTCGGCAACCCTGCTGGCCGCTTGCGGGGACGACAAAGGCAAGGATTCCGCCGCTTCTCCCGCCGCCTCTGCCGGAGCGGGTACAGCCTCTACAGGGCCCAAAAAAGAAATCAGCATCTCCATGTTTGACCGGGGGAAGGTTCCTGCCGAGGAAGGCAATTATGAGAATAACCGGTGGACCAAGTGGATCAACGAACATGCTCCAGCTACCGTCAAGTGGGTGCCCGTTCCCCGGAATGAAGCCCAAACCAAGCTGAACACCCTGATCGCCTCGGGCAGCGCCCCGGACCTGATCTGGGAGTATGACCGCAACTATATTGCACAGCTGGCCAATCAAGGCGCCATCCAGCCCATTGATCAGTATATTGAGAAATACAGCACCACCTACAAGAAATATCTGGCCGAGCATCCGGAGCTGAAATCCTACCTGACGGTGGAAGGCAAAACCTATATGATGGCCAGTGTCCGGGGCGCCGATTCCATTGCCAACATGGGCATCTGGATCCGTCAGGACTGGCTGGATAAGCTGGGCCTGAAAACCCCCACCACCACGGAAGAGCTGCTGGAGGTAGCACGGAAATTCAAAACCGGCGACCCCGACGGCAACGGCAAAGCCGACACCGTGCCGATTGTGTTCACCAACACGGGCAATATTATTCTGCGCAATCTGTTCCTGACTCATCCGGTTCAATGGTATCAAGAAGGGGATAAGCTGGCCTTCGGAAGAACCCTGGACCGTTATGGCGACAGCCTGGATTACCAGAAGAAAATGTACGACGAAGGCCTCATTGATCAGGAATTCATTACCGACAAAAGCTTTCAGCGTGCCCTCCAGTTCTGGACCACCGGCAAAGCCGGCATTTTGCTGGGCAGCTGGAATATGGAGCAGCAGTTTGTGGATCTGAAGAAGAATGTGCCGGAGGCCAAAATGACAGCTCTGGAGCCGGTGGCAAGCCCCTTCGGCAAGTCCGGTCTGTTCCAGGAAGCACCTCCGTCCATTCTCGTAGCCTTCAACAGCAAGATGAAGGAGGATAAGATCGAAGCCGCTGTGAAATTCCTGGATTGGATGCTGGAGACAGGCTGGAAGCCCTTGAGACAAGGGGAAGAAAACGTTCATTATAAGGACGTCAACGGCGTTCCGCAAACCATCGATGCGGCCAAATTCCGCAAGGAAGTGGACTATGCCAACGAATATCCGATTCTGAGCCAATATTCCCCGAAACCGGACTGGTTCCCGATTATGGCTGCTTCCGATGCCATCTCCCAGGAATATGCCAAGGAAAAAGCCAATGCCCTGACACTGGCTATGAAAAATAAATACCGCAAGGATATTCCCTACAGCCCCAGCATGCCGGAGCTGAGCCAATTGATCGCCACCTTCAATCCCATCGCTGAGCAAATCGAGTCCAAGGTCATTACCGGCGGCTCTGGCATGAGCGCCAAAACAGGCCTGGAGGAGCTGCGCAAGGAATGGAAGCGTCTGGGCGGCGAGAATGTAGAGAAGATGGTCAACGAATGGTATCAAAAAAATAAGGATCAATTAAAATAACGGAAGCTTCAGCCGGGAAGCAGGCTGCTTAAAAGTCAGTCTGCTTCTCCGCAAGAAGCGGGAGGAAGTGGAGAAAGTGATGAATCTGGCTCAATTACCATCTCCGGTTCTGCTGCGCGGGGATCACCGGAGGGCCTTCCGTGACCCTTGTGCAGTCTATCATGACGGCATCGTCCGGCTTTTCTATACTCTGGTGGAAACGGAAGCGGATGGATCTGTTTATTTATATACGGCGGTGAGCGAAAGCACGGATCTGTGCACCTGGAGCGAACCCCGGATTTTGACCCCAAAAGACCAAAGCTGCAATTATTCCAGTCCCGGCAACATCATCCGGTCAGACGGCAGATGGCTTATGTGCCTTCAAACCTATCCCCGCCCCAACGGGGAAAAATACGGCAATGGCAACAGCCGGATTTGGATGATGGAAAGCCGGGATTTATCTGTATGGGGGGAGCCGCAGCTGCTCCGTGTGAAAGGCGACGGGGTCGCGGAGCAGGATATGGGACGGATGATCGACCCTTATCTGGTGGAGAATGCGGCCAAACCAGGGGAATGGTACTGCTTCTATAAGCAGAACGGCGTCAGTATGTCCAAGACGGAGGACTTCCGCCAATGGATCTATTGCGGCCGTGAGGATGCCGGAGAGAATGTGTGCATTATCCGGCATGAAGGGGAATATGTGATGTTCCACTCCCCGGAGAACGGTATTGGCGTCAAACGTTCCCGGGATTTGCTGCATTGGCAGGATGACGCCGGATTGATTACTTTAGGCCAGGAGGATTGGGGGTGGGCAAAAGGCAGATTGACTGCCGCTTTTGTGTTGGACCTGCGTCATGTAGCAGGAGTGGAGGCGTATGTGATGTTTTTCCATGGCAGCGGGCCGGAGGATGAGCGTATTCTGTTCGATACATATGCTTCCATCGGCATTGCCTGGAGCAAGGACCTGCTTCATTGGGAATGGCCCCGATAGTTAAGGGGTTGTTCCCGCACCCAAATTAAGGAGGGATTGCGTGTTGAAAAAAAGCGTTTCGCAGATGCTGGTGTGGGTGATGATGGTTTTATTGTTTTTGCAAGCGGTTCCATTCGGGATTGCCTCCGCTTCATCAGCGGGATCAAGCCAGAGCGCGCCGGTGATTCGGGTAGAGGGGGAGCTGTATAGCTCGGTGAGCCAGACACCCGTGGCCAAAGCCGAGCGGGACAGTCTGCGGGGGACCAGCACGGAATTGTCCGGTAATGATTTTCTGTTCTTCAAAAGCGCAGCAGGAGCCACGTTACCGGCCAGCGGGTATATCGCCGAATACCAGGTGACCGTTGCCGTTCCGGGCACATACAGCCTTGAGATTACGGCTTCCCCGTTGGCGATGAACCATGTTTCGCCCTACCAGATCCAGATCAATGACGGCGGTTATATGGATGTGAATTCGTCCATTGCCACCAAAATAGGCCAAATTCAAACGCCTGTGAATCTGTTCTACAAGTACAAATTGAATCCGGTAACGCTGCAGGAAGGAGTCAACACCGTTTCCTTCCGGGTGCAAAACGGCAGGCAAAGCGACGGCCGGGTGTATTTTTTCCTGGATTACCTGGAGCTGTCCAAACTTCCATGGGGAATCAACAAAATCAGCACCAACGGCTCCAACAATCTGTTTGAGGAAGGGGATCAAAAGCAGGTCACCATCCACTTCACCGACACTGCCAGTATGGGCCATACATTGGCTTACAAGGTGGAGGATTACAACGGGAATGTTGCCATGGAAAACAGCCTCACCTTAAGCTCCAATGTGCCATCCTATACCTTCCCCTTAACGGGACTGGAGCGGGGGTATTACACCGTCACGGCTGAAGCGGATCAAAGCGGAGCTCCGGTGAAGGAATATCTGTCTGTGGTGATGGATTCCTCGGAGCGCCGGAGTATTGCAGATTCCCCCTTTGCCATGGATGTGGCCGGAGGTTCGCTGATTCCCGCCGGGGAAGCGGGGCAGTATGCCCGGGCTGTACGGCTGACCGGGGTGGATTACGTCCGGGAGCGGATGCATTGGAACTCGGTAAGCACCGGGAGCGGCGTGTATGATTTCAGCAAGTATGACCCGTACAACCAGGCCTATGCGGACAATGGCATCCGGGTGCTGGAGCTGAACCATATTGCTCCAGCCTGGTCCAAGGATACGGGCAGGAATCTGCCCCGCAATCTGTTCGATGCTTATGATCTGGCGAAGGCCTCCGTCCAGCATTTCGGCACCCAATCGGATTGGGAGTTCTGGAATGAGCCGGATATCCAGTATACGGCGGAAGGTGAAACGGCAGACCAGTATGCCGCTTTCTTGAAGGCAACGACCATCGCAGCCAGAGATTCCGGAGTACCAACCTCCGTGGCGTTAGGCGGGATCGCTTATCCGCCTGGAGGTTATGTGGAGCTCCTGATGCAGAATGATGTGGCGGCCTATATGGATGCTTATAATTACCACGCCCACCGCAATGATAATGAGAGTGTGCTGGTGCCTGATGTGCCCCCGTCCTTCGCGGCCCATACCGAGCTTATCCAGGGTTATAATCTGGGAGAGAAGCCCGCGTATGTCACAGAAGCGGGTATGTCCCTGAAGTTTGCCGACGCCACCCAAACCCTGGCAGCCAACCAGCTGCGGATGCAGGCCCGTTATCTGGCTGCCTCTACCATCCAATCTGTAGCTTCCGGCGTGGATAAGCATTTCTGGTTTGTATTCCCTTATTATCTGGAGAATGGTATGTCCTGGGGGAGCTTCTCTGCTCGGGGAACCCCTTATCCGGCCATCAATGCCCAAGCGGCCATGACCCATGCATTGGGAGAGGCGAGGTATATGGGACAGCTGTCCGGCTTGCCGCAAGGAATAAAAAGCTATGTATTCCGGGACGGAACGGATAGTGTGGCCGCTTATTGGAGTGAAGCGGAGACACCGTTTACCTTGGAGGCAGGGAACATCCAGGCGCTGTTGACCGACATTATGGGTGTGGAGCAGGAGTTGTCCTCCACCGGCGGCAGCTATGCCTTATCATCGGGACCTGATGTGCACTATCTGCGGATAACGGGGAATTTTCCGGGGCTGTCTGCCCCCGTTTACGGGAACCCTGTACCCCACGCACCGGAGCTGACGGCTGCGGAGCGGGTGGTGCTGACGCAGAAATATCCAGAAGCCACTGCCACCAAAGCCAAGGCCAAGGGTTATCAGCTGGACACTGCAGCGCAAACTGAGGTTCAAGTGGAGGTGCATAACTTCAATGGCACATCCATGAGCGGGACAGTAAGCGGAACGGTTTATGGCGGCTGGAGCCTTGCAGTGCCAACACAGCAGGTGACGGTAGCGCCTTATTCGAAATCGGTGCTGACCTTTGAATTAACAGGAAGCTCACAGGTGGCGGCGGATGTAAAAGCCCCGGTCACCTTCCAGGGCAGCTTCGGCGGGGAGCTTACCTCCAAGTCGGTGACCCTCATTGCCTCTACAGAGAATCCTCCGGTAACAACCAGTGTGACCGTACCGGATATTGACAATCCTTCTTTATGGGAGACCAATATATCAGACGCAGCCACCAGTACCATCACCTCGCCTGCGCCAGGGGAAATCCAGTTCGATTACAGCTTCGGCCCCGGTGACAAGTGGAGCTATCCATATTTCGAGCTGCCTAATGGCGTAAGCTTTGCGGATACGGAGGGTGTGGTTTTTGAAGTGTATTTCCAAGCTCCAGTCGATGGGGTTGTGGTCCGCACCTTCATGTATGAACAGAACGGGTCGGGTTATTTCACGGCCGGAGGTATAACTCCTGTTGGCGGCTGGCAGCAGGTCAAGATGCCCTGGGCAGATTTTGCAGCCTTCGGAACACCGGATGACAATTTCCATCTGGATCCGGAGCAGATTAAGGAATTCAGCCTCGGCATCAATTCCAGAACGGCAACACAGGTAAGCTTCAAGGTGCGGAATATCGGGGTATACACCCAGCCGGATACCGGCTTATACAGCAAGATTACCGGGCTGGTGCCGTCCCATGGACAGGTGGTGGCAGCGGGTCAAGTGAACATCAGTGCGAATCTGGTTCAAGGGGACATTCCGGTAATGGCGGATACGATCCAAGTTGTGGTGGATGGTGCAGCTGTTTCGCATCAGCTGAATGGAGGAGTGATTACGGCATCGGCTCTGCTGGAGCCCGGTGCACATACCATTACCATAAAGGGCTTCGACGTGAACGGCAGACTGGTGTCCGCCAAAACCGCGGTAACGGCAGCCTCTGGTGCTCCCGGCCAGTAAGAAGTGTAACCGCTTATTTTTATCCGATCTGCTGAAACGGCATTCCAGGCACAAAAAAGCAGATTCAATGCTTTTCATGTAATCGCTTTCGTGTAAGGATGGGGATACGGCTAAGCCAAACAACCGACAGAGAGGAGTGCACAAAAGTTGAAACAGATGACGGGGCAAGACGTTCCCCATTCCCTTATCCGGGAGCCGGCCGCAGCCTGGAAGCGGAAGCGGGTGTGGGGGAAAATGAAGCGGTTCGGTCCGCTGTACCTATTGTTTCTTCCTGTATTGGTGTATTACGGCGTCTTTCATTATGCGCCAATGACCGGGGTGGTCATCGCTTTTAAGCAATACAATTTTATGGACGGGATTTTCGGGAGCCCGTGGGCGGGGTTGGATCATTTCAGGAGGTTTGTGGAAAACGGGGATTTCTGGATCATCTTCCGCAATACGCTGCTATTGGCCTTTTACCGGATTCTCATCGCCTTCCCGGCCCCTATTTTGTTTGCGGTATTGCTGAATGAAATGCGTTTTCCAAAATGGAAGCGTTTTTTTCAGACGGTATCCTATCTGCCCCACTTTGTTTCGTGGGTGGTGGTATATGCTCTGCTTTATAATTTCTTCTCCGAAAGCGGTTTAGTGAATACCTTGCTGAAGTCTACCATCGGCCACTCCGTGGAGTTCTTATCCTCGGCGGATTATTACCGGACCATGTTTGTGGGCAGCGCCGTTTGGAAGGAAATCGGCTGGAGCGCCATCATCTTCCTGGCGGCATTGACCCGGGTGGACCCGGATTTGAACGAAGCCAGTGCCATTGACGGCGCCAGCCGTTGGCAGCGCCTGTGGCATGTGACCCTGCCGGGAATCCGCAGCGTTATCAGCATCATGTTCGTGTTGAGCCTTGGCGGAATCTTAAGCGTGAGCTTCGAGCAGACTCTGGTGATGATCAATCCCCAGGTGGCACCTGTGGCGGAGGTTATCGATTATTACATTTACCGGGTGGGGCTGCTGAACACCAATAATTACAGCTATGCTACCGCAGTGGGCTTATTCCGTTCGGTGATTGCCTTGTCCTTGGTGCTCTTCGCCAACTTTGTATCCAAAAAAATCGACGAGGAGGGAGCAATATGGTGACCGGCCCCTCCAAACATTTGACCAAACCGGGAATTGCCGACTATGTCATCTGGTTTTTTCTGATCTTCCTGTGTTTGTCTACGCTGTATCCCTTTCTGAATGTGCTGTTCGTCTCCCTGGCCAATATGAAGGATATTGTCCAGCAGGGAGGGATGCTGCTTTACCCGCGTTCCTTCCACTTCGACAGCTACCGGTATGTGATTCGTTTCTCCGGGCTGATGGATGCGTACGGAATTACCATCTTCATAACGGTGGTCGGCACCACGATTAATCTGGTGATGACCTCTCTGGGTGCTTACGTGCTGTCCAACAGAGAGCTGCCGGGCCGGAACTTCCTGATGTCTATTGTACTGATTGCCATGCTGTTCAACGGGGGATTGATCCCCACCTATCTTGTGATCCGTTCCCTGCATCTGGTGGACACGGTTTGGGCCTTGATGGTGCCGTTCGCTATCAATACCTGGCTCCTGATCCTCATGCGCAACTTCTTCCAGGGGATCCCGGCAAGCCTGCGGGAATCTGCCCGGTTGGACGGCTGCTCCGAGCTGGGGATTCTGGTGCGGATCATGCTGCCCCTGTCCCTGCCGATTGTGGCTACACTGGCCTTGTTTTATGGGGTGGCCCACTGGAATGAATATATCAATGTGATTATTTACATCAATGATCCCAAGCTGTCCACGCTGCAGCTGATTCTCCGGAAGATGTATACCTTCTCCCTGGAGCAACTGGACGGAGACAGTCTGCCGCCTCCGGTGGAAACCATCCGGGCCGCAACGGTGATGATGTCCGCATTGCCCATTATCATTGTGTATCCTTTCCTCCAGAAATATTTTGTGCAGGGTGTAATGGTAGGTTCCGTGAAGGGATGATCGACATCCCGTGATTGTAGGCCGTTCAGGCTTATAATATAACGACATTAAAGGGGAGATCACGAACATGAAACATCAGAAACGCATTATCGCGACCCTATGCACTGTCTCCATGACCGCCGCCTTGGCGGCCTGCGCCAGCGACAAGGCGGATACGCCTGCGGCGGGTAGCGCCAATCCTCAGGCCTCCAACGGAGCAAGCGCTCCGGCTGCGCCCACCTCTGCAGCACCGGCGGCTATATCACTGATCCAGCCCGACCTGGGCCGGGTCTGGCGGGATGACAACGCCGTCACCAAGGAAATTGAGAAGAAGGCCAACGTCAAGCTGAACGTCACCATGTTTCCCAACAATGACTTCAACAGCAAGTACAATGTGCTGGCCGCCTCCGGGGATATCCCCGATATCAGCCGCCTGGGCTCCTTCGATTACCAGAAATATGTGGACCAAGGGTTATATATGGATATCAGCAAATATCTGGACCAATATGCGCCTAATCTGAAGAAAAATCTCAAGCCGGAGCTGTGGGAGCTGACCAAATACAAGGGCAAACAATTTGTCATTCCTTATGAAAATGCTGCAGGCAAGGAGGTGCCGGTAATCCGCAAGGATTGGCTCACCGCCCTGAACCTGAAGATGCCCACAAACCTGGATGAGTTTGAAAGCGTCCTGAAAGCGTTTACCTTCAATGACCCGGATAAAAACGGCAAAGCGGACACCTACGGTCTGGGTGTTACCAATTCCTATTCCGAAACCTTCATGCCTATATTCGGCGCCTTCGGAATTGCTCCGGGAACAGTCGGCGGCAGCACACCGGTTAACAGTTATTTGAAGGATAACAAAATATATCCTATTGCCGTATCGGCCGAATACAAAGCAGCCATCGAATATCTGAAGAAGCTGTGGGATGCCAAGGTGATGGACCCGGAGCTATTCACCATCAAAGCGGATCAGGCGCTGCAAAAAGCGGCCCAGGGCAAAATCGGCTATTTCACCGCCTGGTGGTCCATTGCGCCCCAGCAGCTGGTGCAGCAGCTGAAGATGAAGGAAATCGTACCCGGCGCCCAATGGGACCCCATATTCCCGGCGCTCACCGGACCCGACGGAAAAAGCGGCATGCTCTCGTACGGTAATGTAGCGGCTACGCTGGCCATCTCCGCCAAGGCCAAAAATCCGGAGGCCATTCTGAAATTCCTCGACTATATGTCCACGGATGAGGGCTGGGAGCTGAACCACTATGGCTTGAAGGGTGTTCACTATACCACCATTGAGGAGCCGCGCACCCCGGAGGGGCAAAAGGCGTATGACGAAAAGTGGCTGGATCCCCTGAGCCAAATTGTGTCCAGACAGGATTTGGCGGATAAGGTGAGTGCGGCCTCCAAGGACCCGATTCAAGTGGAAAACAACCGCTTCATCCAGGCTGCCGCCAAATATACGCTGTACCAGGATGTGTTCTACGGCATTCCCTTAACGGAAGAACAAAAGTCCTTCGGGCCCGACGTAGCCAAATACGAAGAGGAAATGCTGATCAAGTTCATCACAGGCAAGGAGCCCCTCTCCAAGTGGGACGAATATGTGGATACCTGGAAGAAGAAGGGCGGCAAAACCCTGATGGAATCCAAGGTGAAAAAGTACAATGAGCTGAAGGCGGCCAACGTGGGTTTGGCACTGTAAGCTTCAGGAGCAATTCCGGTTTACACAGATGAAGGGGGGCCGGCAAAGTGGCGGTTTATCAAAAGAAAGCCAGGCGTTTGATGCGGAGCAGTCTTTTTGAATACTTCAACTACTTTCTGGCCCTGTCCTTGCTGGTGACGGCCATTACCGGAGGGGCGCTGTATTACACCTCCTGGTCGATCCTCCGGAAGGATGCGGTCTCCAACAGCAGCAACACCCTGCAATTGCTTAAGAAGGGCCAGGAAATTGTTTTGGCCGAGGTAGACAAAGCCATGGAATCCATCTTTTTGGATTCCTCTTTTCTCCATTACGTGGATTATTACGCCCAATCGGATATCTACATGCAGCTGCAGCTTCGGGAAAAACTGGAGGCTGCGGCTTTATCCAGCGATTATATCCATTCGGTGAGCGTTTATTATACAGGCCCCGGGCTGGTTCTATCCTCCCTGCTGGGTTCGGTGCCCCTGGAACGGTTTCCGGACAATGGCTTCATTGCTTCCCTGGACGGGGGGCCGACGGAGAAGGCTATGGTCCGCAACCGTTTGCTTCCGGGGATTTCCACCGACTCGGAGGAAACGGTTATATCCATTGTCAAAACCATGCCCATTGTATATTCCGGCATTCCGTCTGCCTACGTTGTCATCAACATCAAGGGGGATTATTTGGCGCAAATCCTGCAATCCCTGAATACCAATCCAGATGCCCAGTTGGTGGTGACGGACCGGGAGGGCCATATTCTCTCCCAGAAGGCCGGAGGAGAGGATTCTTTCGCCGCCGGCGGTGTATTTGACGCGATGGACATGACCCGGCTCAGCGGACCGGAGGGAAGTCTGTTCGCCAAGGTCAGGGGTGAGGAAACCTTGGTTTGTTATGTTTCCTCCTCCGCCAATGGCTGGCTGTACATCTACACCATCCCTAAACCGGTGTTAACCCGCAGCCTTGATGTATGGAGCAGGATGGCGCTGTCCATCTCTGCGCTGGCCTTATGCTTAAGTCTGCTGGGCTCCTTTCTCCTGTCCCGCCGGGTGTACAGCCCGTTGAACAGGCTTTTGTCCCTATTGCGGAAAGCGGATGATGAAACAGAGGGAAGCGGGGCGGATGACGCGAAGGAGACGGTTCAGCTCGAGCGCAACGTCAACCGGCTCATCGACCAGAACCGGGATCTTACTCTTCTGTTGAAGGATTATGAGGTCCAAAGCAGACATAAATTCCTGCTCCGGCTGGTGAACGGGGATGAGCCGGTGAACCCGCAAACTCTGGAGCGGCTGTCCTATTACGGCCTCCGCTTCAAGCCGGACGGGGCCTTCGCTGTTGTGAAGCTGGCCATGGACGAATATGCCCGGTTTGCCCAGGAAACCCGGGAGGCGGAGCGCAACGCCCTGCTGCTCCGGTTATCCAAGCTGCTGCAGGAGGAGGCTTTTGTGAAGCAGCCCTACCTGGGGTTTCTGGTGGAGACGGATGCCAACGAGCTGGTGCTGGTGCTCCATGGAGATAAGACGGATGCGGGCTTGCAGACGGATGAGCTCCGTCTGTGGCTCTGCCAGCTTCTGGAGCAGCTTCAGAAGACCTTCCGCATGACCTTTACGGTGGGGATCAGCAGCACCCAAAGCAATCTGGAGGCTATCGGCAGTTGTTATCTGGAGGCGGAGGCTGCTCTGCGGCAGAAGCTTATGTACGGGGGAAACACGGTGATTTGTTATGAGGTGGTGCGGCCGGAGACGGGGTTCGCCATGTATCCCCTCCATATTGAGAAGAAGCTGCTGGCCCAGTTCCGCACAGGCAGCCGGGAGGGGATTAGCGCCAGTCTGCAGGAGTTCGGAACCCATTTAATGGAGCATCATTTCCGGCAGATTGAGGTGGTGCGCCATTATTTCCTGCAATTATTCTCCTCGTCCCTGCGCTGTATCTATGAAATTGACGCCAATCTGGGCTTTCAGCCGGCCATTGCCGCGCTGCGGCATACGGATTTGCTGGAGATGGAGACGATGCAGAGTATGGTGGCTTATATGCAGTCGCTGTACGATCTGGTGTTGGACCAATTGGAGCAGAAGCGCTGCCAGAAGAACAAGGAGCTTGCTTCCGGCATTACGGCTTATCTCGAGGCGCATCTGGGGGAGGATCTGTCTGTGGAGCGGCTGGGCGAGCTGTTCGCCATCAGCACCTCCCATCTGCGGAAGATATACAAGGACGAAACCGGCCGGACAATCAAGGAAATGGCGTCGGAGCTGCGGATTCATGCGGCCAAGGAGCTTCTGGGCAATCCGCGGTTGAGGATCCAGGAAATCGCCGGGCAGGTGGGGTATCTGACAGTGCAGGCCTTCACCAAGGCCTTCAAGATGGAAACAGGCAAAACCCCCGGGGAATACCGGGCGGAGGTTCTGCGGTCTAACGGGTAAGAGGGAGAGAGCGGATTAACGGGTAAGGTGAGGTATGGCGGACGATGGGAGGTCGAGAGATGGCAGTCAAACGGGTAGGCGGAAGTGTGACGGACGATGGGAGGTCGAGAGATGGCAGTCTAACGGGTAGGCGGAAGTGTGGCGGACAGAGTAAGTCGAGAGAGGGTATATATGGTTGGAGTTTGAGCATCACCGGATGATCGGTTAGGCTTGGGAATGGGGTTTGGTCAGAGAAGGAGGCCGCGGGCTGCCAAATGCAAAAGTGCAGTTATTTTGGAAGTAACATCATTATTGGCAGGGTTATCCTGCAAAAGTGCAGTTAAAATTAGCTGTTTAACTATTTGTAGAATGTTTCGGTGGAATTAACTGCACTTTTGCATTTGAGGTGGTTTAAACCCTCGGCTCACGGAGTATTAACTGCACTTTTGCAGTTGGCCGGCCTGGTTTGAGCACCCTGTAACTTCTGATGAGGTGTTTTAGTGCTTCTGGCGGTGAGAGGCGCGGTATTCCTTGGGCGTCATGCCCATGTGGAGCTTGAACAGCCGGTTAAAGTGGCTGACATCGCCGATGCCCGCATCCTGGGAAATATCCACAATCTTGGCCCCGCTCTCCCGCAAAAGCCGCAGGGAGGCCCGGATACGAAGCTCGCTGCGGTATTCCGTGAAGGTCCGTCCGGTATGCTGCTTGAATTTCCCCGTGAAAACCGTTTGGCTCATGCCGCACATCCGGCAGATTTGCTCCAGATGAAGAGGCTCGGCATAGTGGGTCTCCAGGAAATCGCATACCTGGCGGATGGCCTTGTTTTCATCGGAATGAAACCCCGTCCCCACAGCAGCAGTCGTTTGACCGTAGCAGCGGCTGACATAAACCAACAGCTCCGCCAGCAGCCCTTGGATGGCAATCCGGTAGCCCAAGGGCTTCTTGCTGTATTCCTCCACCAGCCTGTCCAGCCGCTTCTTCACCGCCTGCTCCTCCCCCAAGGACAGTTTCAGATGGGCATGAAATTCTGTCTCCCTGCGAAAAAAAGGCTCCACATAGAAGAAGTGAAGAAAGGAGGTCACCTCTGCCAGAGCTTCCAGATGCGGAGAGAGGAAAGCGGGCATAAACAGCACATTGACGATTTCCAGGGGCGCCTCCCCCCGGACCCGGTAATCATGCTCCACTCCCGGCGGGATGATAAACACATCCCCTCTCGAGATGGGATAGGCTTGACCGGCATACACATGCTCGCCATGTCCCTGCGCCACAAACACCAGCTCAACAAATTCATGGCTGTGGGGAGTAGCGGGGCGTGTGGGCAGCGTCGGGTAAGGAAAGGCGGCGAAGGGGAAATCGGGTCCCTCCAGAAAGACATTCTTCTCATAACGTACCACCGGCACGAGCCTCCTGCGGAGCTTTTTTACCATTCTAGTCCCCAAGGAGAAGAAACGTCAATTTCCCCGCATCTTCCGTCCATTAAACCGGGAATGGCGGTGCGGAAAAGATTATCTTAATAGAGGAAAAAAGAATGGGAGGGATGAACCGTGAATGGGGAAGCAAAATGGATCAATGACTGGGATGCGGGATGGACCGCACAATGGATTGCAGACCGGTGTTTTGCGGAGCTGGAACCGCTGTACCTGTACCATAAGGAGTTGGATCAGCCGGAGCATACACCGCCTGATCCGGAGTTGGCCAACCGGCATATGCTGGTGCGAAGGAGCTTCCCGCTGGAGGAGCTGCCTGAAGAGGCCCGTCTGCGGATTACGGCTGATGATTATTACAAGCTCTATATAAATGGGCGTTATGTCGGACAGGGCCCGGCCCAGGGGTATGCCCACCATTATTACTATAACGGCTATGATGTAAGCGCATTTTTGCAGACGGGGGAGAATGTCGTTGCGGTGCATGTCTATTACCATGGCCTGATCTGCCGTTCATACAGCAGCGGAGATAACCGGCAGGGGCTTATTGCCGAGCTGTGGGGAGACGGGAAATTGCTGGCCGCTACGGATGAGAGCTGGCGGTATACGCAAGCGGAGGAATACGGTGAAGCCGAGATCATCGGATACAACACTCAATTTTTGGAAAATACCGACCTGCGGAAACGGGAGAAGGACTGGTTATCCACAGACTTCGATGACTCCGCCTGGCAGAAGGCCCGGGTCCACCCGGGGCATGGGCATACGCTGGTTCCACAGCCCACACCGCCCTTGACTGTATACTCGCAGGAACCGGCCGTTATCCGGGAGATAGAGGGTGGGATATGGCTGGACTTTGGCACTGAGCTGACCGGCCAGGTGAAGCTCTATGCTGCCGGACCGGCGGGAGAGAAGGTGGAGATCCGGTACGGCGAAGAATTGGACGAGCTTGGCAGGGTCCGCTACAACATGCGGTGCAACTGCGTGTACAGGGATACCTGGATTTTGTCAGGTGAGTTGGATGAACTGGAAGCTTACGACTACAAGGCTTTCCGTTATGCCGAAATTCTGTACGGCTCCCAGGTGAAGCTGTCCGTCTCCTCCCTAGCAGCAGTGGTGCGGCATTATTCCTACCCGGAGGAGGCCTGCAGGTTTGAGTCCTCCGATCCGCAGCTGAACGGCATCTGGTCCATCTGCGCCAACGGGGTCCGGTATGGAACCCAGGAGAATTATGTGGATTGCCCCTCCCGGGAAAAAGGGCAGTATCTGGGCGACAACACCATCATCACCCACGCCCATGCTTATCTGACGGGAGATCTGCGGATGTATCGGAAAGCGTTGGAGGATTTCACCCTCCTGGCGGATGAGCTCTGCCCGGGCCTGCTGGCCGTAGCACCGGGCCATTACATGCAGGAAATTGCCGATTTTTCCCTGCAATGGCCCATGCAGCTCCTGCGTTATTACAACTTGAGCGGAGACAGGGAGTTCCTACAGGACAAATATCCGGTGGCGGAGGGGATTATAGGCTACTTCGCGCAATATCTGAGGGAGGATGGTTTGCTTCATTCCGTCAATGGCAAGTGGAATCTGGTGGATTGGCCGGAGAATCTCCGGGACGAATATGATTTCCGTCTGGTGAACGGCCAGGCTGACGGCTGCCATAATGTAATCAACAGCTTCTATTACGGCGCTCTTATGGCCTTGGTGGAAATCCGCAGGGCTTTAGGGCTCCCGGCAGCGGATGAAGGGTTGGAAGCGTTCCGTCAGGCCTTCCAGAGGCGCTTCTACCGTCCGGACAAAAAATTGTTCGCGGATGCCGACGGGTCCGAGCATTGCTCGCTGCACGCCAATGTGCTGCCGCTGCTCTTCGGGCTGGTACCGGAGGAGGCTAAGGCGCCCATTGTGTCGCTGATCCGCCGGAAACGTCTCAGCTGCGGCGTATATATGGCCTATTTCGTTTTGCAGGCATTGGCTGAGGCGGGGGAATATGGATTGTTATTTGAACTGATGGTTTCGGATGATCTTCATTCCTGGAATACGATGCTGGAGGAGGGGGCAACCACCTGCTTTGAGGCGTGGTCCAAGGAGCTGAAGTGGAACACCAGTCTCTGCCATCCCTGGGCCAGTGCGCCGGTACCGCTTTTTATTGAAGCAATCGCCGGACTGCGGCCGCTTGCACCCGGCTGGGGGACCATCGTTTTTGAACCGCATGTTCCGGATTCGCTGGATTGGTTCCGCCTGTCCTTCCCCATACCCGGCGGAGAGATCAGCCTGGAATACGGCGGAGGGACTGTCCGGCTGTCTGTACCTGACCATTGCACGGTCATCCGCCCGGGGCAAATTTGAACCACCCTGACATACGCTGATACAAGCCGCCGTTTATCCGAATACAATAGGGTATCTTGCGAATCCGGGCTTCCTACGGAGGCCTACCGACAGATATCCCAGCATTGAGAGGATGTGATGGCATGAGGATTGATATCGGCTGCGGCAAACGGCCCCACCAGAATTGTGTTGGCTTGGACCGCATTCCCGGCGAGGGTGTGGCGATGGTGCATGATTTCGACTATCCCATTCCTATAGCGGATAACAGCGTTGACTTTATCATGGCATCCAACAGCTTGCAATACGCTGCCGACCTCCCGAAGGTGATGAAGGAGCTTTACCGGATTTGCCGTCATAAGGCTGTGGTGTGTATTGTGGCGCCGTATGCCCATTCTACCTCCCATATGGCCAATCCCCGCTTCCGGCAATCCTTCAACGAGCATTCCCCCCGTTATTGGACCCGGCACCGGTCCTTCCCCGGGAACCTGGAGGAGTATTATCTCACACGGACCGATACCTGGTCTCTCCTGGTGGATGAGGACCCGGCGGAGGCAGGCGAGCCGGATTTCCGTCTGCTTAAGCTGGAGCTGTTCTACTATCCGCCGTATCAGGGCTGCTACGATCCGCTGGAGCTGACCATTCTAAGACAGTCCCAGCTGAATGTGGCTGACCAGATTATGTATCATCTTGTTGCAATTAAGGCTCCGGTGGAGGAGCATGAACTGGAATGGATGCGTATATCGGAGCAGCTGGAGGAGCCGGAGACCATTACCCAAACCCGGTCCCTTTCGCGGATGCTGATCAAGGCGGAGGAGGAACCGCCCTTCTGCATGGATTCCTTCGAACCCGTGATCATGGAGCAGAAACGGCAAAAAGCCCCGCGGACCTCCAACCTCCGCAGAACCGTCAGGAAAAAGAATGGCGCAGCCAAAAAACGCCGGAAGATTATGCGCAAGCCGTAAGGGCAAAGGAACGGGGGGCGGAGGCGAGAGCCGAAGCGGACCACCGGAACTCCGGAACCCGAGAACCCCGGAAACCCCGGAGAGGTGAAAGACTGTTCTTGCTGCCGCCTTCATTTTGCCCTCCGTCAGATTTTTAACGGAAGTGAGCGCCCTTATTTGCCCTGAATGAGGGCCGCGGAAATTGTAACGGAAGCAGGAGACCTTATTTCCTCAAATCCGGGTCTCACGGAGGCTATTTGATCCAAATAACGGCTGTGTCCGCCGTTAGAATCTGCAAAGCGGCCTAAACCCGGGAATAGCGTCTCTGGCCGCCGTTAGGATCCCTGGTGACCTGGCGGCACCCGGCGCCAGCAACGAAAATCCCGGGTACGTCTGCCGAAGCGGCATTTTCGTATAAATGATGAAACGTTGAAGAGAGCCCCGAAACCAGCTCAGCCGGTTTCGGGGCTTTTCCAGGCTACTTGAAGAAAAACTGCCCCAGCTTCAATAAGAATGCGGTTATCCCCGCCGCCATCAGGGGGCCAACAGGCACTCCCCGCAGGAAGATAATTCCCATGATGGAGCCAATGACCAAACCCACAATCAGCTGCGGGTCAAACTTCAGCAGATCCAGTCCTTTGCCGTTCATCCAGGTAGCCAGTGCGCCGCCGACCAGCGCAATGATCCCCGGCCAGGAGGTAAACACCGCCGTCACATCCTTAACGGAGATCCGCTCGCTGGCAAACGGCACCAGCACACCCATGGTGAGAAACAATAACCCAAGCTCCAAGCCGCGGCGTTCAATCGTAGGCAGATACCGCTCCAGATGAATCAGCTTCACCACCAGGAGGATGCAAGCGGCTGTGGTAATAATGTTGGAACGGCCCACCATGCCGATGACGATTAAGGCCAGAAGCAGCAGATTGCCATTCATTCGGGTATTCCCCTTGTCCTAGTATTCTCGTTGGTTGATTGTATGCTGTCTGCGAGAAGTTAGAACAAGCTGCTTTCATTATGCTTCGCCGCTCGCTTCTCCTTCAACCGGAGCGAACGGAACCAAGAGGCCATTATGCCAAACCGGCACCAGATTGTAGCGGTTGGTCCTTCCGCAGAATTCCAGGTCACGGGCAAAGCCCATACCGGTAAGGCGTTTGCCGTTGGTGCAGCCGGCCAGCACCTCCGCCAGCCTGTCCTTGGCCTGTCTCCAGCTGGCCAGCATGGCTTGGGTCAGATCGCTCAGGTCAAGCTCTTCCCCGGCCAGCTGCAGGAGCTCCTCCACAACCAGCCCGGCGCATAAGCCGTCCTCCAGAGAGAACCGGTTATGCGTTCCGGAGCAAACAAGGATGATGTCCCGGCCCCTGTCCGACAGAGCCCGGGCGGCGGCTGATGCGTTAAGCAAGGACCCTATCATCACAGTGTGAGCCTTCCCTACAGCAGATTGTATGGCCCGGGTGCCGTTGGTGGTGGTGAGAATAATCCGCTTGCCCTCTAGATCGGCTGCCAGGTAATCCAGAGGGGAATTGCCCATGTGGAAGCCGGCAGGACGTTTTCCCTTGCGCTCCCCGGCCAACAGATCACCGCCACCGGCAGCTGCATACGTCTCCTCCAAAGTCAGCACCGGCCACAAACCGGCACAGCCGCAGGCTAACCCTGTGACGATACAGCTTGTAGCCCGGAATACATCTATAATAAGAACCGATTTGCCGCTGAGACTCGCATCAACTGCTTCCCCGGCGTGAGCCAATGTGTCGATCCGCAGGGGGCCTCTCATTTTCCCCGCAGGAAGAAGCTGTCAGAGCGCAGCCCCCGCCTCAGCGCCTCCAGAGAGATCACATCCTGGGGAGCGATATTCCCCAAATTTACTTCGGGTCCCAAGAGCTCCATCAGCCGCACCTGCTGGTTTTTTTGCGGTGCCTCCCACAAGAGCAGATGCGGGCTGGGTATCCCCTCCAGCACCGCCTGAACCTCCCCGTCTCTACATTGACCAGATTCGTCGAAGATTCCCACACCCACGCCGGATTCCCGGGCCTCCACCGTTACCAGCTCCGCACCAGACTCCAGGTCGGACAAAACCGTCTCAATCAGCTCATCGGTTTCAATCCGTGAGCCCCAGCATTTTTTGCCGTATTCCGTGTAAACCGCCAGTCCCAGCCGGCAGCCCTCCCGGATCAGCTTGGTACGCAGAGCCCGGTCCAATTCAATGGTTCCGTCAGAAACCTCCACAGCGGTGAAGCCCAAAGCCGCAATTTGCTCCATAAAACGGTCCTCCAGTCCGGCGGCAATTGCAGCCTCCAGGAAGGTTCCGCCGGGCATCACGGGAACGCCGGACAGTGCCGCCAGACGGATTTTTTTGGCCAGAACCTCCTCCGGATACAGGGCGGCGGTGCCGAAGCCCAGCTTGATCAGATCGATATGCGCCTCCGCTGTTTCCAGCAGGTCGGCGAAGGCATGGGTGCCCAGACCCTTGTCGATGACCATGGTAATGCCGCTGGTCCGGGGTTTGCTCTGGCGTTTGCCGGTAGGGTTCACCAGCTCCTGTTGCCAGAACGGTTGAGATGTAACTTCCATAGATGACAGCTCCTTGCAAACAGTGTAGGCATATAGACCATCATATGCGGCGGCAGGAGGGGAGTGCGAAAATTGGCATGGCTCCGGTTATTTCACATATGTCTTCAAACCGGCTGTGCCGATTTCGAAGCCTTCATAACTTATCCGGCCGTAACGGCATGGACCAAGTTATTTCGGGGCCGTAAGCTGCATAAGGTTAAGAGAAGCCGGCCTTGTCCTTTGAAGACTCTCACAATCTAGCAATGGCTGCGGCAAACGTACGAGGAGGGATTACAAAAAAATGCTGGATAAATTTGTGATGAGTATGGCTGGCCTGAGGGTGCTCTCCGGCAGCATTGAGCTCATTGCCGCCGTGCTGATGCTCCGCTTTATGCAGGTAGAAAAAGCGCTTCTGATCAACTCCGGCCTGGCTATGGTCGGCCCTTTAATCCTCCTGGCCACCACCACCATCGGTCTGGTGGGAATGGCAGACAAGCTCTCCTTCGGCAAGCTGTTCTGGGTAATGCTTGGGGTATCCTGCATCTTTTTCGGCATTCTAAAAAAGTAACGGGGAGTCATATTTATGAGGGTCAAGCATATAGATGTGATAGACAACAAGATTGTCCAGTCTTCCGAAGCGCCGCAAAGCCTGTTTGCCGAGTCGGTGCTGCCGCTTTTGCCTATGGGGCTTTCCCAGGCAGCGGCGGGGCTGCCAGGCAGCGTACAAGCCCGGATCGAGGAAATCCGCATCCGGGAGGGAAGGCCGCTGGAGGTCATCTACGGCGGCCAATACGGATTTGTCGGCCCGGACGGCTCTGTCGGCCGGGAGCCGGGAGCAGCGCACACGGTCAGCCGCGAGGATTGCGCCCAGCTTCTGGAGCGGCTGACCCGCCACTCCCTGTACTCCTTCGAGGAGGAGCTCAAACGGGGCTTCATTACCGTAGAGGGCGGACACCGGGTGGGTCTGGCCGGCAGAACCGTTCTGGAGGACGGCCGGGTACGGATGATCCGGGATGTCAGCGGCTTTAACATCCGGATTGCCCGGGAGGTGCCGGGCTGCGGACGGGCTGTGCTGCCCTCCATTCTGGATGCGGCAGGGCGGACGGTCCACCATACGCTGGTGATCTCGCCTCCCGGTCATGGCAAAACCACCATGATCCGCGATCTGGCCCGGCTCATCAGCGAGGGGGAGTGGCCGGATTCGGGTTACGGAGGCGGGCGGAAGGTAGGCATCGTAGACGAACGCTCAGAAATCGCAGCCTGTGTCCGGGGGGTGCCCCGCTTCAGGCTGGGACCCCGGACGGATGTGCTGGACGGCTGCCCGAAGGCGGAGGGGATGATGATGCTGATCCGCTCCATGTCCCCGGAGGTGCTGGTGGTGGACGAAATCGGCAGACCTGAGGATGCGGTAGCCGTACACGAGGCTGTCCATGCGGGAATCCGGGTGATTGCCACCGCCCATGGTGCCGGCCGGGAGGATGTGCTGTCCAGGCCGGTGCTCCGGGAGCTTACCGCCTCGGGCGTGTTCAAGAGGCTGGTCATTCTGCAGGGCAGGGGCGCTTCCGTCCGGGTGGAAAGCCTGTCCGGTACGGGACACCCCGCAGGGGGAGGAATGTAGAGATGCTGAAGCTGGCAGGCGCCATGTGCGTTATTTTCGCGGGAACCATGCTGGGCTTTTACCAGGCGCTTCAGCTGTCTACACGGACCCGGCAGATCCGTCAGGTGATGCAGGGGCTCCAGCGGCTGGAAACGGAGATCACCTACAGCTTCACCCCGCTATCCCAGGCTCTTCGCCAGGTGGCGGACAGCCTGGCCGGTCCCGTAGCCCATCTGTTCCGCCGGTCTGCAGAAGCGCTGGAGGAGAAGGAAACGGCAACCGTGCAGGAAAGCTGGCGGCTTGCGGTGGAGGAGTGCTGGTCCAGAACGGCCATGAAGCGGCCGGAGCGGGACGCGGTGCTGCAGCTGGGGGCGGTGCTCGGCAAAAGCGACAGGTCCGACCAAGCCAAGCATCTGCGGATGACGGTCAGTCTTCTGACGGCAGAGGAAGCGGAGGCTGCGGAGGAGAACAGACGGTACGGCAAGATGTGGAGAAGCCTGGGGCTGCTCTCCGGCGTCCTGATCGTCATATTGATGTATTGAAAGCTCGGAAGCTTAGCTTGAACGGGAGGCCAGCCATGAATGTGGATGTGAACGCAATCTTTCAAATCGCCGGCATCGGTATTGTCATCGCCATGATCCATACGGTGCTGAAGCAGATGGGCAAGGAAGACATGGCGCACTGGGTGACGCTGATCGGCTTCGTGGTGGTGCTGTTTATGGTGGTCGGCATGCTCTCCGAGCTGTTCCAGGAAATCAAAACCATCTTCCTTTTCCAGTAGGTGAGGGCCCGTGGAAATTATACAGATCGTTTCATTGGGATTGGCGGTTACGGTGCTGGCACTGATCCTCAAGGAGCAGAAGCCCATCTTCGCCTTTCTTCTGGTCACCGTAACCGGCATCGTCATCTTCTTGTTTCTCTTGGGGAAGATTTCTGCTGTCATCCGGGTGCTGGAGCAGCTGGCCGACCGTTCCGGCGTCAACCATGTGTTTTTTACCACCATCCTCAAGATTATCGGGGTTGCCTACATCGCCGAATTCGGCGCTCAAATTGTTCGGGATGCGGGCCAGGATTCTATCGCCTCCAAGATTGAGCTGACCGGCAAAATCCTGATTATGGTCATGGCAATTCCCATCGTTTCCGTCATCATCGACACAGTGCTCAAGCTCATGCCTGCCTGATGCGGGTATCCAAGCCCCTTCCTCACCACATTTTACGGCCCTATGTTGGGAGTTGTACCTATGAAACGCATCGTCTTCCTTGCGGTTTGCTTCGCGCTATTCCTGCTCTTGTCACCCACGGCTCATGCAAGCGCAGGCGGAAATCCGGCCGATGCCATCATTACGGATCAGGCGGAGAAGCTGCCAACCGGCCAGGTGGAGCAATACTGGTCGGAGATGATGAAGGAGTACGGGGCATATTTTCCCTCCGGGGAAACCCCGAGATTTAAGGATTTGGTGGCATCGGGCAACCAGGCCTTCAGCTTCAAAAGTATTTTCAGCGCCATCCTGAAGTTCTTCTTCCACGAGGTGCTGCAGAACGGCCGGCTGTTGGCCAGCATCGTCATCCTGACGGTGTTCAGCATGATTCTGGAATCCCTGCAGAGCGCCTTCGAGCGCCAGTCGGTCAGCAAAATCGGCTATGCCATCTGTTACATGGTGCTGATTGTCATCGCCATCAACAGCTTCAATATCGCCATCGAATATGCCAAAACGGCAATCGGCTCCATGATCAACTTTATGATCGCCATCATTCCGCTGCTGCTTACACTGATGGCCTCCATGGGGAATGTCACCTCGGTGACCATGATGCATCCCCTGATTGTGTTCATGATCAATACCATGGGTTCAGTCATCTACTACGTGGTGTTCCCGCTCCTGTTCTTCTCGGTGGTGCTGCATATTGCCAGCTCTCTCTCGGAGAAGTACAAGGTCACCCAATTGGCCAAGCTGCTGCAAAAAGGCGGGGTGGTGGTGCTGGGCGTCATGTCCACCATCTTCCTGGGTGTGCTGTCGGTGCGGGGCATCTCCGGGTCTGTGGCCGACGGGGTAGGGATCCGGACAGCGAAGTATATTACCAGTAATTTTGTTCCCGTTGTTGGAAAAATGTTCTCAGATGCCTCCGATACGGTTATCGGGGCGTCCCTTCTGGTGAAGAACGCCATCGGGCTGGCGGGAGTCGTTATTCTGGTCAGCATGTGCGCGTTTCCCGCCATCAAAATTTTGACCATGGCGGTGATCTATCATGTATCGGCCGCCGTGCTCCAGCCCTTGGGCGACAGTCCCATTGTCAAAACCCTGTCCACCATCGGCAAAAGCTTGGTGTATGTATTCGCCGCCCTGGCGGCAGTAGGATTTCTGTTCTTCCTGGCCATCACCATTCTGATTGCAGCCAGCAACGTGTCCGTGATGGTCCGTTAACAAGGAGGCCTGCCTATGATTGCCTGGATTCGCGAATGGCTGACCCAGGTTATCCTCATTATCCTGCTGGCGTCTTTTGCGGAGCTCCTGCTGCCGTCCCAAGCCATGCAGCGTTATGTCCGGGTGGTGGTTAGCCTGTTCCTGCTGCTGACCCTCCTGACGCCGGTATTCGAGCTGTTCACCCGGCAGTGGGATGCGGAGCAGGTGCTGGCCGAGGCCCAAACAGCCGGATTCGGGAACGGCCGGTCAGGGAAGCCCGACAAGGCCCAGCCAGTATTGGCCCCGCTGGCAGCGGTGCTGGAGGATGCCGAGAAGCTGAAGACGGAGCAGGTCAAGGAAGCCCAGCGGCTGGCGGAGGAGAAGCTTGGCCAGGAGATGAAAGCGGGACTCGCCCGCTCTACAGGCATTCAGGCCCGGGAGCTTGCGGTTACCCTGGAAATGGATAAAACAGGATCGCCGGTCATCGGCTCGGTCCGTGTGGTCCTCTCACATAAAGAAGAAAGTCCTCCGCCGGAAACGGAGGAGAAAAGCAAGGTAAAGCCGGTTACCGTAGAAGCTGTGAAACCCGTAACGGTCTCCAAGGACCATGCGGCGGGAGTCCAGTCTGCATCCCCCAAGTCCGGAGCGGAGGGAACCGCCGAAGCGAATGAAGCCCGGGCCCGGTGTGTCAGCTATATGGAGAAGGAATGGCAGGTGCCGCGGGAGCGGCTGGCCGTTACCTTCACCGGGACGTAAGCATACACATTCAGTTTGACCTTTTCAGGAGGTGAACAACAATGGCATCTTGGCTCAAAAAACTGGAGGATATGCTGTCCGGCGGACCCGGAGGCGGCAAACGGGTGAAAACCTTCCGCTGGCTCCTGCTCATCGGCTTGGCGGGCATTGCACTGATGATTCTCAACTCCTTTTCATCCTTCCATATCAAGGAGGTCCTTCCCATCCAGTCGGGAAGCGCCCCTCCTGACGAGAGCAAACCCGCCTTCGGATCAGGCGCCCGGATGGAAACCAGCTTCCGGGATTACGAGCAGGCTTATGAAGCCAAGCTGCGGGATATTCTGACGAAAATCGCGGGGGTGGGCGAGGTGGAGGTGATGGTGACCATCGATTCCACGGAGGAGCTCCAGGTGGAGAAAAATACCAAGGAAACCCAACAGTCCACCAATGAAAAAGGGGGCAACGGCGAAACGCGGTTTATCTCCGAAACCAGCCGTTCGGCAGACGCCGTCATCATGAACCAATCGGGGGGAAACAACCCTCTGGTGGTGAAAACCACCAAACCCAAAATCAGAGGTGTGGTCATCGTAGCCAAGGGGGCGGAAAACGCAACCGTCAAGAGGCTGATTACCGAAGCGGTGGAAAGGGGCCTGGAGGTGCCGGCCCACCGGATTTCCGTAGTACCCCGCAAGCAATAGCGGCGCATCCGCGCCGTTGACGCCGGGAGCCTGACTGGCTAAACATAAAGGCGGATACATATTCAGCGATGGGAGCGGGAGGGAAAGGGATGGCTTGAGGGCGAGTTTTTTTGCCAGTCTTGACACCCTGGATATTCATTAAAATCAAGGCTGGCAAAATCTGTTTGAGCATCCAAGCCATCCTTTCCCGGAAGCGAGTAGCGCATAAATGAATATGCGTCCCCCTAAACACTGTGTCAGGCAGGCTCCCAGGGGATGACATAGAAGAAACCAAAAACCAAGGAGGATGCAACATATGAATACGAAAAGACAAACAATTTGGCTGGTGTCCATGCTGAGTCTGATGGTGGTGCTGTCGGCGTACTATCTCTTTACCGAGGACGTGGACAAATTGAACTCCGTTTCGGAGAAGACGGCCCAGCAGGAAATCAAGGTCACCACAGAAGAGAAAACTCCCGAAGCGGCAGATAAAGCGGTTGGCGGCGTAACCACCGACAAGGCGCAAACCACGAGCAAAGCCCAAACCACCGACAAGGCCCAAACCACCGATAAGGCACAAACCACCAGCAAGGATCAAACCACTGACAAGGCCCAAACCGTCACCAAAACGGAAACCAGCGACGCCAAGGTTCTGGAGAAGGTGGCCAGCAAGGCCGTATCCGGCTCCGATTATTTTGCCAACCTGGTAATCAAGCGCAATGAGGATCTTGGCAAAAAGGTGGAGAACCTGGCCAATATCATCTCCGACACCAAAAAATCCGCGGATGAAATCGCCAAAGCCAGCGATGACTTTGACCGGGTTCAAACCATGCAGGCCAAGGTGGAAAGCCTGGAGGATATCCTGGGTCAAACCTACAGCAACGCCATCGTATTGGACGAAGGGGAAAAATACAAGGCTGTGGTCCAGGTGGCCAACAAGCTGGATGCCAAACAGGCACAAAGCATTATTGATCTGATGATCAAGGAGCTGGGTGTTTCCAAGGAATCTGTTTCCGTGCAGTACCTGAAGTAAGCTGCCATGCCGCAGGGAGAGCCATTGCTGGCTCTCCCTGGGCATAAGCGTTTTCGCCACCCTTAGCTTATAGACAGGACATTTGTCGGTTCTTCCACAATCGTGACGGGATTCTAGGACTAGGTTATAAAACAGTCTTGTAGTGGCGGACGAGTGTGTTATAATTACTTTCGTCGCACGCTTGTTTTATTTCCGTTTCCTTGTGGCACCTGCATGAACCAATGCCGCGAACCGCCATGTGCGAATAGCTGCGGCAGATGCTTGTCCATGCCGGTTTATGCCGGCCAATAAACGCTTAGGAGTGGGTACGGCGCATGTTCAAATTAAGCGAAATCAAGGAATTGATCCGCCTCGTAGACCAGTCGAATCTGCAGGAGCTGGAGATTCAAAATGAAGGATATAAGCTGTACCTGAAAAAACCGGGTGTAACCGAATCCCTTTTGGTCACCCATACCCCCGCGTATCAGACGGCCCCGGCCGCTGCTCTTGTTCAGGCCGAGCCAGTCAAGAACGAGCCGGTACGGGAGGATACCCTTGCCAAGCAGGAGGAGGACGGCCAGCTTCACCGGGTCGTTTCGCCGATGGTAGGTACATATTATCATGCTCCTACGCCGGAAGCCGCTCCCTTCGTGAAGGCGGGAGACCGGGTTACCGAGAAAACCGTGGTTTGCATTGTGGAAGCCATGAAGCTCATGAATGAGATTGAAGCAGAGGTCAAGGGCGAAGTCGTGCAGGTGCTGGTAGAGAACGGCCAGCTGGTGGAATACGGACAGCCGTTGTTCCTGGTCCGCGTCTGACGGGAAGTCAACGGGAGCGAAAAGTATTTTATTTCGGGAGGATCATTCAGATCATGGCGTTTCAAAAAATACTAATTGCCAACCGGGGCGAGATTGCGGTCCGGATCATCCGCGCCTGTAAGGAGATGAATATCTATACGGTCGCCGTTTATTCGGAAGCCGACAGAGATTCCCTCCATGTCCGGCTGGCGGACGAAGCCTATTGCATCGGTCCTACCCTGTCCAAGGACAGCTACTTGAACTTTACCAATCTCATGAGCGTCGCCACGCTGACAGAGACGGATGCCATTCATCCCGGTTACGGGTTCCTGGCGGAGAATGCGGATTTCGCGGAGATCTGCGAACGCTGTAACATCACCTTCATCGGACCGTCTCCTGAAGCCATCAGCAAGATGGGGGACAAGGCCGTAGCCAAGGATACCATGAAACAAGCGGGTGTCCCTGTTATCCCCGGCTCCGACGGGCTGGTCGAGGATCCCCAGGAAGCGCTGATGATCGCCAGGGATATTGGATATCCTGTGATTATCAAGGCTACCGCCGGAGGCGGCGGCAAGGGCATCCGGATCGCCAACGATGAGGAATCCCTGCTTCAGCAGATTACCACCGCCCAGCAGGAGGCTCAGAAGGCCTTCGGCAATGCCGGGGTGTATCTGGAGAAGTTCCTGACCGGCATGAAGCATGTGGAAATTCAAATTATCGCCGATAAACACGGCAATGCCGTCCATCTGGGCGAGCGGGACTGCTCCGTGCAGCGCCGCCGCCAGAAGCTGGTGGAGGAGGCGCCTTGCTCTGTAATCACACCCGAGGTCCGGGAGAAAATGGGCGAAGCCGCCGTACGCGCCGCCTTGGCAGTGAATTACTCCGGCGCCGGAACCCTGGAATTCCTGCTGGGACCGGATGGCAATTTCTACTTCATGGAAATGAACACCCGGATCCAGGTGGAGCATCCCGTTACCGAAATGGTGACAGGTGTGGACCTGATCAAGGAAATGATTCGTGTGGCCGAAGGCCATCCCCTGAGCTTCCGGCAGGAGGATGTCCAGATTAAGGGCTGGGCCATCGAATGCCGGATCAATGCCGAGGACCCGGAGCGGAATTTTATGCCTTCACCCGGCCAAATTTCCTTCTATCTGCCCCCAGGCGGACTGGGTGTGCGGGTGGACAGCTCCGCATATCCCGGCTATGTAATCTCTCCATATTACGATTCGATGATCGCCAAGCTGATCGTGTGGGGAGATACCCGGGAGGACGCCATCGCGCGGATGAGCCGGGCCTTATCCGAATTTGCCATAGACGGTGTGCAGACGACGATTCCCTTCCATATGAAGCTGATGCGGCATCCCACCTTCCTGAAGGGGGACTTCGATATCAAGTTCCTGGAGGAAGTGGACGTATACAACACCTAACGTTCTCCAACTCATAAAAAATCTAAGGTTTGTCAACTTTCGGTCCAAATGGTATAGTAATGTATTAGGACGTCCAACAATGCTTGGGAGGTGTACATATGAGCACCATAGCTCCAGATTATGAGAAGACGGACATGGGGAACATCCAGATTGCCCCTGAGGTCATTGAGATTATCGCCGGTCTGGCTACCATCGAAGTGGAAGGGGTAGCAGGCATGAGCGGAGGCTTCGCCAGCGGCGTTGCCGAGCTTCTGGGACGCAAGAACCTTTCCAAGGGCGTGAAGGTCGAGGTTGGGCAGAGAGAAGCGGCCATCGATGTTTCCATTATCATTGACTACGGACAACGGATTCCATCCGTGGCATCCGATATTCAACGGAATGTGAAGCAGGCCATCGAATCCATGACCGGCCTGGATGTGATTGAAGTGAATGTCCATATTCACGGCGTTCAGTTCAAAACTCCGGAACGGGTTGTAGAAGAGGATGCGGCCTCCGTTATTAAATTGAAATAACGGTTTGCACTTAATGCCCCCTAGCCATAGGGGGCTTGCTTCACGAAAGGGGACCCGTTTGGGAGTGGTCCGACATGGAAGGGGACAAGCTTAATGGCCAAGATTATCGACCGCCTTCTTTTGTTTATTTTCAGCCTTGCCGTCATGGTAGCCGCTTGCGCCATGTTGGCCGGGGCGTTCAACTGGATTCCGCTGGAGGAAACCCAAGGGTTAACCGAGCGGATTTATACGGAAACTGGTCCGGCCATCGCCTTTATCAGTGTTTGCGCTGTCCTGCTGCTTATCGCCCTGCGCCTCTTTTACATTTCCGTGCGCAGCTCCAGGGAACAGGCACCCTCCATCGACCAGCGCAATGAATGGGGAGATATCCGCATTTCCATTGAAACGGTGGAGAATCTGGCTCTGAAGGCCGCCACCCGTTCCCGCGGCGTCAAGGATTTGCGGGCCCGCATCCGGGTCGGCAGCGCAGGCATCGAAGTGACCATCCGCAGTATGGTGGACGGGGAAAGCTCCATTCCGGCTTTAACCGAGGAGATGCAATCCGCCGTCAAACAGCATATCGAAGAGATCACCGGGATTCCGGTGGCAGGCGTTTCCGTATTTATTGCCAATATCGTCCAATCTGCGCCCACCTTCAAAAGCCGGGTTGAATAGAGGTGAAGCCGGATATGTGGAAGGACCTGTGGGAGCTCCACCGGGGCAAGCTGCTGGGAGCGGCGTTCGGCTTTTTCCTGGGGTTCCTTTATTTGTTCGTTGGCTTTTGGGACATGCTCATTTTTGCTTTCATTGTTTTTATCGGTTATTATATGGGGAAAAAGCTGGATCAAGGGGAACGGCTGTTTCAAGTGGATCACCTGTGGCGCTGGCTTTCCGAAAGATGGAAGATGTTTAGGTAAAACGAGTTATATCCAAGTATAATCCTGTGGAACGGCACCGTCTCACGCTGGAGTGCCCTTTCATGGGGTTTTGTTTTGTATCGAATAGGGGGTTGAAGTCGTCCGATGAGACGCAGATTAGCCAGAGAGCTCGCCGTACAGAGCCTGTATCAGTTGAGAATGAATGAAGTGGATGTAGACCATGCCATCCGCATGGTAATTGAAGAAGCCTTGCAGGAGAACGAAGCCGAGCTCCGCCAGAAGAATGAGGATATAGTGCCCAGTGACGTGAAGGATCTGGTGGCGGGTACAGAAGAGAATCTGTCCGCTATTGACATTCTGCTCACCGAATATCTGAAGGGCTGGTCCATGGACCGGTTATCCAAGGTGGACCGGGAAATTCTGCGTATGGGCGTGTACGAAATGGTATTCCGCGAGGATGTCCCGCCGAAGGTTGTGGTCAACGAAGCCATCGAAATGTCCAAAAACTTCGGCACGGAGGAATCGGGCAAGTTCGTTAACGGTGTGCTCGGCAAGATGATCACCCAGCTGGAAGGCATCAAGGAGAACCTGTAAAGAAGAATCTGGCGGCCGGACAGGCTGCGGCATCTTCGGTCGGGTTGAACGCCTGAGTAGAGAAGAATCTAACGGCGGCGAGAGACCTTATTTGCTCCTAATGGGGGTCTTACGGATTCTAACGGCGGCCAGAGCCGTTATTTACGGCAATTTTGTTGTCGGGGACTTATTTTCGTTCAAATAACGGCGCTCACTTCCGTTAGATTTTCAAAAGCTGCTTTTTTTGCCCGATAAGGGCTCTGACCGCCGTTAGCCGCTAAAGGTCCGCCGCATGTGCGGTCCGGAATCATAAATAAAAAAGCATATGGGGGGAGTTACATGTCGGCTCAAGTGATTAACGGCAAGGAATTGGTTCAGTCTGTCCGCGAGGACTTCAGGCTTGAGGTGGAGGAACTGGCCAAAAGCCAGGTTCAGCCCGGACTGGCGGTAGTGTTGGTGGGCAATGACCCGGCTTCGGCCGTTTATGTGCGCAACAAAGCCAAGGCCTGTGAAACAGCCGGCATTTATTCCGAGGTGCACCGACTGCCGGAGGACGCCGGTGAAGAGGAGCTTCTGTCGCTGGTGGAACGCCTGAACGGTGATAAGAAGATCAATGGAATTCTCGTCCAGCTGCCGCTGCCCCGCCATATTAACGAAGATAAAGTGATTGATGCCATCCATCCGGACAAGGATGTGGACTGCTTCCATCCGATTAATGTGGGCAACCTGATGATCGGCAAACCCGGCTTTCTGCCTTGTACGCCTGCAGGGGTTATCGAGGTTCTGAAGCGGATGAATGTGGAGATTGCTGGCAAACATGCGGTGGTTGTGGGCCGCAGCAACATTGTAGGCAAGCCTATGGCCATGCTGCTGCTCCGGGAGCATGCCACTGTGACGGTCTGCCATTCCCGCACCCCCGATATGGAGAAGATTACCGCTCAGGCAGATATTCTGGTGGCGGCTGTAGGGCGGCCCCAGATGATCAAAGCGAAGCACCTGAAGCCCGGCGCCATCGTGATTGATGTGGGTATTAACCGCCTTCCCGACGGCAAGCTGGTGGGGGATGTGGATTTTGAGGATGTGCTGGAAACAGCCGGAATGATCACTCCAGTTCCCGGGTGCGTAGGGCCCATGACCATCACCATGCTGCTGGCCAATACCATTGTTTCGGCCAGGCGGGCCGCAGGATTGGAGTAAAGGCCATGATGCCGGATAAGGGGCCGGAGCAGGCCATTACTGTCAAGGAGCTGACCCGCTACATCAAGGCGCGGCTGGAGCAGGACAACCGGTTATCGGATGTTTGGGTCCGTGGGGAGATCTCCAACTTTACCCGGCATTCCAGCGGCCATATGTATTTTACCCTGAAGGATGCGGACAGCCGGGTCAAGGCGATTATGTTCGCTTCCTACAATCAGCGGCTGCCTTTTATCCCGAAGGACGGAACCAAGGTGCTGGCTAAGGGCGGCATTTCCGTATATGAGCGGGACGGCCAATATCAGATGTATGTCACCCAGATGCAGCCGGACGGCGTAGGCAGCCTTTATCTGGCCTACGAGCAGCTGAAGCAGCGTCTGGAGGCAGAAGGGCTTTTTGCCGTCCACCGCAAAAAACCGATCCCCCGGTTCCCGAGAGCCATCGGGGTAGTTACCTCCCCCACGGGAGCAGCGGTCCGGGATATCATCATTACCCTGCAGCGCCGGTTTCCGGCCATCCCTGTGCAGCTGTATCCCGTGCTGGTGCAGGGGACGCAGGCGGCGCCCTCCATTGTGAAGGCCATCCGCCGGCTGAATGAGGCCGGTGAGGTGGATCTGCTCATTGTGGGCAGAGGCGGGGGCAGCTTGGAGGAGCTCTGGGCCTTCAATGAAGAAGCGGTTGCCCGGGCTATCCATGCTTCGCTTATTCCTGTGATTTCCGCCGTGGGGCATGAAACGGATTTTACCATTGCCGATTTTGTGGCGGACCTGCGGGCAGCCACTCCTACGGCAGCGGCCGAGCTGGCCGTCCCTCATCACATGGAGCTGCGCCAGCAGCTTGCGGTGGAGCAGGAGCGGATGCGCAGGGCTCTGCAGCGCAGGCTGCAGGAAAGCCGGGAGCGCCTGGCAAGGGCGCAGCGTTCACCGTATTTGCTGAATCCGCGCAAGCAGCTGCTGGAGCCGGTAGAGCGTCTGGACCGCCTGACGGAGCAGCTGGGCTACCGCATCAACAAGCGGCTTACCAAAGCCCGTGAGGCCAAGATGAGCCTGGCCCACCGGCTGTCCCGGCATGACCCCAGCGAGCAGGTGATTTATGCCCGGCGCCAAAGCGATGCGTTGAGCCGCCGGCTGGCAACCGCCATGCAGTCGCTGATGAAGGACAAGCAGGCCGGCTTCGATGCCGCTCTGAAGCAATTGGATGCGCTGAGTCCGCTGAAGGTGATGCAGCGCGGCTACAGCCTGGTATATAACGAGAAGGAAACCGCACTTGTAAAATCAATTCACCACATACAGCCGGGAGATCTGGTCAAGGTCCGTCTGGCCGACGGCCGTCTGGACTGCCATGTATGGGCCATGGAGGAGAATGCGGATGGATAAGGAAATCATTTCCGCCGGCTGGGCCGGTGAATCGGAGATGAGCTTTGAAGCGGCAATGGAGCGTCTGGAAACGATTGTCGGCAGGCTGGAGAATGGAGATGTTCCCCTGGAGCAGGCCATTGAGCTGTTTCAGCAGGGAATGAAGCTCTCGCATCTGTGCGGCAAGAAGCTGGAACAGGTAGAGCGCAAAATCGAGATTCTGGTGGAGGAAAACGGCTCTCTCGCCAAAAAGCCGTTTGCCGCCGGCACGGATGAAGGGTGAGTGGTGAGGCTATGAACCCTTTTGCATCTCTACAGCTGGTCACAATCAGGGACTATATCGGGCACTGGCAGGCTGTGACAGAAGCTCAGCTTGCCTCCTGTCTGCCGGAGGAATGGCAGGTGCCGGACAAGCTGCGGGAATCCATGCATTATTCACTGATGGCCGGAGGCAAGCGCCTGCGGCCTGTTCTTGTCTATGCCGCCGCCGAAGCGGCAGGCGGCAGCCCCGAGGCGGCGCGTTATGCCGCCAATGCCATCGAGATGATTCACACCTACTCGCTGATTCATGATGATCTGCCGGCGATGGACAATGACGACTTCCGCCGTGGCAAACCCACCAACCATAAGGTGTTTGGCGATGCTATGGCTATTCTGGCAGGGGATGCTCTTCTGACCCACGCCTTCTATTCCATCACCCAAGCGGGAAGAGCAGGCGGTGTTCCGGCGGAAACGGTGCTGGACATGATGGAGGAGCTGTCCGTTTATGCCGGCGCCAAAGGTATGGTTGGCGGCCAAGCGGCGGATATCCTCGGAGAGCAGGGAGCCACCGGCAAGGAGCAGCTGGAGTTTATCCACACCCACAAAACCGCCGATCTGATTGTTTTCTCCCTCAAGGCCGGAGGACGTACGGCGGGAGCGAGTCCGTTACAGCTGAAGGCGTTGGAGATCTATGGCTACAGCATCGGTCTGGCATTCCAGATTCAGGATGATATACTGGACATCACTGGAGACGAAACCAAGCTTGGCAAACCTCTGCACAGCGATGAAGCCTCCCAGAAGGTGACGTATCCTTATCTGTATGGTCTGGAGGAGTCCCGGCGGAAGGTGGAGGAGCTCACCCAAACGGGGAAACAGGCTGTACTGGAAGCACAATTTGCCGACCCCCGCAGGCTGCTGGAGCTGGCGGATTATCTGGTGCACCGGGAGTTCTGATCGTACCGGACGCTCCTGCGGGTGAAGCCTGGATGGAATCCGCTTTCCTAAACGTCTCTTTTCGCGTTGTGGCGGTTTTCCTGACTGTGATATAATGATGCATATTTAAACACGAAAGCGGGGCTACAATAGTGCTCGATCAAATCAACCAGCCGGAAGACCTGAAAAAGCTGAATATGGAGCAGTTGGAGGCTTTAACGGGAGAGATACGGAGGTTTCTGATCGAAAAACTCTCGTTGACGGGAGGACATCTGGCGCCCAATCTGGGCGTTGTGGAATTGACCTTGGCCCTGCATTATTATTACCAGTCCCCTCAGGACAAGATCATATTCGACGTCGGACACCAATCGTACGTGCACAAGATCCTTACCGGGCGCAAGGGGGATTTCGATACCCTGCGCAAGTACAAGGGAATGTGCGGCTTCGTTAAACGCAGCGAAAGCGAGCATGATGTCTGGGAGGCCGGACACAGCAGCACCTCCTTGTCGGCGGCTATGGGCTTTGCCAGCGCCAGGGACCTGCAGAAGAAGTCCAACAAAGTGGTGGCGGTGATCGGCGACGGCGCCATGACCGGCGGCATGGCCTTCGAGGCCATGAACCATATCGGCCACGAGGGAAAGAATCTCGTGGTGATTCTCAATGACAATGAAATGTCCATCGCCCCCAATGTGGGTGCTATGCATAATTATTTAAGCAAGATCCGCTCGGACCGTCATTATCTGAAGGCCAAGGATGATGTGGAATACCTTCTGAAGAAAATTCCGGCCATTGGTGGCAAGGTTGCCAAAACCGTGGAGAAGCTGAAGGATTCCTTCAAGTACCTCCTCGTTAACGGTGTTCTGTTTGAAGAGCTTGGTTTCCAGTATATGGGCCCGGTGGACGGCCATAATCTGCCCCAGCTGCTAGAAACCCTGCGCCAGGCGGATAACCTGGAGGGTCCCGTTCTCATTCACGTGCTGACCACCAAGGGCAAGGGATATTCTCCTGCGGAGGCGGATTCCCATACCTGGCACGGCATCAGTCCTTACAAGATCGAATCTGGCCAGGTAATGAAATCCTCCGGCCCCCCCATGTACACGGAGGTCTTCGGCAATACCCTGATGGAGCTGGCGGAGGCGGACAGCCGGATCGTCGCTGTCACTCCCGCTATGCCGGGAGGCTCGGGCCTGCTGAAATTCCAGTCGCGCTTTCCCGACCGCATGATCGATGTGGGCATTGCCGAGCAGCATGCCGCCACCTTCTGCGCCGGTTTGGCCATGGAGGGGATGAAGCCGGTGTATGCCGTCTATTCCACCTTCATGCAGCGGGCTTATGACCAGATTGTCCACGACATAGCCCGGCAGAATCTGAATGTGGTGTTTGCCATTGACCGGGCCGGTTTTGTGGGACCTGACGGAGAAACGCACCAGGGGATTTATGATATGGCCTTTATGCGCAGCATCCCCAATCTAACGCTGATGATGCCCAAGGATGAGCAGGAGCTGCGCTCCATGCTGTATACGGCATTCCAGTATGACGACGGCCCCATTGCCGTGCGGTATCCCCGCATTAATGGCAGAGGGGTGGAGCTTGCGCCGATGTCGCTTATTCCCATTGGAAGCTGGGAAGTGGTGCGGGGCGGCACCGATGCAGCTGTGCTGGCGGTTGGGCCTATGGTGGAGGTGGCGGAGGATGCCGCCCAGATTCTGGCGGGGCATGGCATCTCCCTCCGGGTGGTGAACGCCCGTTTTATTAAACCGATGGATCAGGCCATGCTCCTTAGTCTTGCGGCAGAGCGCCTGCCGTTGATCACCATGGAGGAAGGCGCCCGGATGGGCGGCTTCGGTTCGGCTGTGCTGGAATTTTATGCCGATCATGATATTTACGGGCTTGCGGTGAAAAACCTGGCTATTCCCGATTATTTTGTTGAACACGGAAGCATCAAGGAACAGCGGGCGGAGGTCGGGCTTACAGCCGAAAGCGTAGCCGGACAGCTGGCCGCCTTCATCCAGAAGAAACGGCAGCATGCCTGAGGCTTCAGCCTTGGAAGCGCCTGGGAGGACAGCGTGGCTAAAGAGAAGGAACGGATAGACGTCCTGCTTGTTGAGCAGGGTTATTATGAAAGCAGGGAGAAGGCCAAGGCCGCTGTGATGGCGGGACTGGTCTTTACCGGAACGGAACGGCTGGAGAAACCCGGCATGAAAATCGCCAGGGATCTTCCGCTTAATGTCAAAGGGGCTCCCCACCCTTATGTCAGCCGCGGCGGGCTGAAGCTGGAGAAGGCGATTCGTGCCTTCGATCTGGATCTTAACGGCGCTGCCATGATAGATATCGGAGCCTCCACCGGGGGATTTACGGACTGTGCTCTGCAGAATGGGGCAGCCCGTGTGTATGCTATTGATGTAGGGTACAATCAATTGGATTATTCCCTCCGCAATGATCCCCGGGTGCGTGTGATGGAACGGACGAATTTCCGGTATATGGAGCGGTCGCATCTGGAGGGTTTTGTGCCAAACTTCGCCTCCATTGACGTTTCCTTCATCTCACTCCGGCTGATTCTGCCCACATTGGCCAAGCTGATGTCCGGCGGCGGCCGGATTGTCGCCTTAATCAAGCCGCAATTCGAGGCAGGACGGGAGCAGGTGGGGAAATCCGGGGTTGTCCGGGATGCCAAGGTGCATGAGTCTGTGCTGGAAACCGTTTTGGAATTCGCCTGCCAGCTGGGTTTTGATCTGGAGGGACTTACGTATTCACCGATCACCGGCGGTGAGGGAAATGTGGAGTTTCTGGCATTCTGGACCTACAAGGGAATGTTATCCCCGGACAGCGGCGTCTCCGAGCCGGCGCCTCCGCAAAAACCGGACTTCACACCAATGATCCGGGATACCGTCCATCAAGCCCATCATACCTTCCGCTCCTCCCCGAATTGAACTTTTCTTAGGATGATGATACATAGCTTGCAGGATTTTCTTTAATCTCCTAGAAAAAGTATAGTATTCGGGGGGATGCGGAATGTACAAAGGCGACAGCCTGATTCTCTTGCTTCTCAGTGTCTTCATCATCGGATGGCTGCTTTACCGGTTCCGGTTTTGGCTAATGGCCCCGCCCAAGGGGATGCCTGCCATTGACCCGGACCCGGAGGTGCCGGCTACGGCAGCAGTAGAGCTGTTGGAATTTTCGGGATATGAGGTATTGACAGGCAAACGCCGGATACCCATCCAGATTCAGGTGAATGACAGAGAGTTGTTGGAGAGCAGGCTGTTCATCGATCATTTCGCCGCGGAAGAGGAAAAGCTGTATGTGGTCAAGGTTGCCCGGGACCGCAAACCCCTGGATTGGACCGGCAGCGGGCTGCGTGACCAGCTTCTGGTCTACCAGCTGCTGTATCCGGAGGCGGAAGGGATTCTGTACGTGGACCCCAGACAAAAGACGATTGAAAAAATCCGCTTCGATGTTCCGGCGGAGGAAAGCCGCACCTCATAAAGGATGCGCTTACGTGGCAGCACCGTCAAATCGTAAGGAGGACAATATGAAAGGCCAACGTCATCTGAAAATCAGGGAGATCCTGGCGTCACAGGACATCGAGACCCAGGACGAGCTTGTGGAAGCGCTCCGTACCGCCGGCTTCAATGTGACCCAAGCAACCGTCTCCCGGGATATCAAGGAGCTTCACCTGATCAAAACCCCCTTAAGCAGCGGCCATTACAAGTATGCGCTTCCCAGTGAGCAGCGGGTGAATCCCGTATCCCGGCTGAAGCGTGTGCTGTCGGAGCATTTTGTCGGCATTGATTATACGGAGAATCTCATCGTCATGAAAAGCATGCCGGGCACTGCCAATGCCATCGGGGCATTGCTGGACAGCCTGGAGTGGCCCGAATTGATGGGCACCATCTGCGGTGACGATACCATTCTTATGATCTGCCGCAGCCGCGAGCAAAGCCAGGAAATCGTACGCCGGATTACCGCCATGCTGTCCTGATCCTCAGGGCGGCATTTTTTTATTTGGGGGACTTTTTACGAAAAATAAAATGCGAATGGGTGTTCCCTTTTTCTGTGAAATGCTGATATAATGAGGAGGACAAGTTATGAACGCATTTTTAATTGGATAAAGGGGAGTTGCCCAATGCTGCAAGAGCTGTCCATCCGCAATCTGGCGGTAATCGAATCGGTCCGTCTGGCTTTCCACAACGGCTTTCATGTTCTCACGGGCGAAACAGGCGCCGGGAAATCCATCATTATAGATGCTTTAGGGTTAATCGCCGGAGGCCGGGGCTTAAGTGATCTGGTCCGGTTCGGGCAGGATAAGGCGGAGATTGAGGCATTATTCGATGTCCCGGCGGATCACCCCGTATGGGAGGTGCTGGGGGGAATCGGATTAACGCCTGCTGCCGATGAGCATCTGATCATCCGGCGGGAGCTGAGTGTCCAAGGCAAAAGCGTCAGCCGGATCAATGGGCAGCTTGTGAATCTCTCCACCCTGCGTGAAGCGGGCGAGCGGCTGATTAATATTCACGGGCAGCATGAGCACCAGTCCCTCTTGAAGGCGGAGGAGCATATCCGCTGGCTGGACTTGTTCGGCGGGCAGGAAATTGAAGAAACCCGTTCCGCATACAGCGCGGCATACGGTGAATATAAAGGGATTCATAAAGAGCTGGCTGCTCTCCGCGAGGCCGAGAAGCAAGCCTTGCAGATGCAGGATCTGTACCGCTTCCAGGTGGAGGAGATTGCGGATGCGCAATTGAAATCCGGTGAGGATGAATGTTTGGCCGAAGAAAAGAGCAAGCTAGGAAATGCGGAAAAATTATTCCAGAACGTGAACGATTCGTATGAGGCTCTTAATGCCGGGGGCAAGGCCCTGGATCAGGTCCGCAGGGCGGTTCTTAAGCTCCAGGACATTGTCCAGTTTGATTCCGTTGGGCTTGGCCCTGTTTTGGAGCAGATGCAAAGCGCCTTCTATCAGCTGGAGGATGCAGCATTCCAGCTTCGGGATTACCGGGGGAGTGTGGAGTTTAACCCTGGCCGGTTGAATGAAATTGAGGACCGTCTCAGCCTGATCTCCTCCTTCCGGCGGAAATATGGGGAGAACGTGGAAGAAATCCTCCGTTACCTGGAGAAGGTGCGTCAGGAGCTGGCGGTACTGGATCATAAGGAAGAGCGGCAGCAGGAGCTGGAACGGAAGCTGGTGCGCCAGGAGAAGGAATGTGTGCGCCTTGCTCTGAAGCTGTCCGGACAACGGTCGTCTGCCGGGGTGAGGCTTGCTGAAGCCATTGTAGCCGAGCTGAAGGAGCTGCATATGGAGAGAACGGTGTTCCAGGTTCAGATGGGACGGGTAGAAGATCCTAGGGGAGTCCTGGTGGACGGTTCTACGGTCCGGTTAACCCGCTCCGGCATTGACCAGGTGGAGTTTCTGATTGCACCCAATCCGGGCGAGCCTCTTCGGGGGCTCGGGAAAATAGCCTCCGGCGGCGAGCTTTCCCGGATGATGCTGGCGATGAAATCGATTTTTGCCAAGGTGGACCGGATTCCCGTTCTGGTGTTCGATGAGGTGGATACAGGGGTCAGCGGCCGCGCGGCACAGGCGATTGCGGAACGGATGGCAAGGCTGTCGTCCGATTGCCAGGTCTTCTCCATTACGCACCTGCCACAAGTGGCATGTATGGCAGATGCCCATTATTACATCAGCAAGGCGGTGGAGGACGGACGAACCTACACCACGGTTAAGGATCTGGATACGTCCGACCGTGCCGAGGAGCTGGCCCGTATGCTTGGCGGCGTAGAGATAACGGAAACGACGCTATCGCATGCTTTGGAGATGCTGGCTATGGCAGAAACCCAAAAAAGGGCTTATAACAAGGAATTCAAGCAGATATTGGCCTGAGTTGCAGCTTTTTCGAGTCATAAATCAGGTGGGGCGGGGTAACTTATAGGTACGCAAATGACACATGCGCCTTCTTTTAGTGGCGAGGAGGAGAAAAGGAGCGTGATTGGGATTGAGTTCCATCAACCGCAAACGATTGATAGGTCTTATCATCGCTTTTTTCATTTGCTTGCTGAGTTTTTCCGCCCCGTTTCAATGCTTCGCCAGTTTTCCCGGTGAGCTTCGCATCTTTACAGGTCAGGACAAGGCGCTTCACTTGGCGATGCCCGTGACCGGCAATATCAGCATCCGGGATCCGGGAATCATGAGTGTCAACGGTTCTTCGGAGCCCACCTTTCAAGCCAACCTCAAGGAGCCGATCCATATCCATACGGCTGTGGCCGGCCAAACGGAAATGCTGGTTAAGCTGGGGAATATCCCGATTAAATCCGTCAAGGTGAAGGTTCTTCCTGATTTAAGGGTGGTGCCCGGCGGCCAAACCATCGGGGTAAAGCTAAAATCCGCCGGGGTGCTTGTGGTGGGCCACCACATGGTCACAGTGGAGAATGAACGGAAGATCTCTCCGGGGGAGGACGCCAAAATCCAAGTTGGGGATTTAATCCTCAGCGTGAACGGGCAGAAGCTCCGGGATGTGAATCAGATGGCAGAGCTGGTGGCACAGGCAGGCAGAGAAAAAGCCAGCCTGGATCTGGAGATTAAACGCAATAAGGACAAGCTGCATGTTAAGCTGGAGCCAGCCTTTGACCAGAATGACAAAGCATACCGGCTGGGTATATACATCAGGGACTCCGCAGCTGGTGTAGGGACTCTTACCTTTTATTCCCCGGATCAGAACGCCTATGGTGCTCTGGGGCATGTAATTACCGACATGGATACACAAACCCCTATCGAGGTGGGCAGCGGCGAAATTGTACACTCCAATGTTACCTCCATCGCTAAGAGCTTGACGGGAGAACCTGGTGAAAAGCGGGCTCAATTCAGTTCGGAGAACAAAATTTTAGGCAATATTGAGAAAAATACGCCCTTCGGAATATTTGGCAGAATGACTGCCGTTCCTGATCATGGTTACACAAAAGAAGCTTTGCCGGTGGCTTTTGCCGAGGATGTTGTGGAAGGACCGGCGGAAATTTATACGGTGGTCAACGGACAGAAGGTGGAGAAGTTCTCGATTAGTATTACCCACGTGGCCAAACAGGATTATCCGGCTACGAAGGGAATGGTAATCAAAATTACCGATCCCCGCCTGATCGAGAAAACCGGAGGAATTGTCCAGGGGATGAGCGGCAGTCCCATCATCCAAAACGGCAAGCTGATCGGAGCTGTAACCCATGTTTTCGTCAATGATCCGACCAGCGGGTATGGCTGCTTCATTGAGTGGATGCTTCAGGATGCAGGAGTTTTGGACAAACAAACCATGGAAGAACTGAAAGCAGGCTGAGCCTGCTTTTTTCTTTTTCTTATAAAAGGTGTTTCATTCTTAATGGAAGAGGGTACTAATAATCCAACAATTCCGTGAACCTGTCGAAAAATGTTGGATGATAAGATAAAATATATATTATATATAAAACCGTAAAAAAAATAAAGAAAAATAAATTTCGACAGAAGGAATTTAATCCCATGTGTCGAATTAGAATAGTCAGGAAAACAAAAGTACGCATCTTTGGATTGGAGGATTAGTCGAGTGCAAAAAATCGAGGTTCTGTTGGCAGATGACAATCGGGAGTTTACAGCGTTATTATCGGAATTTATCAATGACCAGCAAGATATGAATGTATCCGGAATTGCTTATAACGGCAACGACGTGCTGCGTCTCATTGAAGAGGGACGTGTCCCTGATGTGCTGATTCTTGATATTATTATGCCTCATCTTGACGGTCTGGGCGTTCTTGAGAAGCTCCGGGAGATGAATGTCAACCCGCAGCCCAAAATCATTATGCTCACTGCTTTTGGCCAGGAGAGTATTACACAGAAGGCAGTCCAGTTGGGTGCATCCTATTATATCCTGAAGCCCTTCGATATGGAGGTTCTGACCAACCGTATCCGCCAGCTTATCTCCCCCAATCCGATTACAGCCAGCTCGATGATGGGAGGCGTGTCATCCTCCGTCATCCAGCATAAGGCCAACGTGGTACCGATGAACAAATCCCGTAACTTGGATGCGAATATTACCAGTATCATTCATGAAATTGGCGTTCCCGCTCATATTAAGGGTTATCAGTACCTGCGTGAGGCGATCACCATGGTATACAACAATATCGAAATTCTCGGCGCCATTACCAAAACCCTTTATCCGGCTATTGCCGAACGCTTCAAAACTACACCAAGCCGTGTGGAGCGGGCTATCCGCCATGCCATTGAGGTAGCTTGGACCCGCGGCAATATTGACAGCATCAGCCACCTGTTCGGGTACACCGTTAATATTTCCAAAGCTAAACCCACCAATTCGGAATTCATCGCCATGGTGGCTGACAAGCTGCGGATCGAGCATAAGGTGTCCTGAGAGGAAGAGGACTAGGTGTGTCTGAAAACTCCGAGGGGAGCAGGTTACCCTGAATTTTCGTTCCAGGCAAGGCACTTTTGTGAAGGCGTACCGGGGGTACGTCAAGCAAAAGTAACGCAGTATGGGGCGAAAAGGCAGTGTAAGATGCCCTCAAGCGAGTTTTTAGACACGCCTTAAACAGTAAGCCTAAGGCCGCTTGTTTATTGGGTTGTCTGTTAATCCAATGAACAGGCGGTTTTTTTCATATTCGGATGTGAATTTAAACAAGGAGAACCCTCAATGTCCCATAAGCTCGCCAATCAAATTATAAACAGGCAGACTGGCATTCTGACCTATGGTATGACACCGCCCAAATTGGACACACCGGAGGAAAAGCTGAGCACCATTGCCCGTACACAGCATGAACGGATTGCTTCTCTCCCTATTGACGGTCTTATTGTTTATGATGTTCAGGAGGAAGACAGCAGGGAGGGAGACCGGCCTTTTCCGTATCTGGAAGCATTGGACCCTGGATATTACCGCAATACATACTTGAATCACCTGCAAACGCCATCCATCTTGTACAGAAGTGCCGGTAAATATCATCCCGCGGAGCTGGAGAACTGGATGGCCGCGCAGCCGGAGGGTGCATGTGCCGTATTTGTCGGTGCCTCCTCCAGTACCCAGCCGGTGAAAACTGCTCTTCCTCAGGCCTTTGAGATCGGGCGCCGTTATCCGCACCTCCTGATGGGGGGAGTTATGATACCGGAGCGCCATATGAACACAAGGGATGAACATCTGAGGGTGATCGGGAAAATGAAAAGCGGCTGCCGCTTTTTCGTTTCCCAAGCCATTTATAATGTGGAAGCCTCTAAGGATTTTTTGTCGGACTATTATTACGCCTGCCAGGAGCAGGAGGTGGAAATGGTGCCGATCCTGTTTAATTTTGCTCCCTGCGGCTCATTAAAGACCCTGGAATTTATCAAGTGGCTGGGGATTAGTCTTCCCCGCTGGCTGGAGCAGGATTTAATCCATTCCCATGATATTCTGGATAAGTCCATTAGCTTGGTGCGCAAAATTATGGATGAGCTGATGGATTTTGCGTTGGAGAAGGGAATTCCAGTAGGCTGCAGCGTGGAGAGTGTGTCTACCAGGAAGGTGGAAATCGAGGCAGCGCTCCAGCTGCTCCGGGATATCCGCGGAGATATGGATAAGAAACTTGGGATTTAGGGTAAAGGCATATTGGAGGCTGATAATTCATAAACGGCAGGGGAAGCTAAGAATGGCTGAATCATTTGACACGCGAAACTGTAAATAATATAATTACAGTATATCGGAGGTGTCCTGACATGAACAGCGATTTCTCCATTGCCGTACACAGCCTGGTATTGCTGGCCCACCGGTCGGATCATATGGCCACCAGTGAGATGATTGCAAATAATGTCTGCACCAACCCCGCCCGGGTGCGGAAGGTGATGAGTCTTCTGCGGAACCACGGCTTTGTGGCTACCAAGGAAGGAACCGGGGGCGGCTATATGCTGGATTGCGACCCGGAAACCACCCACCTGGGGCAGATCTATACTGTTGTATGTGCAGGGACTCTTAAGCCCAGCTGGTGCTCGGGAGACCCGGATAACGGCTGTATGATCGCATCCAATGTCCAGTCTGTGATGGACGGTCTTTTTCATGAGGCAGAGGACCATCTGGAGCTGTACTGGAGGAAGTGGACCATCGCGGCGGTGCTAGGACAAATTTGCAGCTTGCATGAAGGAAAAAGTGACGGTACCCCCACATTAGAAAAAGGAGTGTTTGAACATGGCGGTTAAACATATTACAGATGCAACGTTCCAATCGGAAGTAGGGCAAGACGGTTTGGTATTGGTGGATTTCTGGGCACCGTGGTGCGGACCCTGCCGGATGATCGCACCTGTTCTGGATGAACTGGCTGCCAACCCTGCAGCGAAGGCTACTGTCGCCAAGACCAATGTGGATGAAAATCCCGAAACAGCAGGCAAATTCGGCGTAATGAGCATCCCTACCCTGATCCTGTTCAAAAACGGAACACCGGTAGACAAGGTAGTGGGTGTGCAATCGCTGGCTTCCCTGGAAGCACTCATCGAAAAACACGCTTAATCATCCGGACATGAGGAGAAAGGGGCATTCTATATGACCCAATTGCAGCAGGAGGCAGGTGCTGCCTTCACCCGGATGATCCTCGACCGGCATTCCGTACGCCGCTACAAAAAAGGGGCCGTTATCCCCGAGTCGGACCTCCGGCAGATTCTGGAGATTGCCCATCACGCCCCATCCGCATGGAATCTTCAGCACTGGAAGCTGGCGGTGATACAGGAGCAAGCGGACAAAGAGACGCTTTTTCCCATTGCCAACAGCCAGAAGCAGATTCTGGAGAGCGCTGTGACGGTAGCCGTATTGGGAGATCTTCAGGCGAATCGGAACGCCAAAACGGTCTACGCGCAGCTTGCTGAAGCGGGAGGTATGTCCAACGAGCTGGCCACCCGCCAGATCGCCAACATCAATCATGTGTATGATACCAGAGGTGAGCAATTCGGCCGGGACCATGCCATGCTGAATGCGGGCCTCATCTCCATGCAGCTTATGCTGGCTGCCAAGGCGATGGGCTACGACTCTGTACCGATGACCGGCTTTGATGCCGCGGCCTTTTCCCATGCCTTCAACATTGATGCCCGGTATGTGCCGGCTATGCTGGTCTCCATCGGGATTTCGGATGAGCCGCCCCATCAGTCACCCAGGCTGCCGCTGGAGAAGCTTATCTACCCGATTTCTACACCCTTGGAATAAAAAAGAGAGCGGCGGACACGTCCTAACGTGCCGCCGCTTTGCTGTGTTTTGGCATAGCTTTACGATTTACCATGGAGAGTCTAATATTGGCGGGCGCTGGAAATGGCATCCTCCAGCTCCTGGAGATTCTGCAGCACCTGCTGCTCCTGGGAGTTGTTCGCTTCTGACATCAGCTGGGTTTTGGCCTCGGCAGCCCGGCGCTCTGCTTGCTCCAGCTTGGCCCACGCGTGACGACGGTCCTCCGGATCTGCGGAGGCTTGGGCTTTTGCCGCTTCCTCCCGGGCCTGATTGAGCTCGTGAATGGCTTCGTTTACGCTAGTGAGCACATGCTCCAGCCGCTCTTGGTGCTGAAGATATTCAGTCATAGATGGTCTCCTCCTTATGGGACGAATGCGCAAAGCACATATTTAGGATGCCATTTCTGCGGATGCGGCATTCTTCCCTAAAGAAAGTTAATCAAGCTTCGTCCCATTCCAACCGCGCTAATGGAAACATTTCGATGGCTCGCGGGAATATTCCCTGTACATACGCGATCAGCACCCCGTAATTGACAATGGGTACGCCGGCATCCACCGCCTGGGCAATCCTGTGCAGCATGGATCTTCGGTTCAGCATACAGGAGCCGCAATGGACAATCAGCGAATAATCGGTAATATTGCCCGGAAAGGTATAGCCGCTGGCATGTTCGAAATGCAGCTCCTTGCCCGTATTCTGGCGGATCCAGCGGGGGATTTTGACCCGGCCGATATCATCGGATTGCTGGTGATGGGTGCAGGCTTCAGCCAGCAGAATCTTATCCCCGTCCTGGAGCTTCTCCAGCGCCCGGGCGCCGCGGACCAGCTCAGCCAAATCTCCCTTGTGCCTGGCAAACAAAATGGAGAAGGAGGTCAGCGGAACATCCTTCGGCGTATCCGCCGCCACCTTCAAGAACGCCTGGGAGTCGGTAATCACCAATGCGGGTTTGGTTCCAAGGCGCTCCAGAGTCTCCTTTAATTCATATTCCTTTGTCACCACCGCAATGGCATCCGCCTCCAGGATATCCCGGATGGTCTGCTGCTGGGGGAGAATGAGCCTTCCCTTGGGGGCAGCCTTATCAATAGGAGTCACCAGGACCACAAAATCTCCGGGCCGCACCAGATCCCCTACAATCTTGAACTTGTCCTCCTCATCGGGAACAGCTTCTCCCATCGCCTTACGCAGCTCGTTGATGCCTTTGCCGCTGGCGGCGGAGACGGCGTACACCGCAAGCTCAAGTTTTTCCCGCATTTCCTTGAGAAGAGGCTCAGAGCCTGCCTCCAGATCAATTTTATTCAGGACGCCCAATGAAGGAATTTTCTTCTGGCGCAGATAAGCCGCCAAGGATATGTCAAAATCGCTTACGCCTTCCTCCGCGTCTACCACCAGAAGAGCCAGATCCGTTTTTTCCACCACCTCCAGCGTTTTGCGCTTCCGGAGCTCGCCAAGCTCTCCTTCATCGTCAAGTCCTGCCGTATCAATAAAGACCACAGGCCCAAGCGGCAGCAGCTCCATGGATTTGTATACTGGATCGGTGGTGGTGCCCTTCACAGGCGAAACCACGGCGGTTTCCTGCTTGGTTATCGCGTTGATCAGACTGGACTTTCCCGCATTCCGCTTGCCGAACAGGGCGATGTGGACGCGGTTGGACCGGGGGGTTGAATTCATGCTCATGATCCGGCTTCCCCTTTCATTTGCCCGGAATTCCGGGTTTGGTAATTTGGCGCGGGCTCAGGACCCGCTCTGCCTCCTGGGTGGTCATCAAACCTTCGCGGATGAGGGCTTCCCGAACAGGAATGCTTTCGGACTGCGCTTGTTTGGCGATGCGTGCCGCGGCTTCGTAGCCGATATAATCCACCAGAGCCGTGGCCAAAGCTGAGGACATTTCCACCCGCTCAGCAGATATGGCGGCGTTTGCTTCCAGTCCGCGGATACATTTTTCCTCAAAAAGGGTCACTGCGCTTGTAAGCACTTCCAGGGATTCCAGAAGGGATTCCGCAATCAGAGGCGAGAAGGCGTTCAACTCCAATTGCCCGTTCATGGCAGCCAGCGTGATGGCTGTATCATTGGCAATGACGCGCATGGCGGTTTGCCCTGTCATTTCGGCCATAACCGGGTTTACCTTGCCCGGCATAATGGAGGAGCCGGCCTGTACGGCAGGCAGCTTCAGCTCACCCAAGCCACCGGAGGGGCCAGAAGCAAGCAGCCGAAGATCGCCTGATATCTTCAACAAATTAACGGCAGCCGCCTTCAGCAGGCCCGATACCTCCACGAACACATCCATGTTCTGGGTGGGGTCCATGGGGAACTCGCTGCGGGCCAGTCCCAGTCCGGAAAGCTCCTGAAGAAGCTCAGTTACGGTGAAGGTGTATTTCAGAGGCGCGTTCAGTCCTGTACCGATGGCGGTTCCGCCGATATTGACCTCCCGCAGCCGCTCCTCTACCTTGTAGAGCCGCCAGCGGTCCCGGGCTACTGCCTTGGCGTAAGCCCCGAAGCCTTGTCCGGTGGTCATCGGCAGGGCGTCCATCAGCTGGGTCCGCCCCAGTCTCAGCACATGGGCGAAGGCCTCCTCTTTTTCCTGGAGCGCTTCCTGAAGGGAGGCAAAGGCATTGGCCAAGGGCCGGAGCAAACGGATGGCCGCGATACGTAAAGCTGTGGGATACACATCGTTGGTGGATTGCCCCAGGTTTACGTGGTCTAAAGGATGAACCCGGCTATATTCACCTGGCTTTCCGCCCAGCCGGAGGATGGCGAGATTGGCCAGCACCTCGTTCACATTCATGTTGGTGGAGGTGCCCGCTCCGCCCTGGAGGGCATCGACGGGAAACGAGCTTTTGTACTCACCTGACTGCACCTGGGTGCAGGCATAAAGGATGGCATCGGCCACATCCGCCGGCAGAAGCCCCAGTTTGCGATTGGCCATAGCCGCAGCTTGTTTGACCAGTACGATAGCCGAGATCAGGCGGGGATTCACCGGTCTGCCGCTGACGGGGAAATTGTCCATGGCCCGCCAGGTATGAATGCCGTATAAAACATCCGCCGGAAGGATCATGGAGCCTAAGAGGTCGGTTTCGGTGCGGAATTCCGGATTGGCGGTCAGCATGGGACCACTCCTATCACATCAAAAAATGAAGGTTAATTGCCTCTATCATACCAGACAACAGGGTCCGGGAGTGAGAGATGCTATAAGGTTATTTTATACCAGAAATCCCCTTGAAAAAAAGAATAAAATGAGGCGCAGTTTGCTTACAATTCCCAATAGTGTATGCTAAGGTGATGATTAATTTTCTGGAGGGACCGCGAATGACAAAGCAATATGATGTAGTGGTGCTTGGAGGCGGCACCGGCGGATATGTGGCGGCGATCCGGGCAGCCCAGCTGGGCAAATCCGTTGCCATTGTGGAGCGGGACAAGCTGGGGGGAACCTGTCTGCACCGGGGCTGTATTCCGACGAAAGCGCTGCTCCGCAGTGCGGAGCTGGCCCATGCCATGCGGGAGTCCGAAAGCTTCGGCATTACCGCCGGCAGCGTGTCCGTCCATTTTCCCAAGGTGCTGGAGCGTAAGCAGAGCATTGTGGACCAGCTGCATAAGGGCGTTCAATTTTTGATGAAAAAGAACAAGATCGACGTATATACCGGCAACGGCAGGGTCATCGGACCTTCCATTTTTTCGCCGCGCAGCGGTGCGGTGGCTGTGGAGCTGCCGGATGGGGAAACGGAGAATCTGGTGCCGGCGCAGCTGATTCTGGCTACCGGCTCCCGTCCGCGCCAGCTGCCGGGGCTGGAAACGGACGGGGAGCTTATCTTGAACAGCGATCATGCCCTCCAAATGGAAACTCTGCCCCGCACGATGCTGATTATCGGGGGCGGTGTTATTGGTGTGGAATGGGCATCCCTTCTCCATGACTTCGGTGTGGAGGTCACCATTGTGGAATATGGCCCGCGGCTTGTCCCTTATGAGGATGCGGACGTTTCCAAGGAGTTGGAGCGCCTTTTCAAAAAGCGGGGCATCAAAGTAATAACCGGCGCTCAGGTGTTGGCAGAAACCGTCGTTAAGGATGGTCAAGGCGTAACCTTGAAGGCGGAGCGGAACGGAGAGATGCTGGAGCTTGGCTGTGAGCGTGTCCTGGTGAGTGTGGGACGGCAGGCCAATGTGGAAGGGCTGGGGCTGGAAAATACCGATGTGAAAGTGGAGCGGGGTGTCATCCGGGTCAATGAGTGGATGCAGACCGGAGAACCCCATATTTACGCCATCGGCGATGTAATCGGAGGCATGCAGCTTGCCCATGCGGCCAGCCATGAAGGGATTCTGGCGGTAGAGCATTTTGCCGGGATGAAGCCTGCCGGTTATGCCGATCACCTGATCCCCCGCTGTGTGTACGGGCGTCCGGAGATTGCCAGCGTAGGCTGGACGGAGGTTCAGGCTATGGAGAAGGGGTACACAGTTAAAACGGGCAAATTCAGCTTTAAGGCCTTGGGCAAGGCGCTGGTCCACGGGGATTCGGACGGCTTCGTGAAGGTTGTGGCCGACAAGGAGTCGGGAGATATACTCGGGGTGCATATGATCGGCGCCCAGGTGACGGATCTGATCTCCGAGGCTGCGCTGGCACAGCTCTTGAATGCTACCCCCTGGGAGGTCGGCTCTGTCATCCATCCCCATCCCACCATGTCCGAGGCTTTGGCTGAAGCCATGATGGCTGTGGACGGCAGAATGATCAACGCTTAATACGCATTAGGGGCTGTCTTCAAACTTCGAAGGGAGCAGATTTTGCCGGATTTTCGTTCCAGGCAAGGCACTTTTGCGCAGGCGTACCGGGGGTACGTCAAGCGAAAGTAACGAAGCAAGGGACGAAAAGATGGTGAAAGCTGCCCTTAAGTGG
>JAEWGW010000032.1 GCA_023388055.1 Bacillota bacterium | reverse complement strand
CCTCGAATCAGCGCAGCTGATTGAGGGGCGGTTTGGCCCAACCCCCGGTCCTGGCCAGAGGCTGGATGGGGGTTCGGGCGCCTCGAATCAGCGCAGCTGATTGAGGGGCGGTTTGGCCCAACCCCCGGTCCTGGCCAGAGGCTGGATGGGGGTTCGGGCGCCTCGAATCAGCGCAGCTGATTGAGGGGCGGTTTGGCCCAACCCGCGGTCCTGGCCGGAGGCCGGATGGGGGTTCGGGAGAGCGCCCTTCTAACCTTATCCTGCAAAAGTGCATCTATTCTGCTGGAGCTCCGCCTCTGCCTGTACCCCAAATGTAAAAGTACATCTATTTTCCGCCGAGGGGTACATTTTGCTCCCATCTGACGAAAATAACTGCACTTTTGCAGGATAAGTCGTAAAATCGAAGGTTTGTCCACTAAATAGATGCACCTTTGCATTTCGGAAGAGGGGGAGCGTAACGTTTCCACGTGCGCGTCCCTATAAAGACTCAACGTATGCATATACAAAAGGTAAAAGTGGTATTGAACACCCTTCACCTTTTTGGCCCCCAAAAAAAGAAAATGACGGACAGTGTCCGGCATTTCCGTTTTGTACAGGTTTTGTTATGTGCAGATAATGAAGTTACTTTGGTTACTGAGGCTCCTTAAGACGTTCCACATGCTCCTCCAGAGCAAGCTTGCCCACCAGCACCTCGCACCGGTAAATAGGCATCCCCCGGTCCACAAACTTCAGCTCATACTCCGTCGGCACCAGATCGTCGCGCAGACCGTCCGCATGCAGGTTCAGGGCGATATTGCGCATCCGCAAGCCCATATCCGCGAAGGAGTTCAGCGAAAATTCGAACAGCGCCATGGAATCCGTCTTGAAGTGGATCTCTCCGCGGTCATTCAAAATCAGCATATACTTGCGCAGAAATTCATGATGGGTCAGCCTTCTCCGGGCATGGCGCTTCTTCGGCCAAGGATCGCTGAAATTCAGATAGATTCGCTCCAGCTCCCCGGTTTCGAACATATCGAGCACATATTCCAGATTGCATAAAGCCAGAGCCAGATTGGGAACGGACTCGCCTTCAGACAGTCCCCCATGGGCCAGCCGCGCCTTCTCGGCAGCCCGCCGCAGCAGCTCATCATACATATCCACACCGATATAATTGATATCGGGATTCCGCAGGGACTGCTCGCTGATAAACCGGCCCTTGCCCATACCAAACTCCACATGGATAGGATTCGTGTTGCCAAAATATTCGGCCCACCGGCCCTTTAAGCTTTTTCCATCCAGCACAACAAGATCCGGCTGCCGCTCCAGTGACTCGCGGATCCCTTTTCTGCCACGCAAACGCATTCTCTTATTCCTCCAAATAGTGACGAATAGCTTATCTTCAAGAATAGTCGATCACCCTTGAAAATGCAAAGCATTAAAATCCTGCCCGGCGAATATTGCGGAGAAATGCAAAAAAGAGGAACCCAGCCTCATCCGGCGGATTCCTCTATCCGAACACCGACATGAATATGTCAGTGGGTCAGCTCCTCATAAAGCAGAGGGATTTCGCTTTCTTTCATCACTTGGCTGTCCAGGGCACTTCTGACCTTGCGCCGTGCATCCGCCAGCTGGCCGGAATTCTGATTAAACCGGAAACCGGACAGGGCCATGGCTTCCTTCACTGTCAGCTCAACCGTAATCCGTTCCTCACCTTGGGGAACCAGAACATGTGTCGTCATTCCTCATGCGCCTCCTTTGTAATTTCCATTTCATTATTGTCGAAAAAGGGACTTGGAGTTTGGGGTTAGGTTAGCAAAAATCCTTTATTTTGCTCACTTTTAATATAACACATCATGTTAGGTTTTTCAAGATGAAATCCGAAATTTCCGCGATATATTTCCAACGGCTTCTCCCTTAGAATACCCGCTATCCCGTTTACCATTCGCTTTCAGCGTCGTCATCCACTACAATAAATAAGATGATTCAGCAAGGAGGAATACAATGAACGGCAATCAAGCAATCCCGCCGCGCCAACCCCCCCTTTTGTGGGAGGACAAGCGGTTCCATACATGGAATTCCGAAATGAAGCACCGATTCGGCGCCAAGGTGTTCAAGGTGATGCTGGACGCCGGCTTCACCTGCCCCAACCGGGACGGCACTATCGCCACAGGCGGCTGCACCTTCTGCAGCGCGCGGGGGTCGGGAGATTTTGCCGGGAGACGCCGGGATGATCTGGTGACCCAATTCAATACGGTGCGCGACCGCCAGCATCTGAAGTGGCCGGAAGCCCGCTATATCGGCTACTTCCAGGCCTACACCAATACGTATGCGCCGGTGGAGGAGCTGCGGGATTATTATGAGGTGATTCTGCAGCAGCCGGGTGTGGTGGGACTGTCCATCGCAACCCGTCCGGACTGCCTGCCGCCGGATGTGCTGGATTATCTGGAGGAGCTGAACAGCAGGACCTACCTCTGGGTGGAAATGGGACTGCAGACCATTCACGAAAGCACCTCCCGGCTGATCAACCGGGCTCACGACACGGACACCTATTACCGGTCCCTGGAGGAGCTGCGCAAGCGGGGCATCCGCACCTGCGCCCATATCATCTACGGCCTGCCGGGCGAGGACCGGGACATGATGCTGGCTACCGGAGACGCTGTGGCCCACATGGATGTCCAGGGGGTCAAGATCCATCTGCTGCATCTGCTCAAAAAAACCCCCATGGTCCGCCAGTATGAGGAAGGGCTGCTCCGTTTTTTGGAGAAGGACGAATACGTGGAGCTTGTGGTGGATACGCTGGAGCGGCTTCCCCCAGAGATGATCGTCCACCGCCTCACCGGGGATGCGCCCCGGGATCTGTTGGTAGGCCCTATGTGGAGCCTCAAAAAATGGGAGGTCCTGAACGCCTTCGATGAGGAGCTCAGACGGCGGGACACGTGGCAGGGCAAGCTTTGGACAGGAGGATAAGAAGCAATGGGATTTATATCGGTATTGAGTCTGGCCCAGGAGCTGGCCGGGCAGCGGATTGAGCGGGGCGACTGCTGCATCGACGCCACGGCGGGGAACGGGGTGGACACCCTGTTTCTGGCCAAGGCGGCAGGCTCGGGTGGGCTGGTACACGCCTTCGACATTCAGGAAACCGCCTTGGCCAGCACGGCGGCCAGGCTTTCGGGCGAGCTGTCGGAGCGGTTCACCGGGGTAAGGCTTCATCTGGCCTCCCATGACCGGATGAAGGACTATATAGAAGCGGAGCATCACGGGCGGATCTCCGCGGTTATGTTTAATCTGGGTTACCTTCCGGGAGCCGAGCATGCGGTCATCACGCAGCCCGCCACTACACTGGCAGCTCTGGACAGCTCCCTGGAGCTTCTGCGGCCCGGCGGGGTGCTCACGGTGGTGGTTTATTCCGGACACCCGGGCGGCGAGGAGGAAGCGGAGGCCGTGAATACCTGGGCAGAGGCGCTGCCGCAGCGGGAGTTCCAGGTGATGAGCTACCGGTTCATGAATCAACGGAACCATCCGCCTTATCTCATCGCTGTGGAAAAACGCCAGCCCGCCAAATAAGGGTAACCGAAAAGGCAGCTTCGAGTTGGCCTGGCGGGGAACCGGCAGCTATGCAGAAACGGGCTTGGCCGGAAGACACGGTTTTTATGCGGACAGGCTTTACGGCATGGGGTCCGGTGATTACAATGGAAGAAAACCTTTTATGCGGAAAGCGGGGAACGGTATTATGAAGCCTTATCCTTTGCAATTTCAACCTGAGTTCAAGGAACGGGTGTGGGGCGGCCGGAATCTGGAGCGCTTCGGCTACACCATGCCGGAGGGCAAAATTGGCGAAGCCTGGACCATCGGCGATCATGCCAACGGCACAACAAAAGTTATGAACGGCGAGCTGGCCGGAACAGGCCTCGACGAAGTTCGGGAGCGCTACGGCAAGGAATTTTTCGGTAAAAAGGGCTTTTCGGAACGGACCGGGCGGTTCCCGCTCCTGATCAAGCTGCTGGACTGCGAGGATGACCTCTCTGTGCAGGTGCATCCTACCGATGAATACGAGCGCCTGCCGGCAGGCGAGCTGGGCAAAACAGAAATGTGGTATGTGCTGGACGCCAAACCGGGTGCCAAGATCATCTACGGCCTGAAGGCCGGGCAAACCCGGGAGTCGGTCACTGCTGCCATCGAAGAGGGGCGGATTATGGAGACCCTTCACGAGGTGCCGGTAGCCGCCGGGGATACCTTCTACATTCCGGCAGGGACGGTCCATGCCTTGTGCTCCGGAGTGCTGGTGGCCGAAATCCAGCAGAACTCCGATACCACGTACCGGCTTTATGACTACAACCGTCCGGGTCTGGACGGCCAACCCCGGGAGCTGCACATAGAGGATTCCCTCAATGTCATCGCCTACGACAATGCCGGAGCAGCACGGATGACCACGGATATGCCCGAGTCCCATACCTGGCTGAATATCGCCCGCTCCCCATACTTCGTGGTGCAGAAGGGCAAGGTGGACGGTACCTGGCCGCTGTCCTCCCCGGGAGACAGCTTCGCCATCCACATCATCTGCGACGGAGCCGGCACGCTGCGCTGGGCTGACGGCGAGCTGCAGGCCAAGCCGGGCGACTGCTTCCTGATCCCCGCGTCCCTGGGGGATTATGCCTTCAGCGGCCAGCTTACCATGCTCCGCAGCCTGGTGCCCTAAGGCGCAGCAAAAAAAACCGCCTCCCTTCTATTGGAGAGGCGGTTTTGTATTTGGGCTGCCGGGCGGCGCCAGGCCAGATTTGCTCCCTAAACCCAAGCTGCCGCTCTTCCCCAGCCTTCCAAGCGGCGCCGAATAATACCGGGCCCCGGCCCCGTCGCCGCCTCTGCCACTACCGCCTCCGCTGCCTTCGCCGCCGTACAGCACCAGCAGCAGCGTCTCCTCCAGCACCAGCTCCCCGCGCTCCTCATAGACGGAGAGGTCAAACGGCAGCACCTCCACCACCGCCCACTTGTGCAGCTCCCGCTCGTTCCACTCCGTCCCCGCCAGCTCCGGGGACAGCAGCTCCGGCTCCCGGGCAACCAGCCGCAGAAGCTCCGCCTGGCCGCCTTTGCCCAGGGTGAAGTCCCACCAGATCTTCCGTGGTTTGAACTTGTGGTTCAGGAAATAATCCAGCTTCATCAGCGCAAGAACCACCTCCGGCTGCTTCAAGGGCCGCTGCCGCAGAAACTCATCCAGCCGGCTGAACAGATCCTCCAGCTGATGGCCGATCCGCGACCAGCCCCGCTTTTCCCAATAGTCCCCGAATTCCTGGAAGAAGTCGAAGGCCGACGGAAACTCATGGCGGATCAGATATTCCGCCGTCCGGTCCAGCCGGTGGGCATTCCAGTATTTCTCCAGCACATCCTCCACCCGCTTGATGCGAATCACATCATCGAAGGACAGCACATCATTGCACAGCATCTCGTACGGCGCGTCCTCCATAAACACGTACCCGTATTTCGCCGCATCTCTGCGCAAGCCTGTCCCCCGCAGAAGCTTCAGGAAACCCAGCTGCAGCTCCTCCGGCCGCAGGGCGAACACATCATTAAAGGTTTTGCGGAACGAAGCATAATCCTCTCCCGGCAGTCCCGCAATCAGGTCCAGATGCTGGTCGATGGCGGCTATCTCCTTCACCTTGTTCACCGTCCGGGCCAGCTTCTCGAAATTCTGCCGCCGCTCCACCAGCCGGTTGGCCTCCTCATTGGTGGACTGGACGCCCACCTCGAAGCGGAACAGCCCCTTGGGCGCATTCCCCGCCAGGAAATCCAGCACCTCCGGCCGCATAATATCCGCCGTAATCTCGAACTGGAAGGTGCAGCCGCCGTGGTTTTTGATCAGATGACCGAAGATATCCATGGCATAGTCCCGCTTGATGTTGAAGGTCCGGTCCACGAATTTCACCAGCTTGGCCCCGGAATCCACCAGGTATTCCAGATCGCGTTTTGTCCGGTCCAGATCAAAATACCGCACCCCTACCTCCGCGCTGGACAGACAGAACTGGCAGTTGAAGGGACAGCCACGGCTCGTTTCAAAATAGACCACCCGGTTGGGCAGCGCAGGCACATCCTCCACAAAACGGTGCGGTGTGGGAATCGTATCCAGCACTAGCTTCTGCCGGGGCGGGTTCACCACAAGCTTCTCCCCCTGCCGGTAGGCAGCCCCCAGAACCTTATGCCACTGCTTCTCCCCGCGGATCTCCGTCAACAGGTGGTGGAAGGTCTCCTCCCCCTCGCCCATCACAATAAAATCCGCCTGCGGAATGCGCCGGAGCCAATATTCCGTATCATAAGACACCTCCGGCCCGCCCAGCACAATGGTCAGTTCAGGCTTCAGCTGCTTCAGCGCGGCGATGATCTTAATGGTCTCTTCAATGTTCCAAATATAGCAGGAAAAGCCCAGCACCTCGGGGCTTTTCAGATACAGGTCGGTCACCACCTGCATCACCGGGTCCTTGATGGTATATTCGGCAATTTCAATATGAAACTCCCGGCCGCTGTAGGCCTTCAGATAACGCAGAGCCAGGGAGGTATGGATGTACTTGGCGTTCAGGGCGGCGAGAACCACCTTCATGGGAATCAAGCCTCTATTCGTATAAGATGCTTCTATCATACATAGAGACTGCCACCAAAAGCAAAATTTGCCCTGTTAAGCTCACTCACTCCGACTTTTAACCCGATTGACAGAAACCCTCAAAAAAAGTAAAATAAACGCAGTAAACTAATCGGATTTATATTAGAATGCAGGAGGTCGCTATGGAACGAATTGCGGAATGCCTGACGGACCTGATCGGAAACACCCCGCTTCTGAAGCTGGGAAAATATGCAGAAAGCCGCGGCCTTTCGGATACTCGGCTCCTGGCTAAGCTGGAATATTTCAACCCCGCAGGCAGCGTCAAGGACCGGATCGGCTATGCCATGATTCAGGATGCGGAGAATCGGGGTGTGCTGCACCCCGGCGGCACTATCATCGAACCCACCAGCGGCAATACCGGCATCGCCCTGGCCTTCGTCGCCGCAGCCAAGGGCTACCGGCTGATTCTGACCATGCCGGAGACCATGAGCGTCGAACGGCAGAACCTGCTCCAGGCCCTGGGGGCAGAGCTGGTGCTCACTCCGGGTGCGGAGAGTATGGGCGGGGCCATCCGCCGGGCCAAGGATCTGGCCGATGCCATACCCGGCTCGGTGATCCTTCAGCAATTCGATAATCCGGCTAACCCGGAGGCCCACCGCAGCACCACAGCCGAGGAAATTTGGGCGGACACAGACGGCAAGGTGGATATTTTCGTGGCGGGAGTTGGCTCAGGCGGCACCATCACCGGAGTGGGCGAAACGCTGAAGAAGAAAAATCCCGCCATCCGCATCATTGCCGTGGAGCCCCAGGACTCTCCCGTTCTGTCAGGCGGGCGGCCAGGTCCCAACCGGATTCAGGGCATCGGTGCAGGCTTTATTCCCAAGGTGCTGAACCGGAGCGTCTACGACGAGATTATCGCCGTCAAGTCTGTGGACGCCTACGAAACCACACGGGAGCTGGGGCGGCGCGAGGGTCTCCTGATTGGCATTTCCTCCGGGGCCGCGGTATGGGCGGCTGCCGTTGTGGCAGCCCGTCCGGAGTCCAGAGGGAAGACCATCGTTGCCCTGCTGCCCGACTCCGGCGAACGGTATCTGTCCGTCCCGGGTTTGTTCGATTAGATCAAAATTGCAAATCCGCCCTCATCCGAAAAAAGGCTGTCCTCCGGTGCGAAAATCCTGACAGACAACAGGATTTTTACCGATGGACAGCCTTTTTTGATGCCAAAATGTTGTGTACACAAGCTCCGGCAGGATAACGGGAGTGCAGGATACATACTCGGTTCAATAGGTCGCGTGCCTGCCCCAATCCGAGCAGTCCTCCTCCGCCACTCCGCGCAGGGACAGCTCCATTTGCTCCCGCGCCCGGGCCATTTCCATTAACTCTCCGAAGGGATCAGTAAAATCCTGCTTCAACCGGGAATGGTCCTCCACCAGCTTGGTCATACGGTACAATAACAAGACATTCGCCTCCTTTAAGGCATGATTTGGTCTTCAACCCGTTTCCATGGTACACTGCAAACATCAACGGATGATGAACACTGATGCCGTATATGGTAAAATGCCCATACGGAGTCTGTTTTATACATTTCGGCGCTATCAGAATTCGAGCATTTTTATAGAAAATGAGGGATTGTCTTGAGCAAGTCCAATGAAACGATCTTCACCGCCACGGAGCAAGAAGAACTGCTCCCCTTCCTGATCCGCAGCATGCCGGGCAAAGGAAGAAATCATGTGAAATCCATACTCGCCAGAGGCCAGGTCTATGTAGGGGGCAAACGCACCACCAAGCACAACCATCCGCTTGTGCCCGGGCAGAAGGTTACGGTTTCCTGGACCAAATCCTTCGAGGAGGAGATTCTCCAGGGTGTTTCCATCCTGTTCGAGGACGACCATCTCCTGGTCGTGGAGAAAGAAGCGGGACTTCTCTCCATCGCCTCCGACAAGGAGCAGCAGCTTACCGCCTACGCCATGCTGACGGATTATGTCCGGCGCACCAATCCGCGCAACCGGATTTTTGTGGTCCACCGGCTGGACCGGGATACCTCCGGGGTAATGATCTTCGCCAAAACCGAGAAGGCCAAGGAAACCCTGCAAGCCAACTGGCAGGACGCCGTGGAGGCGCGTATCTATGTGGCGCTGGTGGAGGGCAAGGTGCGGCAGCCCGAAGGGGTCATCACCTCTTGGCTTAAGGAGAGCAAAACCCTGAAGATGTACTCCAGCCCTCATCCCAACGACGGCCAAAAGGCGGTCACCCGCTATAAGCTGCTTCAGCAGAATGCCGAATACAGCCTCCTGGAGCTGGAGCTCGAGACCGGACGAAAGAACCAGATCCGCGTTCATATGGAGGAGCTGGGCCACCCCATTGCCGGGGACAAGAAGTATGGCTCCCGCCAAAATCCCCTGGGACGCCTGGGCCTGCACGCCCAGTCCATCGCCTTCACCCACCCGATAACGGGAGAGGCCATGCGTTATGCAACCAAGGTGCCCAAGGCCTTCTACAAACGCTCCGAGCAGGTATAACAGGATGACAAAAAAGGACCGGCAGGGATGAGCTTCCATCCTCCGGTCCTTCACTTTTGCCTGCGGCCGTTTATTCCTCCGGCTTGTCTTCCTTCTCGATGTATTCGCCCCGGGCCTCTCGCTCCTCCAGGTCCTTCGCCATTAAATCCTGATAATCCGTGGTGATATGATATGCCGTCACCTGGTCGCGGGTCACCTCGAACACCTCATTGTAATCCCAGGAGCCCTCCTCCGAACGGGAACGGCCCCGGAGCGCATACCGCTGCTGGGCGATGACAATAAACCGCTCCTCGTCGTAAAACCCCTCATCATGGATACCCAGCTTCATATCCAGCCATTCCTTGGGAAAGGTCACCTTGCGCCCTAATTTAAACATCGTATCCATCTGTCCGTTGCCTCCTTGGGTTACGCCTGCGGCTTGCGCAGCTTGCCCAGCTCGGAGACGATGGCGTCAATCTCGCTTACGCTGAACCGCTCCTTGCCGGAAACCAGCTCGTAGATATCCTGCAGATCCTCATATTTGCTCTCGTCAAAAAACTCCGGCCGGATGGCCGCGCCGCTGGCTACCCGCAGCTTGGTTTTGATAGCCTCAATCATATGGGCAATGGATTCCTCAGTATTGCGGGACACGTCCATGGTCTACCGTCCTTTGCGATTTTTTCGGGATTGTTTTATTTATTGTATCATGCCTGTGTGCAAAAAACACCGGAAGAGGCTATTCCGCTCTCCCGGTGCTTGTTTGAGATCCCTATAATGTATATCTGTTCCTCTGCAAATATGCCGCAAGGGAAATGCGCTAGGGCGTGTCTGAAAACTCCGAGGGGAGCAGATTTTAACGAATTTTCGTTCATGGCAAGGCACTTTTGTGCAGGCGTACCGGGGGTACGTCAAGGAAAAGTAACGCTAGCTCGGGACGAAAAGGCGATGAAAGATGCCCTCAACGAGTTTTCAGACACGGCCTAATTGCTCTTTTACCGGACGGCCAGCTCCTGCCTGATCTCTTCGTCACGGAGGAAACAGGCCGGATCATCCGCCCACAGGTCTCCGTGCACGGCTAAGGAGCGGGAACGGAAGTTGCCGTTGCAGATGTCCAGGTACCGGCAGCTGCCGCAGCGCCCGGAAAGCAGAGGCTTCCGGTCACGAAGCCCGGTCAGCACCGGGTGGGAGCCGAACCAGATGTCCCGGAAGGCCTCCTGCTTCACATTCCCGAAGGTTATATCCGGCGTAAACTGGTCAGGATGGACATTGCCTTGGTGGTCAATGTTGCAGATAGCGATGCCTGTCCGGTTGCCCCCGTTCATCCGAAGCTTGCGCAGAATGTCCGCGGCACGCTCCTCATTGAGCTCCAGCGCCTTCATATACAGGTACACCGCATCGGCGTGGTTATCGACGGTCAGAAGCTCCTTATGGAGGCCGCGGCGGTTGAAATCCCGGGCCTTCTCGAAGATATAATCCAGCGCCGCCCGGGTTTCCTCGTGGGAGATATCGTCGGATAGTGAACCCCGGCCGGTATATACCATGTGGTAGAAGCAGGCCCGCTGGATACCCTCCTTCTCCATCAGCTCGAAGATCAGCGGCAGCTGGGCGATGTTATGGCGGTTCATAGTGAAGCGTAAGCCTACCTTTTGTCCCTGGCTGATGCAGTTGCGCACTCCCCGCATAGCCAGCTCGAAGGCTCCGGTCCGGTTGCGGAAATAATCATGAACCTCACCGATGCCGTCCAGGCTGATGCCCACATACCCCACACCCAGCTCCTTGATCCGGCGGGCAGCGGCTTCATCAATCAAGGTGCCGTTGGTGGAAAAGGTGATGCGGATGCCCTTGCCGATGGCATATTCCGCCAGCTGGAAAATATCCGGCCGCGCCAGCGGCTCCCCGCCGGAAAACAGGATGACGGGAACCTTCATCTCTGCCATCTCATCGATCAGCCGGAGTGCTTCTTGGGTATCCAGCTCTCCTTCGTACTTTTTATTCTCGGAATTGGCATAACAATGCATACACTTCAAGTTGCAGGAACGGGTTACGCTCCACACGACAACAGGACCTGCCCCCGAATGGGTGCCCGTACGGTGGCCCCGCGACCCCTCTGAATACCGGAGCTGGTCGCCGTAGGATTCCACGTCCGCAAGGAGATGTGAAACGGCTAACATGGCTGTCTCCCCTTTCATTCATCCTACTTGTGTTCCCTAAATGGGCCCACACTATGCCGATGGCAATATTGTCTAAATTGTAAACGAATGGACCGGACAAACTCTGTGATTATTATCATAATGGAATGATTTCGGATTTGATATGGTTAGACTGGTAAAGGATGTTTATGCAACATTAACCAAGGGGGATACGGGTATGATGCCTGTCGATTTCAACCGTAATCCATTTATTGTCGTGTGGGAAATAACCCGGGCCTGCGCCCTTCATTGTGTGCACTGCCGGGCCGAAGCGCAGCACCGCCGCCATCCGGATGAGCTGTCCACCGAGGAGGGCAAACGCCTGCTGGACGAAATCCAGAGTATGGACTCGCCAATATTCGTATTTACCGGGGGCGACCCCTTGATCCGGGAGGACTTGTTCGAGCTGGCCGCCTACGGCAAAAGCATCGGGCTTCGAGTGTCCATGACCCCCAGCGCCACCCCACGGGTGACCGTCGACTCCATGAAGAAGGCGACGGAGATCGGGCTGGACCGATGGGCCTTCAGTCTGGACGGCTCCAATGCCGCCATCCATGACCGGTTCCGGGGCACCTCCGGCTCCTTCGACCTGACCATGCGCTCGCTCGCGTATCTGCGGGAGCTAGGTATGCCTCTGCAGATCAATACGACCGTTTGTGTACATAACAAGCATGACCTGCCCCATATCGCCAACCTGCTGACGGAGATGGGAGTGGTCATGTGGAGCGTGTTCTTCCTGGTGCCTACGGGCAGAGGCAAGGATGATGACATGATCTCGCCCGAGGAGGGCGAGGAGATTCTGCATTGGCTGGCGGAGCTGGGCGAACGGGTGCCCTTCGGCGTCAAAACCACCGCCGCTCCCTTCTACCGCCGGGTCCTGGACCAGCGGGCCAAGGCAGCAGGGCAAACGCCCGGCGAGGTGGCCGGGCGGATGCTGGGGGTGCCGGAGCTGGCCACTGCCACCGGCAAACACCCCTTAGCTGCGGCAGCGGGGCATCCCGCCGGGCATCCGCACGGCATGGGCGGCCCCTTCGGGGCCGGCGACGGCAAAGCTGCCATGCGCGCGCCCCGTGGCGTCACCGACGGCAGCGGCTTCGTCTTCATCTCCCATACGGGGGAGATTTCGCCCAGCGGCTTTCTCCCTCTGGTCTGCGGCAATGTGCGGGAGGAGAAGCTGTCCGACGTGTACCGGACTCATCCGGTTTTCACCTCCATCCGCTCGCCGGAGCTGTATACCGGCAAATGCGGCGTCTGCGATTACAGCCGCATGTGCGGCGGCTCCCGGGCGCGGGCCTACACCGCCACCGGCGATTATATGGGCAGCGATCCCGCCTGCGCCTATATCCCGCCAGCCTGGCGGGAGCTGGTGAAGCAGTAAACCAAGCGGCAGGCAGGGTGAACAGGATGCCAAGAAGCCACCCTCCCGCTCGAGATACACTACCTCCTGAACCGCCGTCCTGCTCTAACGGAACTCAGAGGCCCTTACAGGCGATTTTGCCTCCGTTTCCGATTCTAACGGAACTCAGCGACACTTAGGGACTAAAATTGGCGCAAAGCTCCCACTGGAACCCTTCTAAGAGGCGCTGAGTTCCGTTACATTCGCCACCAACCACAAATTGAGCTCTAAGAGTCGCTGAGTTCCGTTACGCTCACCGCTAACCGCCAACTCAGCTGGCGCGGTGTGCGGAGTCCGGGCTGCAGATGCAGGGCACGGGATGCGGGGCGGTCGGGTCTAAGTAACTGCTCACTCGCACGCTCAACTCTACGCGCCCCTGAGGTCCGTTACGCCCAGCCCCCTCCACCAAATCAAACAAGCGCCCCGCGTGAATTCCACGCGAGGCGCCATTTTGTTTACCCGGTATGCACAGAAACGGGAAAATGTCTTTCACAGAGCAACACTACAACGTTTAAACCCGTTAAATCACTAAAGCAGGGAGACGCGCCAATACGCCTATCCAGCGGATATGTTCCGGCACAGGAATTCCACATGCTCCATCGCCAGGCTCTCCACTTCCTCATACGACTGATAATAATGAATGCTGTAAGATATAAACCCGTGCAGAGACATAAACAGGATCCAGGGCATGGAATACAGCTGGCCCGGAGTCAGCTCGCCGTTGGAGAATACACCTCTCACTACCGTGGCGAACATCTCCATACATTGGGCCTGCTTGGTCCGCGAATACTTCCGCAGCTCCCCGTCCCGGACGGAGAACATAATCTCGTAATGATGCGGGTTGGCCATGCCGAAACGGACAAATTCCAGCATAATTTCCTTCAGGTTCTCGATGCCGCAGGTCTCGGCCCGATCCAGCATTTCCTTCTGGCGGGACAGCAGGTAGTTGAAGTCCTCCACTACCAGCGCATAGAAGAGCTCGGCTTTGTCCCGAAAATGGTAATACAACGCGCCATGGCTGTAACCAAGGGCTTTGGCAATACTGCGCATGGTCAGCGTGTCATACCCCCTGGTTACAAATAGCACCCGGGCCTCCTCTAAAATCCTGTCTCTGCTCAATTCCTGATCCACTATTCTTCTTGCACACATGCTCTCTCCACCTGCTTTCTCCTCGATCTTCTATGTTTTTATTTATCTTGATGATCGATGTAAGACGCCTCACCCTTCCGGATCTCTGCCTGACCCTGGGTCAAATCCGTCATCCACAAAACAAAGGGGTCCGTTTCCTCCGAAAGCGGCCTGCACATGAGGGTTACCTTATCGGTAAACTGGGTTTCCCCCAATAGCGTCCCGCGGTTGCGGAGCTCGTTCTCCACCTTGCCCAGCCACGTATAATCAATGGATACAAGAATATCCTGATGCAGCTTCTTGGTGACAGGTCCCGCAGCAGCGATACCCGCTACCGCCCCGTCCGTATACGCCCGGATCAGTCCGCCTGCACCCAGCAGGATTCCTCCAAAATACCGGGTCACCACCACGACCACATTCTTCAGCCCCTGCTGCCGGATAACCTCCAGGATGGGCTTGCCTGCCGTACCGCTGGGTTCGCCGTCATCGGATGCCTTCTGGATCTGGTCCCGCTCCCCCACCATATAAGCCGAGCAATTATGAGTGGCGTTCCAGTGCTCCTTCTTCACAGCTTCAATAAAAGCGATGGCCTCCTCCTCGGATTCCACCGGTTTGGCCTGCCCGATAAACCGGGATTTCTTAATCACAATCTCAGCGGAGCCCCATTGGCTGACTGTTTTGTATTGCGATAGCATGCAGCAGCAATCCACCTTCGTATAGAGTCGCTTTAAAGCATTCTAGCATAGAAGTAATCAGATTTCTATAACTATTCAATCAATTAATTGTGACATATCTCAGACAATTCATGGCATTAATTCGCAACACAGTGGACAAATGTATTCCACCAGGAGGCTTTAACGTTATATTACCTGACTTATTGGCCGTTTGTCAGTAAATATTTTACCGTAAGGCTGATTATTTCCGTTTATCGCCATACTTTTGGTTATGTAACCTGACATGCCTTCAATATATAAACAGCCCCCTTCTCTTTTTGAAAAGGGGACCGGATTGCATAATTATTCACTTTTCAAACCAAAAGTACCGTATTTTTCAATTACAGGCGCTTCTCCAGCTCTTCCTTTTCCTGCTCGAAGCCCGGTTTGCCCAGAAGCGCAAACATGTTCTTCTTGTAGGCTTCCACACCCGGCTGGTCGAACGGATTTACGCCGGAGAGGTATCCGCTCACGCCGCAGGCCTTCTCGAAGAAATAAACCATATAGCCGAAGGTGTACGGGGACATATCCGGCAGGGTCACTACCAGATTCGGCACGCCGCCGTCGCTGTGGGCCAGAAGCGTACCCAGGAACGCCTTTTTGTTGACGAAATCCATGGTTTTCCCGCTCAGGAAATTCAGCCCGTCCAGATCCGTCGGATCGGTTCCGATGGTCAGATGGTACGGTACCTCAGCCACCTGAATGACCGTTTCGAACAGGTTGCGGTTGCCCTCCTGGATGAATTGGCCCATGGAGTGCAGGTCTGTGGAGAAGTCGACGGAGGACGGGTAAATACCCTTGTTGTCCTTGCCCTCGCTTTCGCCGAAGAGCTGCTTCCACCACTCGGACACAAAGTGCAGAGAGGGTTCATAGTTCACCAGGATTTCGGTGGTTTTGCCCTTGCGGTACAAGGCATTGCGCACAGCCGCGTATTGGTAGGCTTCATTTTCGGCTACGGACGGGCTGGAATAATCGGTTCTGGCATCCGCCGCACCCTGCATCATAGCGTCGATATCCACGCCGGCTACGGCAATGGGCAGCAGGCCTACAGGGGTCAATACAGAATAACGTCCGCCCACATCATCCGGAATCACGAAGGTTTCGTAGCCTTCCTCGGAGGCCAGCTTCTTCAAGGCGCCGCGGGCCTTGTCAGTGGTGGCGTAGATCCGTTTTTGGGCGCCTTCCTTGCCGTACTTGCGCTCCAGGAGCTCCCGGAAAATCCGGAAGGCAATTGCCGGCTCTGTAGTAGTGCCGGACTTGGAGATGACGTTTACGGAGATGTCCTTGCCATCCAGCAGCTGCAGCAGATGGGAGGTATATGTAGAACTGATATTATTGCCGACAAAATAAATCTCGGGAGTCTTGCGCTTGTCCTTGGGAAGAATATTATAGAAGGAATGGGTCAGCATTTCGATAGCGGCCCGGGCTCCCAGATAGGAACCGCCAATACCGATAACCACCAGCGCATCCGAATCCGACTGGATTTTTTCGGCTGCCTTCTTGATCCGGTCGAACTCCGTCCGGTCATAATTCACCGGAAGATCGATCCAGCCCAGATAATCCGAGCCTGCGCCTGTGCCGTTATGCAGGTCATCGTGGGCGGCCTTGATGGCGCCTGCCAGGTTGTCCACCTCATGCTTGCCGATAAAGCCCAATGCTTTGCTGTAATCAAACTGCAATTTTCCGCTCATGGGTCAAAAACCTCCTTATCCAATTGGGGGCTCCTCCAAAAGTAACCTCCATTGCTTCAGAGCATTTCTTCACTTTTGGGGGAAGGTTTACCTACATATATCTGGTGTCTATGATAAGAATACTTATTCAATGCCGGAATTGCAAGTAAGGTCTTTCACATACTTCCGGGCGCATGGTAAGATAAGGACAAGAGGTGACTTGGATGAAAACCATCGGTTTTATCGGACTTGGCACTATGGGAATGCCCATGGCTGTCAATCTGCTCAAAAGCGGATATACGGTATACGGTTATAACCGCACGGCTGCCAAGCGGGAGCAATTGAAAGCGCTTGGCGCGTTGGAAGCGGCCAGTCCGGCTGAAGCTGCCCGCCAGGCAGATGTGATTTTTACCAATGTGAGTAACGATGAGGCTTTACTGGAGGTGGTGTACGGGCCGGGGGGTATTCTCGAGGGCTCCCGTCCGGGCCTTACCGTCATTGACTGCAGCACCGTTTCTCCCGCCACCAGCCGCCGGATTGCGGAGGAGCTGAGGGCACAGCAGGCCTTCTTCCTGGATGCCCCTGTAACAGGCAGCAAACCCGCCGCAGAGAGCGGCACGCTGGTCTTTATGGTGGGCGGCGAGGAGGCCGTCTACGAGGAGCACCTGGACCTGTTCGAGGTGCTGGGCAGCAAATGCCTGTATATGGGCGACAGCGGCTCCGGCTCCTATGCCAAGCTGGCCCACAATACCATCGTGGGTATCAACGCCATCGGCTTGATGGAGGGTTTCTCCATTGCGGCCAAAGCGGGCCTTTCCCCCGAGAAGTTCCTGGAGATTGTAACCGCAGGCGGCGCCAACAGCCGGCAGGCGGAGCTGAAGGGCAACAAGATCATCCAGCGGGACTTCTCCAACCAGTTCTCCACCGCTCTGATGCTGAAGGATTTGCTCCTGGCCCAGAAGCTGACGGCAGGGTTCCAGCTTCCTGCGCCGCTGCTCCATGCGGCTACGTCCATTTTCCAGATGGGCCTGGCTAAAGGGTTAGGGGATCAGGACCTCTCCTCCGTCATCCAATGCTACGAGGACTGGATGAAGCTCACCATTACTCCTTCGGTCGAAAGAACCGCACCGGCAGACAAGGAGCGCCGCGGCGCCAACCGGATCAGCCTGGGCATCAAGCTGCATCTGTCCGTGTACCAATGGGAGCAGGAGGGCAGCTTCTCGGGACAGAATATCGAAGGAATCCTCCATGACCTGTCCGAAAGCGGACTGCAGATCAGCTCGGCCTTCCCGCTGGCCCAAGATATGTTCGTGGTGATCCACTTCCCCAAGGAAGCCGATCTGCCCCCGATTACCGGCAAGATTATCCGCATCGATTCGCGAGAAGGGGAATTCCGCTACGGCTGTATGCTGTCGGGATTGCCGCCGTACACCCGGATCAAGCTTGAGCAATATATCAAGCGGCACGAGAGCTAAAGCGGGAGCTGTCCCGCAGCCTGCCGCTCCATACAGCCCGGGGCTTCCCGGGCTTTTTGCTTTACCTCGGCATCGGTATGGGCATCGGTATGCTCCCCCAAAGGTATTCGGAGGACGCTCAGCCCTTCTCCTCACTTTGGGGACTGAATATCCCCCTGGTAAACCGCACCCACTCCCGGGCGGCCAAGGGCAGGTAGCTCTTTTTGCCCCAGATCATCCCCAGATGCCACGGAATCTGCGGCTCCACCAGGTCCAGCACCGCCACTCTGCTTTTGTCCAGGGACCGGCAGATGGTTTCCGGCAGCATCGCCACCCCCAGACCAGCCGCCGCCAGCTCATAGATGAAATCCCACTGGGAGCTTTCATACTGGACATTGGGACGGAACCCCACCCTGTGGCATTCCGCAATAATCCGGTCATGGAGGGCGAACTCCTCCTTGAACAGAATAAACGGCTCCTCCGCCAGCTTCCGGAGCGGCACTGAGGCGCTGTCCGCCAGGGGATGGCCCGTCCAGACAATCACCTTCAGCCGCTCCTTGATCACCGTGAAGGAATCAAACCGCTCCCCATCCACGGGCAGCAGGACCACGCCCACATCCAGCTTGCCCTCCGCCACCTTGGTCTCTAGCTTCTTTGCCCCGTCCTCCACCATTTGAATCACCAGACCCGGATATTTTTGCCGGAACTGCCTCAGCACCTGGGGAAAAAAGCTGGAGCCCGCCATCGGAGGAATGCCGATGCGGATCACACCCTTGTTGAGATTGGTGAGATCCTCCAGCTCCAGCATGAGATTATGGAAGCCCTCGGTGATATTGTGGGCCTGACCGGTGATGGCTCTGCCCGCGTCCGTCAGCTCGATCCGTTTGCCATCTCGTTTGAACAGCTCCACCCCCAGCTCCTCCTCCAGACTCTTGATGGCCTTGCTCAGAGTAGGCTGGGTAATATGAAGCGTCTGGGCCGCCCGGGTAAAGCTTCCGCTGCGGGCAAGCTCCAGCACATACTGCATATGACGGATATCCATAGGTGTCCCCCCCACTATAGCTAAATGGAATGGAAATCATTCGATTCATTCATTTTACCAATGAAAGCACATGATGTACACTTTCAAAAGGAGGGATTCTTCATGAAGTCATTATTTCGGGGGTTCGGCCAGGTGGTTTGCTTCATTCTGTATTCCATGCTGATCAACGCCGTCACGTCCGCGCTTCATCTGCCGGTTCCGGGAAGCATTGTAGGAATTGTGCTGCTGTTTGCGCTATTGCATTTTAAGGTGATCAAGCTGGAATGGGTAGACCTGGGCTCCAAATGGCTGTTGGCCGAGATGCTGCTGTTTTTCATCCCTCCGGTAGTGGGCATTGTGGAATACAAGGATTTGATGCTGCAAAACGGCCTTCGGATCACTCTGGTCATTGTGTTCAGCATTCTGTGTGTCATGGTCATAACGGGTTTGATTGCGGAGAAGCTGTCGGCCCATGAAGGGAAGCGACAGTCATGATTCTGGGAATAACATGCTTTATCTTAACCGTGCTGATCTACTTCGGCACTAAAACCTTTTATAAGTCCCACAAGCGGGTGCTCTTCACCCCAGTGATTCTCACCCCGCTTCTGGTTATCGCAGTGCTGGCCTTCGCGGATATCCCCTACAATACGTATCACGACAGCACGCTCTACATCAGCAATATGATCGGTCCCGCCACCGTGGCGCTGGCCGTTCCCCTATACAAGAACCGCCATGTGATGAAGAAACACGCCCTGTCCATTCTGCTGAGTGTGCTTACCGGGTCTACCGTAGCAATTGTAAGCACTGCCTGGGCAGCCAAAATGCTGCATCTGGACCTGGCAATTATCGACAGTATCGCCCCCCGTTCCGCCACCACGCCCATTGCCGTAGTGGTTTCGGGACTCATCGGCGGCATCCCCGCCATCACGGCCGTGTTTGTACTGGCCACAGGGGTTCTTGGCATGGTGCTGGGACCGGTGGTGATCCGGTTCTTCCGCTTCAAAAATGATGTCTCTCACGGCGTGCTGCTTGGCACCAGCGCCCACGCCGTCGGCACCACTAAGGCCTTCGAGCTGAGCTCCGCCTCAGGCTCTGTCTCTACTGTGGCGATGATTCTCACCGCCTTCTTCACCCTGTGCACGGCCCCCTGGATCGTTCCGCTGCTGCTGTAATTCCGACTGCACGCGGTCTCCCAGCGCGGTTTGATTCGCATGAGGCCGTCCGCCACACTCTCTGCCGTCTCCAAAAAAACCTCCCGATGCCCGCATGAAGCAGGCGTCAGGAGGTTTTTTACAGGGAAGGGGTTTTCTAGATGTAGGAGCAGCAGTAATCGGTAGGTGTCTTGACCTGGAGCTTGAAGCGAGTATGGGCAGGAACCGTAAACTCGCCGGAGCCGTTGATTTCAAGCCATTCTGTTGCTTCCGGAAGCAGCACCTTCAGCTCTCCGGCCAGAATCTCCATAATCTCAACGGTGTCCGTGCCAAACTCGTAATCTCCGGGCAGCATGATGCCCAGGGTCTTTTTGGTGCCGTCGGCAAACAGCACGGTCCGGCTGCTTACCTTTCCGTCAAAGTAAATATTCGCTTGTTTCACCACGGATACGTTGTCGAACTGAGCCATCTGTCTACCTTCTCCCTATGATCTGAAGGGGCGCCGCCGGGCGCCCCCTCTCCATAATTATTTCAAAAGTGCCTTAACCTTGGCCACCACGTTATCCGGCGTGAAGCCGTATTCCGCCAGCACCTTCGGTCCCGGTGCGGATGCGCCGAACATGCTGATTCCAAGAATAGCGCCTTGGTCTCCCACATAACGCTCCCAGCCCAGAGGATAGGCCATTTCCACAGCCAGACGGGCCTTCACCTCAGGCAGCAGGACGGAATCCTTGTATGCCTGCGGCTGCTTCTCGAACAGCTCCCAGCTAGGCATGCTGATGACACGTACCTGCACACCTTCCTCTGCCAGCTTCTTCTGGGCTTCTACAGCCAGGCTAACTTCGGAGCCGGTGGCGATAATTTGCGCCTGGGGTTTACCGTTAGCGGCATCGGAGACCACATAAGCGCCGCGGCGAACGTTGTCGCGGGCCAGCTCGGCGGTTTTCTCCAGCACAGGCAGGTTTTGGCGGGTGAGAATCAGCGCCACCGGACCTTCCTTGTTCTCGATGGCATACCGCCAGGCTTCCATGGTTTCGTTGGCATCGGCAGGACGCAGCACGGTCATGCCGGGGATGATCCGCAGTGCCGGCAGCTGCTCGATAGGCTCATGGGTAGGCCCGTCTTCGCCGACAGCAATGGAGTCATGGGTAAGCACATATACGGACGGTGTCTTCATCAGCGCGGCCAGACGGACAGCCGGACGAAGATAATCCGAGAAGACGAAGAAGGTTCCGCAGTAAGCGCGGACGCCGCCATGCAGCATCATACCGTTGGTGGCCGCCGCCATGGCGAATTCGCGGACGCCGAAGTATACGTTGCGGCCGGCATAATTGGCCGGAGTGAACTGGTCGATGCCCTTCAGATGAGTATTGGTGGAGGACTCCAGGTCGGCAGAGCCGCCGATCAGTGTCGGCAGGTTAGGCGCAATGGCGTTCAGCGCCTGGCCAGAGCTGGCACGGGTGGCCACTGCCTTCTCGGCGGAGGTAAGCACCGGAATATCCTTGTCCCAGCCTTCAGGTAGCTCGCCGGCAACCGCCTGCTTGAACTGGCGGGCCAAATCCGGGAACGCTGCGGCATATTTGTCCACCAGTGTTTCCCATTCGGCGTTTTTGGTTTCACCGGAGGCCTTCACCTCGGCGAAATAGGCTTGTACCTCTTCCGGCACATAGAATTCAGGCTCCAGCGGCCAGCCCAGGGCTTCCTTGGTCAGCTTGGCTTCTTCAGTGCCCAGCGGAGAACCATGGGGACCGACATGTCCGCCCTTGCCGCCCTTGTTGGGGCTGCCGAAGCCGATGGTGGTCTTCACTTCAATCAGGGTCGGACGGCTTGTTTCCGCCTTGGCTTGCTCGAGGGCTGCGGAGATCGCGCCCAGATCATTTTCATTTTCTACCCGGATGACCTGCCAGCCGTAGCTTTCGAAGCGGGCATGGGCATTTTCAGAGAAGGACAATCCCAGCTCGCCGTCCAGGGAGATGTCATTGGAATCGTACAGGACAATCAGCTTGCCCAGCTTCAGATGGCCCGCAAGGGAAGCCGCTTCGGAGGATACACCCTCCATCAGGTCACCGTCGCCGCAGATGGCATAGGTGTAATGGTCCACCACCGGGAAGCTGTCCTTATTATATGTAGCGCCGAGATGCGCTTCCGCCATCGCCATACCTACAGCCATGGCAACCCCTTGGCCCAGCGGGCCTGTGGTGGCGTCTACGCCTGCAGTGTGGCCGAATTCCGGATGTCCCGGAGTCAGGCTGCCCCATTGGCGGAACTGCTTGAGGTCGTCGATGGTCAGACCATAACCCGCCAGGTGCAGCAGGGCGTACAGCAGCATCGAGCCATGTCCTGCGGACAGAACAAAGCGGTCCCGGTTGAACCAGGACGGGTTGGAAGGATTGACATTCATATGCCGGGTCCACAGGGTATAAGCCATAGGAGCCGCCCCCATGGGCATGCCGGGATGGCCGGATTTGGATTTCTCGATGGCATCCACCGCCAGCATCCGGATGGTATTAACCGCCAGCTGATCGGTTGTCGTAAAGCTTGCTGTCATTCGATCTTTCCTCCTTTGGGAAGTCTCCGGGAATTTTCCCGGCACTATTGATTTCATTCTAACATTCCCGTACGGGAAACGCTAGGAGAAATGATAATTGGACCCTACCAATTATTTTATTGAAAGGGTCTGATTCGACAAAAACCGTAGAAGCCCGTCCCCTATCCGGACCGAGGAGCCGTTATTTTGCAAAAAAGAGAGCTTGGCGAGATTTCGCGGACACACGGTACGCTATTTCACCTGGAATGCGGTCAGCGAGACCCTTTTCTGCCCAATAAGAGCTCCTGTGTCCGTTCCAAGGAGAAAACACCGGTTTTTCGCCAGATAACGGCTCCTGAGTCCGTTTGAGGTAGCCAAACACGGGAGCCCTCAGTTGAGATAGCGGAACCGGGAGCGTTCATTTGCGCTACCACCAGGTAATCGGCTTGCGCAGTTCCGGCAAAACCCGTTGTTCTGCGCTCATGCGCGCTAACAAATCTCTTAACACTCTAACGAATCACACAGCGCTTATTTGCCGAAAATCAGCGTGTTTGAGAATGTAATGAATCTGAGCCACGCTATTGCCTGCACCTTTGCCCGTTCTAGCCGCCTTTTGCCAGAATAAACTTCCTCAGATTCGTTAAAAACAGGAACAGGTCTATATTGGTGAAATAACGTGGCGGAGATTCGTTAGACTCACCCGCGAGGCCTGGCAGCCATCGTCAGCTGAGGGAAAACCGGGGTACACCACGGGTGCGCATTTTTGCATACATGCATGCCAGCACTGCCGCCTTGTTATACTTTCCCGCGCCAAAAGAGGCGGAGGAGCGTTTCCGCCCTCTCCGCCTTCGCGCCCGCTGCCGCATTGCCGCGGCTGGTTGCTTATTTAAAACACCACGGTCTTGTTCTCGTGCACCAGAATCCGGTCCTCCACATGCCAGGAAACGGCCCGGGCCAACACGATCCGCTCGATGTGGCGTCCGATGCGCTTCAGGTCATTCACGTCGTCCCGATGGCTGACCCGCTGCACATCCTGCTCGATAATTGGCCCGCCGTCCAGCTCCTCAGTGACGTAGTGGGCGGTGGCCCCGATAATTTTCACACCCCGGTTATACGCCTGGGCATACGGCTTGCCGCCGACAAATGCAGGCAGGAAGGAATGGTGGATGTTGATGATCCTGCCCTTGTAATGCTTGATGAAGGCAGGCGAAATAATCTGCATGTAGCGCGCCAGCACGACACAGTCCGCCTCAGCCTCCGCCACCAGCCGCATCTGCTCCGCCTCCGCCTGCTGCTTGGTTTCCGCTGTCACAGGCACCACATGATACGGAATGCCCATGGACTCCACCAGCTCGCGCATATCCGGATGGTTGCTCACCACCAGCGCAATGTCCGCGTTCAAATCTCCGGCCTGCCATTGCCACAGCAGCTCAAGAAGGCAGTGATCCTCCTTGGACACAAAGATCGCCAGCCGTTTTTTTCGGTTCTCCGGGGTAATCCGCCAGTTCATGTTGAACTTGTTGGCCACTACCTCGGAGAAGTCCATAATGAGAGTATCCAGCCTTCTGTCCAGCTCCAGCAGATCGAATTCGATCCGGATAAAAAACATGCCTCCGTCCGGGTCCATGGTATATTGGTCGGATTGGACGATGTTCGCCCCGTGCTCATGCAGGAACCGGGATACCGCTGCAACGATCCCCGGCTGATCCGGACAGGATATGAGCATACAGGCCCGGTCCTTCTTCACTTCCTTATTGCCCGTGGTTGAAGCCAATCGATTCATGACGCTTGTGAGCCTCCTCGTTTCCCGTTAACCTTGCTCGTTCATGCCTGTTTTCTTCGCTTCCCTTGCCTTATTCCTTCGCCATACCGTGCAAATCTGCGCCGGAGAGCCAGGCGGTGAGCCGTTGGTTGATCTGTTCCTCCGTCAGCTCCGGAAACAGGGCGGCATCCTCCATGCGGTCATACAACCGTTCCATAGGCTCCCGCTTATCGGCTTTTTTGGCCTTGGGGTCATTCTTCAGCTCATGCCAGACCGACAGGATATAGTCCCGGTGATGGACACCCTCCTGGCCGAAGAAATGGGCGATCCGCTCCACATCTTCAACAAACTCCGCTCCGAAGCGGTCCATTACATTCCCGCGCAGAAGGGCAATTTCCACCTCGTACATGGGGCGTTCCTTGCCGTCGGTTTTGCCGATCCAGGGGGTCTCCAGGATAAAAGGCAGATGCCCCAATTTCTCATGGTGGACAATCGCCTGCATAGCCTTGAAGCCAATATGGCCCGCTCCGATGGGAGCATGGCGGTCCTTGGCCGCTCCACGGGGATTTTTGCTGTCGTTCAAATGGATCACGGCCAGCCTGTCCAATCCGACGGTTTTGTCGAACTGCTCCAGGACATGGTCGAATTCGTGGACAATATCATAACCGGCATCGTGGATATGGCAGGTATCCATACAGATGGTCAGCCTGTCGTTATTCTCCACATTATCGATCAGAAGCGCCAGCTCCTCGAAGGTCCTGCCCATCTCCGTGCCTTTGCCGGCCATGGTCTCCAGAGCGATGCTCACGCCGGTGTCGGCCGTTCCTTTTAATACCTCGTTCAAACCCTGGGCGATCCGGGTCAAGCCGTATGCAGCATCCATCTCCGTGTAAGCGCCGGGGTGGAGCACAATATTCTTCACACCCAGATAATCCGTCCGCCGCATCTCCTCCTGCAGGAAACGCACCGCCAGCTCGTAGGTATCCTCCTTAAAGGAGCCGAGATTGACAATATAAGGGGCATGGACCACAATCTCGTCCATTCCGTGCTTGTCCATCACCTCGCGGCCTTCGTTGAGGTATTGGTTCTCGATGGGCTTACGCCGGGTGTTATGGGGAGCTCCGGTATAAATCATGAAGGTATTGGAGCCGTAAGAGACCGCCTCTTTGGCTGCGTTCAGCAACCCTTTGTCCGAAAAGGAAACATGCGAGCCAATCTTCAGCATGGTCAACAATTCCGCCTTTCCATAGGGGATTTGACCTATTGTAACATAGTTTGCGATTCCCCGAAAACAAGACGGGCATAGGATTTACTGGAATGGGGAGCCTCCGGACCAAACCTTGCTTCGGGACCGGAGACGCCGCACTCCAAGAGCCGGATCAAAGCTGACGGCGGTGCAGCACGGTGAGCAGCCGGTAGAAGTCCATGGAGCCTCCCTCCGGGGTATCGATAACCCCCTGGGCGACGGCGGTATTCACGGCTACCCTTGCCCAATCCGGCACCATGGGCAGACGGCCAGTGGTCTCCAGCTGCTCCGTCCGGAGCTTGAGCTTTCCCAGATCAAGCTCCAATGCGCCGAACCGCTCCATCAGCTCATTGCGCAGCATGGCTGCCGCCGTATCGAAGCTGGTGAAACCCCGGGTCTGAATAATGCCCCATAATTTCTCCCAATAGGCCGGATCCCCGTCCACCTCTGCAGGAGCGTCGGTGGCATAGCCGGAGGCGTACAGAGCCTGGGATTGTTCGAGGGGGGTGCGCGCCGCCCGAACGGAAGCGTACCGCGGCGCCTGCAGGAACAGCTCATGATCCCGGATGCTGTCCTCCAGGGTATCGTAATAACGCCACTCGGCTGATACATTTTCGTACACCTGGCCGTTTAATACCTCACGGGTTGTCCGATTCACAAATCGGCCGTCCCAGTAAGCGTTGGGCACTCCGGAGCCCACCTTGATGCCGAACAGATTGTTCCAGGTCAGGACACGCCCTCCGGTTTCCAGCAGTGCCTGGGCCAGCCGGACTGAAGGGAAAATCGGCGAGCCGGCTGCATACAGCTCCTTGGATACCGCCGCTACCCGGGTGATCAGCTCATTCGTGGTGATTGCCATATAACCTACAGCCCCTTTCCGCCCCCAGCAACCTTCCTTGTGGCCGCTGGTCCCGCAGACGAAAAAAGGCTTCCGCACTGCCCTTAACGGGAAGAACAGAAGCTTTCTTCCGCCCTCCATCCATCGTATGCGCACATACAGCATTGTGTGAAGGACAGGGGGCTCCGTCAAAGCCGCCGCGATTTCATCAAACCGTTAACCGGTTCATCACCAGAACAGCGGCCCCTACAGCAATCGCTGCTTCTCCCAATTCGCCGCGGCTGAATTCCGCTTGATAGCTGTGCCGGTAATAGACTCCCTGAAGGGCACTTTCCACCGCCGTCTCAAAAAAAGCGGGATGCAGATTGGCAACAGGTCCGCCCAGGATCACCTTCTCCGGGTGGAGGATATTCAGCAGATTGGCCAGTCCGATGCCCATACGGACGCCGGCCTGACGAAGCAAACCAACAGCCGCCTCGTCCTCCGCTTCCAGCGCCGAAGCCAGCTCAACGAAGCCGCCGGTCCGCCCCAGGGCATTCCACTCCCGTTCAAGAGCGTGGATGGACACATAAGACTCCAGCGCTCCCCTGTTGCCCTCTTCTTCCCGGTGGGGAATTCCCTCGGCCTGGATAATCATCTGCCCTGCCGCACCCTCCATATCGACCGCACCATACACGATGGCCCCTCCGGTCATCATGGAGGTCCGGATTCCAGCCCCCACGTGGACATAAAGCAGATGCCTTTTTTTGAAGGAGGCGGCCCAATATTCCCCGGTCAAGGCTGCATTGGCCCCGTTGTCCAGATAAACCGGAACCCCCAACGCCTGCTCCAGCCGCTCCTTCACCGGCACATCCCGCCAGCCCGGCGCTTTGAAGTAGAGGGGGTCCAGAATAAGCCCCTTCGCCGGATCAAGCGGGCCAACGGCGCCGACACCTAATCCCAGCACCTGGCTTTGGGGGATGCCCCGCACCTCCAGCATATATTGCGCGGATGCCGCAACCTCATGCAGCAGCATATCCGGTGTCACGGCTTCGGACATCCTCCATACGGTGGAGCCTACAATATTCTGCCGGAGATCCGTCAGAACCAGCATGGAGCGGGTCCGGGATATTTCTAGACCAAACGCATACGCATACTGGGGATTAACGCAATAAAGAATCGGCCTTCTTCCGCCTGTCGATTCACCGAAGCCCACCTCCTGCAGCAGCCTCTTCTCCGTCAGCTCCTCCAGAATCCGGTTTAAGGTGCTGGGGGCCAAGCCGCTTTGCTCCAAAAGCTCCTGCTTGGCCACCGTGTCCTGCTGCCGGACCAGACTGTACACATCCTTGGATTTGCGCACCGCAATCCGTTGCTCCACTGCCTGCATCAAACACGACTCCTTTATCCTGCATCGTACAGAGCATTTTCATAAAAAACAGCTATCCGTATACTGCCATTCCCACCAGTCCCGCCACGATAATGAGCCGGAGCGGGTGGATCTTATAATAAAGCAGCGCAATCAGCGACCCGGCAAAAATCACCAAAGCCACAGCCATTTGCATATCGAAGACGGATCCGATCATTCCGTTGGAATCGGCAAACCGCACCGCACCGTAAAGAATCAGCCCCGTCACCGCCGCCCGCAGCCCGTAAAAGGCCGCCTGGACATAACGGCTTTCGTTCATTTTGGCAAAAAACGCCGCCACTGCAATAATGATCAGAAACGAAGGGAGCGTCATTCCAGCTGCAGCAGCAACCGCTCCTGCCAGCCCTTCCACCCGGTACCCCACAAAAATGGCACTGTTGGTGCCGATAGGACCCGGGGACATGCCCGCTACCGCAATGATATCCGTAAAATCGGAATTTGTCATCCATTTATGTGCTTCCACCTGATGGGCGATAACGGGAATCATCGCATAGCCGCCGCCGAAGGAAAGCAGACCGATAATAAAGAAGGTTTGAAATAATGCCCATAGCTCCATGATGCTGTCCTCCTGATGCCTATTTAAATACCGTCTCCGAAGAAATAGTCCTCCGCATAACCGTCCTTCTTCCCGGGTTTCACCGCAAGCACATCAATTCCGGTCCAGCGCAGGCGCAGAGGCACCACTGCCAGCCCAAAGGCCATGCCCAATAACAGGGCGAAGACGGGATTAATGCCGGTGACGATAAGTAACAGCAGGACCCCTGCTGCCGTTACCAGAGTGGCGGCATCCCGGATCGCCGTGCGGCCCACCCGGATGCCCGCATACACGATCAGCGCCACTACCGCGGGGCGGATACCCAGGAAGGCGGCTTTGATTTTGGGCTGGTCCCGGACAGCCAAAAAGGACATGGAGAGCACCAGCACAATCAGAAAGGTGGGTAAAAGCACTCCAAACAAGGCAGCAATGGCGCCGGGCAAACCGGCAATCCGGTAACCCACAAAGGTGGAGGCATTCACCCCCACTGCACCAGGGGTGGATTGGGCGATGGCGAACAGATCCGTCACCTCTTCCTCCTCCAGCCACTCTCTTTTCTCCACAACCTCCTGATGGAATACCGGGATCATGGCGTAGCCGCCCCCGAAGGTCACCGGTCCCATCTTAAAAAATGACCAAAACAAACGGCCCAATAACGGCCAATTCATAACCGGGAATAATTTCATTATGCTTCTCCTCCTGGATGGAACAAACCAAGCTGTTACTCTCATTATACCTGGCTTTATTCCATTTTGGAATAAACTTTTTGTCCATAGCAAAAAACCGGCTGCAGCGTTCTGCACCGGTTACTGCTTTTTGCCCATGTATTATTGGATCCGTCCGCAAGCGATCCGCCCGCCGGAATTGCCTGACGGGTCCGTCTTGTAATCATCGGCATTCGCATGAATCACCAGGGAGGTTCCGCCCGGCCGGATCAGGGAATTAGGGTGCCCCTCCGTCAGCGTCACATACTTGGCGACCATCTCGGCCGTTACCGTACCGTCCGTACCCACGAATAAATTGGGCAGATCTCCGACATGGGGGCCATTGGGGTTATCAAACCCGTGGTGCTTGTTCATGGGGTTAAAATGGCCGCCGGCGCTTTCAAAGCCCGGTGGTTCACATTTGCCGGATTCATGGATATGAAATCCGTGTTTGCCGGGAGCAAGATTGAAGGCCTCCACCTTGATGTGGACGCCCCTGGACATCTCTGTGAGCTCTGCTTGTCCCACCCTGGCACCGCTTGTGCCAATGAGCTCCACGACCCTTTTGGCGCCTACGTCCACGCTGGCCTCTCTGGTCTTCACGTGGTTCGTGCAGGAAACGGCCGCGAATAACAGCAGCGCTGCTGCAGCCCATACTCCCGTCTGTTTGCTCATTGCGTATCCTCCCGCTTCCTTGTTGGTCCACCCATCATACAGAGTCTCCCGACTTCCGGTGCGCTAAACCACTTCCCCTAAAATTCACCTGTCAGCATAGGGGCTCCCACAGCCAGATTCCAGCCTCCCGTTTCGGAATTGCGGTGAAGCGCAGTCTGAAAACCAGCCTCCGTTCCCTCCGCCTTGAAGCCGATGAGCTCCGTCTTGTACAGCGTATTGACGATCCCCTGATCCTTGTAAGTTTCCAGCTTCTCCGCCGCCAGCAGCGTCCGGGCCAGCCCGCTCACTCCATCCTCCGGCTGTAGGGCAGCATGGCCGTTCCATACCCCTGCCGCCTTCACAGACCAGTCTCCCGCAGCACCGGCTGCCCGGAGCCATCCGTCGACCCGGCTGCCTGCTTCTGCAAGCGCACGGGCGTCTGTTTCGTCCGCTTCCAGGCGGAGAAAGACTTCTCCCGCGTGGCTGCCGGACAGTCTGCTCCAGCTGCCCCGGAGTCGGCTTCCTTCCCCGGCGGATGAGAGGCTGACCACACCCGCTGCGGATTCCACCAACAGGAAGCCGGGCTGGAGCTGCTCCTTCAAGCCGGCGCTCTGGGCTTCATCCATATGTCCATACCATTGGATGGATACTGTATAATCCCCGGCCATGCTCATGGAGGCGAAGGCGATAACCGGCTCAATAGAGAATGCCTGTTGGTTTCCGCTATTTCCGGCCATTGCGGGCAGAAGGCTGGCGCCCCAGAGTCCCAATGCGGCCAACCCGGCCAACGCCATTTTGCAAAGCACCTGTATGCTTCCCATTCCTTCCGCCTCCCGTTCATCCGTTCTATCAATCTAGTAACAGGATGGACAGGAATGCGAGAGTCTATACCTGCCGGGAAAATTTATCCGGGTTTGGCGGGAGCAGCACTGTTGGACGGGCTCTGCTTGGGCCGGAGCAGGACAAACAGCAGCCCGGTTAAGGCAATCTCCAGCACCATGGCCAATACGGACAAGGTCCGGGTAAAGTTGAACAGTTGAAAGGCATTGCGGAAAAACCAGAAGGAAAAGGTGAAGCAGCACGCGCCGAAGGACAGCAGCAGCTTGTCCATATGCAGCGCAGGCACAACCCGCTCCATTCCAAACATGAAGGCATACAGGAAAAAAGCCATTTTGGTAATCATCAGGGGGATATAAATCATGTCCAGCGGCAGCTCAAACCTGTCCAGGAAATCGGTTACCCGGATCAGCCGCACCATCTCGTGGAACGGGTACTGCAGCTTGGACGCAATGAAGCTGCCCATTGACAAAAGTGTACAGAGGTTCAGCCACTGCATTATCAGTGATGTGATGACCATACTGTGCAGCCCCTCCCGGATTCCGAAATGCTCGGAGGGCAGCAGGAAAGGCAGCAGCACAATTTGTCCCATGGCGGCAATGGTATACCAGCTGCCCTGAAGGGCAGGACCGAAGCCTTTTTCCAGCATAGGCAGCGTGTGGCGCAGCTCAAATTCGGGATACAGCAGGACCGGTATCAGCACAACAAAGATCAGCGTCAGAGGCAGCCATATCTCAATCATCCGGGCTACAACCTCGAAACGGCCGTTCACCGTCACCACGATGGACAGCACGATGAGTCCGCTGATGACCGGCACCGGTGTATACGCCAGCAGCTCAATGTTCACAAATTCAGACAGCGTCCGGACATCCCGGAGAATCACCAGAAAAATAAACAGCAGCACCGGCAGCGCCAGAATCCGCCCGATTACCGGACGGCGGTAAACCAGAATCTGGAACAAATTCTTGCCGGGGAACCGGGCCGTGATGCTGGTCAGCATCCACAAAAGAAGGAGGACCACCGGGAAGGCGATCAGATAAGACATCCAGGCATCTCGCTCCGCCAGCTGGAATACCTTGTTGGGCAGGCTGACCAGCATCCCGTCCATTGCCAGCATGATCCCCAGCAGCTTGGCCTGTCTGTTGGAAATGACCTCCATTCACATTCTCCTTTCTCGCTTGCTCAGGGTATAGGCGCCCAATTGCCCAGAACAGCCTCCAGCCAGTTATATGGCCGGGAGATGTTAATATTCTGCAGCAGCGCCTGCCAGACCAGCCCGCTGATCAGAAGCAGGGCTATGGCCGCCCAGCGGGTCAAGGCGTTGGTTTGCTTTAATTTCTTGCGCTCCAGCAGGTACACAATGCTGATCATGACGAGGGTTTGCACAAGTGAACCCACTAGTTCGTCCCCTCCTTATTCCGGGCGGCCGGCTCCAGAATCGTGCCTGCATGCTCCAGGTTCACATGGGGCTCCACCTGAACCTCCATGCCGCTGTAAACCTCCCGCCAGTTATCCTTGATCTTTTTCCAAACGGACGGGCTCTTCTGAAAAACGGCATCCCCAAACCCGCAGGGATCGGAGCGGTACTCTTGGGTAATCCTGATGCTTTTTTCCACATTGCTCTTCAGCTTGTCACTGACGATCTGGGTGAGCTGCTCCAGGCTATCACCCTGGGCATGATAGTCGGTCTGGTTCTCATACACATGTCCGATGGCCCGGAGAATCACCTTCATACGGATCTTCTCCCCCTCGACCTCCGGCTTCAGCTTGGCCGAGGTCTCTGTAAACTGGATGGATATGAGTTGGTTCGAATCCGGGGGGGATACCGATATCCCCGGTCTTCTAACCTGATTCATGGCCCACAGCAGTCCTTGGGCTTGCTCTCCCTTCAGGAATCCGGCCAGCTTGTCGTCACGGAAAACCGCCATTCCCTCCAGGGTGATCCGCTGCTTGGTTTCGCCCTTGTCCCCGATAGCCGTTTTGTCCGAAATGTAATACGGCGTTGAGACATCTACTCCGTCGTTCACCAGCGCCTCTACCATATGCTTGACGGTTCGGGGATTCTTCATGGAGTTGACGGTTAATTCCCGGACCATCTCCCCCGGCTGCTGCTCCAGAGAGGCATCGGAGTTCAATACATCCACTGCATTGCCCTTGGCCAGCACCACAAGAGCTGTCAGGCGGTTCTGTGCAGAGCGGAAGGCTATGTCCAGGTGAGGGGAAATCCCTTCACGGGCTAATGCCTCTCCCAGGATAATGACCCGGCGGTGGGCGTAATACTGCTGGCGGGACAGGGATTTCTGAAGGCGGTCGCTGGCTTCCTTCAGGGACATGCCAACAGCCGAATCCACATACCAGGATTTGCCCCCCGAGGTGCCGCCTCCACCCCCGCCGGGACCCCCAAGCTGTCCGGCCAAGGGAAATTGAATGGCCAGCCGGATCTTGTTGTCCCCGGCCTTGTCCACCGCCATGGCGGATACGATGGCCACATCATTCACCTCCCGCCTGTCCCAGCAGCCGGTCAGACACAGGCAGAGGAGCCCGCAAACTGCCGCCTTCTTGAAGGACCGATTCACGGTGCACCGCCTCCTCTCTTTTTTGCGGATGGACCTGCTTGGCCCAGTCTCCGGCGGTTCACCGGGGAAAAGGTACCCGGGCGGGTGGACATTTTCCACCAGGGCACGCGGACCAGAATGTCCTTCTGCTCCTTGGCGTCATAAGGAGCAATCCCGCTTAAATACGGGATGCCGAAGGAGCGCAGCGAGCACATATGAACGGCAATCAGCACTGTGCCGATGATGATGCCGAATAATCCGAAGACCCCTGCCAGGATCATCAGCGGAAACCGCAGCATCCGCACGGAGATGGCCATGTTAAACCGGGGGATGGTGAAGGATGCAATCCCTGTCAACGACACCACGATGACCATCGGGGCGGAGACGATCCCCGCTTGTACGGCGGCCTGCCCGATAACCAAGGCTCCGAGAATACTGACCGCCTGCCCGACGGTGCGGGGCAACCGAATGCCAGCCTCCCGGAGAGCCTCGAAGGCCACCTCCATAATCAAGGCCTCCACGATAGCCGGGAACGGAATGGTTTCCCGTGCGGCGGCAATGGACAAAAGCAGGTTGGTAGGCAGCATGTCCTGATGGAAGGTGGTTACCGCCACGTAGAGTGCAGGCAAATACAGCGCTACGGCGCTGAAAAATATCCGCAGCCACCGGATCAGGTTGCCGATAATATATCGCTCGTAATAATCCTCGCTGGCCTGCATGAACTGCCAGAAGGTTACGGGTCCGATGAGCACAAAGGGTGTCCCGTCCACAAAAATGGCGAACCTGCCCTCCAAGAGTGCCGCCGCAGCGGCATCCGGACGTTCCGTGTATTGCAGCTGGGGAAACGGCGATAGCGGCTGGTCCTCAATCATTTCCTCGATATAGCCGGACTCCAGAATGCCGTCGATGCGGATCGCCGACAGGCGTTTCATGGCTTCCTCCACCAGCTTCGGATCAATGATTCCCTCCATGTAGCTCAGCACCACAGTGGTTTTGGTTTGTTCGCCGATCACCATGGTTTTCATTTTCAGCTTGGCGGACTTGATCTTGAACCGGAGTAAGGCGGTATTGGTCCGCAGATTCTCCACAAACCCCTCCCGCGGGCCGCGGATAACGGACTCTGTCTGAGGCTCCTCCACCCCCCGTCTGTTTCCGCCGCGGATATGGAGAATGATGGCCTCCTCCCGGTTCTGGACGAACAGCACCGCATTCCCGGAGAGCACAGCTTCCGCCGCTTCCTCATAGGTGGCGCACCGGGAGGTCTGGGGAACCATTAGGGTTTGCCGTTCCAGCTCGGCCGGCTGCGTCGGCACGTCCTCCAGGCCCAATAGCGGCAGCAGGGCGTGGTTGCCGATTTCCTCCGTCTTCACAACCCCGTCAATGAAGATCACACAGCCTTTTACGCCATGGGAAAATACGATTTCGTGATATACCACGTCGGAGCAGTCCCGAAACATGCTCTTCATTGCCGCGATGGCGGCTTCCCACTTGCCGATCTGTGTCTGCTTTGGCTTCGTCCCTGACTTGGACGGCGATTTCGACGGCAATTTCGATGCCGATTTCGATGCTGGTTTTGGCGTCTGCCGGGCTGTTGAATGGGGCGCTTTTGGGGGCGCCTCTCCAGGAGGAGACTCTTGGGCTCCGGAAGCCTTGCGCTTTCGCCCCTTGAATGTGAAATAACGCATCCGCTTCTCACCTCTTCAAAGCTTATCGTTTCCTCCACTGCCGTATTTATCCGCAAACCCTGGCGAATTATGCTATGCTGGATGGAGCAATGAGCCTGTACAGGAGATGATAAGGACATGCTGGTATATGACAGCCGCACCGGCAAAACGGCACAGGAGCAGGAAATCCGTGTCCCTCTTGAGCATGAGGTGGTTTGGGTCCGCTTAAAGCAGTCGGAGCCGGAGAAGGTTACTCAGGTGCTGGAGGGGCTGTATGGCTGCCATCCTCTGCTGGTGGAGGATGCCATCAAGCTGAATCAGCGGCCCAAGCTGGACCGCTACAAGCAGAATATGTTTCTGACGCTGTTTGCGGTGGAGCGCTCCACTCTCAAGCTGCAGGAAACCGGGATTGTGGTAGGCAAGAATTACGTGGTGACCATCTCCCAGTCCCATATCCCGTTTCTGGATGAGCTGGAGACGGAGCTTGTGCAAAAGGAAGGGATGATGGACCACTCCAGCGAGGTGCTGTACCGGATTGTGGACCGCTGCGTGGATGAGTACAGCGAAGCGGTGAACCATTACGAGGATCAGGTGGAGCAGCTGGAGCGCCAGGTGTACCGGAATCCCTTCGTGCAGGTGACCCATGACATTTTCCGGCATAAACGGCGGCTGCACCAGCTGCGCAAGGTGTTCGTGGACGAAAAAACGATTATCGCCGCCTTGACCCACCAGGAGCTGCCGTATATCAGCCAGGACAGGGACGTCTATTTTTTTGACGTGTACGATCATATCTCCCGGGTGGTGGATTCCATCGATCTGTTCCGGGAATCGCTATCGGGGCTTCTGGAGCTGCAGATGGCGATGAAGTCGGACCGGATGAATGAAATCATGAAGACGCTGACGGTGATCAGCTGCTTCTTCCTGCCGTTAACCTTCATCGTTGGATTGTACGGCATGAACTTCCGCTTAATTCCGGAGCTGGGCTGGTCCTTTGGCTATCTGTATGTGTGGGTGCTGATGGTGGCGGTATCCGTGGGGCTGTATTGGTATTTCAAACGACGGAAGTGGATGTAAAGGCGAAACTTGCAATCGGGCGGCTGCGCATCACGGAGTTGTGCGGTTTCTATCGTTCGGGCCGGCGCGACTGGGCTGGGTAACTATAACGGAGCTATGCGACGCTTAGGGCGCTTAGACACCTTTTTGAGGCCTCGAATGACTCTAACGGAACTCAGAAGCGTTTAGACGCCGATTTGGGAGCTCGGGGGACTGTAACGGAATTCAGAAGCGCTTAGACTCTGTTTGCAGCCTCCATGGGGTCCTTTTTCCCATCTAAGAGCTTCTCAGTTCCCTTAAAATTGTAAATTGCCCATTTTCGCTGGCTAAGAGTCCGTGAGTTCCGTTACAGCTCCCGCGTCCGCCATCCGTCATCCTCCCCCTGATTACCTTCGCTCGTGCCTCAGCCCTCTCCGCTGCCCAATTACCTTCGCTCGTGCCTTACCCTCCCCGCCGCCCCGCTGAAGAACGCCGCTGCCTCCGAAAAACCAAAAAAAGAAACCGGCTGCACGAAGCAACCGGTTTCTTGGTACCATACGGAGAGAGAGGGATTCGAACCCTCGCACCGCTAACGCAGTCTAACCCCTTAGCAGAGGGTCCCCTTATAGCCACTTGGGTATCTCTCCTTAATTGTTGAACACTTTCAATTTTAGCGTGAACTCCGGGCAGAAGTCAAGCGGATGAAAAAGGGGGCTCCCACCAGCCCTCTTGCATCCTGCATAACCGGCCCGGTTAACACGGCGCGCAGGACTTAGCCGCCACCTCCGCCAAAACTGTCATCTCCAGCTTACCTCTGCATCTGCCGCAGGCATACCTGCGCGGGTCCACACGCCGCTTGCGCAAATACTCCATCCGGCAATTGACGCAAACAAGCCGGTAACGGTGAGGCTGCACCTTTTTGTCTCCGGGCAGTGGTTTGCAGTAACGGGCGCCCCCCACCATCGCCAGCAGCTTCTTAAAGTCGGCATCCCGGTGCCGGTAGCCGCCTTTGGCCAGGTGGAGATGGTAGTGGCACAGCTCGTGTTTGATGATCTTCTCCATTTCCTCCGTGCCGTAGCACTCCAGATGTTTGCGGCTGATCTCAATATGATGGGATTTGGTAAAATACCGCCCCCCTGTGGTCCGCAGCCTGGAATTAAAGGTCGCCTTGTGCCGGAAGGGAATCCGAAAAAACGCAAGGGAGACCTGCTCTACCCATTCTTGCAGCTCTTCGTTTGTCATCAGGCACCCCTCCCCCTTACCGGGTTACATTCTCCTTCTTGAATTTAAGACCAGCAGGATATACACTGTCAAGTATGAAAACATGGCAGCGGTTTATTCCTTGAACCATATTATGCTGCGAATAGAAGCGAGGGAAAATGATGGAAATGGAGAAACAGTCCTATGGTGTCCTCAAGCTTGGGGAACGCCTGGAGTTTGTACAAATGCCCGAGAGCCACATGTACCAGCTGACCGCCTTAAACCGCCGGCTGCACAAGGAAATCGTCAAGCTTACCGCCAACAACCTGCCGGAGCTGCCCCGCCTCATTGCCGAATGCGACAATTTGGAGCTGGTGGAGCCGGAATATCCTCTCCTGAACGGGCTGGAGTATATCAACCAGCTGGAGCAGGCCTTCGCCTCCATCCAGGAAACCACCTATCCGCTGGTATCCCTTCTGACCGAAATCCGGGCGCTGCAGGCTCAGCTGGAGCAATGGTACGAGGAGAACGCGTAAGTACAGGCACACCGCAGGCGTTTGCCCCATATGGTAAAGTACATCATGCCATAGACTGAAAGGGGCTGGCGGCATGCCGCAATGGCTTAGCAATCAATTGATGCGCGCTTTCCAGAGCAAAAACCGCAGACAGATCCAGATGCTGAACGACTGCTGGTTTTTTTACCGGAACAAGTCGGGCGATAGCCGGTGAGGATTCTTACTTTGACCGCATCCCATTTATATGTATTTGTGAAGGCAAAATGTATTTGTCAAAGCAAAACCCGCCAGGAGCACCTGACGGGTTTTGTTGTGCCGAAGCTGCATGACAGGCTGCCCTGCCTAATTCCAGTGTGTTGGAGAATAAGAAGGGATGCTTATCCCGCCGCTTTTATCCCATCGACGAACCCTGCCGCAAAGCTGATCACGGGCACCAAAATATCTATGGCCAGCACGATCCATCCCAAAACCGGTACGATCCAGACCTTGATTTGTTTTTTACCGAGGGTAACGGCCCAGATGCCAAGCGCTAACGATAACAAGTAAATGAAAAAGTACGACATCCCTCTCACTCCTCCACCCTCAACGGAAGGATATGTGCCGGGCGCTCACGCGGACCGGCAACCCGGCGCTCCCCCTCTCAGGGCTGCTTCATGGTCAGACTGACCTTGCCCTTCTTCAAATCCACACCAAGCACCCAAACCGTGACCACATCCCCTACGGATACTACATCCATCGGATGCTTCACATAGCTGTCGCTCAGCTGGCTGATATGGACCAGACCGTCATTCTTAATTCCGATGTCCACAAAAGCGCCGAAATCAATCACATTGCGGACGGTTCCCTGAAGCTCCATGCCCGGAGACAGATCCTCAATTTTCAGCACATCCGTCCGCAGCACGGGCGGCGGCAGCTCCTCACGGGGATCACGGCCCGGACGCTGGAGGCTGTCGAGAATATCCTTCAGCGTAGGTACACCTACTTGAAGCTTGTCCGCCATGGCGCCCGGGTCTACTGCCTGCAGCGCACCCTTCAGCTCCTCCGTGCCGATGCGGTTGAGGGGAATGGAGAGCTCGCGGAACAGACGGTCGACAACAGTATAGGATTCAGGATGGATGGGCGTATTGTCCAAAGGCAGCTCCCCGCCGCTGACCCGCATGAAGCCTACGCATTGCTCGAAGGTTTTGGCCCCGAGGCGCGGCACCTTTTGCAGCTCCTTGCGGCTGCCGAACTTGCCGTTTTCTTCCCGATACTTCACGATATTCTTGGCCGTCGTCCCGTTAACTCCCGCTACATACTGCAGCAGAGACGGCGAGGCGGTGTTCAGATCGACGCCTACATGGTTCACCGCCGATTCCACCACACCGTTCAGGCTTTCGCTAAGCCGCTTCTGCTGCACGTCATGCTGGTATTGCCCCACACCGATGGCCTTCGGCTCAATCTTCACCAGCTCCGCCAGCGGGTCCTGCATCCGCCGGGCAATGGAGATGGCGCTGCGCTCCGCCACATCCAGCTCCGGGAACTCCTCCTGGGCCAGCTTGGAAGCAGAGTACACGCTAGCGCCCGCTTCGCTGACGATGCAGTACGCCAGCGACGGCTGCTTCAGCTCACCGATCAGGGAGCTGACGAACTGCTCCGTCTCCCGGGAGGCGGTGCCGTTGCCGATGACAATAAGCTCCAGCCGGTGCTCGGTGATGAGCCGCCGGAACACGGCCTTGGCCTCCGCCACCTTGTTGTTGGGCGGAGTCGGGTACGTCACGGCAATCTCCAGCAGCTTGCCGGTATCATCCACTGCAGCCAGCTTGCAGCCGGTGCGGTAGGCCGGGTCCACACCCAGCACCCGCTTGCCCTTCACCGGGGGCTGCAGCAGAAGGCTGCGCAGATTGCCGCCGAAAATCTTAATGGCCTGCTCCTCCGCCTTCTCTGTCAGCTCACCCCGTACCTCCCGCTCAATGGAGGGAGCCAAAAGACGCTTGTAAGCATCCTCAATTACCGCCAGCAGCACCTCACGGACAGCGGACTCCCGCTTCAGGAATTGGCGGGCCATATAGTCGTGGATTTTCTCAGAAGCCACCTCCAGCTTAACCTTGAGCACATCCTCCCGCTCGCCGCGGTTAATGGCTAAAATCCGGTGAGGCGGCAGGCGGCGCACCGGCTCGGAATATTCATAGTACATTTCATATACGGATTCCGCGGTTTTGTCCTTGGCCTCCGTAGCAATGATGCCGTTGTCGTGGGTGAACCGGCGCAGCCAGGCCCGCAGCTTGGCGTCGTCGGCAATGGTCTCCGCCAGAATATCCATGGCGCCGGCCAGAGCCGCCTCCGCAGATTCCACCCCCTTGGACGCGTCCACATACCGGGCCGCCTCCACCATAGCCGCCCCGGTACGGGGCTGGGACCATAACCAGGCTGCCAGCGGCTCCAGCCCCTTCTCACGGGCGACGCTGGCGCGGGTTTTCCGCTTCTGCCGGTAGGGGCGGTAGAGATCCTCCACCTCCTGCAGCTTGGCGGAGGCCTCCACCGCGGCACGCAGCTCGTCCGTCAGCTTGCCCTGCTCGGCGATCAGCCGCAGCACCTCGCGCTTGCGCTCCTCCAGGCCGCGGATATATTGCAGGCGCTCCTCAATGTCCCGCAGCTGATTCTCATCCAGCTCTCCGGTCATTTCCTTCCGGTACCGGGCAATAAACGGAATGGTATTCCCTTCATCCAGCAGGCTCACCGTGGTTTTTACCTTGTGGGCCGGCAGCTTCAGCTCCGCCGCAATCTGACGGAGAATCCGCTCCTCCACCTTGGCCTTCTCCTGGGGAGTGAGCTCCGCTGCGGACACACCCTCCTCCTGCTCCAACCCGGTATTGCCAGCCTTCTCCTTGGTCTCCTTCGCCATCTGTCCCTTCCACCTCTCCAACTTATTCCCCCAAAAGTGACGCTGCCCTCCGAAGCTTATTCCGATTACTTTTGGGGGAGCCCCCTAACCAAACCAAATTCCTACCCAATTTTCGCTCCAAGCTTTTCCATCCAAAATGTGCACAAAAAAACGAGGGCTCCCCCTCGCTTTTGCGCCGCTAAAAGTCAATAAGGCCCAAACTGATCTGCAGGGCATCGTCTACCTTGCGCATGGTGTCCTCATCCAGATGCGTGATCTTGTCTGTCAGGCGCTGCTTGTCGATGGTGCGTATCTGCTCCAGCAAAATGACCGAGTCTCTGTCGAAGCCATGGGTTTCCGCATCAATCTCCACATGTGTGGGCAGTTTCGCTTTTTGAATCTGGGCGGTAATCGCCGCTATGATCACTGTCGGGCTGAACCGGTTGCCAATGTCGTTCTGAATGACCAGCACCGGCCTGACCCCTCCTTGCTCCGAGCCAACCACCGGGGACAGATCCGCAAAAAACACATCGCCTCGTTTCACAATCAAGCGCTACACCCCGCTAACCAAACGATCCACCGTTGTACCTGCATCCTCTTCCGCATGGAAAGACTCCGAAGCAATGTTCAGGTTAATCTTCGCCATCTCCATGTAGCCGCGCTGCATGGAATCCCGGAGCTGGCGCTTCCGTCGCTCTGTCAGGTACAGCTTCATCGCCTGACGGATCAGCTCGCTTCGATTGGAATTTTCTTGTTCCACAATCCCGTCGACCTCCTGCAAAAGGTGATCCGGCAAACTGATCATGATCCGTTTTGTATTCACGTTGGACACTTCCTCGCACCTCCAAAAGCTACCCGCCCTGACTTCCCCATTATGATACAAATAAAGGCAAATTATACAACATACCTACGCTGGCGCAGGCTTATCCTGCCTAAAACGCCATACGCTAATATATGTCCGGCGTATATCAGGTATGTTATATGGTCGAGCTATCGTTTCCGATATAATCCTTACTTTATATATTTCGGCGGCAACCGGGAAAATCCTTTGCATTTTGGCACAAAAATCCTCAGGAAACTTTCTCCATGGAAATTCCATGCCGGTTCAGGGACAAAACCCGCCGCTCCTGCGTTAACTAAACTGATGCTGCAGCGGATTCACCGTGTTCTTCACAACGCCTTCTTCCGTGTACACCCTTGGCACCCGGTGGGAAATCATACATACAATCTCATAGTTCACTGTGCCCAGCTTCTCCGCCAGCTCCTCCGCCGGCAGAACCAGACCATCCTGCTCGCCGAACAGCACCACTTCGTCGCCGATTTCCGCCCCGCTTACACCCTGCAGGCTGATCATACATTGGTCCATACAGACCCGCCCTACCACAGGAACCCGCTTGCCCCGGATCAAAGCATGTGCCTTACCCGTCAGCATCCGGGAAAACCCATCCGCGTAACCCACGGCAAGGGTTGCGATCTCCTCGCCTTCAGAGGCATGGTACAGTGCGCCGTAGCTGACCCCCGCCCCTTCCTCCATACTTTTCAGCATCACGATTCTTGTTTTGAGTGACATCACCGGACGCAGCTTCACCCGCTCCATATCCACTTCATCGGAGGGGTACAGCCCATACATGCCGATGCCCAGACGGACCATATTATAGCTGATCTCCGGCGTATCAATGGCGGTTGCCGTATTGCCCGCATGCACATAGGAGAAGGTAATTCCTTTTTCCCGGAAATGACCGGCTACCCGTTCGAACTTGCTGAACTGCTCCTTGGTGTAGGCTTTATCCGCTTCGTCCGCGCAGGCGTAATGGGTGAACAGCCCCTCCACCTCAACTCCCGGCAGAGACAAGGCCCGCTCAATAAAAGCAATGGCATCCTCCGTCCGGTTCAGACCCAGCCGCCCCATGCCCGAATCCACTTTAATGTGGATTTTCACGGAGGGCTCCTCCGGTCCACGCTTCTCCAGCGCCTCCAGCACATCCATGCTGTATACATTAATCGTAATTCTGTATTTAACGGCCAAAGGCACTGCCTCCGCCGGAGTATACCCCAATACCAGAATCGGCGCTTCAATGCCTGCCCGCCGCAGCTCCAGCGCCTCATCCATAAACGCCACCGCCAGATAGGACGCACCCTCGGCAATACATTCCTTGGCAATCTGTACGGCACCGTGCCCGTACGCATCCGCCTTGACCACAGCCATAACTCTCATCTCTGCGGGAAGTGCAGACCGGAAAGCGCGCAGATTATGCCGCAGCGCGTCCAGCGATATCTCCACCCACGTAGGACGGTAAAACGCATCCACTGCCCATCACCCTCTTTGTTTCAATCCACGCTCCCGCTAGGGGAGCGACACAAACGGTCTCGTTTTGTGACATACGCTTTATGTTACTTGCTCCCCGTAGAGCTGTCAATGAACTTTCCGCCGATTATTTGCCGGAAGAGCCTTGAACGGAGATGGCAATTTGGACCATTTCCTTCACGGGGAGATCCCCGGAGGACAGTCTGAATTCCGTGCCTTGCGCCATCCAGAGCAGGGTTTTCTTTTCCCCGCCGGTCAGCACCCCGAAGCTGTAACCCAGGTCCACCAGCTCCCCATCCTGATAGGAAACCGATTTGTCGGAGGGTCTGGACTCCAGAAGCGTATAATTGTAGGTGCCGGTATATTTCAAAAGAATGGCAGCATTTTCACCCGAGGTGGTTTCGCTTGCTTGAGGTTTGCCCACTCCGCCAGGAATATAGGAGGGTTCGATCAGCGAAACACCCTGGGACTGAGGAACTGCCGGCGTTCCGGCTGCGTTGGCGGCAGGCTGTTGTGCGCCTGCGCTGCCTTGCACCGGTGTAGTGCCTTGTTGTGCTTTGCCTTGTACAGCCGCACCTTGCGGAGCCGTGCCTTGCTTGGCTGTCCCTTGCGCCGAGGTACCGGATTGGGCTGCAGCCGTATCCTTCTGAGTTTCCAGCCCCATGGTGGGAAGGGTAATCCGGGCGCTGGTCATATTGCGCTGCATATCGAAATAATCCTTCTCGAAGCTCTCATTAAACTTAAAGTCGTTGAAGTTCATCACCACAACCGGTTTGTTCTGGGCATCATAAATTTCCACTGTCTGGGGAGCAAAGCTCTTCTTGTTGATCCAGATCTTTTGGCGGGAAAGAGAGGAATTGGAGTAGTTGGCCAGCACATCGAATACATACGAGTCGCCGTCCGTTGTAAACTGCCGGTCCTTATCCTGATCGATGCTATTCACCAGGGATTCATACAGGTACACCTGGCCCTGATTCTTCGGCCAATCGCTTTGGAACCGGAAGCTTTTGTTCAGATGGGGCGTTAGGACAAACACACCATCGTCATTCTTCAGCACAATCTGGGAAATATCCTTCTTGTCATTGGAAAGTGAAATCCGGTAATACGACGGCTTCTGGAACGACACCTCCACCTGATACTCCTGAGGCTCCGTACCTGTATGAAGAGTCATCGTCCCCGTACTGGTGTAGCTTTCCAGCTTCTCCACTTGTTTGTCCAAATCCTTCACTACTGCTCCCGCGTCCTTCTTGCCTCCGAAACAACCTGCCAGCGCCAGCACCACAACCAGCAGCACCACGCTCAAACCCCATATCCGACGACGCATCCTTCATCATCCCCTCTGCACCTGATTCAAACATTGGTACATGTCTATGAGGAGACTTGACCCATTATGCAGACTAGCATGACAAGCCCGGGAAAAAGTTTGTCCCTTATCGCCCCCGGCTATAAAGAACCAAGAAAAAAGAGACTGCCGCGGCAGCCCCCTGGAATATGATGGTACAGAAAAGGATAATCGAAATAGAAGATAATGATAATGGATGAGTTCAAAAGAATGATTTCGTTTATGATCCTTTGATAAGACCCTCTTTGTTTAGCCTTATTCGTCCTTATTTCCCCCCTTACTTATTGAGGAGGAAACTTATTGAACAGATTCGCCATATTGTAATTGGATTCCAATTGGATGCTTACGTTCAGCACATTCCGCCGCATCGCAAACTCAAAGTACATTTCCCCGTACGTCCAATTCCTTTTATGATTCAACGAACCAACCGCTAATTGGCGGAATGCCTTGATATGGCTGTCCGACATAAGGATCTCGGGAGCAGGCATCTCATCCCCGCTAATCTCAATGGGCTCATGCTTCACACCATACTTGCCCACCACATCATTGCGGATCTGTACAAAAACCGTCCCTGATGCCAAATAACGCAGTTCATCCTGCATCGTCCGGATCACCAAATCCATCTGTCTTGCGAGAGAAATCTGTTCCGACTGCATTACTAACCTCCTCATATGATGTTGAAATATGTCATTCTTCTGTATGATTATGTAAGTATTGAGTCCTATTATAGTTATATTTTGTAGTTTTATCAACTATTTTGTATCTTGTTCAAATAATTAACACATATGGTTCTTTATTCTTATGAATCTGTTATTTTTGCTCCTTATAATCCACGAAAACCTGGATGGATCCCTTCCGCATCACAAAACGGTAGGACATCATACCCGTCGTCCACTGGGTCTTCCGCTTCACCACATCTGTCGCCATTTCCCGGAGCAGCTCCACCTGCCGCGGACGGACTGCTACAACCCGGGCGTCCCTTTCCGATCCCGGCTCCACCCGGTTCTCCAGCCGGTGGCGGACACCATAGGTCTTCACAATCCCATCCTCAATCTGCAAAAACACCGTACCTTCCTTCAGGCCGCACAGTTCCTCCGTCAAATCCTCCAACACCATATCCACCTGCACCGGCAACGGTATGGACATCAACATCGCTCCATCATCTCCCTTTCGCATTTTGCGTCTACGCGCTCATTGGCTTTCTTTCTCTTGCCCTTCTGTTAGCGTAGACAGCATCAGCTTCAAAAAGATAACGGAAAAATTTTTGAATTCACACATTGTTCACAATAATCATCAAAATTAGCGAATCTTTGCGGTATTTCACCATCCCCTCCTCTCTCGCCAAAATAAAAATGCGCGGAAAGATCCCTTTCGGAATCCATCCACGCATGCTTTGCGACGAATGTTCAATATGCGGTTGCTTACTTCAGCCACCAAACAATTCCACCGATAATGCCGGCCCAAATCAACGCGCCCAGCACCACCCCATACACCATTCCCCGGCCAATACCCAACGGATCATCCTGAACCCATGAATCATCCTTTTCCATCGCCGCGGCCCCCCTGTAAGCATCCTATGCCTGCTCTTACCAGTGTGGGACAGTATGGTTGGAAATATACGCTAATTTTAATGCGGAAGGATATGAAAAGTCAACAGGGATATCCTAAATTCCCCAATTTCAGTCCGCATGAGACTGTCCAACACCCACAACGGTGTCCACCATCAATAGGCGTTTTTGTTCACGAACCCATTAATGATCGTCTTCAAGATAATCTTGATATCAAATAACAGCGTCCAATTCTCAATATAGAAAATATCCTCTTTCACCCGTTCGCTGATGGACGTGTCCCCTCGCAGACCTTTGCTTTGGGCCAAACCTGTAATCCCGGGGCGGATATGATGCTTCACCATATATTTGGGGATCTCTTCCTTAAATTGCTCCACAAAAAAGGGACGTTCCGGACGAGGTCCTACCACACTCATATGTCCCAGAAGCACATTAAAAAACTGCGGCAGCTCATCCAGACTGGTCCGGCGCAGGAATTCTCCCACCTTCGTCCGCCGCGGATCATTCTCCACCGTCCACAGCGTATTGGACATCGTCTCCGGCATAACCCTCATCGTACGGAACTTATACATAAAGAAATTCCGGCGGTTATACCCAACACGCTCCTGCTTAAAAATCACAGGCCCCGGCGAACCTAGCTTCACCAACGCAGCCACCAGCAGCATCACCGGCAGCGTGATCATGATCGCAACTAACGAGAAGCCAATATCGAACCCACGCTTTAGAATGCGGTTGCCCAGATCGTCCAAAGGAATACTCCGCACATTGATTAACGGCATCCCCGCAAAATTATCAAAATACGGCCGCGCCGGCAAATAATCAAAGAAGTCCGGAATAATAAGCGTACGGACCCCCATCTTCTCGCAGGTTGCGATAATCTGACCATACTTGAGATGCGCGGTTAATGGCAGAGCGATTACAACCTCGTCTACAAGCTCCGAACTAAGGACACGTTCCAAGTCCTCCAGCTTCCCGATAATGGGCTTGTAGGCCCCACCGTCAGCCTCAGAATCCGTACTGTAATCATCCAGGAACCCAATCACTTCATACCCCAGCTCTTTGTATTGCTCCAGGTTATTGGAGAATCGTTTACCCAGACTACCTGCTCCAAGGATAAGGACAAATTGTTTATTATACCCCTTCTTCCGAAGCTCACGGGTGGCTATTTTGACGGAGTATCGGAATATGCATTGACTCAAAACACTTAATGCCACAAATATCGCAAGAAACTCTCTGGATATATGAATCTCTTTATAAATAAATAAAAAGCTAAGTAGAATTAATAGACTGAAAAAGTGAATCTGCAAAATTTTTACCACTTCAAATGAAAAACGCTTCTTTCGTTTAGGCACATAAAAATTTAAAAAGAACCCCAACACCAACGCAAGCGCTCCATAAATCATAGCCCATATGAAATACGTTCGAAGTGGCAGCAGGCCACCGTAGCTAAACCAACCCGACTCAAACTTGACCCACCAGGCCACGGAGAAGGAAAACAAATACAACACATAATCGCATACCGCAATCAGTTGAGAAAGAATATGCTGATTTCTGCGGATCATCGGTTACCTTCACCCCAAACGTTTCATACCGTTTTTAATTAATGCCATCACAAACTTTATCCCAATTCCAAGGTAAACCAAACCGTTCACCAAAGGCAAGTACTTTTTTTGGTAATGCTTGCGATGAAACAGCCACATCGCCCGATGAAACTCATACACAATCTTAAAAGGCTTGCGGCGACTGGATGCCCCTTTATAATGAATGATGGAGGTCTTCGGATAATAATAAATCTCCCACCCGGCTTGCTTAATCCGGTAGCACCAGTCGATATCCTCACCGTACATAAAAAACTCCTCGTCCAGTCCCCCCACTTGATCGATCACTTCCCTGCGTACCATCATGAAAGCACCGACTAAACAATCAACAGGATAAGATTCATCCGGGTCCAGATATCCCAATTGATATTGATTGAAGCGGGGAACATTGGGGAAGAGTTTGGAAAAACCAAAGGCATAATAAAAAGATGCAGAAGGTGTGGGAAAGCCTCGACGGCATGCTTTGTCCAGTTCACCGTTGGGGAGCACAACCTTGCAGCCGCTGGCTCCTACAGTAGGATGGGCATCCATGAAGGATATCATGGTCTCCAAAGTGTTAGGTTGAATAACAGTGTCTGAGTTGAGGAGGAGGATATAGCGTCCGGAAGCAATACGAATTCCTTGATTATTCGCCTTGGAAAATCCGAAGTTTTCCTGATTTTCGATGACTCGCACCTGCGGATAAGTGTTACTCACATGTTCTATGATCCCATCACACGAATGGTTATCCACTAAAATTATTTCATAATTATATTCGCTTACGGTTTGAATTACAGACCCTATCGCACTCAGAGTTAATTCTGGTGTTTTAAAATTGACTAGTACAATACTTACATCCACTAACAAAGCTATGGTTGAAAATTTCATGATTTATCGCAAATAATCGGAGTCAGCTTACGGAACAAGATGCTGAACAAATTTCCATAAATCATGTGATTATGAATATCTGCTTTACTTTCAATCCGATCAGACATGTGGATAGTTTCTCCAGTCATAACGAATTTGCGTTGGTATGATTATGAATAATGATACAAAACTAATTTCCATGAAATCTATATCCTTTTTTGAAACAAAATTTTTATAAAGAATCCCATATTTCGAATAACACCATTCTTAAAAAATGAATGAGAAAGAATTAGTCTGACAGCTTCGATCCTATTTACGGAAGATAAACTAATAAACGCTTTAAGAGTCTCTCGCTGTTTTTCATCCAGCCGTTCAAAAAATTCCGAATAAAATGCTTCCGCTTGCCGGGTATATTTGGATATTACAAATTTCTCTTTAACTTTTTTCATTGACATAGAATACTTATGTGCACCAATTGTGTTTGAGCCATGTTGCCTATAATAAATCAGTGGTTCATTAATCGCTTCAATCGTACCAAAAGCACTTGCGGTTAATCCAATCCACCAATCATGCATTATTGCTTCCTTGGGAATGGGATATGCCAATTCCGCCAGTTTGCGATTCATCCCTATTGTACATCCCGTAATGACATTCTGTATCAACAACCTATTGATGTCAATATTTTCGGGATTGAGACGTTGATAATGCCAAAATGACTTAGAGATCACCTCAAGATTTTCATTCACGACATACAAATCACTATGGACTAGTTTAGGTACATTAAAGTCACCAGCTTCTAAACATTTCATAACAATATCAACTTTGTTTTTTATCCACTTATCATCTTGATCAGCAAACATAAAAAAGGAATGTTCACCAGCTAAAGACTCTTTTAGAAGAAAATTAAAACCTTGTGATGTACCGATATTCTTTCCTATAAACTTATAAATCAAGTGCTTATGTTCCAATTCATATTGCCCCAGTATTTCAACCGTGTTATCCGTAGAACCATCATCCCTTATGTACAAGCATAATGAATCAAGATGACGACAAAGAAGTATGGAATCAAGTAACTCACGAATGTACTTTCCACCGTTATATGTCGCAAGCAATATTGCCAGTTCTCTACTCATTGCTATCACCATTTACTTTCCATAATTAATCCAGCAGCTGATTAATAGAAATTGAAATTTAAGTACATAAATTAATATAGTAAATAATCCGGATTCTGTATAAAATCCGGAATAATAAAAGTAATGATATTTGGGGAACATTATATACGTGCTTATTATGAAACCCTAGCTTTAATAGGATCTTTACGATCAACTGAATCGTATTTTCCAATCATCGTGTTCCAAAGAATTTTTAACAGGAGCATCTTTCCTTTCCAGAGACTAATTTTTGTCGGTATTTTACCTTTTGGCTAGATTCTCGACTCCGGAATTTACTTAACATTACAACCAAGCAGCGGAGCCTTTACTGTAATACATGCTAAGAATTCATATAAATTAAAAACTGCTCGAAAAGGTTGTAGACGATGATCTAAAAGTAGCCGTGATGAATGCCCTATCAGTGTATAAGTGATCAATGATAAAAATGGAGCATGAATCAATTTATCGCAAGTTTACGGCTTAATGAAGTATTTTCTTCAATCCCTCCTGGTACATAGCGAGAACCTTGAACAAAATCAAATCCTTGCTCCATGCATGTTACAAACTCAGGCATTGCTTATACTCCGTCCTTTCCATTTCCATAAACTGTAATAAAACCTTTATATCCTTGCTCAAGGGCGTAAGCAAATCTCATTCGTAACTGCGCGCTTAGCTTTCCATGATCTAGTATTGTTAAACAATGCGCGAACATTCTTTTGCATTAAGAAATCTGGATAAAGTGAATCATCAATGCTTCCGCCATCTTAAATTATATTATCTACCAATTGAGAATAGGGACTCATTTTAGGTTAGTTTTTTATCTCCTTCATTAAAATTACTGGCAACATATACACTTATTTTCTTTTTAAACTTTTGCAATTTGCACCCATAATATCTAGGTAAGGTTCACTAATGTAAAAACGTTTTATTTAATATAATCGTTCCAGTGTCCAAATGTAGCCCAAGCCTTGATGATTTACAGCCTTCACCAATTGTAATCTACCATTGAAGTTGTATCTGGAGGCGTATAACTTTGGGCAAAAATGAGGGTGCTACCAGAGGGCTAACCTTGGGGAAGCATCCTCATGTTTTCTGGTCGTGCTTCGCGGCGCACTATCGCGCAGTATGGTCCTACTACCCAATTATAGTGGCATGTTATCTTTTGAGTAATCTCTTTTCTTAAATATTTTAATATTTTGCAATATATCCGTTAAATTGATGCTTTTTAAAGAGTTAACTGGCTTTTCGATAATTCTCCAAGAAATGAATGATAGTATAATAGAAATTATTAGTGACGAGGCAAATACAATCAATGGTGATAGTTGAAGTCCTAACTGCTGAATAACAAAAATTGTGGTCTGTTGTATGGGCCAAGTGTAAATATAAATACCATAAGAGATATCATCCTTAATACTTAAAGTGACCGAAATGTACTTCCCAATATAAATGATAGCCAATGGCAAACAGAATAAATATATAATGAAATTAAGTATTATTGACGAATATTGAGGACTGTACAACCAAGGTAATAAATTAATGACTTTAAATATTGCGTTGGGTTGAACCAAAATCAAAAGCAGGATTCCAAAGTAAATCGGACCGGTATATTTGAGTTGAAAAGGCTTCTCATTAACTGCGACGAACATCCCTGACAAAAACAAAAAAAGCATAGGTACGATGACTTGAAAAGTCATTGTCTGATTTCCGATGTTACTTACAATTAAAACCCATACAATGAGCCAAAGCGTCCCGACAGATGTTGGTTTAAGCAACCCTATATATCCGATTAAACAACATATTACGTAACAAAAGATTTCCCATGATAGTGTCCAGACTGTACCATTAACGATATACGGAACTGGATTCTCTATATATCCGTTAAAAATTTTGTTAAGGAGATGTCCAACTATTAAAGCAATAAAAAAAGCTGGTGCGATTCGCAGAGTCCTCTTGTAAAGAAAATCAAGAGTGCTCTTTGAATTCAGAAAACTAGTAGCAATTAAGTATCCACTTAATGCAAAAAAACAATGAACAGCAAAATTCCCAAAGGTTCGGTTAAAAATAGTCGGTTCTTTAAGATTTAGTAATCCAAATGAATGTGAATATACTACCATGATACTAAGTAATAGTCGTATCAAATTGAAATTGTTTTTGTGCAATTTTAGTCCGCCTCTCAAATTCTTTTGCAGGACTATTATATCACAAGATATAAGGGATATTTACACGTCTATATCCGACTTTTTTCGTAACCATAGCTACAGAGTATTGGGTGACCGCGCCTGAACACTGCTTCCAAGGTTCAAACGTGATTGTCTCATCCTTGTTTACATAGACAGTGGATGCAATAAACTGTACCGCCTCTTCTGCTCCGTTAACGATGCTAGCAACAATCCCAGATCCATCCATATTTTCCCTCTAGTCAGAGGCGTTCAATTTTTTAGCGAAAACTCACATCTAATTTTAGCGGTAGATTTGATAGACTTCACCTTTTAGGTACTCCTCTCTTTGGGTGATGCTGTTCCGACAAACACTATTATACCAACAATTTCAGGAGCATTTTACTTTTTCAGATAACTATTCTTTCGAAATTCAGGCTTAATTTAACTTTAATTCATTTATCGCTTCACAAATATATTCTACGGAGGTATCAGGAAGGCTTGAATATAGAGGTAAAGTTAGTATTCGATTGGCCACGAGTTCAGCATTCTGCAAATTTGCTTCTGCATATTCATTATTATAACATTCAAAATTCGGACATAGGGGATAGAAGTATTTTCTGGTGTAAATGTTGTATTCTTTTAACCTATTATGCAACTCATCCCTTGATAAACCAAAAATATTTTCATCAACTAATATCGGGAAATATGAATAATTATGAGTTATTCCAGGTATATCTTCTGTAAATTTAATTCCCTGTATATCTTTTAATAGTTTTCTGTATAGGAAAGTTACTTCTTTTCGTTTTTCTATTTGTTCTTTTATATATCGAAGATTAACAACTCCCATAGCTGCTTGAAATTCATTCATTTTAGCATTAATACCAACCATTTCAACTTTTTCTGGTCCATCAATCCCAAAATTTTTATATAAATCTAATTTCCTTTTATACTCCAACTTTTTATAACTTAAAACTCCACCTTCTATCGAATGAAATACTTTTGTTGCATGTAAGCTAAACATTGATATGTCACCAAAATTACCAATAGGTACACCATCAACTTCTACACCAAATGCATGTGCAGCATCATAAATCACTTTTAACCCATATTTTTCAGCTAAATTTTCAATGTTATAAACATCACAAGGAATTCCAAAAACATGTACGGGTAAAATTGCCGTTGTATTCGGAGTTATCAATTTTTCTAATTGATCAATACAAATATTAAAGTTGTTTAAATCTATATCACAAAAAACTGGCTTTAATCCTGAATTTACAATAGCATGAGTGGTGGAGGCAAAAGTAAATGGGGTAGTTATAACTTCTCCTTCAAGTCCAAACAGCTTTAATGCACCTTCTAAAGCTAAATGGCCATTAGTAAACAAGGAAATATGAGATGTTTTAAGGTACCTTTTCAAATTTTCTTCAAATTGATGGTGTATTGAACCGTTATTTGTTAACCAGAAACTGTCCCATATCCTTTCTATCTCGCTAAAGTATTCCTCTTTAGGAGGTAAAAATGATTTTGTTACATAAATAGGTTCTTGTATCTTTTTCATTCTTTATCTCAACTTCCTTATCTTTTATTTTTGAATTTACGGTAAATTTTTCTTAACAAGGTGTAATAAGTAGGTTTATTTTCAAAATGCTTTTTGGTATTTTCAACAACTATTGTAGATAAGTTATTTTGCTTTAAATCTATAAACCCAAATTCACCAGTCATTTGGAAATAATCTTTATCGCTGAAATTGTATTCATTTTTTAAAACATCTCTAGTATCATGATTTGCAAGTAATTTATAGAATTGTTCCATGGCAATTAACCTATATATATAGTCAACTTCTGAATTCATATTTAAAAACATAAAAGCTTGTTCACATTTAATTTCATCAACCGTAAGTTCTTTATTTTTCTTCTTGATAAGATCCCCAAATCCCTCCAAAAAAGTCTTGGAATCCATACCATCGAAAAAATCCTTCATTACAAGATATATTTCATTTCTCGTTCTATTTTTGTTTACAATAGTATCAGCACTAGCATTCTGATTATTTGATAATATTTTAAATAAAACTAGTTTGTCAGGCAAAATATATATTTCTGTAAATTTTAAGATTTGAACCCACATGAAGAAATCTGGAAGTTGTCTTAAAGCAGGATTATATAGATTTGTTTCTTTATAAATTTTACTTCGAATTAAAATACTTGGATGACATAGGCAATTAAATTCAAAAAAGAACCTTCTTAGCCACAGTGAATGAGATCTATTTTCTTGCTTAAAAACGTCAGCCCATTGATATGTTGATGAATTAAGTTCTATATTATTTTCATTTATAAACTTAACATCAGAAAATACAGCTCCTACTTCCTTCATTGTATCAAGTACTTTAACTTGAAGTTCTAATTTTTCATTAACCCACGAATCATCCGAGTTTAGAATTGCAATATATTCCCCTTGACATAAGGAAATCCCAAAATTTGTTGTCAATACTGCTCCCATATTTACATCGTTTTTATAAAACTTAATCCTTTGATCCTTGAATTTTTCTATCTCTTTTACCGAATTATCTTTTGAACAGTCATCAATTATTATTAATTCAAAATCATTAAAAGTTTGATTTAGGACACTTGTTATACATTCACCAATATATTGCTCATGGTTATATGAGGGTATGATGATACTAACTTTAGGATTTCCCATCAAAGCAACTCCATTCTCCATTCATTATAGATAGCCGCGGCAGTAAATAATCAAAAAGAGCCCAGAATCGGCGCTCTAAATAAAGCTATTATTTAAGAAATTTTGGGGGTATTAATAACTTTGCTAACTTCCATAGAATTGGAGGGGTATACATTTTTATTATATTCTTTAATTTTAGTCTTACTGGAGCTTGATTTGGGTTTTCAATCCAATTTAAGCTAGCAAGAAGCTTATTTTTATGTTCAGTAAATTCAACATCATATATAAAATTTAAATATTCATTATAACTTTCAATACTAGTTATTGTCTCTTTTATCTTTTCTTCATTTGATTTTTGTGACCAAGTTCCAGAAGAGTGTAATCTATATAAAGACATAACTTCAGGTAAATACCCAATCATTCCATTTTGGGATATTACAATATTAAACATCCAATCATAAACTTTAATTTCATATAAATCATCGTTTATTTTTTTTATCAAATCATTTCGGTACATACAAGTTGAAAAGTTCCCAATGAAGTTATCTCTTACTAAATCAGTAACAGTAATGAGTTGAAATTTTTCTATTATGGGCCAAGGTTGAACTGAATATCTTTTCGCTTCAGTTTCTGAAAGAATAAATCTATTAAAAACCATAGAACAGGCTTTATTATTTTCCAAGAAATCTACCATAATAGATAGCTTTTTAGGTGAAGTCCAATAATCATCCCCTTCTAATACTGCCACATATTTGCCTGTACAAGCTGCAAATCCTTTTTTATAATTTTTTGTTATACCTACATTTTTTTCATTATTTATTATCTTTATTAAATTAGGAAATTCTTTTTCATATTCCATAATAATATCTATTGTTTTATCTGTTGATACATCATCGGCAATAACAATTTCCATTTTATCCTGATCAAAGTCTTGAGCTAGTATACTTTCAAGAGCCTCTGCAATATATTTCTCATGATTATATGTAACAACTAACACACTTACCAGAGGATTTCTAATCAAAGCTTATCACGTCCTATCAATAATTGAATTAATCTCCACCATTTAGTACTTTTTATATCTTCTATTTTCATTAATGTCTCATTATGCATTAACTTTTCAGCTTCTATTTCTAACTTTAACTTATCATTGGATATTTCTTGGTTCTTACACAATTTTCTTTCGATATTTAACTGTTCTTTTAGTATATCTATTATTTCCTCATTTTTTTGTTTTTCTAATAATGTATTCTTATATTCACATGTTAAATTAGTAATTAATTCTGTTAATTTACTTTTTTCTTCTAGTAATTTTATCTCTTTTTTCTCTGTCTCCTCAATAACTTTTGCTAGATTCATAATACTTGCATTTAGTAAATCTAAATGTTTATTTATCATTTCAAATAACATGCTATTCTTATCAATCCAGAATTTAATATTTACTTGCACTAAATCACTTTGTTTTTCCAAGAATAGATTAGGATCTTTCTTACTAAAAACATAAACATTATCAAATGAAAAAATTGAATTTGTTGCGATAATATTTAAAGGAATTATAGTTCCATCATTTTTTTTACCTGTGATTTCAAAAAGTTTAAATAAACAACTAGTATCAGTTGGATCAAATCTCAATTGAACAATATTTGTAAAATCAAAATCAAAACTTACCTCAATGACTTCAGAAACAATATATTTCTTTATTATACTATCATGCTCATTAAATCCGTTTCCTAGATCAATAAACAACTGACAAGTATCCTTTATTGAAGACGGTTTCTCCAATAAATTTAGCAGATTATAAAAACTTTGTTCTAAATCAAGAATTCTATTCCAGGTGTTCTCATGCAATTCACTCTTTTTTATACTTTCAAATTTATTTAAATCACTTAAAGTAATATTATTTTTTGGCATAATAATGAATGACCTAACAGGTTCTTTTTCATCAAAATCAAAAGAAAAAACTTCATCAATGTAAAATTTGTTTATTAGTTCCCAATAAGGAAGAAGATCAATATTTTTCCCTGTCAATATTTCCATTCTTATAAATTTTTCCCACAGGAGAGTAGACCCATGAGAGAAAATATAGGGATGGATATTTAAACTCATAATTTTATTGATAGTATCATTTAACAAAGGCAAACCATACTGATCGTGTTCCTTCTGCCATATAGTTTCTTCTTTATATAAAGCTGAGAAATAAGTGGATATTCTTTTCTCTGAGGGCTGATTAAAACCATTATTAAAGGGTGCAGAAAAAAGAACGCCATATTTGCTGACTCTATAAGTTTCTGAAATAAAAAAGCTTCGCCTTTCGAAGGGTATATGTTCAAAAACGTCAAGAGCAATTACAAAATCAAAAGAATTTTCTTTAAACTTTAGATCAGTTGCATCTCCTTCAACAAAATCTGGATCTTTCCTCAAATGGCTAGGTAAATCTATGTCTAGAAAAGTTATGTGATCAGTAGGAAGGAACTTCAATAGATTTTTGTGTTGATTTGCCCCTACTTCCAAAATTTTAAATGACTCTTGGTTTTTCCGGAAAATTGTTAATAAAATTTCCGTTACTTTGTATCTTTGATATTGATGAAAGGGTATCATTTTATCCCTCTATCTTTAATATATTTGTCCTATTAGGAACGTATACTTTGTTCCAAACCTTATTGTTAAAATTCTCAGCCACATGAAAAATAAAAGCATTCTCAGTATAATCAACAAATACCGCGGCACGATTATGAATAGTAGGAATGGACAGTACCGTAGAAATATTATAAATCCCTTCGGCTAAAGGAATCTTTGTAATAAACTCAACAATTATCTTATCTCCAGCATCCCCTATTAGCTCTCCTACATTTTCAAACACAGTATTGCTTCCTATGATTTCAATATTTTTAGAGTCTCTAATATGATATCCAACACATATCTTACATGGTTTTAAATATTTTATATATAAACGCACTTTAACTTCTTCATTAAAATTTCCATTTTCTAGCGGTTTATTCAAAGAATCTAAAACCTCTATATGTGTTAATATAGCTTCACCTGTACCTTGACGAAACGGTTTTACTCTTTCAGCAAGTTCATTACTTTCAATAAAATCTAATGCTACAGAGTCTAAGTTAGAAATGCTTAATGCTTTAGTGCTGTCAGTTACTTTGATATTTTTGTTTTCTTTATTCATTTCCTCTCTGGACTTTTTCGCATATAAATCCACAACTTCTTCAGATAATCCAAAGCTAATAAAATTTCCTTTATCTATATAAAGGGTTTTGTGACACAAAGACTTAACTGCATTTGTGTCGTGGGTAACAAAAATAACTGTTACCCCATTATCAAACATCTCTTTCATCTTTGTCATGCACTTTGCTTGAAAATACATATCTCCGACACTTAATGTTTCATCAATAATTAAAATATCTGGATCCACATTAATGGAAACTGCAAATGCTAATCTCGCAAACATCCCGCTGCTGTATAATTTTACAGGTTGATAAATAAAGTCACCAATATCAGCAAATTCAATAATAGAATCTAATTTCCTTTGCATTTCTTCTTTAGTAAAACCCATTAACATTCCATTGAAGAAAATATTCTCTATTCCTGTATATTCCAGATTGAAGCCGGCTCCTAATTCAAGTAAGGCCGAAACCTTGCCATTGACTTCAACAGTTCCCTCCGTAGCATTTAACACTCCTGTGATTATTTTCAGTAGAGTGGATTTTCCAGATCCGTTAGTTCCGACAATTCCAATGATTTCACCTTTTTTTATTTCGAAGGTGATATTATTTAATGCATAATGCTCTTTATGATATTTTTTTTTAAAAGGGTTTAAAGCTTCTTTTAGTCTATCTATTTGCTTATCGTAAATTTTGTATATTTTAGTTAATGAATCCACTTTTATGATAATATCATCCATGACTCTCTATAACCTCATTTACTTTTACTTTATTAAAGAACATCTGAAAAATGGGGTTTTAATTTTTTAAAGATAAAGAAACCTAGGAACAATAAACAAATGGTTAATATCCAAAAATACATTGTTTGATTGTATCGATGAAAAAACCAAATATGATTAATCATAGAATCTCGATAACCCTCAACAATATAATACACTGGATTTAACTTAAAAAAAGGTTCAAGATTATCTGGTAAAATAGTAGAGGGCCAAGCAATTGGCGTTAACCACATACCAAATTGAAGTAATATAGAAATTATCTGCCCCATATCTCTAAAAAACAAGATAATTGATGCAGTAATCCAGGAAATAGCTATCAATAAAATGAACATAGAAAAACTGTAATATAAAACCTGTAAATAATAAATACTAAAAGGTCTTCCGTATGCAATAAAAAGGCACACTAAAATAACCAAAAAAAGAAAGTGTATAAAAAAATTAGAAACTATCTTCACAATAGGTAAGATACTAATACGAAATAGAACTTTTTTAACTAAGTAACTGTATTCAAAAAAACTATTTGTCGCCCCATTTAAAGAATCGGAAAAGAAAAACCAAGGAATGATGCCCGAAATAAACCACAAAATAAATGGTGTATTTTCAGTTGGTGCGGAGGCTCTTAGCCCCTTCTCGAATACAAACCAATATACCAAAATAGTGATAATTGGACTAACAATTGACCACAATACCCCAAAGTAAGAACCAATATATCTGGTCATAAAATCTCTTTTGGCTAATCCCATGATTAATTTTATGGATTTAAAATAGTCTAAAACGTTCCTATATGCTGCCACCAAATTTAAACCACCTATTAATATTATTTTGTACATTTTAACAATTTAATGATATTTTATAGGTTTAGCCGGCGCCCCAACTGCAGTACAATTGTCTGGTAAGCTTTGAACGACGACAGACCCGGCGCCTATAATCGTTTTTTCTCCAATCATCTTCCCTTGAATTATATTAACCCCTGTTCCCACTTCAGTAAGCTGTCCAATTGTGACATTCCCGGAAACATTTACACTAGGATATAATGTAACATAATCAAGCAACTTTGCATCATGTCCTACTGTACAATCCAGATTAATTACAACGAAATCTCCAATTTCTATATCTACGGTTAAAATATTAGAATAACAAATAATGCATCCCTGACCCATTCTAACCGAATCTGATATTTTGACGCCATCCATTATAATATTAGGAAATATCAAATTAGAATTCATTCTAATATCTTCGTATATTTTTTTTCGAGCGTTTGAGTTTCCAATCGCAATCACAACATTAAATGGTTGACTTGAATATTTCAACTTGTCTATACCGCCAAGAACTGGAATACCACTGACAGTGGCTCCTTTTAGCTCCGGAGTATCATCTATAAAACCCAAAATGTTATATGAGTGACAAGTATCTTTTAATTGTGATAATACCTCTCTACCAAAACCACCTGCTCCCAATATTACCAAATCGGTTGTTTTCATTTTACCCCTCTCCTACTATAAACACATAATTTGTAGTAGCTGACCCACCTATATTTAACATGAGTCCATTCTTAGCTTTAACTAGTTGATACTCTTCTGCTTTTCCCGAAACTTGCTTATACAGATCTAATATCATCCGGACACCACTTGCTCCCACCGGATGTCCACAGCCAATTAAACCTCCACTTGGATTTATTGGAGACTTTCCATTAAAATCAGTTAAGCCATCCAATATAACCTCATATTCCTTTCCCGGATCAGACAAGCCAAATGCAGACACTGCCGCATATTCGCTAGAAGTAAAGCAATCATGGGTTTCAAAAAAATCTATATCTTCATGATGTAAAGATGCTCGTCTTAAAGCATCATTAACGGCTTGCTTTGTCCACGGAAGTATAAACTTATCGTTTTTACTTTCTTCGATTTTTTTATCAAAAATCATAGGAGCAACTCTATGACCATAACCTTTTATTAATGGAAGTTTACCCAGCTTATTTTCGCTCATATATTTCCCAGAAACCAGTATGACTGCCGCGGCTCCATCTGTAACTTGAGAGCAGTCTGATACTGCCAATTTTCCGCCCACAATAGGATTTGTTTCAACATTACGGCAATTTGCTTGTTGTTTGTTCATAAACCATTTACGAGTTTGAGCTTTCTTATTTCGCTTCGCATTTGAATAATTTTTGTTCGAGATATGCGCTAAGGATTCTAAAAACAGTTTTTCGTCAAGTTGATATTTAAATAGTATTTCTTCAGAGAGTTTCCCGAATAATTTAGGAAAAGGATATTCGATTCCTGCTGCTTCTGTTTCATAAAAAGCTGCTCTTCCTAAGTAATCACTTCCCACTTTAGAATCTACAGTTTTCATCAACTCCCAACCAATTACTAAAGCGACTTCACAATCACCTGATTTAATTTTTGAAATTGCTGCATCCAACGCAACAGATCCCGAGGCACAAGCTGCTTCGTATCGAGCTGAGGGCACACCAAAAAATGCTTTGTCAATTTCGGTTAACAGGGCCCCAGTATGTCCTTGATTAATATAATATTCCGCAAGAAAGTTGCCCATAAAACAGGATATCTTACCTTCTTGGTTCAATTCAATGATTTTGTCATAAGTCAGCCCTGTTGATTCCAAGCAATCTTCGATAACTTCTCTTAAAAGTGCTATAACTGTTTTACCTTCTTTTGTCCAATTACGTTCAAAATCCGTCTGAGCTCCACCTAAAATATAAACATTATTCATAGAATCCTCCTAACGTGCTCTTAAAAAGGGTCGGTAATCATAATGGGATTTGGGTAAATTGTACAACACTCTATCTAAATCTATCTTTTCGTATATATCATTTTTCCGCAAATGCTGTTTAAAAGAAGCAATTCCACCAAATACATCTATCAGAGCCAGAGGTGGAATCCAATTAAACCCTGTAGACATTATATCATCAGCAGCATGCATATTTTCACCATATTGTTTTGCGGCATTTAAAGCATAAATAACATATTTTTGAATAAACTCCAAACAAATAAGAGACTCTATAGAATCGCTTTCCACAAGTATTTTAAAAGCCTCTTGATATTTGCCATGCTTTAAAAAGTTAATCATCTTTACAGAAAAGGGAAATTCATATTTTTCAACAGGTCGATACATTGAACTTTTAATATCAAAAACTTGAAGAGTCTTTTTATTATTATCCATTACACTTTTATATAAACCCCCGTGTGACTTTCTGCCTAGATGACCATCAATGACCATTCTTTCCGCGAAAGCAGGGAATTTAAAAGATTCTATAAACTTATCATTAGTGGCATTCAAGTAAACATTGTCGACTATAGCTTTGTGTACATCTAACCCAACAAAATCGGAAGTAACGAGTGGAGGCATGCTCCTCCCAGAAAACGGACCTAAAATTTTATCAATGTAATCTATTCCACCTCTATTCTGATATACCTCGGCATACCTCATAGCTTCATTTATAAAATAAAATCCAATTCTGTTTCCGAGGAATGCAGGTGTATCTTTAACCTCCACGACTTTCCTTAGCAGGATATTTTTAAGGTATTCCTTAATTTCCTTCAATAAATACGGATCCGTTACGTCAGAAGGTATTACCTCACAAAGCGTTAAATTATAAGGTGGATTATAAAAATGTAGTCCCAAAAAAGCAGCCTTGTTAGAAACATAATTGCTTAGCACATTGAGTGATAATCCTGACGTCCCGGTTGCAATAACTGAGTTTTCTTTTACATATGGAGATATTTTTTGTAGTACATCTGCTTTTATATCTAGATTCTCTGAAACACTCTCGAACACAATGTCTGATTCTTTAACGCAATTTTCTAAATCGCTATAGGTTTTAGGAATTAAATTATCTATAATAGAAGAAGCCTTAACTGATTTTGAGGCACGCATTACAGCTTCGCGAGCTGCTTTCAAGTCTCTACACACCATATATACTTTTGCTCTTCCAAAGGAGGCAAAAATTGCAGAAATATTACATCCCATTGTTCCATTGGCACCTATTACTGTCACTGTTTTCACATTCAACAATACTCGCCCCCTTCAAAATCTTCACTTATATCTATTTCTTGATATAATAAACCTAAATTTAATTATATAGTATTTCAGAGACATATGAAATCAAGACTTTATTCTCACACTAAGGAGAAAAAAATGAAATCTGCAATTTCTAAACCAAAAGCACGGGCTATCAAAGGTCTTTTAGTAACTAATGAAAAAATGTCAGGTCTATTTTGGGTTACAGCACTAATGATTATGATGTTTTTGTTTTACGCCGTATTTCACACCGCCTTATTCAACGGCTATTCCACTAATTTTGACAAATCTATTAATACTGCCAGTATGTTATCTTCCATTACCTTGATTATGCTGGCTATTTATTTTTTCATCAAGTGGAAGCTGGAGGATAACCGGGATATAATCAGTATTTATGTCTGGCTAATCCCATTAACTTTTTGGATTTCCTCCTTTAACGCCGCTTCGCCAGATCTTGCTAAGGGCATGACCCATATACATATGATGTATATTACATTATTTCTTACGGGTATTTTTCTAAGCCGCCGCGAATTTGGATCTAAGTTTTTGCAAGCCACCATTACCGTAGTGGGCTCTTCAGTAACCCTATATGGCTTAGCCTGTGCCTTCGGAAATATGTACTCTCAAGACGCCGTTATGTTCGACCAAGGGCTTCGCCTTACTTCTGTATTCCAGTATGCCAATGCTTATGCTGCTTTCCTTATGGCCATTTTACTGTGCAGCCTCTACTATACCACTCATTCCAGAAAGTGGTATGTGATATTTGTCAACGGAATGATGATCGTGCCGATTCTTCTGTCGTTTTGGCTCACGTTATCCCGCGGTGGCATTGTAGTAATGCCCTTTATCTTTCTCGCTGTTCTCCCGCTTATGACGATGTCCAGACAATTGATGTTCGCTCTTTATATGATGATTGGCGTGATAGGATCTTTTCCCATCACCGGTTATATAACGGACAAGTCCACCCGGATAGTAAACCAATTGCTTACAACAGTATCACCCGACAAGAAATCTGCCGAAACCTTAAGTTGGTTTAATGGAGACAGCTTAAGCGGCTGGGCTGTGGTCATTGGAGTGTCTGTCGTCTCAGGAGCCATCATATGGTTGCTGCAGTCCTATGTGTTCTCTCGCCTGGATAAGAAGTTGTCCGTTTTCTCCTCCCGTAAAAGAACCCGACTGGTGCTGCCGGCTGCATTGGTAGTTGTAGGAGCATTAGGAGCTGTGTTGTTGCTTGCAACTCCTGTAAAATCCCTTCTTCCCGAAAACCTGGAAACTCGTTTGGAGAACATTAACTTCAATCAACACAGTGTTCTGGAACGGGGAACCTTCTATAAGGACTCCATCAAGCTTTTCAAGGATTATCCTATACTAGGGACAGGCGGAGGCGGATGGGCTGTTTTATATGAGAAATACCAGAATAACCCCTATACAAGCCGCCAAGCACATAATTTCTTTCTTCAGTATTTGAACGAAGTAGGCATCATCGGACTTGCAGTGTTTATGGGCTTATTAATAATCGTATATACCTTATTTATAAGAAAATCATTTTCAGAGCATGCTGAGTATACGGAAAAGCGACTTATTTTCTACATGATATCCATATCTATTCTCGTTCATAGCATCTTGGATTTCGAACTCAGTTACGTGTTTTTGGGAAGCTTGGTCTTCCTTAGCTTAGGAGGAATGACCTCTATCCTGGACGGGAAGCCCAAATGGATCAGCAAGCTGTCCATACTTTCGTCCAAAAGATTCATCTACCCGGCAGCTGTTGGTGTTCTGGCATTGGTATTCTTCATCTTCTCCGTTATCAGAATCAACGCCAATAACTCATATGAAAAGGCTATTGCATACGCACAGCAAGGCAAATCCTTCAATGAAGTTATGGCTCAGGTAGATTCGGCCATTAAGGCGAATCCCAAACCTGACTTTTACACGCTAAAGGCTGACTTCTTCATGCAGGTAGCTTCCCAAACAAAAGATCAACAGCAGCAACAGTTTCTAGATCAAGCTGCTGCTACCTTAACGGAAGCGAGGAATAAGGAGCCCAACAACCGTGCGTTATTAGAACGGCAATATTCCCTTTATATGACGAAGCAAGACTATGCCTCTTCTATTGAATTATTGCAGGAAGCATTGCAGCAGTACCCGTGGGAGCTCAGCTTCTATGAACGCATTGCTTCCATATACAATACGCAGTGGAATCAAGCGAAGCAAGCTAACGACAAAGTGAAGATGGACCAGGCATGGGCAGCCCTACTTGACATATATGACAAGGTTCAAAAAGGTGTAGATCACATAGCCATGTTGCCAAAAGAACAGCTGTCAGGCAGACCTTTTTACCATAGCCCCATCATCCGTTATTCAATAGGACAAGTGAACATGATAAACGGTGAATATGAAAAAGCCTGGTTACAGCTGCAGCCTGCCGGAGAAGAAGCATATGGTCTGCTTGAGAGTATCAACCCGCAAACAGACCCGGCTTACATCCAACAAAACCATTTAATTGTCCAATGGTACTTGGCTCTCGCCAAAAAACAGGGGACTTTAGACCAAAACAGATACAACAGCTTCATAGAGAAGTATCCTGACTCAAAAGCGCAGATTGACAATATCGTATCCTCGCTGAAATAAAACTAAAGGTTGGACCTCCACCCCGGAAGTCCAACCTTTTTTTATTTCATCACACCCGTTTCAACAACGGCCTCCACCAATCCTCATTCTCCCGATACCACTGGATCGTCTGGGCAATTCCTGTTTCGAAGGAATATTGAGGCTTCCAGCCCAGAGCCTCCAGCTTGCTGGGATCGATGGCATACCGCTTATCGTGGCCCAGCCGATCAGTGACGAACTCAATGAGCTCCTCGCTCTTTCCTAACGTCCGGATAATGGTCTTGACTACCTCCAGGTTAGTCCGTTCATTGTGGCCCCCTACATTGTACACCTGGCCGCTTACACCTTGGTGCAGCACCAGATCAAGGGCAGAGCAGTGGTCCCACACATGCAGCCAATCCCGGATGTTCTTGCCGTCCCCGTATACGGGAACCCTCTGGTCATTGACGACACGAGAGATGGTTAACGGAATCAATTTCTCGGGGAAATGATAAGGCCCATAATTATTGGAGCAGCGGGTAATGTTCACCGGCATGCCGTATGTCTCATGATAGGCCCTCACCAGAAGGTCAGAGGCGGCCTTGCTGGCGCTGTAAGGGCTATTCGGCTGTATAGGTGTTTCCTCCGTGAAGAACGTCTCAGGGTCGAAATCCAGCTCTCCATACACCTCATCTGTAGAAACATGCAGAAACTTCGTGATTCCTGCCGCTTTGGCTGCATCCAGGAGCACTTGTGTACCCAGTACATTCGTACGCACGAATACTCCCGGGTCCGTAATCGATCGGTCCACATGGCTCTCCGCGGCGAAGTGGACCACGTAATCGAATCTGGTTTCGCTGAACAGCTTATTGATAACCACCATATCGGCAATATCCGCCTGAATAAAGTGGTAGTTATCCTTATCCTCGATGGACTTGTGCTTCGCCAATTCTCCTGCATAAGTCAAGAGATCCAGGTTATAGATATCATAATCCGGATACTTATTCACCATGTATTGGACGAAGTTGCCGCCAATAAATCCCGCTCCACCTGTTACCAGTACTTTTTTACGTATCAATCCGCTCATCCCTTCGCGTTTAGCTCTTCCAGATACCGCTTTAATGCATCCTGCCAGAATGGCAGCCGCTGAAAGCCGCAACCCTCCAATTTATCCTTGGACATCCGGGAGTTTTTGGGCCGGACAGCCCGTGTAGGATATTCCTCCGTGGAAATATGATTTACCTTTACATCCTTCCCGGCTTGCCGGAAGATCTCCTCCGCAAACTCCGCCCAGCTGCAAATCCCCTCGTTAGTCGCATGATAAATCCCAAATTGCTCCGTTTGAATCATGTCTATAATAAGCTTAGCCAAATCTGCCGTATACGTGGGTGAGCCATACTGATCGCTAACCACATTAAGCTCCGAACGGGATTCCGCCAGCCTGAGCATGGTTTTGATAAAATTATTGCCATTGATGCCGAAAACCCAGGAGATACGGATAATATACCAGTTCTCCAAAATGGATTGAAGAGCCAGCTCACCCTCATATTTCGTTAATCCGTATTGGCCAATTGGCTGCGGCGTGTCAGTTTCCTTGTAGAGCTCCAATCCCTGACCGTCATAAACATAATCTGTACTAATATACATCATCTTGGCATTGATAGTCTTGGCTGCCTCCGCCAAATAACGGGTTCCATCCACATTCACCCGCCGGCACAGGTCCACATCATCCTCCGCCTTATCCACGGCCGTATATGCGGCACAATGGACAATGGCATCCGGACGGATCCGCCTGACCGACGTGTGAACCGCCTGCTCATCGGTGATGTCCAGATCATCTATGCCAACACCGACCATCTCCAGCCCCTGCGATAATCCCGCTTTTACCACATCAAAGCCTAACTGCCCGTTATAACCTGTCACGAGTACCTTCATTCCATCATTCCCCATATACAAAGTTATGCTCCACATCGGCAAGACGCGGCGCCTTCTCATCCTTGGCAGACAGAACCGGTTGAATATCGAGCGGCCAATCAATGCCTATATCTGGATCCGACCATAAAATGCCTCCATCACATTCCGGAGCGTACAATTCATCCACCTTATACTGAACCTCAACATCCTCGGTGATGGTCATAAACCCATGGGCAAACCCCTTCGGAATCAACAGCTGCTTCTTATTCTCGGCGCTGAGCTCTATACCAAACCAAGCCCCATACGTAGGACTTCCACGGCGAATATCCACAGCCACATCATATATAGCACCCTTGGTGCAGCGCACCAGCTTTGTTTGTGCTTTAGGGTTTAGCTGATAATGCAGCCCTCTTAACGTGCCTTTGGCCGCCGAGAAGGAATGGTTATCCTGTACAAACGCCAGATTTAATCCATGCTTGGAGAATGCCGCCTCACTATACGTCTCCATAAACCAGCCGCGATGATCTCCGAATACCCGGGGTTCAACAACCAGCACACCTTCAAGGTTGGTCTTGGTAAATTCCATGATGCCGACTCCAATCTTAACTAAAATTAGTATTGAATTTGTCCGTTGGCAACCTTGATCAGATATTGCCCGTAACCAGTTTTGCTTAATTTCTCTCCGCAGCAACGCAGCTGTTCGCGCGTAATCCATCCATTAATATATGCAATCTCCTCAGGAGCGGCTATCTTTATACCCTGATGACCCTCTACCGTTCTCACGAAATTGGTAGCGTCCACCAGACTTTCGTGTGTACCGGTATCCAGCCAGGTATATCCGCGTCCCAGCAGCTCCACATCCAAGTCTCCAAGCTCCAGATACGCTTGATTAACTGACGTTATTTCCAGCTCCCCACGCTCAGACGGCTTAACCCGCTTGGCAATATCCACAACACGGTTATCGTAGAAATATAGACCCGTTACAGCATAATTGGATTTGGGCATAGTGGGTTTTTCCTCAATACTCAGCACCTTGCCATCACTGTCAAATTCCACTACTCCAAACCGTTGCGGATCCTGGACATGATAGCCGAATACGGTAGCCCCTTTTTCCTTACCCGCGGCCTTCAGGAGCCTCTTACGCAATCCGCTGCCATAATAGATGTTATCCCCCAGAATCATAGCCACAGAATCGTCTCCGATGAAGGATTCTCCTAATATGAAGGCCTGGGCCAATCCATCCGGGCTAGGCTGAACCTTATAGCTTAAGGAAAGCCCGAACTGGGAGCCGTCACCCAACAGTCCTTCAAACCGGGGGGTATCCTCCGGCGTGGAAATAATCAGGATTTCCTTGATCCCCGCCAGCATAAGAGTGGTCAAGGGATAATAGATCATGGGTTTATCATAGATAGGCAGCAATTGCTTGCTCGTCACCATCGTGAGGGGGTAAAGCCGTGTACCACTTCCACCTGCCAATACAATACCTTTCATGAACCAATAACCTCCCAATAAAAAAGCGCGGAATCCGAAATGATACAATACTTAGAGTATTATACCATTCTTCTTCCAACGCCGGAATAGTTGACTTACATGGTAGAGCCAATCGTTCGTTCCCCAACCAACCTCACTAATTCCTCCATCAGCGGTCCCTTCAGCTCATCATTCGCCAAAGCAAACTCCAATGTGGTCATAATGAAGCCGAGCTTCTCGCCCACATCATAACGTCGGCCTTCGAAGTTATAGGCGAATACGGGCTGCTCCAGGTTCAGCTTCTGAATCGCATCCGTAAGCTGAATCTCCCCGCCGGCCCCTACCTCTTGATCATCCAGAAGCTCGAAGATCCGGGGGGTCAGGATATACCGGCCCATAATGGCAAGATTGGAGGGTGCCGTACCCTTGGCTGGCTTCTCCACGAAGTTGCGCACCTGATAAAGCCGGCCATTCTGCCCGTCAGGGTCCACAATGCCATAACGGTGGGTCTCCTGGAACGGAACCTCCTGCACACCAATTATGGAGCATTCTGTCTTGTCATATTCGTCCATTAACTGTCGTAAACAAGGCTTCGGCTCGGCTTTGACAATATCGTCACCCAGCAAAACGGCGAAGGGCTCATCCCCGATAAACTTGCGGGCACACCACACCGCGTGGCCCAAGCCGCGAGGCTCCTTCTGGCGGATATAATGAATATCCACCAGGTTAGAGGCACGCTGTACCTCCTCCAGGAGGGCCAGCTTCTGCTTCTCCAGCAGATTATGCTCTAATTCGAAGTGATTATCGAAGTGATCCTCGATGGCACGTTTGCCTTTGCCGGTCACGATGATGATATCTTCAATGCCTGACGCTACCGCTTCTTCTACAATATATTGAATGGTCGGCTTATCTACAATCGGCAGCATTTCCTTGGGCATGGCTTTGGTCGCCGGAAGAAAACGTGTGCCTAAGCCAGCGGCAGGAATAATGGCCTTCTTTACCTTCCTCATTCAGCACTTCTCCTCCACCTTATAATCTATCTTTTGCTCAAAAATTGCTCAAGCACTTGGCCTTGACTTAAACAGAGGCTTCCGGGGATTGGAACGAATCTTGATCCACAGGCGGGCCTCTTCATCCCGGAACAGCTTAATCCCAAACAACAGAAACGGAGTCCGAATTTCCTTAAAATAACGGCTGGCCATATGAATCGTATCCCCTATTATAACAGTTTCTTTCTATTATAATAGATTTGCGGAGAAATGTAAGGCCTATAGAACTATTTTTACCAAAGCTTCCACTCCAGTACCACCATTAGACCTAATTCGACTTTCTTCTTATTGCAACTCTTCTATTCGACTTTCCAAGGGTCCTCAAAACGGTAGATATCCGTTTCAGACAAGCTGCTGCCAATTTGCGTTTCGATCATCTGCAGCTCAAGATGGGCCAGGATGGAATGCCGGATTCCCTGTGGGATACGGATGACATCTCCTACATGAACATCCCGACGCCTATCCTCCAGAATCACTTCACCATGTCCTGCCGTAATCGTCCATACCTCTTCACGTTGTTTGTGCAGCTGGTAGCTTAGACCCTTCCCTGCCAGAATACATACCCGCCTCACCAAAACCTCGTCTCCCCGGTCATTCGTACCGTACTCCAGCACCCGGTACCAGCCCCAATACCGTTCTACATACATCGGCCGGGGATGGTCATCTGTCAGAATCTCCTTAATACGAGGGCTTTCCTCCTTGTCGGCAATCAGGATTCCATCCGGGCTGGCCGCTACAATCAGATTCGAGGCACCCAAAACAGCAACGGGAATATCCAGCTCATTCACAATATGTGTATTCGTACTGTCATGGCTGCATACCCCTTTCCCGCTGATGGGCTCGGTCATTTCTTCCGTCAGAGTATTCCAGGTACCAAGGTCTTTCCAATACCCTGTATAAGGAATAACACTGATATCCTTCAGATGCTCCACAACCTCATAATCGAAGCTGTTTTTCGGAATATCATGATAACGTTCGTGCAAAGGTGCAAATTCCACCGGCAATCCACGATGCTGCAGCAGCTCCATGAAGAACCCCAGCTTCCCGGCAAAAACACCACAATTCCATAATGCTCCCTGTTCGAGAAAAGTCCTGGCCACTGCTTCCTTGGGCTTCTCCGCAAAACGCTTCACCGATCTGACTTCACCGGCACCCTCTTCTATCAGAATATATCCATATTTCTCGGAGGGATGCGTCGGTGTTGCACCGATGAGCGCAAGAGAGCTCCCCGTGGATTGCAGCACCTCATCCAGCCTTCGGATGGTCGCAAAGAACTCCAGCTCCACATACGGATCCACCGGCATGACAACAATGGTTTCGTCCGGGTCAACCCCAATGATTGAATTGACATAAGAAGCCGCCAGCACAATGGCAGCGAAGGTATCCCGGCGTTCGGGTTCAATAATAAGCGGGACTTGCTCGCCAATTTGGCTATGTATAATTTCGGCCTGGGCATTCCCCGTGACAATACAGGCGTGGGAAGCAAGTCCCACCTCTCCGATTTGCCTCCATACACGTTGAACCATGGACTCTCTTCCACCGTTCGGACCGGGAAGCACCTTCAAAAACTGCTTGGAGCGGGAATCGTTGGATAAAGGCCACAAGCGCTTGCCGGAGCCGCCAGACAGCAATACAAGTTTCACAGGTTCACAACCCTTTTTGGTAGAGTGATAAACAAAAAATCCATATATAGTTATAGTAGCAAATCGCGGTTCTCAAAACAAAGAGGCAATAGATAGGAACAACCGTCCCTATCCACTGCCACATCCAAACCACAGCGAGTTATGAGCGCCACCGCCGCCGCGGCCGGGATCCCACCTTTACCCAAAGGCGATCATCTTCATCCTTAAAAAACTTCAGCCGGAACAAGGAAAGCGGAGTCCGGATTTCCCGGAAATAATAAGCAGGCATAACAGCCACATCCCTTATGAACCATTTTGACTACAGTATATAGTCCAAATGTTGAGGTGACTGTCGATCCTTCTTGTCGGCTCCATTTTATTTAGTTACAGCTTCAGCAGCATTCCTTCATAAATCGACGCGGTTATTGGCCAATCTCTGCTTTCTTCTGATCCACTTTTTCCTGAAAGGCATTCCGCAGCTTATCCACGGAGGAGGTATCATACCCATTCTGATTCAGCTGCGACTCATACGTATTCACCCGGGAATTAAACTGGCTTTCCACCTCGGCATAATACGCCCGTGCCTTCTCTTCAACTGCCGCCTTCTCCTCTGGCGTTTCGGCTGCAGCATAATCCGCTTTGTAGCTGTTCATCGTAGACTGGGCTTTGCGCTCCATTGCTTCCAGATCCAACACAACCTCGAAGAAGAGGGTGCTTTGGCTAGGCTTAGAAACACTTCCTCCGCCCCCGCCAGTACCGCCGGCAGGTGCAGGAGTAGCGGAAGGAGTCGGTGTAGGAGAAGGTGATGTCGATGGTTTGGGGGAAGCTTCAACAATAGCTGCTTTTACCGTATAAGTAGCAGGATCCCACTCAATCTTGCGTCCCACGGACTCAGAGACGAACTTCAATGGAACATACACACTTCCGTCAATAATCATCCCCGGAAGATCGGCAGACGGCTGCTTGGATGCACCATCAAAAACATACTTCACGTTCTCAAAGTAAACAGCAAGAGAAGTTGGATGCAAAGCGCTCAGATCAGGACTGCCATTCAGCTTCTCTGTTTTACGGTTCATTTTGTACTCATCAATGGTGACCTGCTCCGTCTTGCCGGGTTTGCGGATGGTCACCGTATAAGTATCCGGATTCCACTCCACCGCTTTATCCAGAGCATACGCCACAAATCGTAGCGGTACATAAGTCGATCCCTGATAGATAAACCCTTGTTGATCCGAAGGTGGTGCCAAATAGCTGCCGTCAAATTGAAATTGGATAGGTGCGTAATACGCATCAATCGTAGTCGAAACCTGCTCCGCCACCACAGCGCTGCTGAAGCTGGTTCCGGTAATCGTTGCAGCCAGGGCAATGGCCACCAATGCTTTTTTTGCCTTCATTTTTGATTCCACTCCTATTCATATGGTTACAATATAGTAGCAACAGGTTACCGGGACAAAGAAGACAGAAGTGTCTCCACCGCCTGCTGTTGTGTACGGCGTTTGGCTGTCTCATATTGGCTTTTCCAGCCTTCAATATCTTCAAGCGGCAGCCCTTTCTCCAGATACTCCTGCTGGGCGCTGGCCACCAGATTCCCGAATTGTGCATCGCAATCCTGTTCGGCTGCTGCAATCTTGGGCAAAAACTTTTTTTGCAGACTGGAAACCGATAACCCTTCCTCACCCTTCTGGCTCGTTTGAATCTCCGCAGACAGCTCCTTCACAATACTGCCAGCATGATTGGCACAGGCTTCCTGAAGAGTGGCCAGCTTGTCCGCATAAACAGCTTGGACAGATACAGCCTCTTCCTCTGGAGTCTCCTTTACAACCTGATCAGAAGAAGATACCGGTGTTGATGAAACGACCGGAGGAGAAGTATCTTCATTGGTGGGTACGGGAGTTGGAGTTGAGGGTATGGTGGGAATTGATGCAGTGAGGACCGGGTTAGGGTCGGAAAGCATTGGTGCCTGGCTCACTCCTTGCCAAACCTCCTCCACAGGAGCTTCAGCAGAACGATCACAAGAGGCTAATCCAACAGCCAATACAAGAAGGACAATGGAATGAATCAGGATAAGCCAAGTCTTTCTACGGCTCACCCTGCCAGCATGATCAGTCATAGGTCAATCACATCACATTTCATATAAATGGGGTGCAGAAGTCCTTCTACGGCAGGGAAAAATAGGCCTTCCTACATTCGAAATCTTCCGTTATCTTCCATTATAATAGAAAAAGTAAAGCAGGTACACGATCATTCCAGACTACAGGAGGAAGTCCGATGCGCATCAAGAAAGCATGGAATCTGGTATTGCACCGTTACCATTACGCACTCTTCGATTCTTGTATCCACAGCAGCTACAAAGAAAAGCTATTCGAGCGGGTCAGCCATTACCACCACAAAATCGTCGAGAACCAATAAGGGCAATTCCCATCCCGATCATTCCCCCAACCACATCAATCCCCACATCAGCAGCTAGCCCTGTCCTTCCCAGATGGCTGGCTTGATTCCACTCGTCTGCCGCGGCAGCACATACCACAATTAAGAGAGTCATCACCACCCACCTCCAGCTCCGGAATCCAATCTGATAGAAGGCCAGTGAAGCCATAGCGGCAAGGACCGCATACACAAACAAATGAGCGCCCTTCCGGAAAAAAAACTCCACAAACCCATAAGGATTGGCCCGGGAATCAACTCGGCTATGGTGATAACGAAAAGCAACCTCCGGAACAACCTCCTTCAGCTTGCTCTCCGATACATGCTCCTTCAGAAACGGACGAATGCTTTGTTGGCTGTAGGGCTGGGACGAGAAGTAAAACACCACAACAAGCCAGAGGCAAAAAGGGAGAAACCAGACCAAACGTCGGATGATTACCACCGGCTTTCAATTCTTTTCCTAATCCCTGCTGAACAAATCCCGCGTATAGACCTTATCGGCTACATCCTGAAGATCATCAGATAACCGGTTGGCCACAATCACATCAGCCACTCTCTTAAACTCCTGGAAATCCTCTATCACCCGGGAACGGAAAAATTCCTTTTCTTGAAGAGCCGGCTCGTAGACTACAACCTCAACGCCCTTTGCTTTAATCCGCTTCATAACCCCTTGGATGGCCGATTGCCTAAAGTTATCTGAACCCATTTTCATCGTAAGCCGGTAAATCCCCACCACCTTGGGATTTTTGCTTAGAATCATATCGGCAACATGATCCTTACGGGTACGGTTGGCATCCACAATAGCCGACATGATATTCTGGGGAACATCCGCATAGTTGGCCAGCAGCTGTTTCGTATCCTTGGGCAAGCAATAACCGCCATAACCGAAGGAGGGGTTATTATAGTGCATACCGATCCGTGGATCCAGACCTACCCCCTCAATAATTTGCTTCGTGTTCAGCCCACGGATTTCAGCATATGAATCCAGCTCGTTAAAATAAGCGATCCGCAGAGCAAGATAGGTATTGGCAAACAGCTTGATGGCTTCCGCTTCAGTAGGATTGGTAAACAGCATGGGGATATCCTGCTTAATCGCCCCTTCGGCCAACAGAGCCGCAAACACCTGAGCCCGCTCGGATTGCTCACCCACCACAATCCGCGAAGGATACAAATTATCATACAGCGCCTTGCCTTCCCGCAGAAACTCTGGAGAAAACAGAATATTCGCTGTCTCAAACCTCGCTTTTACCGATTCCGTATATCCCACAGGTACAGTAGACTTAATGACCATTACCGCATCAGGATTAATGGAAAGAACATTAGCAATCACAGCCTCTACCGTCCGGGTATTGAAATAATTTTTCTCCGGGTCATAGTTCGTAGGTGTGGAAATAATAACATACTCGGCATCCTTAAAGGCCACATAATTATCTGTCGTTGCCGTCAAGTTCAAATCCTTCGTAGCCAAATAGTCCTCTATCTCTGGATCCAGAATCGGAGAAATCCGGTTGTTAATCATATCAACCTTCTCCTGAATAATATCCAAGGCAATCACTTCATTGTGCTGGGCCAAAAGAATGGCATTAGATAATCCGACGTACCCGGTTCCGGCTATTGCGATTTTCATGATTAGGACACCTCCTAATAAATTATTTTATACGATAAAAACCTTGTCTATTACCCTTGCAAACTATAAGAGATATCTGCGATACTCACGATTTACTTAAAATCTAGCAGGATAATATAACCTTCTGAGTCCACGAATTACAAAGCAGATTTGTATCCTTATATAACTGCTAAGAAAAACAAAGTGGAATTAACTTCCCCCTCAGTCTCTCCATGTTCCTTCTTTCATATCACTGCATCAACAATGACAAAAACCTTTAATAAAGCACTTAGGGTACGTATTCTTTACGGCTCAAGAAAATCTTTACTAAGCATGCCAAATGTTATGTATTCACCACTATGATTTAGTTAAATAGTGAGTGGCTGGTTTAATGTAATGATAATAATAAACGATGGTGATAATCACATATAAAATAAAGTAGATAGCAAACCCTAAATAATGATTAGTAATTCCAGTTGTCAAATAAAAAATAAGTATCATTAATAACATATATGATGTATTCTTAAGCGGCTTATAATTATATTTCACAACAAAGTAACTTTCTATATAAAAGTACCAGATTAACATTGTTATTATTGATGCAAATGAAATTGCAAGAACAGTTTTAAACATCGCGTATACTATTAAATTTATAAAGATTGAAAGTACAAGAATAATAATACTCTTTTTAAAATATTTCATATTATCATTTAATACTTTATAGTAATTATGCATAACAACTGTTATTGTAGAACTGATGACTAAACCAGGTAAAATCACTCTAAAAACAGTAAGTGATTCGATATAATTAGGTAGGTACCATTTCATGAATATAACTAATGGAAAGTAAATGCTTATAGCACCAAACAAGAAACACAACATAGCGGTTACTAATGATGAATAATAATATTTTAAAGTATTGATAGTTGTTCGCTTTAACGTAGGATATAACACAATTGAAATTGCCGAGGTAGCTACCGTAACCAATGATAGTATATTGTATGCAAATGAATATAATGCAAATTGAGTGTTTCCAAATAAAATATTAATCAATTGCCTATCAATTGTAAGAATTAGTATTGAACAAAGATTAGCAAATAGCAAAGGAAAGCCCATTTTAATTAGCGTTACAATCTCCCTAAAGATCTTCTTTAGGTTATAGTAAGGTCCAAATACTATATCCCTATATGTAAAAATATACCACATCGTGAGTGTATAATTTGAAATCAAAATAAACATTACGTATACTTTATAGTTAATACTTATAGCACTTTTATTTAATAAATATATTATTAAAACAGATGCTATTGTAAGTATAGATCTAACAATATTTCTACTAGAATATTCCCTGAATCTTTGAGTAATTTGAGAAATCTGTTGGAAGTACCCTGCAAAGTTTAAAGCAATAATGTTCATACTGAACAATATGAAGATATATTTGTATTCACCTTTTATTAAAAGTAGACTGCACAGTAATACAGCTATTGTAAAGGAAAGATGAACTATTGTATACCAAATAAAGTAGGCTCTGAATTTCGGCTTATCTATATCTTTGTAGTCCTCTCCTCCATGTAAGAGAACTATTCCATCAATTATTCCTAAACTAAAAAAACCAATATAAGTTACATAAAGAGTGAATGCTCTAAAATATCCATAATCTTCAATACTGAGAATTTTGGGAAGAATAAATCCCACGACTAACCCTGCAAAAATAGTTGTGAAGTTACTAATACCAATTTGCAAGATATTATTAAATTTACTTCTCATCTGCTCCTCCAAATAAGTCTTATCGTTAACTAATGCAAGGTCAATTTATGATTTTAACAATCCTTTATCGATAAGATTCAACAACTTCTTTAATGATATTTAGTTTTCCATATTGCCAGTGCTCATCTGGTTCTAGAAAAGCTCCTTCACCCCATTCGTTCCATGCATCGATTATAAGTAAACTTTTACTATTTTCAATTGATTTTTTATATTGGGCTTCAAATTGTAATTTAAATGTTTCTAAATCAAAATTTTTAAATACAGTCCCATTATGATTATGTCTAGGAGTGTTATCCCATTCTGCGAAGACACCTAGAAAATGATTAGCTTCATTTTCATTTCTATTTATTATTGTTTTTGTCACTTTTCTATAATCGTAAATATTACTCAGAAATGTACTTTTAGTTATTTTCTTAAATCCCCTTCTAAATTTATTTATTCTTCTTTGTAGTGGTAGTTGTTTGAATGTAGTATAAGTTGGCTCGAAATCAAAGCAAGCATCAAAATATTTATCATTCATATCAATGTGATTACCACCCAAAGTCTGCACAAAATATATTCCATCAAACCCATATTGTTTGGCAATTCGATTCCATTCTTGATGATATTCCTCGAAATTCTTGATATCCTGATACTTATAAATAAATAACACCGGTTTATTATTGATCTTGATATATCTTTCGCTACAAAAGAAACGGAGTAAATACATAAAATGATTCCTTATCTCTTCTTTCGTTGTGGCATATTCTTGTTTATGAAGCATTTCTCTATTGTAGCTAAACCATGTTCTTAACCAATCATGATTAGCCCATGAAAAACAGTAACTAATATTAATATCTTCGTTAGCCAGTAAAATTTCTGAAGGTTTCGACAACAAGCATTTCCCATTAGAATAATAATTGTAAAGAATAAAACCATCTATGTTATAGTTTTTGGCTAAAAGTGCTTGACGTTGGATATTTTCTTTAATTGATAAGTCATAGTAGCCTAGTTTAGGGATTCTCGGATGTGGAATATCATCAAAAAATTGCTTTGCCTGTTTTACCACATTCCATTCTGTAAAACCTTCCCCCCACCACTGATCGTTTTCCGGAATTTTATGAAACTGGGGTAAGTACAATGCTAGAACCTTACATGTACTATTCATCTTAAACTTCCTCCAACTTTATCTTTAAATTTTAATGCTTTAAAGGCTATTCGCTTTAAAGATCCGATGAATATACAAGACAAATTTCTGCTCAGCAAAAAAAAATCTCTAGAATACTCATCCCTATACATTTTTAATGCTTCTTTTGTCCACCCATTCTTTAAATAATACTTTATTTCACTATTTATCCGGTAGCGTCTATTTTCTGGAAAACGTTTATATTCATTCTCATACTTTTTTAATAACATATAAGTTCCATTTACCTTTTTATTAACATTTAGTGAAATGGAATCATCCGTAATATAATATTTAATTAGAGGTTTATTTACATGATAAAATTGACACATTGACGCCATTCTTATCCATAAATCAATATCTTGATATGATTGAAGGCTTGTATCTAAACCATTGCAACTTAAGAAATGCACTTTTTTAAAAACAACACCTGAAAAACCACCCACAAAGTTTCCACGGAGTAAATGATAAAGTATGTCGTTTTTATCATATTCCTTTTTTTTAAAATATCTCTCTCTTTCGTTTTCAATTATTAAAATATCAGAATAAACTAAACCAATATCGTTAGAGAAGTATTTACTAGATTCTTCGATTTTGTTCGGGAGCCATTCATCATCATCATCTAAAAATGCAATATAATCATTCTGGCTTTCAAATACCCCCCTATTACGTGAGGCATTTGCTCCTATGTTTGTTTCATTGAATAAATAAGTAATTTTTTTTTGATATGAAGATATTAATTCATCAATTGAAGTATTACCTTCAAAATCGGGACAATCGTTTATAACAATCAATTCAATATCTTTAAATGTTTGATTAAAAACACTATCTATAGCTCTTTTAAGGATACTTACATCCCTTTTATAAGTCGTAATTATCGCTGTAACTGAAATAGTCTGCATATAAAGCTCCTTCCTTAAGAACACACCTTTTAAACTCTACACAATTTTAATATCTGGTTGTAATTCACGCTGTGACGTCAGAAGTAAGCAATACTTATGGAATTAGCATCCATATTGGATGTTACTTTAGGATTAGAAGACACGGCTGTGAATTTTACGTTCTTTAGGTATAACTACATCTCTGGCTATCACTTTGGAATAATATGTACACCTCATGTATTTTTACTTTAGGGTAATAATTAATTAAATTTTGTCAAACTCCATAAGGTTAAAATTTTTTTGCAATCTTAGCTGGACAACCAACCGCTACAGAGTTCTCAGGTATATTATGTGTGACTACCGAGTTGGCACCAATAATAACGTTTTCGCCAATAGTAACTCCCGGTAGTATAGAAACATTTTCTCCAATCCAAACATTTCTTTTAATGCAAATTGCCCCTTTGCTGAATAAAGTCCTCTTATTTGGGGCAAAAAGAACATCTTTTTCTTCAGTGGTACCATGTGAATGATCTGAAATAAAAACTTTCCCAGCAATTAAAACATTATCTTCTATTTCTATCCTATTTATACAGGCGATATGACAAAACATACCTATTGAAACATTGTTACCAATTATTATTTCAGGACTAAACTTTGTTCCGTTATGAAAATCCCAAGCTTCCATAATTAAGTATTTTCCAGACTTAAAATTATCGCCAATAGAGATATATTCAAGACCCTTCAATGTATTGGGTTCATGTAAAAAAATATTACCCCCACTTGATTTAAGCTTAGTGCTATAATACCTTTTTTGACCATAATAAAGAACTTTATCCCAAATACGTTGAACAAACATAATCAGTTGTTTTGAAAATAAAAACGACAATACCCAGCAAAAAAAAGAATAAATTTTCATTATCATCGTAAACCTCTCGTGTTAATGTCACATTTTGAGTCTGTAATTTAAGGAGTCATTTTATTCTTCTTTTGTGGTTTATAGATGAATACAATCATTAATAATAAACTAATGAATGTATTGACTTTCCCTAGTCCATAAAGCTGAATACTAAAAAACATTATTTGCATTATAAACAAAAATAATATAAAGCTAAAAATAGTCATCCTTTTGTAATAATAGTTTTCTGCACTTACTGCAATTATGCCAGATATTATTCCTCCTAAAATTACGCCTATAAATCCAGCCTCAAGCAAAAAATCTAATAATGTTGAAGCAATCGCATTTATAGCTATGGTTGGAGAAACATACAAACTGTCTAATGTTAATTCAGAGACTGTTTGTGACGATAATACAACATTAAAACCTATAAATCGTAGGATTAGTCTAATAGAATCTAACACAAACCCAAAGTAAGCCTTGCCAAAAAGAGAATAAAACTCCACTTTTCCTGATTCTATTAATAATGACAGATATGGAATTGACCCTGTCATATAAATAAAAAATTCACCAATTACCCCATAACTTCGATTAACACGTAATGACGATACCCACAATATCCCAACCAATATTATTGTAATAGGAATAATAATTTTTCTATAGGTTTTAAATAATTTACTAATGTTGTTACCATGAAAAAACCATACACTTAAACCAACAAATAAAACCATTTGCATGAATAATGCTCTACCAGACGTCAATAGGCTATACATGATGGCATTTATTAATGTAATTATAAAAAGGGGTTTATCATATTTCTTTACAGCTAGCATTGTAGCACTCAATATTATTGTAATGGAGTAAAGAGGGCGGGCTAAGTATTGAATAAGCATCATATCAAACGTTGTATAAATTGAATTTTCACTATATACAATATGTCTTAAGGTACTCATACCAGAATTCATAAGAATCGGAATTGATTTTATTAAGAGAGGTATTGTCACAAGCCAACATATAATGGATAGGATTTTCAATATTGAAATGTTTTTTTTAACATCATCTATTGAGGCTACTAATTTTAGTGCCAAGATTCTATCATCGAGAACACTTTTTTTATGAAAAACTAAATATGCAATATTAAACATTAACAAATATGTTAATGAATAAATATATACCTCAACTCTCATTTCATAATATTGAAATATATTCGCCAAATAGATGAGAAAGGTAAACATCCATACGTAATTTTGGGCTTTAGTTATATTTAATCTTTTACCATAAAGGATGGAGTTTAGGAAGTTAAAAATAAGGCATTCCAAAATAATAGCGAGACAAAGAAATTCATGCATTTTTATCAATCACCATGCTTATTTTAATTTTTTTATTATTTTTGATAAATACCCGCCTAAGAGAATTTACTTTAGGCCCCCTTCTCTTTGTTATTTTAATATCGGTATAGACCATCAAAAGAAATGACAAAAGGTATTGAATGCTAGATATTATTCACCGCGGCAACGATATTGTAATTTCACAAAAGCAGTATGTTATATTCACTGGATATAGTTTTATAAGGTCTCCTTTATCAGAAAATATAATTTATCTTCTCTACTTGGTATAGAATAAGCCATTTATTTAGTATTAGATATTTTTTGTCTCGAAGTATATAACCTTTTAACTAGCTCTACCAATAAGTTAAATCTATTTATTAACTTTTGTAATAACTTTAATTTGTTTGGGCTTACATTTTTATCGTGTCTACGATAGGCAATCAATTTTTCATTAATAAAAAATACATCACCATAAATTTCCGCGCTTAACCCTATCCATTGATCATGCATAGGTACATTTTTAGGTATTGGACATATATAAGGTACGAGCTCTGACTTAAATGCTAAGCAGCACCCTTGATAACTATTTTGCAGAATATTTTTAATTAATCCAACTTTAGCTTTCCTGACTTCAAATAAGGATTCATTAATTGGTATTAAATCTTTATTAACTATTTCCGTATTATGCACTATAGCTAACGCATCTGAATTCTCAAAATTTCTAACTACTGTTTCAATTTTGTGTGGATACCATACATCATCTTGATCGGCTAAGAAGATGTATTTTCCCTTAGAGTTTTCAATAGCATTATTAAAATTCGCAATGACTCCAACATTATTACATTTGAAAAGTTTTATTTTTTCTTCGTTTATAGCATAAGCTTTAATAATCTCCCATGTGTCATCTGTTGAATCATTGTAAGAAATAACGAGTTCGTCATCGGACCTCAACTGGTTAATGATAGAATCTATTTGTTCTCTGAGGTATTCTTCTCCATTATATACAGCCATCGCAACCGAAACACGAACGAACATTAATTAATCCTCCAAAGATCATTGTAGTACTTAATTTTAGATAGCACTTAAAATACTACTGATCTTCTCCCTAAAGATTTGTTCGCTAAAATTACTTGTATATGTTTTATGAGATCTTTTTTTCATTTCTAGTAGTTCTTCATCGGAGGTTTTGACAATCATTTCTATACAATCATCGATATTGCTTTTGGAAATATTAAATCCGATCATCTCTTTCTCCACTATTTTAAATGTATCACTACCGATATTATTTATTAGTGGCAGTCCAGCTTGAAGATAATCGATAGATTTTGTCGTAAGTCCTACTGTTACCGTTTCTTTCATGATATTCAAGCCATAACTACAGTTACCCATAATTATGTGTTTTTTTTGTTCATCAAAAACTCCACCATAATCCACATACTCAATATCATTATCTCTTAATCTACTTAAAAGAAAATGTTTATATTCACCTATGCCGATAATCTCAAGAGAAGCCTTTTTATAACAATTTAATTTTACTAATATTTCTATAATTAATTCGATATCAATTATGCTATTAATAGATCCTAAATAACACAAGACTATTTTTTGGGTAGGGACTGACAACCTTACCGTTGCTATGTCTTTTTTACATAAATACGCTACATGGTTTTCGATTCCATTTAACTCAATACCTAGAATGTCTCGAAAGAGGCCACACTCCAAAACAACAACTTCTGCCCTTGTAATTGCAGAAGTTCTTAATTTTCTCCAAATAAAGTTTGGAAGTTTGAGGAAACTTTTATACTTTGGATTTATTGGTAAAGTCTCTGGCCACAAATCCAGTACATCTAAAATAAGTTTGCATGATTTCTTATTTACATACTTCGCCACAAAATACGCCGTTAAATTGGGTGGAAAAAGGCAGTAGATAATATCAGGATTTTGATCTTGTAGTTCTTTGTAAAGCTTTTTACCAAAAATATAATAAGATATTATTCTTTTAACTGAAAAATTCCTTTTGTACCTTGAAACATGAATATAGTTAATTCCAGTGCGTTTTGTTTCATATTCTTTTCTTATATGAGAAAAATCAGCCTGTATATATTGAATTTCATAGTTTAGTTCTTTATAATATTCTTCTATATATTTTAGTCTTTTTTCATACCAGTCAATATATGAAACTATTACGATTTTCATGATACCCCCGCGCCTTAAATTCCTGTTCAAATATATTAATTGTATGATAGAGAATACTAATAATCATTCCACAAATGATAAACTTGATGTACTTCTACTTCTCTACAGCCTACCTTATAATAAAAATTAATAGCCCCAATATTCCTTGCTTGTGTTCCAACTTTAATAGTACTACAGCCACTTTGAAATGCAGAATACTCAACCGCTTTAAATAGACTAGAACCTATTCCACTACTTCTCTCCCTTTGAGAGACTGAAATCAGTTCTATTATACAATCGCTTCCTGAATATGAGAAAAGCGCAAAACCATTTATGGCTTTATCATTCTTATGAATTGCAAAATACTTATCTTGTTTTCCAAATGAATTACTCAACCACTTCTGATAAATCTGTGCGCCACCTCTAGCAACCAATTGAGGGTCATCTTTGAACTTAGAAAACTCAAATTCAGCCATCCTTAATATCTGTTCGTTCTTTTGAAGTGATTGATGAATTGCTATGTTTTTTGGAATTTCACAAGAACTAACAATTTTCTTTGCAAACTGTATATTAACATCTGCCAAAAATGCTGATGTACTATTTCCAATTAATTGTGCATTAGTGGATTCTGAGTTTTTATTTACAATTGATATAAAGTGGAATTTTTTAAACTGTATATTTAGATCTTTCCATTCATTTAATGTAAGAGTCCTGTGTAATATAGCTTTAGCACAAACTACTCCAAAATAGTCAGTGTCCCAATTTAAATGCTCGAGAGTCACTGCTTCTTCAGTTTTCTTCAAATCCACTCCTCCTTACTTAGATATCAATTAAATTTTTTGGTTAATACTTTTTTTAGTTATATAAATATCCTTGCATCTCAAAACTGATATTACTGTTGTTGTAAATATTTTGATATCAAACCACCACGACAGATGATCTATATAATAAATATCGTTTTTTATTCTTTCTTTCCACGGAATGTTGTTTCTAAAATATGCTTGATTATATCCTGTCACACCAGGTCGTACTTCAAGTTTTCTTTTCTCATTGCCTTCATACATATTCAGGTGCTCCGGCAAATCTGGTCTGGGACCAATAATGCTCATATCTCCCTTAATTATGTTTAAAAGCTGTGGAATTTCATCAATACTCGTTCGACGCAAGAATTTTCCTACTCTTGTTAGTCTAGGATCATCTTCAGCATTAAATGTTGATCCATCTTCATTTCTAAGATCAGGGGTATTCATTTTCATAGAACGAAATTTATACATTTTAAACATTTTTCCATCTTTACCAAGACGCGGCGCATTATAGAATATTGATCCTTTATCCTGAAAATAAATAATTGGGCTAATAATAACTAAAAGAATAAACAGTATAGGCAAAGCTATTATTGCCAAAACTAAATCGCATACTCTTTTTAGGATATTGTTATACATCTTGTTCATCACCTAGAGCTTCATATATAAATTTCTTTAAATTATTAATCACATACTCAACATCCTCATTGGTTAACAAAGTGTGAAGTGGGAGTGTTATTTCATTTGCATATTGTTTATACGCATTCGGATAATTCTTTATATCAAAATTTAAATTCTTGTATGCTGTCAACATAGGTAATGGCTTATAATGAACATTACATACTACACCTATATCCGCCATTTTATTAATAATATCATTTCTTGTTTCTTCATTAATTCCGGGTATTCTCAATAAATAAAGATGACCTGACGAAGAATAATCTACGCCATAATGCCCCAATGTTTGAATACCTAATGGTAAAAGTTCCTCATCATACATCTCAATAATGTCTCTACGTCTTCTCATCAGCCTTTCATATCTATTCAGTTGTATTAAACCAATACAAGCTAAAATGTCAGTCATATTGCATTTGTACCCAGGATAGATAATGTCGTATTCCCATCCACCTTTTTGCGTTTTGGTAAGCGCATCTTTTGATTGACCATGAAGACTATATAGCATGAATTGTTTATAAAGCCAATCATCATCTAAACCTTTAACATTACGCCATACTACAGCTCCACCCTCAGCAGTTGTAAAGTTCTTCACAGCATGAAATGAGAAACAAGTAAAATCAGCAACTTGCCCACACATCATCCCATGCCTTTCTGACCCAAAAGCATGAGCAGCGTCCGCCAATACAATTATTCTATTAAAAAAACGTTGAAGTTCACTACCAGGCTTGAAAATTTTCTTTTTGCTTTCCACTATTTCCATGATTGTATCATAGTCACACATCTTACCTGCAATATCAACTGGAATTATAGCTTTAGTTTTTTCAGTTATTAAATCTGCTAATTTAGAATAGGACATCTCAAACGAGTTTGGTCCAGTATCTACTAAAACTATTTTTGCCCCCACGTGCTCTATAATTGAAGCGGATGCAGTATATGTATATGCTGAAGTAATAACCTCATCACCAGGTCCAATACCTAAAATCCGAAGAGTAAGTTCCATTGAAGCTGTGGCGGAGTTAAGACAAACTGCTTTATTTACTCCAATATATTCAGATATTCTCTTTTCAAGTTCTTTTGTTTTGGGTCCAGTAGTAATCCAACCAGACTTCATTGTCTTTACTACTTCTTCTATTTCAGCATCCGTTATATCTGGAGGTGAAAAGGCAATATTCCTTACCTCAGTTTTGATCATAATAATCCTCGCTTTACTTATAATTTCTATGAAACGTAAAGTTGGCATTTCCGTATAACGTCCGAATTAATTGAACTGCATCATCTTTTATAATTAATTAAAAAATCAGTAAAGAAAGTAGCTTCCCTATCCTATTATTCTTTCTGCTTGTTATATTTCTCCCCTTCACTTAACCCTAACCTTGCAGCAATCTTAATCAAGTGATTATATTCCTCTTCGTTAAGCTTCTCTAACACAAGATCCTTAGCTTCTTTCTTTTCTTCGTTCGTTAATCCCCCACTCGCCAGCTTCATGAAGGCGTCCAGTTCCTTGGCGCTGAACCGTTTCATGAAGATGGAGGTGATTTGGAGCTTTTCCTTCACGGTTATTTCCTCTTGGGCTTTGGCCGCTTTGTCTGCGTTTATGCTGGGGTCATACGGTGTAGCAGCCGGGGATGGTGTAGGTTCTTCCCCTTGGGCCGGATAAACAGAAGCCCCGGGAGTCGTTTGAGCCGATACCGGGGATGGTTGTTGTGATTGGGCCATTCCCGGAGTTGGTTCTGACTGTACGGAAGAACCCGGTGCTATCACGGGACTGGCTGATACCTGTGGTATGGAGGTAGTGGCTGGCGGGGTGGGGCTTCCCATGGTCGCTACTACATCGGAGGATACTGCCTCCAGTACCTTATTCACTGCTTTATTCATGGCCCAATATGCACCGCCGACCGCTACAATCAGAACAGCGGCTAGTATAATGGATACCTTTTGCCACTTCTTCATACGTCCTCACCCCCGCTTACTCTTCCTGATGTCGGTTTATGATACGTTGGAATAGGTGGGAACCAGATGTTTGACAACCTCCAGGATCGGTTCCGCATCCCCTGACAGCACCTTCTCCAGCTTCTTGAAGGCAAAGTCCAGTTCGCTGTGGTTTATCTGCGATGGCTTCCCAACGAAAATCCGGTCATGCTTGGTGGAGGTTAACCCTTCCTCACTGGTCAAGAGCTCCTCATATAGCTTTTCTCCCGGGCGGATGCCGCTGAATTCAATGGGAATGTCCACATGAGGCTCGTAGCCGGATAACCGGATCAGGTCGGTTGCCAGATCCACAATCTTCACCGGCTTGCCCATATCCAGGATGAAGATTTCTCCCCCTTGGGCGAATGCCCCTGCCTGGATCACCAGCTGAACCGCTTCGGGAATGGTCATGAAATACCGGATCATCTCCGGGTGTGTGACTGTTACCGGGCCGCCTTGGGCAATCTGCTCTCTGAAACGGGGGATTACGCTGCCGCGGCTTCCCAGCACATTGCCGAACCGTACGGCCACAAACCGGGTATTGCTGGTCTTGTCCAAATTCTGGATGAACATCTCAGCAATCCGTTTGGTTGCTCCCATAATACTCGTCGGGTTGACGGCTTTGTCTGTAGAGATCAGAACAAACCGTTCTGCCTGGAACTGATCCGCGCATTCCGCTACATTGCGGGTGCCGAATACGTTGTTTTTGATGGCCTCGGAAGGGTTCCGCTCCATCAGCGGAACATGCTTATGGGCTGCTGCGTGGAAAACCACCTGCGGCCGGTATGTACGGAATACTTCTTCTATACGCTTGCGGTCCTGCACATCTGCGATGATCGTCTCCAGCTTGAGCTCCGGAAACTTGCGTCGCATCTCCATCTCGATGGTATAGATGCTATTCTCCCCGTGACCGAGGAGCATTAACAGACCTGGTTTGAAGGAGGCGATCTGCCGGCACAGCTCCGATCCGATGGAGCCGCCTGCTCCTGTAACCAGTACCACCTTGTTGGTTACATAATTGGCGATGCCCTCAAGATCCGCCTTGATTGGGTCCCGTCCCAACAGGTCCTCTACATCCACATTCCGCAGCCGGCTGATGCTCAGCTTCCCCTTGATGAGATCATCCAGCATGGGAATCATCTTCAGCTTTGCCTTGGTTTGTTTGCAGATATTAATAATTGCCGATATCTCCTGCTTGGAGGCTGTGGGCAGGGCTATAATAATTTCACTTATGCGATGACGTTCCACTGCTTGCAGAATCTTCTCTCTGCTGCCGATAACAGGCAGGCCCATAATCCGGTTGCCGTGTTTGCGGGTATCGTCATCAATGAAAGCTACCGGCGTAAGATCCGCACGGGGATTATGCAGCAGCTCGCGGACGATCATCAGCCCGCAATCTCCGGCCCCCACAATCAAAGCATTCTCCTTCTCCATCACATTCTTGATAAACCGGTCCCGGACCACTCTCCAGATGAAGCGGCTTCCCCCTATGAGCAGGAGGACTGTTTCGAAGTGCCTCAGGATGATGGACGTAGGGACAAGCTGCCCGGTAATCAAGTATGTAAGAGATATGGAACCTAATGTGCTGAGCACAATTGCCTTGGTCAGACTGATAATCTCCCCGATGCTGGCATATTCCCAAATCCGGTTATACAGCCTGAAGATCATCATACAAAGGGAGGTAATAATAACTGAGATCACTCCCAGCACAATCATCTGCCGCATATACGTTTCCGGAACATGACCGTAAAACCGCATGTAATAGGAGGTCCATACACTCAGCCAAACAAAAGCAATATCAAGTCCAACCAGCAATAAGGTCCGGGTATTGATTTTCATTTCGATCCCTCTTTATCCATAATAACGTGCTTCGTTATTGGAACACCAATACCGTTCGTTTCGATGTAACGTAATCACAACAGATCAATTTTACATCAAATTGCAATTAAAATTTGTCGAAACGTGCTAAAGGGACTATGTCTTTTATATGAACATCTACTCCTCGCGGGAGCCGTAATAATAATAGTAATACCCTTCGCCGGATTTCCGGTCTACGTTATTGAGTACAGCGCCAATGACATTGGCTTTCACATGGTCCATGTTCGCCTTTACCTTTACTATGGCATCACGCTTGGTGCTTCCGGCGTAAATCACCAGAATCACTCCGTCGCACTTGGTGGCCATGATTTGGGCATCGGCTACCGCCAAGGCTGGGGGCGTATCTACGATCACCAGATCGTACATGCCGCGCAGCTCGGTCAGGACGGCGGTCATGCGTTTGGATGCAAGAATCTCCGAAGGATTAGGCGGGATTGGTCCTGACGGAAGTACATGCAGATTGGGTACATGTGTCTCGGAGATGACGTCGGAGAGCAAGGTTTTGCCGGTGAGGACATTGGTCAGCCCCCATCTGTTGGACTTGTTGAAGGTGTGATGCATGGTGGGCTTCCGCAGGTCCGCATCCACAATCAGGACCCTCCGGTCGTTCTGGGCGTACACCACGGCCAGATTGGTAGCGGTAGTGGATTTGCCTTCAGCGGGCCCGGCAGAGGTCAGCATGATGGTCTTCAGCTCTTCGTCGATATTGGAGAAGTCAATATTGGTCCGGAGGGTCCGGTACGCCTCGGATATGGGAGACTTGGGATTCACATCTGCAATAATGGGACGTTTACTGTTAGTGGTTAATGGTTGCGTTGGCATGCTGAGCAGCGCCCTCCCCTATGCTTTTATTGACAGATGCTTTATCATATTGCAGGTCCTCGGGTTTTATCTTGCTGATCATGGTCAAGGTCGGAATGCCTAACAGATGTTCAATGTCCGCTTCGCTCTTCACCGTGTCGTCCAGGTATTCCAGCAGGAATGCCAGACCCACAGCGGCCATGAGAGACACAATCAGGCTAAGGGCAAGATTAAGCATAGGCTTGGGGCTCACAGGCGCCGGAAGCGGAGAAAGCTTGGCTTCCGTCAGGATGGATACGTTATCCACCTTCATGATATTGGTGATTTCCCGTTGAAAAATATGTGAAACAGCATTGACGATGCTGACTGCTTTCTCATAGGAGGGATCCTGCACAGCCAGGGTCATAACCTGGGTATTGTTTACCGAGCTGACGGATACTTTTCCGATAAGCTGCTCGGCTGTCATTTGGAATTGGGGATACTCGGATGCCACCATCTCCATAATATGCGTGGTTTTGATCACTTCTTTGTAGGTGTCGATAATTTTGATGTTCAGGTTCACATCATTAATATTCAGGGCATTCACACCTGTGGCATCATTGGGTTTGTTCACAATGAGCTTGGTTGAGGCCTGGTATTGCGGCGTCAGCATAAAATAGCTCACAAGTCCGGTTGTGATGCAGGCAACCAGCACAATGGCGACGATTAGCCAAAGCCGTTTGCGGATAATCTTAAGATAGTCTTTCAAATCGAGTTCCATGGTTTCCCTCCACCGGTTGTATTCCCATAAGCAGCAGCCATCCTGAACAATACAATAAGACCCTCCTCTCATTCGAGAGACTGAGAGGAGGATCTTATTCGAAAAAGCGGGTACTAAATCTTATTTATTCAACAAACGGTAAATGACTACCGCTGCTTCTGCACGGGTTGTTGCAGCATTGGGATTGAACTTACCGGCATCCTGCCCTACTACCAGCGCTTGTTCAGCAGCGAAGGCAACGCCTGCCTTCAAGCTAGTGTTTACTTGGTCAGCATCTGTGAAAGCAGCCAGCGCGGTGTCTACCGTTTCCACAGCCTTGTAGGATTTCACCTTGGTCAGTGCACGGGAAGCAATGGTTGCCAGCTCGGCACGGGTAATGGTTTCGTTAGGAGCAAAGATTCCTTCAGCACGGCCATCGATCAGACCAGCTTCGGCTGCAGCTGCTACATAAGGCTGGTACCAGTCGCCAACGTTCACGTCAGTGAAGGCTTCCTTGGCGGTGGTGCTCTCCAGACCGAAGGTCTTGACGATGAGCTTGGCAAATTCGGCACGGGTTACATTGCCTGCAGGAACGAATGCCCCTTCTTCACGGCCATCGATAATGCCCTTGGCTGCGGCAACCGCAATTTGGCGACCTGCCCAATCCTTCACACCGGCGATATCGTTGAAGCTGATCTTGTTTTCCAGAACCGCATAGGTGGAGAAGGATTTGTTGGCTACGACGAACAGCTTCTTGGCTGCGTCGTATTTGCCGCCCTTGGAGATCAGGTTGCTGCCGTCAATTTTGGTGAAGGAAAGCAGCTCTTGATCCAGTTCGGTTGTTGTAAGCGGCAGGCGGATTTCAACAGGCTTGGTGAAGGTAGTGGCGGCTTTGCCGTCTACTTCGAAGGTGAAGCTGTATACGTCGGAAGCTGCAGCCAATGCTGTGCTGGGGAGTGCGGAAGCAGCCAGCTTGTTGATGTTGATGGCAGCCTCGGCTCCCAATTGGTCAACATCCAGCGCCAATACCACACCGTTCACCTTGATAGCCAAAGCTTGAACGCCGGCTTCCTTGGCCTTGGCCAGAACATCCTTAGCCAGCGCGATGTTTACAGCATCCGCCTTCACGGTGCCGAGATCAAGAGTAGCAATGACCTTCACGGAAGGGGCATCAGCTGCTGCAGCCTTCAGGTTCTTGTTGGCAGTGTCAGCCAGTTCCTTCACAGTCTTGAAGATATCTCCCAGTTGGGAAGCATTCAAGGTAGGTGTAGCTTTGTTATCTGTAATTTTCACAGCTGCAGACAAGTCAATGGTTGCCGCTTGAGCCAGTGCTTCCTGGATGGCTGCTACCGCTTTGGCCAGGCCTGCACTCTTATCTTCGAGCAGCTTGGAGAGATCCTTGGCCGCATCATTCAACGCTGCAGTTGCTGCTGTCTTGTCCGGTCCTTTGGGAGAGTCGGAAGGACCGCCGCCACCGGGACCGCCGCCAGAAGGTTGTGTTGGAGGTGTCTCTATTTGATCAGTCAACACCTTCAGATAGGCTACAGCTAAATAACGGTCGATTTGGTTAGCGCCCGGAACAATTTCTTGCGCTTTCTTCTCCAGATTATCCTTAACGTCAATGATAGCATCGCCGGTTATACCGATATTATTAAGAACTTCACCGGTTCTTGTACCGCTATTGCTCAATACATCCTTAATTGCAGCTTTTACCTGATTCTTTGCACCAAGGATATCATCAAGTGTGGTTGCCTTTTGAATTTCAGAGAGAGCCCTCTCTTGAAGCTTTTGGCCAAACTTCACAGCATCCGCTATATCATCGTTTGCATCAAAATTGCCACCTACGATATTGTAAAGCTTCTCGGCAATATCCTTCAGGAATTGGTCGGCCATCAACGCTTCCAAGCCGGAGAATTCCTTATCGTAATCGATGGCAAATGCTTGAATGAGCGTAAAAAGATCTTTTTTGGTAATTGTCGGATCATTATGATGGACTGCCAAATCCTTGGCGTGAACAATGTCCCAAATTGGATTGATCAGAGCCAGGTTTTCCTCGGTGGCATCAAGGTTGCGGACTGCATCCCTGGCATCGCTAATGATTTGTACCTCTGTCGGTAGCAGGTTTGCATAAATTTTGTTCAGCGTATTGGTAACTTCACTCGGCACCGACGCCGCGTAAACCGGTACACCTGCAAGAGATCCAACCACCAGAGAAGCGGCCAGAGTTGTCGTTATCGCTTTCTTTTTTAACTTCATGCTTATACTCACCTCATCTTTAAATTTGGGAAAACGAATAATGCTATGTATGAATATAAAAATATAAAACTCGTAAGTAAGAGTAAACCTAAGCGTGATTATCACTTTATCTAAAAATGATCGATTCATGAAGAAAATTTTATCATAGATGGAAACCAGGGGTCAACGTAAAATGGGTGAAGCTACCAGAAAAGAAAGCGTTTTTTATTATGTACGTTGTGTGAAATAGGAATAATTTCCTGGTTATAAAGAACCCTACTAGCATTTTCCTTATAATAGGAATAGGTCTCTTCTCCTAATTTCTTCATTATATAGGTTGCGGCAGTTTGCAAGGAAAAAGGCCGTTCCATGGGATTATGTGCATCGGATGAAAGGAAGTGAATGAGATTAGAGCGGCACATATCCAGAGAGATGGATTGGATTTTGCGGCCGAACAACCCGTTAATGGAATGGGTAGTCATTTGGGCCAAAGCACCCCTGTCAATTAAGTCCGCCAATCTCGAAAGATTCCCGGCAAGCTCCATGTTCCGTTCCGGATGGGCGATAATGGCTGTAATTCCCGCAAGACTCAACTCATGCAATAAATCCTCGATACCCTCGGGAACCCGGCTGGAGGAAAACTCCAGGAGCATATAACGCGACCCGGCGAGGGTAAGCAGCTTGCCGGCATTCAGATCGTCCAGCAGCTCCTTGTAAACCCGGATTTCCTGGCCGGTGTGAATCTGAAGGTCTAATCCTTCTTCGGATAGAGCCAAATTTAATTGCGCGGCAGCTTGACGAACCTTATCCGCTTCATTGTGATATCGCCCATTAGCGTGGTGGGGAGTGGCGATAATATGATGGATGCCTTCTTTAACGGCAAGTCTCGCTAATTCCAATGATTCTTCCAGGCTCCTGCATCCGTCGTCTATTCCCGGCAGGATATGATTGTGGATGTCTATCATTTTGGGCTCCCAATAATTTTGTCGAATTTATGTCTGTATTGTACCTGAGAAGATTTACTAAAGTCCATGGTACATAATGGCTAAAAATGAAAATGGCCCCCGGCTGGCATCCAGGAGCCCTTCCTTATCCTATTCGTTCACCCTAACGCTCTCCCGGCCAATCGAATGATACTCGATCCCTTGGGAAGCGGCATACTCCAGGCTAAAACAATTACGCCCGTCGAAGAATACCGGAGACTTCATAAGCTGACTGGCCATCGGTATATCCATATTTTTGAATTCCGGCCAATCAGTAATGATAAATACACAGTCTGCATGGGTAAGAGCCTCCTCCAATGTACGGCATAATGCCACCTCCGGAGGAAGAAGCTGCGCTGCCATTTCCGGCTGGATGGGGTCAAATGCTTGTATTCGGGCACCCTCTTGCACCAATTGCTGGCTGACTACAATAGAAGCAGATTCACGCATATCGTCGGTCTGTGGCTTAAAAGCCAAACCCAGCAGCGCAACAGTCTTGTCCTCCAGGGACCCAAAACGTGCTTTGGCCTTATCTACCAGCAGCCGCTGTTGTTTGTTATTAACTTGAATCACCGATTTCAGAAGATCGAATTCATGCTCCACGTTTCCTGCAATTTGCACCAAAGCCTTGGTATCCTTGGGGAAACAAGAGCCCCCATAGCCGATGCCCGCCCGCAGGAATTGGCTGCCGATACGTTTGTCCATCCCCATGCCTGCTGCCACATCTTCTACGTTTGCCCCCAGCTTTTCACAAAGGGCCGAAATTTCATTAATAAAGCTGATCTTGGTGGCCAGAAAAGCATTGGAGGCATATTTAATCATTTCGGCGCTGCTGATATCCGTGTGGTACACGGGAATGCCGAAGGGTTTGTTAATCTCTTCCACGATCTGAGCCGCCTTGGGATGATCAGAGCCGATCACGATCCGGTCCCCTTGGAAAGCATCCTGCACCGCAGTACCCTCCCGCAGAAACTCCGGATTGGATACAATATCAAATAAAGCCCGGCCTTCCACTCCCGCGCTAATCATTTCCTTGATTCGATAATTGGTTCCTACAGGCACAGTGCTCTTGGTAACGATAACCGTGTAGCTCTGAATATGGGCAGCAATGCTCTTCGCTACTTCCTCGACATAGGAGAGATTGGCCGTACCATCCTCCCTTGGAGGCGTGCCAACCGCAATGTAAATGGCTTCGGCATCACGAAACCCTTCTTGATGGGAGGTGGTGAAAAACAGCCTGCCCGCAGCAATATTCTTCTGCATCAGCTCGTCCAGGCCCGGTTCGTAGATAGGAGAAATTCCGGCACGCATTTTATCTACCTTTGCTTCATCCACATCAATGCACGTAACCTGATGGCCGATTTCTGAGAGACAAACGCCGGTGACGAGACCTACATAGCCTGTCCCTACAATGGCTATTTTCATAGGATTATCCTTCTTTCTTTTTCGAATGCCAGTACGTGTACTGGCCTATCACACTGTTCTCTATTATAGCATATGTACAATTTTGCGGAAATTGACAGGAATGCACTTCTTTATGGCCGCGCTCTCCTGTGTTACAATAATCTTACGCTGACAGATGCCCGGATACAGAGCCTGCCCTTGCTCTTGTTGGTTAGGCGTATTACATTTCCCAAGGAGCGAATGCGCCAATGGACAAGCTTGATCTTATTCTCGAGAAGCTGGAGCAGATGGACGCCCGGCAGCAGAGGTTTGAGGAAAGACAAGAGAAGTTTGAGGAAAGACAAGGGAAGTTTGAGGAAAGACAGCAAAAGTTTGAAGAACGGCTGGACCGGTTTGAACAGCGGTTGGATAATTTGGACGCAGGTCAAAAGGAGCTGTTCCAGCTGACGAAGGCCATTATTCACCGGCAGGAAATGACCGATGCGAAGCTGGAGGCCTTGACACTGGACGTACACAAAATCTATGGCATGATGGTATCCTTCCAGGCCAGTCAGGAACGGCAGGATAAAATTTTGGAGATGCTGTCTCTACGTTCTCTGGAGCAGGAAGGCGAAATCCGCGATTTGAGGCGCGCCATTTATTCCAAGTCTGACCTCTCCTGAACCAACGTGAGATTAGCCTGCATATCTCCTATCCCCGTTTTCTTCCGGAACGGGGATTTTTTGCGTCTGGCGCAGAGTAAAGGAAATTGTCCAAACATGTTATAATGACACCAACAATAATTATGTACGAGGTGTACAATATGGCAGTTTCTCCGATCCCTCCGAAGGTGATGCAGAATCTGAGGATGTTTATTAAATCGAATATATCCGGGGAGCAGCTGGAGAAGGGGTATGCGCTGTTCCGTCAGGGCGGAAATGTGGAGTGGGTGTTTGCCGATGACGAGACGATGATAGCGGCTTGTCAGGAGGGCCCCCACAGCTTCCGCGTGGAGCTTGACCCATCTGCCGCGGACGAGCCTGTGTTTTGCAGCTGCGGGGAGCTGTGCTGCCGGCATGATCTGGCGGTGTTTCTGCATGTTCTGCGGGTGGCCGGTAAAATGCCGGAGATGTTCCTGATGGAATGCAATGCTGCGGCCAAGAACCGCGCGGCACACAAGGAGCTGGCGGCTGCGGACGAGTCTTCAGCAGCTCCCTCCGCTTGGCAGAAGCAAGCTGCTGTAGCGGAGACGCTCTCCTCTGAGCCGCTCTCTCCGGAGCTTCTGGAGGAGACGTTGCGTCCGGCGGAGGCGAGAACGGATAAACCACGATCCAAACAGGAAAAACAGAGCAAACGCTCCTTTTCCCAACCGGTATTTCCTGAACCGGAGGAATCCGCTGAGCAATGGCGCGCATATTTCCGCAACAGGTTCCTAAAAGCACTTATGCATCCCCGTCCGGGGTCTTATATGTTTGGCTTGGAGTCGGAGCTGAGAGGCTTCTATTATCATGTCGTGGAGGAAATGGCGGATGAATCCAGAGGCTGGCCGTCCACGGTCCGGGGACTGTTCGTGCTTCATGCCCAGCTTTTTGCGATGGAGGCCCTGGAGCAGTTTTTTGTCCAGCCCTCCTTTAACCCCAGTCGAATCTATGGCATGTCCCAACTCACCAAGGACCTGGCCGGCGCCGCCTCCCAGCATGCAGAGGAGATTTTGACCGTTATCGACATGGAGGAAGTGCACATCCGTTATAACGAGACGATGAAGGAAGCCCTGGAGCTGCTCCGGCTGAATACCTTCAACTCTACTCCTCCCCAACTGGATTGGAGTGTTTTGTACCTGACGGTGTGGGGAAGGATCTTTCCCTCCTCCGGTGAATGGGGAGTAGAAGAGCGAACCCGGCTGGAGGAGCTGCAGTCCCGGGCAAGCCATGACAGTCAGTTATCCCGCATCCGGTTCGGCCTGGCTCTTTTTGACTTTTTGGACGGCAAGGATGAGACTGCTCTGGCTATCATAACGGCCCACTCCTCTCTTCCCAAGGACCGTTATATGTACTATGTGAACCATCTCTACGATCATCAGGCTTGGGGGCGGCTGCTGGTATGGCTCCGGGGGCTGACGCGTTTTTTGAGAAGAGAGTCTTATCTGCTGAACCATGAAATCTTTCCTATGTGGATCGATGCGGCGGCATCGCAGCCGGAAGAACCGGGCTGGATCGAATGGATCAAGCAGATGCTGCCCCAATCCCGGGATATCTATACCATCTACCTGATCGAAAACGGCGATGCCAGACAGGTGGCTCATATGCTGCTTTCTCAGGGGCACCCCATTTATTATGCGGACAGGGAGATCCTGCGGTTGTTGGAAAAAACCGACCTCCGGCTGGTCCTCCCTCTTTACCATCAGGATGCAGAGCGGTACATTATGGAGAAAAACCGGCAGTCCTACAAGCAAGCCGTCCGGCTGCTGAAAAAACTGGCAGGCTTCTACAAAAAGCTGAAGGAGCAGGAACGCTGGCAGCTTTATATCGGACAGCTGGCGGAGCGGCACTCGCGGCTGCGCGCCTTTCAGGAGGAGCTGCGGAAGGGGAAATTGATCCTATGAATATGCGGGCACCGGTTGAAACCGTAATTTTGGACGCTGTCCCCACGGATAAAGGGCTTCTGCTCCTGGCGGAAGATGTGCTGCCCCTGCCGATTGAACACTTGAAGCACCGGCTGTTCGCCTGGCATGAGCCCAGCTTCTACGGCACCCTGCTGGAAACACTAAAGGGCGATTACGAGGATGAGGATGCCATCCTGCTGCCCGAGGGAATGTCTGTCCGTTACCTGGCGAAGGACATTCATAACGCGGCTATTGAGGTGGAATTTGGTCAGCGCCTCACCTATCTGATCCAGGCTGCTCCCATTCTGCTTCGTTGTCTGGAGGAGGGGCGTTTTGCCCCGGATTATGAAAGCTGGCGGGAAGGACGTCTGGAGTGGCGGCTTCTGCTGGAGGATGAGGAGTCGGCAGAATGGGACAAGCTCCTGGAAGAGTCGGCTGAGGAGGGTTTGGAAACGCTGGTAGCAGAATGGCCTACCCGTGTACTGGACGCTTGGACGAAGGAGCATAGCGAGGTGAGCTCCGCGTGGGAGAAGGTGCTGGATGTTTATCCTTTGGTTCAGCCTCCCCTCTTGTCCGGTCCAAACAGTGAAGCTCCCCCTTCCCCCTCCACTCATACAGAAGCGTTGGTAGCAGATGAAGAGGATTGGCAGATTCTCACCGGCTGGAAAAAAGACCAGGTTCCCTTCCGGGTTGCCCTCCGTCTTTCCGAGCCGGGAACAACGGATGACCATGGTGAGATCCGGGAGGGTTGGCAGTTGGATACGGTGCTGCTGGACCCGGATAATCCAGCCTTCCGGATTCTGTGGAGGGATGGGCTGGAAACCTCTCCTGCCTCCCCCCTCCCGGATGCCTGGCGTGCAGATGTGGGGCCTCGTGTGCAGAAGGAGCACCGGCGCTGGCTGTCGGCGGTTCCCGGATTGGATGACGGCGGCGAGACAGTGAAGCGTATTTTGCCGGATGAAGAGGTATGGCGTTTCCTGACGGAGGACAGTGTCCGTTTGGCTGAGGCGGGAGCTGCCGTGCTGCTTCCTGCCTGGTGGGAGCAGGTCCGCAAGCAGCGGGTCCGGCTGAAGGCCAAGGTCCGCTCCTCTGTGGGGGCGGCGGGCAGCATGTTCGGCATGGACGCGATTATCGAATTCGACTGGCGGATAGCGTTGGGAGAGGCGCAGCTTAGTGAGGAGGAGTTCCTCAAGCTGGCCGAACATAATAAACGGCTGTTCCGTGTTAACGGCGAATGGGTCCTGCTGGACCCGACCATGCTGGAGGCCATCCGCAAGATCATGAGCCGCACCCGCAAGAAAAACGGCCTGACCTTCCGCGAAGCCATGGAGCTGCATCTGTTGGGCGGTACGGAACTGGAGCATGGGGAGACCGGGGAGCCAGGAATAGACGACCCGAACGGAGATGAAGGTCTGCTCCGGCTGGAGGTAGAACTGAACGAGCATCTGGGCAGGATGCTGGGGCAGCTTCAGGAAACGGCAACCATTCCCCTTTTGCCGGATCCGGCGGGGTTCCAGGGAGAGCTCCGGCGTTACCAGCGGGAAGGCATGTCCTGGATGACCTTCTTAAGCCGGTTCGGGCTGGGCGGTTGTCTGGCCGACGATATGGGTCTGGGCAAAACCGTGCAATGGATCGGGTACCTGCTTCATCTGAAGGAGAGCGGCCGGCTGACGGCTCCCGCTCTGTTGATCTGTCCCACCTCCGTTATCGGCAATTGGCAAAAGGAGCTGGAGCGTTTTGCGCCGGGGCTGAATGTGCTGCTCCATTATGGGGCCCAACGGGCCAAAGGGGAGGCCCTCCCTGCCGCTGTTGAAGGGGCGGATGTGGTGCTGACCTCCTATACCCTGACCCAGATGGACGAGGAGTCTCTCTCCCAGGTGGAATGGAGCGCCCTCTGTCTGGATGAGGCGCAGAATATCAAAAATGCGTACACCAAACAAGCGGCTGCCGTCCGCAGGCTGAACGCCCGCCACCGGATTGCGCTGACGGGTACTCCTATTGAGAACAGGCTGACGGAGCTGTGGTCGATTTTTGATGTGGTGAATCCGGGGTATCTGGGGTCATTGGGGGAATTCAGGCGGAATTTCGTAAGCGAAGTGGAAAAAGGCAACACCGCCCGCATCGGTCAGGTGCAGCAGTTGATCAAACCCTTCCTGCTGCGCCGCGTGAAGAAGGACCCGGCTATCCAGCTGGATCTGCCGGATAAGAATGAAATGAAAACCTTCGTGCCGCTGACCGCTGAGCAAGGCGCCCTGTATGAGTCCATTGTGCAGGACATGCTGAACAAGGTGGAAACCCTCTCCCCTATGGAGCGGCGCGGCCTGATCCTGGCTACCCTCACCCGGCTGAAGCAGGTGTGCGATCATCCTCTTTTGCTGGTCAAAAAGGGGGAAGAGGTTTCTTCAGAGGCTGGTTTGTTGGAGGAGGAAGGTGTCCACCCCGATGTGGGGGGAGATCGTGGCGGGAGCGCCCGTGGGGTTGGCACGGCGGGTCAATCCGCCAAGCTGGCGCGGCTGCTGGAGATGATTGAGGAGCTCCGGGTGGAGGGGGACAAGTGCCTGATCTTCACCCAATTCGCCCAGATGGGGCGGCTGCTCCAGGAGACGTTGGCGGCAGAGCGAGGCGAAGCTGTGCTGTTCCTGCATGGCGGTGTGCCCAAGGCCAAACGGGATGAAATGGTGGAGCGTTTCCAGGAGGATGCGGAGACGGGGATTTTTGTCCTGTCGCTGAAGGCCGGAGGAACGGGATTGAATCTGACGGCGGCTAACCATGTGTTCCACTTCGACCGGTGGTGGAATCCCGCGGTGGAGAACCAGGCAACAGACCGGGCCTTCCGGATCGGCCAACGCCGGGATGTGCAAGTGCATAAATTCATTTCCCTAGGCACCCTGGAGGAGCGCATCGACCAGATGATCGACAAAAAACAGGGCTTGAGCCAGCAGATTATCGGCAGCGGAGAAAACTGGATTACCGAGCTGTCTACCGATGAGCTGCGGGAGTTGTTTACGCTGCGGCGGCAGTGGATGGAGGAGTAGATGGAGGAATAGGCTGTGTTGTGGCAGGGTCAGCCTGTGAAAAACAGCCAGATAATCCGGCCGCTTCCCCCCGGTGGGTGATGGCAATATTAGTGGTGGAGGTATAGCGGAGATGTCCGGTATGGAGAGGGAAAATGTAGAAGAAGCTCAGATAGCAGACATAGCAGCATCCCCTGAGTGGGAAGCTGGCGCTGTGGAGGCGCCAGCACCCAAACGGCGCGGCCGCCCGCCGGGAGGCGGAAGAGGCACCGCTGGCAGAGCGAAGCCTGCGGAAGCAGGCCCGGGTGGGGCGGCTGCGGGGCGGGGTGAGGCGAAGGCTGGAATGGCTGCGGAAGCAGAGCAAAGTGAAGCGAAGGCTGCAGAGGCAGTCCGGGGCGAGGCGGTTGATGTAACAGCAGTAACAGCTGGAGGAAAACCTGCAAAGGTGGGCCCCGCTGGGGCGAAGGAGATGCAGGCAGCCACACCCCGCCGCGGCAGCAAAGCCGCCGCCCTGGCGGCCCGCCAGGCCGAAGAGGAGGCGCTGGAGCTGCAGCAGCTCACCGCCCCCCACATCTCCAATTGCTCCCCCGAGTGGCAGCAGTTTTATTTGAAGGTACGGCGGGAGGCCGTGAGGGAGAGGTAGGGGAATGTGGCAACAGAGCTCGTTGGACGGTTAGGCATTCAGTAAGCTCCATTAGCAGCACCATGTTTGCGCTCAATAGCCTATAATCTGCATGGTTTGCCACAATCGACGCATGCAGGTCGGCTCATACACGATTCAGGACACGCCCAAGCACGAAAACAGCCAAACGCCGCGCCCGAGATGCAAGCCCACCGTTAAAAAAGCCTCCGTTCATTCTGTAACGGAACTCAGAAGCTCTTAAACACCTAAAAAGCCTCCGTTCGTTCTGTAACGGAACTCAGAAGCTCTTAAAAGCAGAAACAGGAGTGTGGAGAGTCAAAGTGGGCGTCTAAGGAGCGCTGGGTTCCGTAAAAACTAAAATTGGTCGTCATTTTCGGGCCGCTAAGAGTCTGTGAGTTCCGTTAGCGGTCCGTGTGTCCAAGAGTATCCTCAATAAGACCGACACACTCTACTCTTCGAGTAGATGCTGCAAACCCTGATTGGTCAAAATCTCCGCCACTCCCGGCTTAAGCGTCGCCGGGATGTCTTTGTATGCCATCTTGCCGATAACCACGCGTTGTGCAAAAAATCTAGCCATCATATTAAACCCTCCCTTCTGCTTTTGTGACATAAATTGTGACATAAATTCCAAATGGACGATTACGGATAGATACGTACCGCCATTTCCGCAATCAAATCCTCGATAAACTCCGCTCGCTCAGCCAAAATCTTATTCTCCGCCTCCAATTGATGAATGCGCTCTGCCTCAGTAAGCGGCTGCGGTTCCTCAGGCAGATCCTTGATCGCGTTCCACGCCTCCTGAAGCTCCTGCTCCGTGGGCTGGGGCTCCGGAAGGTTCCAAACGGCGATATACGGACCGCGCTCTACTATGTCGTAATCTACGCCCAGAGTCAGGCGGTTGTAATCGACCGCCATGCGGTAATGGATGCCCTCTACCTCTTCTGTTTCATCTTCCGCAAGGGGCCGTAGGGGAAACCGGAAAAGACCATTCACCCCTGGGCGCAGGCCTGGTGTGGGGCCGTCATCCCTCACGATATAATCTACCTGGGGCACTGCCCGTGGAAAAATATACTTAATTGCTTGAATTACGTTCATGATAACCTCCTTATGCAGATGCAGAAATACGCAAGTTGTTTCTATCGCCGTAGTTTTCAATGGTACAATTGGTGTCACAAAAAGCATAAATTTCAACATACTGCCCCGCAGATAAAATTAAAGTATCATTTAGCTGTACCGTTTGTCCTGGAAATGCTCCTGGAAATACTAATCGCGTTGCTAAAGCACCATTTCCATCAACTTTAACGATTAGATCAAAGTAGCTTCCGACAACTGATGGTAATATGCCAATATGCACCGTGATATTGTACTTACCAGTTTTCGATACAGTAAACCGATTGTTTGTCCATTCATTCAATATGTCATGCCCTTCAAGGTCAAAAGCTACTTTTGCCTCAATATTAGCCTGCAATGATTGTAGCGTGGTTTTATATGCACTTACGTAAGTCCTAGTTGTGTGATTGTTATCTCCCCATGGGTTGATAATTCCCACTTGCGGAATAATCACTCCCCCCATATCTACTCCATGACTATTACTCCCGCTTGGTTGGTTGCCGGAAATATAAATTTTCCCCGAATAAGCGTACAAGCCATGAGTATTCCCCGAACCGGTGTTATCCCTGGATACAACGCTGGAATTATTTCCAGAGAAAATTGAATAATAGCGATTGCTTATCACGCTGGAGACAATAACAAAACTTGCTCCCTCGTCCAAATAAATGCCGCGTTGGGATGGTGCGTTTGCTGTGATTGTACACCCCGACATGCTGCCTATGGCGTTATTGTAAACGACAGCGGGGCCTGTCGTTTTGTTAAAAATGCAGTCTTGAACCGCTACTTTCATCGGACAATCGTAGACACCGATACTGGATATAGTCGCGCTAGTGCCTTTAATCAGAATATAACCTTTACCAACGAAACCATTAATAATGACATCCTCTGGATATGTGCCAGCGCCCACGAAAATGGTCACAGGATGGTTTACAACCTGCGGAATCATACTGACAGCCTTACCAATCGTCTTAAAAGCTCCACCTGCTGTGTTAGCAGTACCTGTGTTGCTGTCGCTGCCGTCTGTGCGGACATAATAAGTAATATCGGCAACGGTTTCGTTCGAAAGCGTGCTCCACTCTTCCCAGGCACTGTTATTGACTTTTTTTCTAAGCCATACCATGCGGTTAAATGGCCGTCCAGATTCCACAACCACAGCACGTTGCCATATCCAATTATCTGTATTGTTATGTGTGAGCCCACTGGATACAAAAACCTCAACCGCCCCATACCCGTCAATTGGCTTGTTTAAAGTGGTAGGACCAAAATAATAAATACCAACGGTTGTTGCCGCATTTAAGTTCGCACTATATTGTCCCCCCATATAAGTCATTAACGCCCCATCCACCGTATCCTTCCGCGCGATATCAGCAGCAGCGGAAGGCGCTGCCACCTGCGCCCTTCCGTTGGCGTCCCGCTTCATCAGCGTACTTGCCGTGCCCAGATTTGTCGCAGCGTCCAGCACGCTTTTGATAGCGGCGATGCTCATGCCGGGCAGGGTGCGCCAGGTGGCGCCGCCGGTGATGGCCTTGATCATGCTGGCGAGCCAGCCGAACAGGGTGGTGACGGTACCGGTGTCGCCGGTGGGGGCGGTGGTGTCGGAGACGGTGCGGCTGCCGATGATGGCGTCAGTTGCGGAGGCGGCGCCTCCGGTTTTTTCGAAGGTGATGGCTGTGGTGTCCAGGGTGACTGCTCCGGTGTTGGCCATTTGCCACCTAGTTTTCCCGTTGGCTGCCCCCTCCTCCACGTACACGCTGATGCCGGCCGCCAGCTTGGCAGTGCTGTTGGCATCCACAGTCCGGGTCCACGCCCCCGTCGCAACCGTATAAATTCCGTTTTCCTTCCCGGCCGTCTGGTTCTTCACCAGCACCCGGTTGCCTGCGGCAAGGGCGATGCCGTCAATGGTTTGGGCACCGCTCAGCACGATATTCCCGGTAGTCGCCACCCGTACGTCGCCGGAGACCGGCACCAGTCCAAGGGCTGCATCCAATTTTTCCACAGGATTGTTGATCATGGTGTCGATATTAAAGGTCTGATTGCCGTCCGTTGCCGGATCGGCCAGCTGAATGTTGAGATTCGGCGTATATTTAGGCATGGGCCCTCTCCTTTCTTAAGCAGGGATGAAGGGGGCAAAATCATACAAGGACCGCCCCTCCAGCTCCCGGATGGTCATCACATTATGAACCTGGTTGATCAGCAAATATTTGTACACATACACCACCGCCAGATGGGCGGGTTTGACCGCTTCCACCGCTGCCTTCAGATCAGCCAGATTGGGCGGCAGCCCGATGGTCCCGGCAAAACGGATGGTCAGCCTGTACAGCTCCGGCTCCTCCATCACTTCGATTTGGCCGTTGTCATAGGCCTGGGCCACACTCTGGAGCAGCTCAGCCGTTACCGTCCCCGAACCGCGGAGCTGGGAACGAATCACCGCGCGGCGGTCATTGTCGCTTTTGGCGGTATCGGTGGACAGCCCGAGAAAGCTCTCCCAAGCGCTCAACCCCCAAGTGGCGGTGTCCACAAACAGCTGATTCAGCACATCGGCCATTCCATTTTCCAGCAGCTCCAGCTCATCCGCTCCGGCATTCAGCACAGACCCGCAGGTCAGATCCTCCTGATACAGCGGGGGGATATATCCTGCTACTTGCTCGCGCAAGCTCATGTTGTCATCTCTCCTCTCCTGCCCTACCCGACCGTCAACTGGCCCGGAACTGCCACCGTCTTATCTCCGATGGAGATATTGGCAGTACCGCCATTCACAGTGAGGGCGGAATAATCCACCACCCCGGGGGTATCCAGAATCATATTGGCGATCCGGGTGTACCGGACCACCGGGTCCTTAAAGGCCAGCCCCTGCAGATAGGTCCGGATTCCCTCCGCAACAGCGGCTTTTACCCCATCCCGGGTGTAGCCGGGGCTTAATGATACCTGGACCGAGACATGAATGGCCGTTTCCTGGGCGGCTTCTACGGTTACTGTTGCCCCCACAGGGCGGGTGGCCTCGATATGGGCCTTCGCCGCATTCACCAGCTCTGCTGCCGGAGCCCGTTTGGCCTGGTCCAGCACCACTACCTTCACTGTCCCCGGACCGTTCCACAGCGGAAAAACCCGGGCATCCCCGATCCCCTCCACCTCCATGGCCCACAGCTTATAATGGGCAGCGTTGCCGCTGGTGGCCTGGTTGCGCACCCGCTGCAGAAGCCGCTCCAGAAGAGACGCGTCACCCTCCACATCGGCTCCCCCTGTTACCGCAGCAGCATTGTTCACAGCAGATACACCGGACACCGACACGGGAATAACGGTAATCGTCCCGGCGGCGGCGTTGCCGGAGATCCCGGCCTTTTCCGCTTCCACCCGAACCACCGCCCGGCCCTCCGCAGACAGCACCGCCGCAGCCGTACTTACATAACGGACACCCGCTCCCGTGGCAAAAACCGTACCCTTGGGCACCGCTGCACCTGCCGATCCCGTCACCACCACCTCGCCGTTGGCCTTAACGGCACTGCGGCGGGTAACGCCATGCTCATCCGCACGGCGGTCCAGATAGATCCCGGAGCTGGTGGCGGCAAAGCCCAACCGCAGCACCCGCTCCAACTGGGCATAGGCAATGGCCAGCTCCACAGCAAGAGCCGAGGAAACGTCATACGAAAACGTCCCCTCCAGCTTGGCGATGCCCGGCTCCAGCCGTCCCAGCATGGATTTTAGAAGCTTTTCCTGGGTTTCCTGCTCAAACATCCACCTTCACCTCCCCATAAATCGTCTCCACACTCACTTTTCCCTCCAACCGGTCTCCCTGGAGATTGGCCTCCACCTGAGGCACACCCGTAATATATGGATTAACCAGCAAAGCCTCGCGGATGTACCGGTTCAGCTCCAGCTGCGTCGCCCCCGTTGTATACGAGCTGCCGATCAACGCCTCCAGCTCCGTGCCGTAATACGGGCTGTAGCCCAAATAACGGTAACGCGCCGTGCGCAGCGCCTTGTAGCTCCACACCCGAAGCGCCTCCTGCCCTTCGACCGCCACCGGAGCGCCGTTCACCAGCTTCATTTGTCCGCTGCCGAAATCCCAGGCGTATTCCCGGAACAGGGGCAGCTCTTTTTTGCCAATTGTGCCTGCCGGTACCTCCATAAATGGAAAAATGCCCGCCATCAGCTTTTCACCACCTTGCTTACTGCAACATATTGCTGCTGGTTGTCCAGCCCTAACACCAGAATGGTGTCACCAGGCTTCACCGTAGGTTCATCGCCGGAGGCCGCAGCCAGCAGCTCCGGCGCCGCCAGCACAAACGGGCTGCCCAGCTCCACACCTGACAGCCTGATGCGGAACGGCTCCCCGCTGGCTAACTCAGCCAAAAAAATACCGGAAGGGCGCGCCTTCACCGCCTCGTTCCGGATGAAATTCACCAGCCACGCCGCACTTTGCATGTTAGCCTCCCTTGTATTCCTTCAAATACATAAAAATGTCGTCATCCTTATCTTCACCAGGTGAATCTGCTTCCTTACCGGGCTGTTCGGCCTCCTGCTCATCCATCACGTTCTGGAAATTCAGCTCCAGCGCCACCATGTGCTGCCCGTTTTCGAAGGTATGCGTATCCTCATCTATATAAAAAAGCCCATTGAGCCCTGTATAGGACTCCCGGACTTGAACCGCATTTCCGGCGATCAGGTCATACGCATCCGGACCTCCCAACAGCTCGACAGATGCGTTTTTCCTGTAATCCTGAAGCAAGGCTTTGGCCATGGTTGCCATATCCCTGCCCTCCTCCTGCTGGTACACCCGCTGCAATAGCCCATAGGAGGAGACCCATTCCGGCCGGGAAATATGGCCAAGCGCATTGCCTTTTTCATCCGCCAGCAGCACCGTATTCACCATGTCCTCCAGATTTTCGCCATACGTGGACTCCGTCAGATGCACCGATGCCAACACCTTGCGCCGGGCCACTACAGCACCTTTTTCCACAACATCCAGCTTGCCTGCATGCATACGGGGCATATAACGTCTCCCGTTTTGCCTGCCTGCGGTGGTGTATGCGGTCATAATCGCCTCATAGCCTGTTTTGGCCAGGTGGGGAAAGCTCTGGGGAATGCCCGTGTAGGCCATCTCACCTGCGGGAACCTCCAGCTCCCGGCAGACCACCTCTGCAACCTGCTCTGCCGTCACCTGCTGGAACTGCCTGGACAGCTCCGATTTGATGAGATAGATCATGCCGTCATAGGCGTTAATGGTCAGCCTGTTGCCGGTTAGGGTTTTGGACTTGCCAAACACATAACCCCGGAACAGCTCCTCCCCCTCACCGGAAAATAACATCAGCACATCCGCCAGCTCCACGGACGGAGGTCTTAGCCAGCTATCTGTGGCCGATACCGCCAGCTCCACCTCCAGCTTTCTGGCCGCCTCCTGATAGCTGCCGCCCCAGGTGATCCGCTGGATCAGATGGGTAAGGTCCGTCTGACGGCCTTCCTTGGCCATATGCAGAAGCTTCATAGCATCAGCGCCTTTCCTTCAGGCAGCACCAGCTCATCAGGCAAAGCATTCTTCCGGCGGAGCTCCTCGGCCCGGACTGCATTGTGGTAGAACCGGCGTGCTATTGCCCACAGAGTATCCCCCGGCTTCGTAATGTAGATGCTAGGAACCGTACGCTCCACCGGCCGGGTGCCGGTATATTCCTGCAGCAGCGCCAATGCGTCTGTCACTCCGTTCCCATCCAGCTCAGGAGGCAGAAACCGGTACTCCTTCAGCTCCAGGGTAAAATAAATATCCTGCGGCCCCGGCTTTTGCGAAGCCTGGAAGCTTTCGATGGACATAGCCTCATTCACCTTCAGGCTCTCCCCTACGATCAGGAGGCGGATGGGCTTGCCGGATTCACGCCAGCGGCGGATCATGTCCAGACAGGCTGCCGGGGTGGGAAACCCGGTGTACTGGCAAAGCGCGTCCGGACGGACGGGAAAATACGAGGACAGAGTCACCGTCTTCAGACGCGGCTTTCCGATGAGATTGATTTCCCCGATTTCACTGTTGTTCACCGTGGTATTATTCAGGCCGGTGGACATCTCGAACTCACGTGGAGGTACGGGAAGCCGCAGCTTCTCGGCCCCGTTGTTGAAGGCCAGCCAATATTCGATCATGCCGTTGCACCTCCCGGCGCCATATTGAAGCCTGCGGCTTCCACGGCTTGCTTCAGGGCGGCCATCAATCTGCCGATATCCGGGTCGGCCGTTTTGCCGGCTGTCAGATTAATCACCACAGGTGAACCCGACCGGTCCATACTCCTCGCCTCCTGCGCCGTCAGCACCCGCTCATTCTGATGGAGCATAGCGGGATAGTTGTCATAGGGAACCCGGGGAAGGCCGATGGCATGGTTATAGTAGAGCGGAAGAGCAGGCGGCGGTCCGGGAGTTGGAACGGGCTGCAGATACGGCATTTGTATGGATTTGGGATTGTAAATGACACTGGGTGCAGACGGAGGCTTTTGAGCAGACGCGGGTGTGGACATTGGCCCAGTTCCCGGCTCCATGCTGGTGTTTTGCTGGGCTGACTTGGATGATTTAGAAGAACCCCAATCCAGCATATTCAGCACCAGCGATTCAAGCAGGCTCGCTCCAGCTCCAGCAGCAGCCCCAAGAACTGCACCGCCTGGGCCCAAAATTGCGCCTATTCCTGCTCCTGCAACACCATATGCCAAGGCAGAAAGGACGGGATGATCCTTAATAATCGTCTCCATTCCCTGGGTAATCCCATAACCAAGACTTAATATCATTTTGAAACCAATGGACGAAAAGGTCGAAGTCACTGCCGCCATAAAGACACTGCCTTCAGCGCCAATGCTTGTGATCATGTCCTTACCTTCCTTACTGAACCAATTATCAAAGCCTGTCTTGATTTTATCCAGCACCATCGTGATTTTATCCTTTAGATCCAGCTTCCCGAATTCCTCATTGTTGAAAAATGTGCTCTCCAGCCATCCGCGAAGCTGCTCGGAGCGTTGGGCCACCCCTTGGGCCAAACCGCTCAATAACTCGGAGCCGGCCGTTACCATCTTTTGAAAACCATCGCTTCTTAAAAAAGCAGCCCAATTCTTTAATTCCGGCTTTAAGGCATCCAGCGTTTTCCGCCCCATGTCCCCAATTCCGTCCTTCAGTGCATTGGTGATGGATGTCCAAAGGCCCTGTGCGGATTCTCCCGCTTTTTTGCCTCCGCCTGCGAACATATCGGATAACGCTACTCCATTGCGGCTAGTGACCTTGCCCATGTTTTTCCCGGCGGCCTTGACCTTGCTTTCTGTCGTTCGGAAGCCAAAGTCCTCCATAGCATCGGCCTCACCCTTTTTGAGCTCGGCCAGTGCGTCCAAGGCATCCTCAAGGGATTTCCCCGGAGTAACCGCCGCCATATCACCGGCAAGCCGCAACAAATTGCTCGCTTCGCTGGTATCGCCCATGGCAATGCCAACAGCCCGGGTACCCGCTTTTTGAACCTCCTCCGAATTGAAGCTTGCTAACTCCGGGGAGCTGCGGTAGGTTTTCATATAATCAGCTGCGCGATTTTTGACGGCTTCCGCAGGCAAGCCCTTATTGTTGGCGGCAATGAGATGCTCGACACTGAGCACATTGCGTTCCATAGCGGCTGCACCTTTGATGGAGGCAGTCACCAACTCGGCGGTATGGCTAAGAAGCTTCAGGGGCTGGAACATCAGCTTAACTACCTTCATAAAAGCCGAGAGAATGCCCATAGCCACCTTGGCTCCGGCTTTGACCAGCTTCTCCTTCCAATTCGAGCCCTTAGGCTCCTTGAGCTGAAGGGAAACAAACAGGTTGGTGTGATCCATATCCTTCAGGCTTTTCTGCACCTTTTTCAGATCGGTTGCCGCTTCCGTGGTGTTCATGCTGATTTCATACTTCTGCCCGAAGGTCTCCTCCAGCGCCTTCTTCGTTTTAAGCGTTTCGTCACGGAACTCCTGGGTCTTTTTGATGGCCTGCTTCAGCGTGTCCGTGTAGTTGTCGGTGAGGCTGAGCACGGCGGTGAGCTTCATAAGCGCTCCCTCCTTTCCTTACAGCTCCTTACATCAGCGGTACGGTGGGCCATGCCTGCTGGCGGATCAGCCGGTCCCGCTCCAACACTTCATATTCGAAAAATGCCCGCACCAGCAGCTTTTCGCCGGGGGGCATGGTGTAGACCTGTGACGGCAGGAGAGCCTTGCGGCTCCAGCAATAATAGAGGAACGCCAGCTCCCCGTCCGTCTCTATCCGTTTTTTAGCTCGGTTACCGCGTTCTCACTGTAGCCGGACAGCTCGGAAATTTGGCTGTACAGATGGGCGATTTCCCCGGATTGCAGCAGCTTGCCGGATTCCAGCAGCTCCTTGGGGGTGGCGGCGCCGTAACGCTCCAGAAGCTTGGGGGACTTCAAGTCGGGAGTGGTGACCCCCTTCAGCAGGGTAAAAATCCGCACCGCTACCGGGTCCTTCACACCGCCCTTGTCACAAATTTCGCTGATTTCCTCTTCCTCGGACAGGGTCAGCGCCTGAATGGTGAAGACTACCTTCTCGCCGGCCGCTTCGCTAAGTCGGGTCAGCTCTACCTGGCGCACCGGGCGCTTCAGCTTGGTCGGGTCAAGGCCCAGCAGCAAATCCAATGTACTCATCGGTTTATTCTCCTTTTCCTTGAGGATTAGTTCGATCCCACCAAATCGGTGGTTTCCCAATCGGTGAAGGTGAACGGACACTCCAGCTCGCCGTTCTTACGCAGCTCCCAGTCGATGAGGGTCATGTCGTCGAAGCTGGCATCCTTGATGATGATGCGCTCCGCTCCGGCGGCGGAGGGGTCCTTCACCTGCGAGATGATCTGGAAGCGGGTGATGGTCCCGGCTTTGATCAGCTCGCTAAGCTTGGCGATCATCCGGGAGTTGGTTTTGTACAAACGCAGGGTGCCAGTGCCCTTGTACCCCATAAACTTGCTGTCGGTGGCGTATTTGCCCGCAACCGGAATGTCCTCTTTTTCAATGCTAACCTTGGCTTGCAGGCCCTTGACCTCCGCAATATATTCCCCGTCCAGCCACACCTCGCCGAACGTGCCGTTGATTACCTTTTCCCCTTGCATGGCCATACATCAATTCCTCCTTGGAAAATGGGTTTATAAAACCTGTCGCTTACAGAAAAATATCCAGCTTGATATCCTCAATGGCATCCAGCGGCTGAACCGTGGCCTTCAGGAACACCTGATCATCGGTGTTGGCCTCCTTGAGCTGCTGCTCGTTCATCCCGGTTACGTTAACCCCCGTGGATTGCAGATACACACGCTGCGCCGCCACATCAATCGCCGCCCGGTTTTTGCCCGGATCAAGAATGCCGCTTTGCTCCAGTCCCTCAAAATAAGCATTCATGGCCGAAACCAGAAGCAGCTTGTTCATATAGCTGTTGTTCATTTTGCCGATGTAGTTGTCCTCCGCCGTTTTGCGGATATCCGCGTAGAGCTTGTTGAGCACACGGACCACCTTGATCTTTTTCCAGTCGGCTCCCATGGCCTGGGTGGGGGTGACGAAGGAGGTGACGCCGCGGGCGATTTTCACCTTTTCCCCGTCGTGGTAGAGGATCAGCTTGCCGGCATCCACAGCGGCATCCGCCTGGGCCTTGGTCAGCTTGGGCACATTGGTCACCTCGGGCAGCACCTGATAGGTAGGCGAAACCGACAGGGGCAGACCGGCGATCAGACCGGCAATCCGCGCGGTAAAATCCGAATTGGTGTACGTCACGGTCCCCACCTTGATGGTGTCCGTAGTAAAGTTCACAACCGCCGGATGATCCGCCGCCACAGAGGGCAGCACCGCCATAATCTTGCGGAGCTTCGTCTCGAACAGCCCCTTGGCCCACACGCCCATGGCAGCCGCATCGGCAGCGGCAATGCCGGGTACGGCCAGCACGTTCCATTGGATGGTTTCCAGGTACTCCTGGGCGGCGGCGTAATCCGTGGCATTGGCGGGAATCACCACCAGCTTCACCTGGGCAGGAGCGCCGGCCAGAGCCAGACGGGCGTAGTCCTTGTTAGCGGACGTCAATGCGGCCGGAATGTCACTGACCGTGTAAAGCTGGTGCTCCACCACTCCGCTGCCTGCGGAGGCATCCTTCAAAATCAGCGCGGCAATGCCTGTTGCGCCTTGAGTGACGGCGGCAGCGGCCGCCTGTTTGAATACAATTTGGATACTCGGTAATGGCATGAATAATTCCTCCCGTTAAATAAATGGCCTTACAGCGTACAGAGTTTCGTTCTTACAATCCCTTCCAATGCAGTTCCTGCATCAGGGGGGCCTCCGGCTCTGCGGAGCTTGGGGTATATTGGGTAGAGAGGGTGACGGTCAGAAACATGCCCGTTTCCCCGGTCCCTCCGGTGAAGGCTTCCACCTGGAATAGGGTGCCGTCAGGTGCCGCCAGCACCGGCCCCCGCATAAACGCCTCCCGCAGCTGATCCGCCACGGTGAGCAGGGCAAGCCCGTCCGGTATACCTCCGGCTGGCATCTCTGGCAGAACCATCACCTGCCACTGGATCTCGAAACGGACGGTGGACACACCGACGGTCTCGGCACTGCTGGCCTGATGCTCCAGATAAAACGCCGGCAGTTGCAGCTCCCCAGGCAGCGCCTCCACATAAAAAGGCCAGCTGCTCCCCGGCATGGCCTGCCTGATCGTCTTTTTCACAGCCTCAAGACTGCTTCGATACATGGAATCCCGCCGCCTTTCCTGCAGAGTGATAAAAACGGTCGGCCAAAGCGGGCAGCTTGCCTGCCGTCTGCTGCAAAGCACGCCCCATAATCCGGGGAGCGCCCATCCGCGAGGCATTGGGCACGGTTGTTCCCGCTGCAATGGCGTAAGGGCCTTTTTCCTCCAGCACCCACTCCCGCTTGCCGTTATAGGTCGTCCGCCGGAAGGATGCCGCCAGCCTTGGAGACACCCGGACGCTTCCGGCAGCGCAAGCATCCATAAACTTCTCCGCCATGTCATATCTCAGCCGGTTGTAGAACCTGCGGTTGGCCGAAGCTCCGGCCATCTGCCGGATGGCCTTATCCAGGCTCTGTACAGTCAGCATGGTCCGTGTCCTCCTTTACACAGCGGTGGGGTTTGCTGCAGAATTGCGCACTCCCCTCCCAGCTGCCCCACAGGCAGCCCTTGCAACGGGACGGCTGGACAGCCAGATAGCCTTGAAACTTGGGAACCCGTTTGCGAAACCACTTCATCGTCTCTCTCCTCTCTTGTTCGGATAAAAAAAAGACGCCTCCTGGAAAGCTGCGCCTTTTGGTGCGTCTCGTCCGGTCTGTGACAGCTTGTCCGGATCAAGCGGGTGTGGGTATGCGGTTGGTGTTTTGCAGCCTTGACTTGGTTGGCTACGATATCAATATACCATGGCGGCTGTCTAATGGCGGGCCAACCTCTGGCCATTCCCCGGCCGTCGGGCGGCCACATGAGTGTTTGTCTCCTTTGCCGGTAAAAGAAGCTGCTACTCTGCAAATTTCCACTCCTCCAGCCGCAGGGCCAGCGCCAGGTTGACGATAGCCTTGGCCTTCACTCTCCGGTAGGTCCGTTCGCTCAGATGCACCTCCTGGCACACCTGAAAGTCCATTTCCCCGTCCAGGCTGCTCAAATACCGCAACCGGATAATCTCCTGCTGTTTATCCGGAAGACTGCCCACCGCCCGTTCCACATCCTCATAGGCATTGCGCATCCGTTCCTCCTGGTCCGCATTCCACACCGCTGCCGCCTCCGTGGCTTTGCCGATGCGGTTGGTGGCTCCATGATACCGGGGCTCACTGCCTGACGTCATCCGGACCTCCCTGCGTACCATCCCCAGGAATTTATATATCCGGGCCGTCTCCAGCTTTTCCTCTACCTTGCGTCGGGTTTCGTCCATATTGATTTCCATCTGGCCAATGCGAAGCTCGCCCTTGTTCATTTTGCTCATTTGAAAAACCTCCCGGCATTTGCTGTTTCAACAAAATTATCGTATAATATGCCTTATATTCCTTATATTTTTGCTGAAACAGCAATTTCATCTACCTTTATACTACTGGTTGAGTAAAATGTTGTCAACAAAACTTTTGCTGAATCTGCAAAAAAATCGTTTCCTCTGCTGTCAAAAATGGTATAATAATAGTGTGTTGTTTAAGAGGGAGTTGGTGAGGAAGATGAGAATCGGAGACCGGATCCGCAGTCTGCGGGAGGAGAAGGGCTGGACCCAGCTGGAGCTGGCCCAGCAGCTCGGGATCAACAACAGCGTGCTGTCCCGGATCGAGGCCAACAAGCGGCCTGTGGAGGATGTGCTGGTGGCCGCCTTCGCGGATGTGTTCCAGGTGAATGCGGATTCTCTTCTCGGGCGGGAGCCTCTGGGCGGCCGTGCCTTCTTCGGCGGGGCCCACTCCTATACGGAAGAGGAGCTGCGCGTGGCAGAAGCTGCGGTGGAAGCCTACCGCCGCATGAAGGGGCTGGACAGGTAAGCATCACGTCCACCCTACTAAGAAAAGCCCCGGAGGGCTTTCTTTTTCACCCAAAAATCGAACATACATTCCCTTTCGAGGTGGATTTTATGATACTGAAGCTTTATAAGCCATGTGGGCTGGAGGAATGGATTAATGCACGGTATATACATAGCGGTATCCGTACACCCGGTGATTTGGACCCGGAGTCGGTGGCGCAGCTGTTCGGAGCGGATGTGGTTATGTATTTGGGGCCTTCCTTTGCGGATTGGCGGGAGGGCGGATATTCGGTGATTTTTCTGGACCGCAGATTGTCCGACGATGAGCGGCGGGCTGTGTTTTTCCACGAATTATGCCACCCTGTCCGCCATGTGGGCAAACAGACGGAGCTGCCGCAGCTGTTTGCCGAGCTTCAGGAGATTCAGGCCGGGCTGTTCCAGCTGTACGCGGCTATGCCGATTTATATGGTTGAGGGATTCGCCGAGCATCTGGAGGAGGCCCATGCTGTTCAGCTGCTTGCCCAGGAGTTTCGGCTGCCTGTGGAGCTGGTGGAACGCCGTCTGCAGCAGATTGCCTCCCGGCTGCGCAAGGGTGAGGAGGAGGCCAAAATGGTTAAGGACCTGCCAGCTATTCCGACCGCGCAGATCATTGCCCATTCGCCGGAAACCCTGAAGCTGCTGAACAAGCTGCTGTGGTTGTCCGCCCAGAAGGGACGCAAGGTGAACCGGGGGAAATAGTTTGGTGAAATCATAATACAGCAACATTATCCCATAACGCCCCTACACTATTGAGGCTCGTTTTCCTTTATGCTGGTTGGGAAAGGTTCTGAAGAGCTCTGAAGCGTGGAAGAAGCATATTACCAATCGGAGGATGATCAAATATGGATTCGAAGCTGCCGGATTTGGGGCTGAAGCTGGAGGAATGGCTGCCGGACGTCTGGGACAGGCTGACCGCCAAAACCAAAACAATGATTGAACAAATCGGGGACAAGGTGCCGCATGTCGCCGGCCAGGACGGCAAATACGATAACAGCAGCCTGGACTGGTGGACCTCCGGCTTTTATCCGGGGCTCCTGTGGATTATGCATGAGATGACCGGAGATGATATTTACCGCGAGGCAGCCTGGGGCTGGGATGAACGGATCGAGCAGTGTACCCTGCGGGATAACCGTTTCCATCATGATGTGGGCTTTCAATATCTGCCTACGGCAGTAATCAAATATAAGCTCACCGGGGATGCAGATGCCCGCCGCCGCGGACTGGCCGCTGCCAACTTCCTGGCGGGCCGGTTCAATCTGGCAGGCCGCTTCCTTCGCGCCTGGAACGGCGACCACACCGGCTGGTCCATTGTGGACTCCTCGCTGAATCTGAGTTTGCTCCTGTGGGCAGCGGTGGAGCTGCCGGATCCCCGCTTCCGGCATATTGCCCTGGCCCATGCGGATACGGTGCTCACTCACTTTATCCGGGAGGACGGCTCGGTGCGCCATATTGTCTCCTTCGACGCGGAAAGCGGCGCTTTCCTGGAATCCTTGGGCGGACAAGGCGCCGGACCGGATTCCGCCTGGAGCCGCGGCCAAGCCTGGGCGCTGCACGGCATGGTCAACGTATATCGTTTTACCGGGGAGGTTCGGTTCCTGCATGCGGCGAGAAGGGTAGCACACTTCTTCCTGGCCAATCTGCCGGAGGACCATGTGCCCCACTGGGACTTCCGCGCCAACAACGGCGTGCTGGACGGTGAACCCCGGGACACCTCCGCGGCCGCCTGCGCCGCTTCGGGACTGCTGGAGATCGCCGCAGCTGTAGGCTCTCCGGCCGAAGCGGGCCTGTACGCCCGAGCAGCGGAGCAAATTCTCGTCTCGCTGACCCGGCATTATGCCACCTGGGAGCAGCCGGAGCATGAGGCGATCCTGGTGGAAGGTACCGGCCACAAACCGGCCGGGCAGAACATCAACGTGTCCCTCATCTACGGGGACTACTATTATGTAGAGGCGCTGGCCAAGCTGAAGGGCTGGCAGCACCGGATTTTCTAAGGCGAAGCGCCCCCTGTTGGGGGAAGCGTGGTATTGGCGCTCCTCCCTCCGGCGACGCGGCCAAAATCCAAGCCCCCCTCTGATGGGGATGGCCATGGTAGTGGCTCCCCCCTCTTATGGGGATGGCCATGGTAGTGGCTCCCCCCTCTGATGGGAATGGCCATGGTGGTGGCGCCCCCCTCTTATGGGGATGGCCATGGTGTTAGCGTCCCCCTCTGTTGAGGCGTGAGGAGGGCAGCAGCTCTAACGGCGGTGAGAGCCTTTATTTCGACGAAAACGCCACCTCAAAAAATCTAACGGCGGCCAGCGCCACTATTTGGCCAAAATGACCGGCCTCAGCCCCCATTTTGACCAAATAGCGTCTCCTGCTTCCGTTAGATTTTTCATTCCCCAATTTTGGGGCAAATAGCGGCTCTCACCGCCGTTAGATTTCACGGCCGTCACTAAAGCGCGCCGCGTCTATCCAATCAGCATCATTTTCACTGTAATTCGCACCTACACTATACATGCCACACCTATTCTCGCTCGAAATCCATACTCTACTCGAACCCCCGCGTAAACACTACAGGTTAGTCCACCCCATTGGCGCACACGCTGAGCTTAGGGCAACCATCACGCACACTTGCACACGCCGAGCTTAGGCAGACGTCACACACATGTTTACTAGCGGCTTAGGCACCATGATGTACACATGCACACTCGAGTCTTAGGCACCATCATGCACACATACACACTCGAGTCTTAGGCACCATCATGCACACATACACACGCCGAGCTTATTCAGACATGATGCACTGCTCTCTGCTTAAGCCCCCCGCTGCTCCACACTGGCACCCTCCGCCTGGGCTTTCTTCCGCGTTACGCTGTCCGCCCAAGCAGCCAGCTCCTTCGCTCCCGCCGCTACAATCCGCTTATCGGCAAACTCCTCCGTCAGCCGGAGAATTTTATCCATGTCATAGCCGTGATTCCATTTCACCATCATTTTCACCAGATTGGAAAAGGTTTGCTTGTAGTTCCACTGCTCCAGCCCCGTTCTGCTGCGGATAAACCGCCGGATAATCCGGTAATCCCGCACCAGCACATGGGGATGCAGCACCACCACCCAGTCCGCCTGGCGGAAGCTCTCCATGGTCCAGCCGTGCTGCACCCCCTCCAGAATCCAATCCTCCGAGTCCAGGATGTCCTGGAACATCCGGTTCCGGACTGCTTCCGGGTACCGTACGTTCGACGCAACTCTGTCCCATATCAGGTTGTCGATTTCGTGATAGGCAATGCCCCATTGCCGGGACAACGCCCGTGCGACTGTGGATTTTCCGCTTCCGCAGGGGCCGATAATCCGTATCTTCATCTTGCGGCTCCTCCCCCGGTCACTCCGGTGGAGCATTATCCGATTCCATATCCACAACCCCTTGCATCCGGTAGGGATAATCAATCTGCTCCTTCACCTGCTCGGCTGCCCCTGTGGAAACCAGCAGCTTGATCATGTACAGGCCCAAGTCGATGGATGCTGCCACCCCACCCGCCGTAATCACATTGCCGTCCCGGACGATCCGGGCAGGAACAACCTCTCTGCAATACGGCTCCAGCAGTTCGTAGGCCCGGGGATGGGTAGTAGCCCGTTTCTCCTGCAGGAACCCGGCCGCCCCCAGAAGAAGGGAGCCGGTACAGACCGAAACAAGATAGTCCGCTTTTTCCGCCCCCTTCAGCCACTCTACAAAAACCCCGTCGTACCGGAGCTTCCGGGTTCCCATCCCCCCCGGCACAAATACCATATCGTACTCCGACAAGTCCGGTCTGATCCGCGGCACCTTAACCGTAAGGCCCAGCTCATCGGCAATTTCCCCGGACAACCCGCATATATCCCAGGTAGTGTCCTGTGTGCGGTCGAAGCCCTTCAGCCGGTGAATCACATCATAAAATCCGATGAAGTCCAGAAACGTCACTCCGTCAAAAAGCACAAACGCGATCTTCACCCCAATACCCCCCTCAACGGTATTTCAGATGATATGTGCAATACCGGCAGATTATCCGAGAACTTCTTGAATGCGCTGCCAAGTTTGGGCCAGCCAGCTTCGCGTCCTTGCTCCATGATTGACGGAGGCAAACTGCCGGTACGGCCGCTCCACATGCAAGACCAAATTCAGATAAAGATCGTACAGCTGCCTGCGGATTTCCTCCGCCGGTGTAAACGGCGCTTCCACCCCATACCCCTGGCGGAATGCCTCCGACAAGCTCCCACTGCGGAAGTAAGCCTCCAGAAGCGGGTCTCCCCACAAGGCCCGCTCAAAATCGATCAGCCCCGTAATCTTTCCCTCCTGAACAAAAACATTCCCGTCCCACAAATCCCAGTGAACCAGCCGGGGCTCCTTAACCGCCTCCAGCGGATCCCGGCAGCGCTCCACCAGCGCCAGGATTTCCTCCTCCGGTGCGGGCATATCCACGTCCATCTCCTTGCCATCCTGGAGAACATCCTGCATCATTCCCTTAAACACCTCGAACCAGCCCGTTCCCGCAGCAGCCGGAGCCACATACGGACCGAACCGGTCCCCCCGGATATCGTTCAACACCCGGTTATATTGCCCCAGCTTGTACTCCACCGCGTCCTGCTCCTCCCGGCTCAGCGACGGCTTCAGCTTGTTGTAGGGTGTGCCCTCCAGATACTCCATCACGAAATAGTCTGACGGCACCAGCCTGCGGCTGTTATCATACACAAATACTTGGGGCACGGGCAGCACCCCTTCCAGCCGCTGGAGCATGTCCACCTCCGTCTGCATCAGCTTCACCTCATACCGCATTTGCTTCACGTCCGGCAGAGGAGCCAGCTTCAATACCGCTTTTCTACCGTCCTGCAGGCGGATCAGATAGGCCGTATTGGCCCAGCCATCCGACAGCTCCTGCGTCTCTGCCGGATTGGCACCGAATGTCTCCCGTACAAGCAGCTCCAGCGCCGCCTCGTCCAGCTTCAGCTTAGTCGCACTTTCCATGGTTACCCACTCCTTTATACTCTGTTTACCATACTCCTGCTTTTGCTTCATCAGCAGCCTGCTCCCAGCCGAAGCTGTCAAAGCACCGCTCCGCACGGTAATTGCCGATGGCCCTTGCCACATACGGAATCGTATTGGCAGGAAGCTGATCCAGAGGGTACCATGCCAGCTCATCGCATTTATCCGGCTCCCGGTTCACAAGCTCTCCCTGCCACGCCTTCACGTACACAAAAAAATCGATTCTCTCATCGTTGGACAAGCGGTGCATCACTCCCACCGTCTCCACATCCTCCCGGCGGATAATCACACCCGCTTCCTCGAAGGCTTCTCTGGCCGCAGCCTGCCAAACCTCCTCACCGCCATCCAGATGTCCCGCCACCACACTGTAGTTGCCGTCCTCATAGCCGGTATTGTAGCGCCGAAGCAGCAGAATCCGGTCCTCCCGCACAAACAACAGATGGACCGCCGGGATCAGCCTAAACCTTTCCTTCAACCTAGCCCCTCCTCCACATAATTCCCTGTCATTATAGCACGTTTGTTCGGGTCTGGGTTACATATTTTAGAAGATAAGGTGTATCAGTCCGTCATTCCCAGGGCTAATGCCGCCAACCATTCAGGGGACCAAAGATACATGTCCCGAAGCTTCTTGTACGGGTCACCCTCAAGACGCAGCAGCTGTGCGAAGGCAGGCTCTGTTTTGAACCCCTGGAGCTTCAGACTGCGGATGGCTTCCCGCCCCCCGTCACCCAACAGCTCCAACAGACGGTGCTCCACCACCATATGCCGGTAACCGTTCTGTTCCTCCACAGGCAGCGGCTGTCCAAAAATTTCCACAGCCCAACCCTCATACCGGAACCGGCCTACCTGACGGAGCAGCCCGTCCACTTCTCTGGCGGCATATTCGAAATCCTCGCAGCTCCCGAATGTGCCTTTTAGCAAAGTCTCATAAGCCTCTTTCTTCTCCTGCTCCACATGGCAAACCACATCCAGATCGCTTCCCGGTATATCCACATCAAGAGGAATCGTTCCCACCAGTACAGGCTGGTACAGCTCCAGTACCTCCATCACACCAAGTCTGCGAAGTATCCGGTAAACCTCCTGCTGCCTCGGATTCCCCTCCATCAAATATTCAATCCCCGCCAAAAAATCCTGCTCCCGGCTGCTCAAAGCACTTTCCCCGTTTGCCCCGCGGCGTATTGGCACAGCGCAATCTCGATACCGTCGGGCATTATCCGGCGGCGAACCTCCTCAAAGCCATTGTTCAGGTACAATTTAAGCAGGTGCTCCCGGTCGGCATAAAATTCAATGCGCACATGCTTCAGCCCCCGTTGCTCCGCCTCCTGCTTCACCCACTCCAGAATCTGCCCGGACACCCCTGTTCCGGCATAAACACGGCTCACTCCCAGCTTTTTCAGGAACAGATCCTCGCCCTTCCGGCTTTCCGGCCACCAGAACTCGTTATGGGATTTCAGCATAAACGCCCCTGCCAGCTCATCCCCGTAAAAAACCAGATACAGCTCTGCATCCCCATTTTCGGCAAGGAACCGTTCCTTCTGAAGCCCCTCCAGGCTCCACATAGGCTGCCCGATCTCCTCCAGCCACAGGGCAATCTCCCGCAGCAGCGCCAACAACTGCTCCGTTTTTTCCTCCGTCTCTACTCGTTCCACCCGGATTTCCATGGTTATCCACTCCTTTTATATCAATTATATCGCTTTTTAAGGCCAAAAAAGAGACCCCGGAGGGTCTCTTCCTTACATGTGCGTATAGGGTTGGAGCAGTGGCCGGATTAGAATCCGCCCATACCGCCCATGCCGCCGCCTGCCATAGCGTTCATTTCAGCCAGGCCTGCTTTTTTGTCTTCCGGCTTCTCGGCTACAACTGCTTCGGTAGTCAAGAACATAGCTGCCACGGAAGCAGCGTTTTGCAGTGCGGAACGGGTTACCTTAGCCGGGTCAACGATACCGGCTTGGAACATGTTCACCCACTCGTCGGTAGCAGCATTGTAACCAGTACCGATTTCCTCTTTCTTCAGACGCTCAACGATTACGGAGCCTTCTTGGCCTGCGTTGGTTGCGATGATGCGGATCGGCTCTTCCAAAGCGCGCAGCACGATGTTTACGCCAGTCTTTTCGTCGCCTTCTGCATTTACTGCAGCAACAGCAGCATATACGTTCACCAGGGCAGTACCGCCGCCGGAAACGATACCTTCTTCCACAGCCGCACGGGTGGAGTTCAGGGCATCCTCAATGCGCAGCTTGCGTTCCTTCAGCTCGGTTTCGGTAGCAGCACCAACCTTGATAACTGCTACGCCGCCGGACAGCTTGGCCAGACGCTCTTGCAGCTTCTCGCGGTCGAAGTCGGAAGTGGTTTCTTCCAGTTGGGCACGGATTTGGCTGACGCGTTGGCCGATGTCCTTCTTGTCGCCGCTGCCGTCAACCAAGATGGTGTTTTCCTTGGTGACACGCACTTGACGGGCAGAACCCAGTTGAGCCACAGTAGCGGACTTCAGTTCCAGACCCAGCTCTTCCGTGATCACTTGAGCGCCGGTCAGAGCAGCGATGTCGCCCAGCATTGCCTTGCGGCGGTCGCCGAAGCCAGGAGCCTTAACAGCCACGCAAGTGAAGGTGCCGCGCAGTTTGTTCAGAACCAGGGTAGCCATTGCTTCGCCTTCAACATCCTCAGCGATGATCAGGAGAGGTTTGCCTTGTTGTACGATCTTCTCGAGAACAGGCAGAATTTCCTGGATATTGGTGATTTTCTTGTCGGTGATGAGGATATAGGGGTTATCCAGAACAGCTTCCATCTTGTCGCTGTCGGTAACCATATAAGCGGACACATAGCCGCGGTCGAATTGCATACCTTCTACAACTTCCAGCTCCGTTACAAAGCCCTTGGACTCTTCAACGGTAACCACGCCGTCGTTGCCAACCTTTTCCATAGCTTCGGCAATCAGTTGGCCCAGCTCTTCGTCAGCAGCAGAGATGGAAGCAACTTGTGCAATGGATTGTTTGCCTTCGATAGGCTTGGAGATCTTTTGCAGCTCTTCAACAGCAGCTCTAACAGCCTTCTCGATACCCTTGCGGATAACCATCGGGTTAGCGCCTGCAGTTACATTCTTCAGACCTTCGCGGATCATGGCTTGAGCCAGAACGGTTGCAGTTGTGGTGCCGTCGCCTGCAACATCGTTAGTCTTGGTAGCCACTTCCTTAACCAGTTGAGCGCCCATGTTTTCGAACGGGTCTTCCAGTTCGATTTCCTTGGCGATGGTTACACCGTCATTGGTGATCAGCGGGCTGCCGAATTTCTTCTCCAGCACCACGTTGCGGCCCTTGGGACCGAGAGTAACCTTCACTGCATTCGCCAAAGCATCCACACCGCGAAGCATGGAGCGGCGGGCGTCTTCACTGAACTTAATGTCTCTTGCCATGTTATGGAAACCTCCCGAATAAGTATAATTTGGTATGCTATTTATGTTTGGCCAAGCCTGCCGGTCGGCAGCGCTTTGGAAGCTTATTCGCCCAGTACGGCCAGGATGTCGCTTTCACGCATGATCAACAGCTCTCTGCCTTGATACTTCACTTCAGTACCGGCATACTTGGAGAAAAGAACACGGTCGCCTTCCTTAACCTCCAAAGCTACGCGCTGTCCATCCTTCAGGTGCCCGCTGCCTACAGCAACAATTTTGCCCTCTTGCGGCTTTTCCTTGGCAGTATCGGGAAGAACGATGCCGCTCGCCGTGGTTTCCTCCTTCGCAATGGCTTCAAGAACTACGCGGTCGCCTAACGGTTTGATCATGGATCAAATGCCTCCTTGAATAATGGTTTAGTTGGGTGTAAGGTTGCGCATATTGCGCTCTGTTAGCACTCGAACCAACTTAGTGCTAACAACAATTCTTATATTAATCAGTTTGGGAGCATTTTGCAAGTCTTTTGGGCCAAAAAATCTTCAATTCCCCAGGCACTTTTCTCATTCTCTCCACCGGGAGGAAAAATATTCCGGAGCACAGCACCATGTTCGGGCGGGATGCAGGGTAACGTGCTGACACGGTATTGCGTTTGCTGGTCAGCGTAAAGGCAATGGAACGGGAGTGTATGTGTAGCAGCTGCTCGTTGAATCCGTATACTCGGTTTTTCATATTTAATTTTCGTAAATGTCCCATTTGGGTCAATTGTACTCGGTTTTTCATATCCATTTTACCCTTTTGCCTGCGTCGGAGCCGATTAGGTATGATTTTTCGAGTATAAAGCTTCTAATCCCGCCATTCTGCAGAATTATGGTCGGTTTTTCATATACACAGACGGCTCCGCCAAAACTAATCTCCATGCAGCCCCCCTCTATACAGCAAAAAACCGCCGTCCTACCGGACCACGGTTTCTATTGGAGGAGGCCCCCCTGCTTTCGGAAAACTCGAGGCTCGCGGAACCTTACACAGGATGCTCCTGCTTCCTGCCGTAGAATTCCTCTTCCCACGCCTTGTCCTTGTCCAGCTGCTTGCGGTACACCCTGGCGGAGAGCAGCACACTAAACTCATAGAGCAGAATCAGCGGGACCGCCACCAGGAAATCCGAAATAAAATCCGGCGGTGTAATCGCCGTCGCCACAATCACCAGGATCAGGTACGCGAAACGCCGCAGCTTCTTCATCAACCGGGGATTCAGAATCCGCAGCTGGGTCAGGAACATCACCACCACCGGCAGCTCGAAAAGCAGCGACACCGGAATCAGAATATTGAACATAAAGCTGAAATATTGGCTGACCCCGTAAATTTCCGTCAAACCCAGCCCCCGGTTCACCTTGGTGGTGAAATAAACCGCCATCTGAAACACCACGCCATAGGCGAAGGCCAGACCCACTACCCACAGTACCACGGAGAAGGGGATAAACCGGAGTGCTGCCTTCTGTTCGTGCTTCTTCAGCCCCGGCTTCACAAACGCCCACACCTGATACAAGGTGAACGGCAGCGCCACCACCAGGGAAATGCCAACGGCAAACTGCATATAGATACGGATGCCATCCCAGAGGGATATGGCATGCCAAGCCATGGATTTGGCCGGCTCCACACTTTTAATGAGATCAATGACATACGAGGAGGCAAACAGTCCCCCGATCATGGAGACCACAAAAACCGCCAGCACCAGGATAACCCGTTTGCGGAGCTCCGTGATATGCTCCACCAGGGACATATCCTTGTCCTCATCCTTCGTCTCCTCCATACCACCACCTGCCGATCCGTCGAGTCTGTCTGTCCGGGAAGCCTACTTAATCCTGCAGCTTCGTGGAGTTTTGAGCAGCATCGGATTTGGCGGAAGACTGGACTTGAACCTCTTCGTTAGGGATTTCCTTGCGGGGTTTGGGTTCCTCGTCCATGATGTCTCTGGCGCCTTCCTTAAATTCACGAAGCGTACGGCCGAACGCCCTGCCCAGCTCCGGAAGCTTGTTGGGCCCGAACAATAGCAAGGCAACCAAAATAATCAAAATGATGCCCGTTGCGCCAATTCCACTAAACATGAGGCCATCTCCCCTTTTATGAATCGTATGCAAGCGTTTTATTATTCCGCCGACAGTACCATTGTACCTCGTTATCGCCTGGGCATCAACGGGCAGGATGGGCTAAAAAAATCAAGCCCCCTCCCCCTCTTCTCCGCTTTCCCGTCCTTCCAGCTGGTTCAAGGCTGTGGGAAGATAACCCATTACCGCCTTCATGCTTTCATGGACCCCCTTGGGGTCGGCGGGCAGGTTCAGGATCAGCGACTGCCCCCGCAGGCCGGAAATGCCTCTCATACACAGCGCCTCCGGCAAATTCGCCGCAATCATCGCGCTGCGGATGGCTTCGGCAAAACCAGGTGCAAGCCGCTCCACCACCTCCAGCGTCGCCTCCGGCGTCACATCCCGGGGCTTCAATCCGATCCCTCCAGTGGTGATGACCAGATTTGCCTCATAATAATCCGTCATTTCAATGAGGGCCGCCATAATTTCCTGCTTCTCGTCCGGAACAATCCGGAACTCCACAATTGCGCCCATCAGTTCTTCCTCCACCAGCTCGCGGATGACCTGAGCGCTGGTATGCTCCCGTTCCTTGCGCGCGCCGCGGTCGCTGGCGGCCAGTATGCCTACTCGAAAACCCATTAGCGGTTCCCTCCCTCTTCTTGGAATGCGGATTGGCCGGGCCTCAGATACGGGCCGCTTTTGCCCCCATGTTTGGCCAACAAACGTGTTGGCCCAAGCTCCATGTCCTTGTCCAGCGCCTTGCACATATCGTACACCGTCAGCCCAGCAGCGGAAACGGCTGTCAACGCCTCCATCTCCACACCGGTTTTGCCGGTGGTTTTCACCGTTGCTTCTATATATAGCGTATCCTTGTCGTTATCCGAAAAGCGGATATCCACCCCGGTCAGCGCCAAGGGATGGCACATGGGAATCCAATCGGAGGTTTTTTTGGCCGCCATAATGCCTGCGATTTGGGCGACAGCCCGTACATCCCCCTTGGCGATTCCGCCGGTTTTGATCTGGTGGAGTGTGTCGGGGCGCATCAGCACCGCCGTTTCGGCTACGGCACTGCGCTCGGTTACCGCCTTGTCTGTCACATCCACCATCCGTGCTCTTCCCTGTTCATTAAAATGACTAAATTCCCCGGAATGCTCCGACACCCTCTCCATCCCCTCTCCTCACGTACCAGCCTGCTTCGGTTACCACCGCATCTACCTTTATATCATGGGCCTCCAATTCAAGACCCTCACACAGCTGCATCTCAAAAGCCGGGGCTATCATAACCGGACGGAAACCCTGCGTTTCAAGTTCGGCCAAAAGCCGGTCGTAATACCCGCCTCCATAACCTACCCGTCCCCCGCTCTGGTCAAACGCCACTCCCGGTACCAGAACAGCAGCCAGCTCCGCCGGGTCGGCCGGAACCGCCCCTTTGGCCGCATCCGGCTCAAGAATCCCCCATAAACCCGGAGTCAGCTCCTCCAGGCTGTGAACGTTGAACAGCTCCAGGCGTTTCTCCGCCGGAATCGTCTTCGGCACTGTCACGGAACCGCCGGCTTTCCAGCAATGTTCCGCTACCGGATGGATATTCACCTCATGGCCGAAGGGCATAAAGGTCAATAATCGACCTTGGCCCCGGAGAGTGCCCTCACGCTCCAGCATGTCCACGATCCTGCTGCAGATAACGGCGGATTTCAGCCTTCTCTCCTCTGCCCCCAGCTTCTCCCGCTTGTCCAGCACAGTGCGGCGGAGCTCTTTTTTCCATTGGGACATGCCTGATGCACACTCCTTTACGCCGACGAGTTTCAGTTGGAATTTCCGTTCTGTTAAGGCAGTTCTATTGTAGCATATTATTCCAGCCTGCGAAAAACAATCCCCCCAGGCAAAACATCTACAATAAAATTGACGCACCGCCACCAGCCCCCATAAAATCATTCCCCTCAGGCTGCGGAGCCAATGCGCAGTTCACAAAATAATCCAATCTGACCCTTTAGGAAACTGGACTTTTTGGCTATAAATATTTCGTGGGATGAGAAAGGAGGCCCGGGTATGGTACACTATGTACACAAATCATGATTATACGGTGAAATACGGAGGGACGATTGACAATGGCCATTTTGCTTCAGGCCTCAAACATCAGCAAGAGCTACGGCACCCGAACCGTGCTGTCGAATATAAATGTCCAGGTGCAGGACAGAGAGCGAATCGGCCTGGTTGGTGTCAACGGGGCGGGAAAATCCACGCTCCTGCAAATTATTTCCGGGGAAATGTCGCATGACAGCGGCGAAATCTTCAAAAACAAGGATATTCGTGTCGGTTATCTGGCGCAGAACAGCGGCCTGCAAAGCGAACGGAGCATCCGGGCGGAAATGCTGGACGTATTTGCCCCTCTTTTGCAAACCGAACGGGAGCTTAGGGAAATGGAAGAGGCCATGGCTGACCCGAAGCTTCATGAGAACGAAAAAGCCTATGAAGCCCTGCTCCATCAATATGCCGCCAAGTCCGAGCAGTTTAAGGAAAAGGGCGGCTACAGCATGGAATCCCGTATGCGCAGTGTGCTTTCGGGTATGGGCTTTGGGGATTTTGCCCCGGATACGCTGATTTCCACCCTAAGCGGCGGGCAGCGCACCCGTCTGGCCCTGGCCAAAATGCTGCTTCAGGAGCCGGATGTGCTGATGCTGGACGAACCTACCAACCATCTGGACATCGCCACCCTGACCTGGCTGGAGGGGTATCTGCGCTCCTATCCCGGCGCCATTCTCGTGGTATCCCATGACCGGTATTTCCTGGATGCCCTGGTTACCGCCATATACGAAATTGAACGCCATCAGTCCATCCGTTATACCGGCAATTACAGCCGTTATGTGGAGCTGAAGGCCGCAGAATACGAAATCCGACTGAAGCAGTTCGACAAGCAGCAGGAGGAAATCGCCCGGATGGAGGATTTTATTCAGAAGAATATTGTCCGTGCCACCACTACCAAACGAGCCCAAAGCCGCCGCAAGGCATTGGAGAAAATGGATCGTCTCGACAAACCCCAGGGCGAGCTGAAAAAAGCGGCCTTCTCCTTTGAGCCGGCTTATTCCTCCGGACGGGATGTGTTGAATGCCTCGGATTTAGCCGTAAGCTACGACGGTGAAACCCCGCTGTTCCAGCATGCCAGCTTCCAGCTGTCCCGCGGCGATACGGCTGCCCTGATCGGACCCAATGGTATTGGCAAATCCAGCCTGTTCAAGGTGCTGACGGAGCAGCTCAAACCCTGGAGAGGGACCTTCTATTGGGGGACCCGGGTCCAAATCGGGTATTATGACCAGGAGCAGTCCCATCTGAACGGAGCCAACACCGTCTTGGATGAGGTCTGGAATGAATATCCCCATATGGAGGAAGCCCGGGTGCGCACAGTTCTAGGGAACTTCCTGTTTACCGGCGAGGATGTGTTCAAGCGGGTCTCCTCCTTAAGCGGCGGGGAAAAAGCACGGGTGTCCCTAGCCAAGCTGATGCTCCAGAATGCCAACATGCTGATCCTGGACGAACCCACCAACCATCTGGATTTGTTCAGCAAGGAAGTGCTGGAGTCTGCGTTGATGGATTACGAGGGCACCCTGCTGTTTATCTCCCATGACCGGTATTTCCTGAACAAAATGGCGGACCGGGTGCTGGAGCTGGACAAGGACGGCATTACCGCCTATCTGGGGAATTATGACGATTATATTGAGAAGAAGCTGGAGCTGGAGGAAGCCCGGGCGGAGGCTGCTGATGCTTCGACTAAATCTCCCTCCCGGATGGAGGGCGGAAGCGGGACCACCGGAGGCGGCTCCATCCGGAATCCGGCCTCCGCTGCTGGTATGAACACCAAGAATGGGGCTGAGCCGGCTAATAACAGCTATGAAGCCAACAAACAGGCCGCACGCGAGGAGCGCAGCCGCCAACGCCGGCTGGAGCAGCTGGAGCAGGAGATCAGCCAGCTGGAGCAGGACATTGCAGGGCTGGAGGAGCAGCTGACTCTCCCCGAGGTCTACAACGATTATATTGCTGTGCAAGCCATCAACAACGAGCTCGATACCAAACGGCAGCAGCTGCAGGAGCACTACGAGACCTGGGAGCAGTTAATGGCGTAAATGGTTAGCAGCCGAAACGGTACAGCATCGCCGGGCAGAGCAGTTGGTTAGTCTGAGGCCGTTCGTCAGGTGCCAAGGCGAGAGGCCGGTCTGAGGCATGAGGCTGAATCGGGGACGGCAGGTTAGTTCGAGGGGGGTGGCCAGTTGGAGGACCAAAGCCGATAGGTCAGTCTCCGACGGTTAGCCAGTTCGAAATGAGAGGCCAATTCGAGCTCCGCAGGTTAGTTCGAGGGGTTGGCCAGTTGGAGACGTTATGCCAGTAAGCCCGGGCGCATGATGCGTCCGGGTTTTTGGGTTGGCGGAAGGGGCGGGGTGAACCAACGGACACAGGAGCCGTTATTCCGCGCAAAATCGGTTGTTTTCAATGTAACGGACTCAGGGGACGCTATTAGCTCAAAAATTAGTGTTTTGCGCAACCTGGAGATGAAATAAGGTATCCTGTGTCCGCGAAATTGCTAGAAACGCATATTTCGGCGAAATAGCGGATCCTGAGTCCGCATGGAGGGCTGGCCGATATGACGAGGCAGACAATGAGTGGGGAAGGAGCGCTAGCTGATGTGAGGAGGTAACCGATGTGTTGTGAAGGAGCGCCAGCTGATGTGACGGGGGTTACCTATGCGTGAGGATGGAGGGCCGGCCTGTGTGACAAGGTTACCGATGAGGGCAGATGGAGCATACTTTGCAGACTTTGCACCAGCCAGGCTTGACAATGTGTGCCTTCACCAAACCCTGGCCCCTTCCGCTTGCGTGGGATCCGCGGAGACTAATAGTTTTACTCAAACTCAGGAATCCCCGGTTGCAGAAATCTGCGTTGGGAAAACGGAGTCCAGTCCAGAAAGGTAATTTGAGGCTGCTCACTTATCCACATGTTTGCAAGTGACGATCCCAATGAAAAATGCAGCTTATTCCCAGTGTTCCGGCACTTAGTCACAATCTTATCCCCATTATCCACAAGCTATCCCCATATATGTGGATAAGTTATTCTGCGTGAAATGTGCATAATATCCCCCCGCCCAATCAGGCTTTTTTTAGTTTATACACATTATCCACAGGGCATGTGGATAACATTATCCACATGCCACTGTGTATGAATTTGTGAAACTCTCTGCTTTGGCGACTGTGGAGATCCTGGAGGACAACCACATCTGCGCGAGTTTATCCACATCAAAAAAGCAGCCCCGATACTGCAGGCTGCTCTCACTTTACTCTTTGTAGGATTTCACCGACCATTCCTCCAGGGAAAGGACGGCCTCCGCCTTCAGCGTCATCGGCGCGAACTCTCCGCGCTCCCACTTCAAATGCGCAGCGGCGGCAATCATTGCCGCATTGTCCGTGCACAGCTCCAGGGGAGGAACAACCAGCGGAAGCCGGGCCTGCCGGCACCGCTCCGTGAGGCTCCCCCGGAGCCCTTTGTTGGCCGCTACACCCCCGGCCAACAGCAGCTGCTTCGCGCCGAACTGCCGGGCGGCGCGCATGGCCTTCTCCGTCACCACGTCGATGACGGAGTCCTGGAACCCCCTTGCCACGTGGTCCGCGGCAAGGTCAAGCCCCTTCATCCGCGCCGTGTTCAGCGCGGCCAACACCGCCGATTTCAGCCCGCTGAAGCTGAAATCGTAGGAATCCGGCTCCAGCCAGGCCCGGGGCAGCTGCACTGCCCCGTCCGCGGCCAACGCGAGCCGGTCCAGATGGGGGCCGCCGGGATACGGCAGCCCCAAGGCCCGGGCCACCTTATCGTAGGCCTCGCCCACGGCGTCGTCCCGGGTCCGCCCGATGATGCGGAATTGGCCCGGCCCCTCCAGCACCACCAGCTCCGTGTGTCCGCCGGACACCACCAGCGCCAGGCTGGGATACTCCAGCTCCTGAACGAAGCGGTTGGCGTAGATATGGCCGGCTATATGGTGCACCGCAATCAGCGGTACCCCCAGAGAGAAGGCCAGCGCTTTGCCGGCCACCAATCCCACCAGCAGAGATCCCACCAGACCCGGTCCCTGAGTCACTGCTACAGCATCCACATCCTGCAGGCGGATGCCCGCTTTTTCCACAGCCTCTTCAATGATCCAGGTAATGCTCTCCACATGCTGCCGCGATGCCACCTCCGGCACCACCCCGCCGAATTTCTTGTGGGTTTCGATCTGGGAGGAGATGACGTTGGAGCGGATGATCCGCCCGTCCTCCACCACCGCCACCGAGGTTTCGTCGCAGCTGGTCTCAATCGCCAGAATTAGCGAGGGTGTGCCTGGGGGCACAGCCGGAAGCTTCATTTTGTCCATCATGATGTTCTCCACCGCTCCTCCGGAATATCCGCCCACATGATCAGCGCATCTTCATTATTATCCGTATAATAGCCCTTGCGCACGCCAACGGAACGGAAACCCAGCTTTTCATACAAATTTTGCGCTATCCGGTTGGTCACCCGCACCTCCAGGGTCATCCGTTTGGCCCCCCGGGAGTTGGCCTTGCTGCGCAGCTCGGTCAAAAGGCGTTCGCCCAGCTTTTTGCCGCGGTACATGGACCGGAGGGCGATATTGGTCACATGGGCCTCATCCATAATCACCCACATGCCCGCATAACCGGCGATGTCGCCCTCCACCTCCATAACCAGATAATGGGCAAAATGATTATTAGCCAGCTCATTCTGAAACGCCCCGGCCGTCCAAGGCGTGGGAAAGGCTTCTTTTTCAATTTCCACAATACTTCCGATATCCTCAGCCCGCATCGGCCGGAAAACCGGAGACAACAGCGGCCCCAGACCGTCTGCTACAGGAAGCTCCATGCCGCTCCCTCCTGACTATATAATTTCATTTGGTTTGTTGTTTTTCGGCAAGCTTGACCTCAGCTTCGGCCAGCTGGGCGTAATTGGGCAGCAGCGTGTGCGCGTCATCCTCTTCACCGGAGAAGAAACGCAGCTCTCCCAGATACCCCGCATATTCGGCGTGAATATCGGAGGGAATCGCCTCGGTCTGCACACGGTCCCCGGAGGCTTCACGGGCCGTTTGAGCAAACCGCTCTATCACCGCTCCGAACTCCTGGGGTTCACCCACAAACAGCACCGCCTCCGGAGGCTCCTGCTCTTGTCCCAGCAGCTCAAGCAGCCGGTCTGCCCAGGTCTCCATCAAACGGATACCGTCCTCCTCCCGGCACAACCAGCCCGGTGAAGATACCGGCCACATGGCAGGCAGAGTGCTCCCGTTCTCCTGCGCCCCCGCCACCACTGCTTCGGGCTCACGCAGCTCCAACAGCGCTGTAAAAGCCTGCCCCCGCCGGGCATTCAGCATAGGCACCACCCATACCCGACGGCTCGTGCCAGCTTGCTTCCGCCACTCGGCCAAGGCTCCCGCCGCCATGGTTTCCAGACTGGAAACCCCGGCTACAGGCAGCTTCAAGGTCCAGGCCATGGTTTTGGCCACCGTAATTCCGATACGTACCCCGGTATAGGAGCCGGGTCCCTTGCCCACTGCAATCCCCTGCACCGCACTCAGGGAAAGCCCTGCTTCATTCAATACCTCTTCAATAGCCGGCATCAAATAAACCGAGTGATTCCGCTCAACCAGGGAATTTACCTCCGCCAGCAGCTTTCCCTTCTTTACCAACGCCACAGACATAGCCGACGTGGCACTGTCGATGGCCAACAGCAGCCCTCCGGACAGATTCTGGCCGGAGGGTTCACCTGAGGCCGGTTGGAGCTCTCCTTTTATTTCCACATCATACTCAGGATTCCTGTCGTTCATCATGAATCATTCCCTGCTCCTTTAGATCCGAACACCACTTCTCGTAGACGGCCCCCACGGGAGCCAGCCGGAACCGGCGCTCCGTCCATCCGGTGTTCTCAATATATATGGACAGATGCTCCTCGGGGATCAGTTCCCGGATGATGGATGCCCACTCCACCAGGGTCACGCCGTCTCCGTAGAAATAATCGTCCAGCCCCATATCCTCCGCCTCCTCCTGGGAGATGCGGTACACATCCATATGATAAAAGGGCATGGTACGCCCCTCATACTCTTTAATAATGGTAAAGGTTGGGCTATTGACGGTTTCCTGCACCTCCAAGGCCAGTCCCACCGCTTTGGAAAAGGCGGTTTTGCCCGCTCCCAGATCCCCGTCCAGCCCGATCACCGAACCCGGTATAAAAAACCGGGCCAGCTCCTTGGCCAGCCGGTAGGTGTCCTTCTCCTCCCGGGAATCGTACCAATAGGTTGTGGAATGCGCATCCATAGCGGCTGCCTCCTTAAGCATCGGCTGATTGATCTTCCTTAAAATGATTGTACCCCCGCTTCTGCAGCGGACTCACCCTTCCGTCCCGGCGCTTCAGGAGCACACCGGGAGCTGCGGGCTCCCCGCCTGCCAGCACATGGCCCACAACATGGAATTCCAGCCCCTCCGCAGCAAAAAGAGCCTGCACCGCCGCCGTGTCCTCTCCCCGCACGGTGCCGGTAAGGCGGTAATCCTCCCCGCCGTACAGCATCAGCTCCAGCGGGTCAAGCCCGGCTTCGCGGGCATACCCGTCCAGGGCGGGGTCCACCGGCAGCAGCGCCTCCTCCAGCCGGATCACACAGCCGGAGGCCTCCGCCAGCTCCCAGGCCTCGCTGGCCAAACCGTCGCTGACATCGTTCAGCGACTGGCCCAACCCGCTGCGCACCAAAATCCGCCCCGCCTCCACCTGAGGCCGGGGGAACTGGTGTGCCCGCACCAGCTGCTGCCGCTCCTCCGGCAGCTCGGTCAACGCATACGCGCTCCGGCCTGCGGCCAGGAGCAGGTGCAGCCCGGCGGCGGAGAGGCCCAGGGGACCGGTGACGAACACCGTGTCCCCCGGGCGCGCGCCGCTGCGCAACAGAGCACGGTCCGTCTCCACCTCGCCGATGGCGGTGACGGACACGGTCATATCACGGGGACAGGAGGTGGTGTCCCCGCCGACCACCGCCACGCCGTAGCGGTTGGCACAGGCATAGAGGCCATCGTACAGCTCGCGGAGGGCCTCCGTTTCCATATCCGCCGGCACGGACAGCGCCACCACCGCGAAGCGGGGGATGGCCCCCATTGCCGCCAAGTCGCTTATATTAGATGCCATGGCCTTGTAGCCGATGGCTTCATACGTCATTGTCTCGGGTTTGAAGTGAATGTCCCGGACCATCGTATCACAGGTAACCACCCATTGAAAACCGCTCCGTCCATCCAGCACGGCCGCATCGTCTCCGATGCCGACGGCTACGCCGTCCCCGGCCCCTGCTGGGCCTTGATCCACACGCGCCGGATTGCTGCGGCCTCCCGTAAGCAGCCGGATTAACCCGAATTCATCCACCCGGGGCATACATTGATTCCTCCATTCCTTATTCTACCTATTATAGCACAGCCTCAACAGATTAAAACCCGAAGACTGCCCAGTTGAGCGGGAGATGCTGGGTGATGGGGCGGGGGTGGTAGCACTTGGACTGTCCGCTTCCAAGCCGACTTCTCATTACCCCTGATCAAACACAAAAATGTAAGCGCCATAAAATGTACTCTATTTGGCTCAAACTACCCCTTATCCGGCAAATAGCATACATAAAATGTATGCTATTACCCCAAAATGCCCAAAAAACCGGATCCATTTAACAAATAACAATCATTTTATGTATGCTATTCGCCCGAAAAGTCGCTCCTGGGCCGCATAGTGATCATTTGATGTTCGCTATCACCCACCATCTCTCCTCACCATCTCTCCCCTCCATCTCTCCTCACCATCTCTCCTCACCATCTCTCCTCACCATCTCTCCCCCCACCCTCCTCCCCGCTCAAAAAGTACAATTTTGACTCCAACAGGTTGGAATCCGTCCTTATCCCCGCCAGCGGCAGCCCGTACAATAGCCATATACCCGGCTTACGAGCCTCTATCCTATATTCCGAGGTGACGACAACCCATGAAAAACCGGACCGCCGAGGCCCTTCCCCGGACACCAACGCCTGCACCGACGCTGACACAAGCATCGCCGCCGCTCCAGCCCAAAAGCCGCCGCAACCTCCTTCAGCTGCGGGAGGACATTGCCGGCTACGCCTTTATCAGCCCGATGCTCATCGGCCTCCTGGTATTCACCCTGTTTCCCATCCTGGCTTCCTTCTTCCTGAGCTTCACCAACTGGAACTTCGTCTCCGGATTTTCCAAAACCAAGTTCGTCGGACTGGACAACTTCCTGCGGCTGTTCAAGGACGACATCTTCCTGAAATCCCTGGAGAATAACCTGATCCTGATGCTGGTGGTGCCCATCACCCTGGCCTTCTCCCTGGTGCTGGCCGTGCTCATCGACCAGAAAATCTTCTTCAAGGACCTGTTCAAGGTGGTCTACTTTATCCCGTACATCTCCAGCATCGTGGCCGTGGCCATCGTGTTCCAGGTGCTGCTCCATCCCTCCTACGGCCCCATTAACCAGTTGCTCATGTCACTGGGTATGGAGGATCCGCCCAAGTGGCTGGGGGACACGGATTATGCCCTCTACTGCGTCATGGGCCTGATGATCTGGGTGAACATCGGCTACAACATGATTATCTTCATGGCGGGCCTGCAGTCCATCCCCAAGGATCTGTATGAAGCCGCGGAAATCGACGGCGCCAGCAAGCTCCGCCAGTTTTTCCGGATCACCCTGCCGCTGCTGTCGCCGACGACCTTTTTCCTGCTGGTGACGGGGATTATCGGGTCCTTCAAGGTGTTCGACCTGATTGCCGTGCTCACCAACGGCGGCCCGGCCAACTCCACCACCGTGGTGGTCTACCGGCTCTATGAAACGGCCTTCGTCAACCTGCAGTCCGGTTATGCCTCCTCCATGGCCATTGTGCTTCTGTTCTGTGTGCTGCTGGTGACCCTGATCCAGTGGTACGGGCAGAAGAAATGGGTGAACTACTGATGCGATTTGCTAGGAAAGGAGCCGAAGCCCCCATGCGCCACAAATCTGATTTGGCCAAAAAAATTCTGCTGACCCTGATCATGACCGTGCTGGGCATCCTATTTATGACCCCCTTCTTCTGGATGATCTCCACGTCCATGAAGCCAGAGGCGGATGTGTTCAAATACCCCATCGAATGGATTCCGAAAAACTGGAACGCCGTGGAAAATTACAAGGAGGTCTGGACAACCACCAAATTTCCGCTGTACTATTGGAACTCGATTAAGGTGACGCTGCTGACCACATTTTCCTCCGTGCTGTTCGCAGCCATGTCCGCCTACGCCTTCGCCAAGGTGAAATTCCGCGGCAGAGAAGCGGTGTTTATTCTGGTGCTGGCCATCTACATGGTGCCGCAGCAGGCCATCCTGGTGCCGCAGTTCCTTCTGTTCCGCTGGATGGGACTCTTCGATACCCACCTGGGTTTAGTGATGCTGGGCGCCTTCAGCGTTCTGGGCACCTTCATGCTGCGGCAGTTCTACATGGGCATCCACGACGAATATATGGAATCCGCCAAAATTGACGGCGCCGGCCATATCCGCATCTTCCTGTCCATCTGTACGCCGCTGGTCCGCCCGGCCATCGCCACCTATGCGATCCTACGGTTTATCTGGACCTGGAACGACTACCAGGGGCCGCTGATCTTCCTGAAGACCAAAAGCCTGTTCACCATCCAGTTGGGCATCCGCTCCTTCGCCACCCTGAACGGCGAGTTATATTCCCTCATCATGGCCGGGGCCGTATCCGCCATCCTGCCGCTGCTCATTATCTTTATCATCGGGCAAAAGCATGTGATTGAAGGCATCGCCCTGGGCGGGGTCAAAGGGTGAGGCAGGTTATAAATTGAACGTTTCCGGTTAATAAATTGACTCATCACCGGCAGAACGGTTTGGTACCATCGGGTTGCAAGAGCCTGCAAGGGCTTTCAAGCCATTATCCATTATTGGAGGGGTCAAACATGAGAAATACACCTTTTGTGAAAAGAAGCCTGCTTGTGCTCACCGGCACATTGGCGGCAACCGCTGCCCTGGCCGGCTGCGGCGGCGGGGAAGCGGAAACACCTGCTGCCGGAGGTTCGGGCGCCCCGGGGGGTTCAGCTGCCGCTCCGGTTACCATCAAGGTCCAGGCCTGGTACACCGAGCCTCAGGGCAACTGGAATGCTACGGTAGCCGCCTTCAACAAAACCCATCCCAACATCAAGGTCGTCTATGAGGGCCTGTCCGAAAAAGGCGACTCCCAGGAGGGTATGAAGAAACTGGACCTGCTGGCAGCCTCCGGCGACCAAATGGACGTCATTATGTATTCCGCCGCCCCGGACTATGCGCAGCGTGTTGGCGCAGGTATGCTGGAGCCGCTGGACGAGTACATGAAGAAGGACGGCTTCGATCCCAAGGCCGAGTTCAAGATTGATACCAGCGTCAACGGCAAATACTACGCCCTGCCCGGCAAAATGATCGAGTGGCTGGTGCTGCTGAACAAGGATAAGCTGGACCAGGCCAAGCTCCCGGTGCCCACCGAATGGACCTGGAACGACTATGCCGAATATGCCAAAAAGCTGACCAGCGGCGAAGGCGCCAACAAGGTGTACGGCTCCTACTTCCACACCTGGAAGGATTATGCCCAGCTGGCCCTGTCCAATGATCCGGAGCTGCCCTTCTTCGTGAAGGAGGACGGTACCCCCAATGTGGATAACCCCAAGTACCGCTTCTCCCTGGAGCTGCGCAACAAAATGGAGAATGTGGATAAGTCCTCCGTGCCCTACTACGATGTTGTGTCCCAAAAGATGGGCTACCGCGATGTGTTCTACGCCGGCAAATCCGCCATGCTGCTCACCGGCAACTGGATGGTAGGCGAGCTTGCCCTGAACGGCAAGTTCAACACGGTGTTCGCCCCGTATCCCAAGTTTGACGCCAAGGATCCCAACGGCTACACCTCCATCAATGCGGACTTCGTAGGGGTTGCGGCATCCTCCAAGAACAAAAAGGCAGCATATGAATTTGTTAAATGGTATACCACCGAGGGTATGCTGGAGCAGGGGATGTTCTTCTCCGGCTGGAAAAAAGCTGATCTCAATAAAAACGTCGAAGCGATTCTCAAAAGCGGCAAGCCGGAGCTGGCCAAGTTCATCGACAAGGACTCCCTCCTGGCCACGCTGAAGGTGAACAAAGCCACCAAGCTTATCGTTCCCCCCACCTTCTCCCTCCAGCAGGAAAAAGAGCTGCTGAGCCAGGTGGAGCTGTATCTCACCGGCAAACAGGATCTGGAGAAAACCATCCAGACCACCACCAAAAAGCTCAACGACATCAAAGTCAGCAGCAAATAATGTGTCAGTCCGGATATGTCTCCGGCAAATGGGTATAGGTTGTCTGTATAATGGGAGAGGAGAGGCGGAGAGCCCCTCTTCTTTTCCCTTTTTTTCATCTGGAAACCAATTCAACAAAAGAGGGAGGCGGTTCCTGTGCTGCGCTGGTTCCAAAAGCTGTCGCTTCGCAACAAGCTCATGCTCACCATCCTGATTTGCCTGGTGCTGCCCTCCCTCGTCTCCATGCTGGTGTCGAACTTCCTCACCCGGGATGTGGTCCGCACCCAGGTGACCGACAATTCTCGGGAATCCCTGCGGATTGTGAATCAGGTGGTGGCAGGCCAGATCAAAAACCTGGTCTATGTGATGAACTTCGTTCAATTTGACAGTGATATGCAAATCTCCATCCGGGAGCTGGGCCGGAACGATCTTGCCTTAAGCACTGGAGATATGCTGGCCCACAAGCAGAAAATCAGCCTGAGGCTGGAGACGGTGATGAATTCCTTCGGCAATATGTATGCAACCGTGCTGCTGCCCAACGGGGAGTATGTGGCCAGCTACAGCACCTTCGGCTTTCATCCCTCTTATTTCACCAAGCGGGACTGGTTCGAGGGACTGTCCGGGGTTTCTGCTTACGGCGTGCGCTGGGTAGGGGCGGAGCCCAATTATTTGGTGAATCCGGGCAGGCCCTACCTGCTGACGGCGGCTAAGCCCTTACGCTCATCGGATGTGGTGTACGGCTATGTAATCGTCAGCCTGGAGATGGATGTAATCCAGCGTTTATTTGCCCAGTCCAAAACCAATGAAACCATGCTTCTGGTGGACCGCAAGGGTCAGGTGCTGGTGGACCGGGAGGGATCAGCGGGTATCGGTACTCCCTTCCCCTATTACGACAAGCTGCCCCAGGACGGCGGGGTATCCTTCCTGAAGGTGGCGGGTGAGGAGTTTATTATGCTGGCGGAGCAGGTGACCCCGGAATGGCGGTTGGTGAGCATGAGCCCCTACAAGCAGGCAGCCAGCCGGATCGAAAGCTTCCGCCGGACGGATTTTGTGATCCAGCTGGTGTTTCTGGTGCTGTTCGCTATTATATTGCTGTCGGTAGTAGGCACCCTGACCAAACCCATTGGGCGGCTGGTGCAAACGGTAGTCCGCATCCAGAATGGGCGGTTGGGGGAACGCTCCAACATCTCCGGTCCCGATGAGGTGGGACGCCTCGGGTATGTGTTCGACCGGATGCTGGACCGGATTGAGGCCACGCTGGAGGAGAACCGGCGGGAGCAGGAGCTCAAGCGCAAGGCGGAGCTGGCCATGCTCCAGGCGCAGATTAATCCGCATTTTTTGTTCAACGTGCTCAATTCCATCCGGCTGAAAATCTTAATGAAGGGCGACGAGGAAAATGCAGAGCTGATCAGCTCCCTGTCCTCTCTCCTGCGGATGACCATTAACCGCAATAATGCGTTTATTCCGCTCCATGAGGAGCTGGATATTATCCAGCATTATGTGCGGCTGGTGAATTCCCGCCACGGCGGTGCGGTACGGCTGGACGTATCTGCGGCGTCGGATACCCTTCTGTGCCAGGTGCCCCGGTTCATCCTGCAGCCGCTGACGGAGAATGCGTACCAGCATGGCTTGAAGCGCAAGGAGGGTGTTATCAGCATCACCAGCCGGTTGATAGACGGGGGCTCACGCCTTCTGATTGCGGTGGAGGATAACGGCGCAGGTATGGACCCGGAGCGGCTGGAGCAGCTGCGGCGGCATGTGTTTGCCAATGAACCTGAGCCGTTAACGGAGAAACGGACCTCGGCCCTGTCCGGTATCGGTCTGCGCAATGTATACGAACGGCTGCGGCTGGTATATCCGGCGGGGAAGGTGGATTTTGCCATCGATTCCGGAGAAAATGAAGGCACCGTAATTCGCATGATGATTCCCCTTCGGGAGGAGGAAACCCCTTATGTATAGCGTGATGCTGGTGGACGACGATCTGCCGGTGCTGGAGTTTTTGGCGGGGGCGGTGAACTGGACCGGGCTGGGCTTCCGGCTGGCGGGAACCTTCCAGAACCCGTTAGAGGCGTTGGCAGCGGCAGGTGAAGCCCCGCCGGAGGTGCTGATCACCGACATCGGCATGCCGGAGATGGACGGGATGGAGCTGATTCGGGTGCTCCGCACGGAGGAACCTGGCTTGAAAACGGCCATCCTGTCCTGTCACGATGAGTTTGGCTATGCCCAGCTGGCGGTGAAGCTGGGGGTCAGCGAATATGTGCTGAAGGAAACCATGACGGCCAAAACCATCACGGAGCTCCTGATCCGGCTCAAAAAGGAGCTGGACGGCGAAGCGGTGGCCCGGCACAAAAGCCGGGAGCTGGAGCAGAGCTTGCGGCGCAACCGCAGCGATTTGAAGCGTATTTTCCTGCGGAAAACGCTGGGCGGCCCGTTGCTGGACCCGGCTGAGTGGAGCCGGCAGGCGGCGGATTATGGCGTGGAGTTCGGCCGGGGCACCTCGTATGTGCCTGTGCTGGGTTTTCCCTGCCGGATGCGGGAGGCTTTGCGGCGTTTCCAGACCAGGGAGCTGCTGGTTTATACAGCGGAAAATATTGCCGAGGAGCTGCTGGCTCCCGGAGAACGATCGGAGCACGGGAAAGTGATGGAGCACGGGAAGCTGCCGGATAACAGGAAGGTGATGGAGTACGGGAAGCTGCAGGAGCACGGGAAACTGTCTGTGTACGGGAAGCTTCAGGAGTATGGGAAACTGTCTGTCTCCGGGGAAGCGGCGGTATTTTCCCTGGAGAGCGGCGAGCTGGTGCTGCTGTTCCCGCATTTTTCGCAGCTTCATATTAATAACCGCCAGCGGATGGAGGATACCCTGCGCAAGCTCCAGCAGTGTCTGCTGCAGTTCGGCAAAACCCCCTTTACCTTCGTGACAGGCACGCCGGTAGCAGACGGCAAGGAGCTGCGGGAGGTGCTGAACAAGGAAATCACCGCGGCACAGGGCCGCTTTTATTGGCCGGAGGCATCCATTCTGCGGCTGGAGCATCTGCAGGGCAGCTTTGGCTCGGGGGATCTGCTGCTGGCGGAGTATGTGACCGCCCTGGAGGAATTCCGCCGCGCAGTGCTGGAGGAGCAGGCGGAGCAGGTGGAGGCGTTTATCGCCAAGTGGCTGGCGTTTATCCAGTATCACCGGTTTAACCCGGTGGAGGTGAAGGAGTGGCTGCTGAAGATCATCCTGGACATCCGGATGCGGCTCAAATCCCTGCAGCATTACCAGTCCAGCTATGCCTCCGAGGTGCTGCACCATGATGTCATGGAGCTAACCAGCCTGGGGGAGCTGGAGGGGTGGCTGCGCTCCTACATGCTCCAGGCGGTGGAGTGGGCGGGACAGGTGTACCAGGAGTCCAAAAACCGGGAGATTATGGAGTGCCAGCGTTATGTATCCGTCCACTGGAATGAACGAATCACGCTGGAGGATGCCGCGCGGCATCTGCATCTGCACCCCAATTACCTGAGCCGCTTGTTCAAGCGGGAAACCGGGGAGAACTTCGTGGAATTCGCTACCCGGGTCAAAATGGACAAGGCCCGGGAGCTGCTCAAGCTTTCGGACAAAACCGTGGAGGACATCTCGCTCCTGTTGGGCTACGACAACAAGCAGTATTTCACTAAGCTGTTCAAGGCCCACACGGGCCAGCTCCCCAGCGCCTTCCGGCTGCAGAAGGATAAGTGAAGAGTCTGCCTGCTACCGACTAACTGTCTTAGTGCGCTCCTTAGCTGCTTGCTACCGACTAACTGTCATATTGCGCTCCTTAGCTGCTTGCTGCTGACTACTGCGGCCCCACCCCCGCCTATCCTGCAAAAGTGCAGCTATTTGGGGCCAAATTGGCGTTTTGGCCCATCCATCCTGCAAAAGTGCAGTTATTTTTCGCGAAACCCGCCATGCGGACTCCATATGCGGAAAATAAATGCACTTTTGCATTTGGGGCAGGCTCAGGCATCTGCAGCACAAAAATAGATGCACTTTTGCATTTGGGTACAGTGCCACTGGCGGTGACCATAACCATCTACCTCCCAACCCTCCAATTTTACTTTACAAACCATATCCCCATATTCTTCCTGACCACTATCCCCCCGGCTCCTCCAGTTTCCCACCCGGCTCTCCACCGGCTTCCCCTCGGCTCCTCCAGTTTCCCACCCGGCTCCTCACCGACTTCCCTCTGGCTCCTCCCAAATCCTGATCGAGTACTCCCAAATCCTCTCCAACTCCTCCCAGCTCCTTCCCAGCCTCTCCTCACCTCCCCTCTACTCTCCTCCCTCATCCAGCGCATGGGCGGCCGCCTTCAAGCAAAGACTATGGGCACACTGACTTTGCATCCAACAGCCCCAGCAACCACAACTACCGCAACCACGCACGCAAACAGGAGGGATTCCCATGCATACCGTCTGGAAAGGGGCCATCAGCTTCGGTCTGGTCCATGTTCCCGTGAAGATGTTCTCGGCTACCGAGGACAAGGATATTTCCATGCGCATGATCCACAAACCATGCTCCACCCCACTTTCGTATGTACGCAAATGCCAAACCTGCGAGACAGAGGTGCCCTGGGAGGAAATCGTCAAGGGTTATGAGCATGAGCCGGGCCGCTTCGTTATTTTCGATAAAGAGGAGCTGGAGCAGCTGAGCGGGGAAAAAAGCAAGGAGATTAAGATCCTGGACTTCGTCCAGCTGGGGGAAATTGACCCTGTCTATTTCCAGAAAACCTACTACCTCGCCCCCGCGGATACCGGCTCCAACGCCTACAATCTCCTGCTTCGTTCCCTGACGGAAACAGGCAAAATCGGCATCGCCAAGGTATCCATCCGCTCCAAAAGCAGCCTGGCCGCCATCCGTGTGGTGGACCGCTGTTTGGCGCTGGAGACTATCTTCTTTCCCGACGAAATCCGGCCCATCAGCCAGGTGCCCAATCTGCCCGAGCAGGCCAACGTCAATGACAAGGAGCTGACCATGGCCAAAATGCTCATCGATCAGCTTTCCACCCCTTTTGAGCCGGAGAAATATACCGATGAGTACCGCAGCGCTGTCTATGAAGCCATCTCCCGCAAGGTTGCAGGTGAGGAAATTCAAGTGGCGCCGGAGCAGCAGCGGACCAATGTCATCGACCTGATGTCTGCACTGGAGGCCAGTCTGGAGGCGGCGCGGAGCGGAGCCAAACCCGGAGGAGCCGCAGCGGCCAAAACCTCCGGAACCGGATCGGCTGCCAGAAGAAACGCATCAACCCCAGCCGCAGCCAATGCCGCGGGTTCACCACCAGCCTCCACGGCTGAAGCAGGGGGAATGACGGGAACAGAGGATGCCAAGCCCAAACGTGGCCGTCCCCGCAAATCCTCTCAGGACAACCCGTCCAAGGAGACCCGCTAAATGGACGGCACAGCCGGAACAGGCAGCCCTATTCTGCTTCCGGGAGAGCCCATGATTCCCGTATCCGAGGACACCATCCCCGTGGGAGAGGACTGGGGCTACCAGCTCAAGTGGGACGGCGTTCGCCTCCTGGCCCACATCCGGCCGGGCAGAGCCGAATTGTTCTCCAGGCGGCTTTTGCCGAAGAATAGCGCCTACCCGGAGCTGGCTGCCCTGCTCTCCACCATAGAGGAGCCCTGCCTGCTGGACGGAGAGGCCTTCGTCTTCGACCAGGGCCGGCAGCGCCCGGTTTTCCGCAGGGTGCTGGAGCGGGAACGGCTGCGCAACCCCGGGGCCATTGCCAAGGCCGGCGCAACAGAGCCTGTGCGGTATGCTGTTTTTGATGTGCTGTATTCCCGGGGCCGTGACTGGCGGGACCGTCCCTACCGGGAGCGGCATGAGGAGCTGCTGCGGCTCCTTCCCGTGAAGCAGGAGCGGCTGTTTGTGACAGACCTGTTTACGGATGGAGCAGGTTTATGGAGCTGGGTGGAAGCCAAGGGCTGGGAGGGAATTGTCTCCAAACGGCTGGACAGTGTGTACACGGAAGGGAAGAAGCACCGGGATTGGCTGAAGAAAAAAACCTCCATACAGGAGGATGTGGATATTGTCGGTTTTACGTATAACGAGGGGCGGCTGGCCAGCCTTATTATGGCCTTCGAGGGAAGCTACTTCGGAAGGGTGTCCCTGGGTCTGGATGAACAGCAAAAACGCCGGCTGTCCTCTCTGCCGGTCCGTGTTCCGCCTCCCTCCGGACTGCCCGGCCCGTTCCCGGTCCTGCCTCCGGATCTGAAGCGGATCAATCTAGCCTGGCTCCTCCAGCCGTTCCGCTGCCGGGTGACAGGCCTGGAGGTCACCGATGCGGGTCTGCTCCGCCATTCCAAGCTGGTGACCCTGCCCATTCCTTGACTCAGCTGACCCGCTCTTGAGGGTGTCTTCCGGCACCTTTTCAACCCGTCATTAGAAGTATGCAAACACGCCCAAGCAGGAGGAATGCCCGTATGCCCCCTTCCAGCACGCGGCCGAAGCCGCATAAAACCGTAACTGGCACGGTGACCATCGAAGGCCACGAGCTGACCATCACCAATCCGGACAAACCTCTGTACCCCGAGATGGGAGTTACCAAGCTGATCTATTTGCAGAAGCTGATTGAGCTGGCTCCATACCTCCTCCGGTATACGAGGAACCGATATTTAACCACCATCCGTTATCCGCATGGAGCAGGTGATCCGGATTTTTTTTACCAGAAAAATGCCCCCGAGCCCCTGCCGTCCTTCGTTCCCACAGCGGAGCTGTCCGGCATCCGGTATGTGGTTCTGGACTCCATCCCCACGCTGGTCTGGCTGGGCAATCTGGCGTGCCTGGAGTTTCATCCCTCCCTGCACGAAATCGGATCGGAGCTGCCTGCGGAATGGCTTATCGACATCGATCCCAGCCTGGAGGAGGAGCCCCGGATTATGGAGGCCGCTTATCTGGCGGGACAAGCTCTGGAGCGGATGGGCGTCCAGTCGGTTCCCAAAACCTCCGGAGCCACAGGGGTCCAGCTATATGTCCCTATCCCGCCCGGACAATATACCTTCGCCCAATTGCGGGAGGCAGGCCATTTCCTGGGAAAGTATCTGGTGGAGAGCCACCCGAGCCTGTTTACTATCGAACGGCTGAAGAAAAACCGCGGCGACCGGATTTATGTGGATTATCTGCAGCATTGGTACGGCAAAACCTTATCCGCTCCCTATACTCCGAGGGCCAAGGTCCACGCCACTCTTTCCACACCGCTTCTGTGGAGTGAGGTAAAGGCCAACTGCAGCCCGAAGGAGTTTAACCTGTTGACCATCGGCCCGCGGCTGGCCCGGATGGGGGATCTGATTCAGAAGCTTGCGCCCCAATCCCTGGACCAGGTGCTGCGGTTCCTGAACAAGCTGTAACAAGCGTAGCTGTCAGAACAGCGGAGCCAGGAGTCTGGCGACGCCTTCCCTGACTTTTTTCCAGCGGGGAAGCCCCTCAAATTCCGAAGCCTCCAGCTCCCGGCAGCGGCGCAGATCCAGTTGGAACTGACCTGCCAGTCTGGCTACCAGATGGCGGTCAAACAGCACCGCATTTTGCTCGAAATTGCTGAAGAAGCTGCGTTTATCCATATTGGCCGTGCCCACAGTAGCAAGCTTGTCATCCACGATCAGAAGCTTGGCATGGATAAAGCCGCCCTGGTACAAAAAAATCTTTACCCCCACCTGCAGGAGCTCCTCCAGATAAGACAGGGAGGCCCAATACACCACCCGGGAGTCGGGTATGGCGGGCAGAATGATCCGCACATCCGCTCCGCTTAGAGCGGCGGTTTTCAGAGCCAGCAGAATGCCACCCTCCGGGATGAAATAAGGAGTAACCATCCACACTCTCCGCTCCCCTGCCGCTATTGCGGAAAAGTACAGCTCCAGCATGGCATCCCACTTGCTGTCAGGGCCACTGTTAAGGATCTGCACCAGCTCCTGGCCCTTCTTTTCCTGCTCGGGCAAAAAACGGGCTCCCTCCGGCAGCTGTCCCTTCGCCAGGAACCAATCCCGCAGAAAGGTGTATTGCAAACGGTACACCGCATCCCCATCCACCCGCATATGCGTATCCCGCCAAAAGCCTAGCTTCGGGTCCTTCCCCATATATTCGTCACCGATATTAAAACCTCCGAGAAAGCCGGTTTTTCCGTCTATTACGGTTATCTTGCGGTGGTTGCGGTAATTCAGCCGTTTGTCCAGCAGCGCCACCAGAGGCGGCAGGAAACATCCCGTCTCTACCCCCGCTTCCTCCAGCCGCTCTACATACCCCTCGGTCAGACCCACACTGCCGATGCCGTCATACAACAGGCGGACCTCCACACCCTCCCGTGCTTTTTTGATCATCATATCCCGGAATTGCCGGCCAAGACGATCATCCCGGATGATGTAATATTGCATATGAATATGATCCTCTGCCCCGTCCATAGCTTCCAGGAGCGCAGGAAAAAACTCCTTCCCTTCATGGTAAAATTCCACCGTATTGCCCCCGGTAATGGGCGCACCCGGCAAATTCCCCAGAAGTCCCAGAAGCCGCGGCGCCTTCCCGATCTCCCGCGTTTCCTCCGGAGCCGGCCGGTACAGATCGGACAGCCGCTCCATCTCCCGGTGCAGCCGCTCCCAGACTCCCTTGGGCAGCTGCTTGATCCGCCGCTTGTGCCGGTATTGCCGGGCGAGGAAATAGTATAGGCCCAGCCCCGCTACGGGCAGCACCAGAAGGATGACTATCCAGGCCAAGGCTTTGGCGGGGTGGCGATGTTCCAGAACCAGCATAAGCATGATCTGGAGAAGATACAGACACAGCAGAAGGATGATCCAGAACAATTTATCCCCTCCCTATCGATTCCGTTGGGCAAGCGGCTCCCTGAACCAAAACTCGATGAATCTGCTTCCCTCGGAGTTATCAGACACGCCCTAGTATTCCCCGCAGGCCGCGGGTACAAACCAAAAAAAACCGCCTCCGGCAAGCGGAAGGCGGTAGTGTGAAGCAGGGTTTACCGGGCCAAAAGTCTTCGCCTCAGGCGGCCACGTCCCTTTTTTGGAAGATGGTCCAGGAGAGGAAGTTAAACAGCAGGAAGTAAGCGACCAGCACAATAATGGAAAAGGTCATGTTCATCCCCTCCATCAGCGGCTTTCCTTCGATATATTGGGTCAGGTCCGTATTGGCGAACAGCCAGAACCGGCCCCAGCTCCAGTAGCTTACGAAGTTGGTAATCGCCTGCCCCAGGAATAAAAACAAAAGCGACATGCTGATGGCCAGCGAGCTGCTGCGGAATACGGTGGAAATCATAAAAGCCAGGGTGACGATCATAATCAGCTCGATGCATTTCAGCCCGTATGTATTCATCACGTGCAGCACCATGCTGCTTTCCTCCACGATCATATCCTTGCCCACATGGAGGTAAGGAGAACCGATATCCGAGAACTGGTACAGCACACCGTTGACCAGGAAGGAGGAAACGAACAGCACCACCAGCAAAAGCAGAGAGAACATACTCACCGATATGTACTTGGACAACAGAATTTTGGCACGGCCCGCCGGACGGATCAGCAACAGCTTGATGGTGCCTGTGGCGAATTCGCCTGCGACAATATCCGCTGCTATGACCACTGTAAAAATCGTAACCAGCTGAATCAGAATGGACATGGACAGCACCATCCCCCACAGCGTGTTCTCTGACGGGGGAATATCATGCTCCAGACGGTACTGATCCAGCACAATGGAGCGTCTGATCTCCTCCTGCGCCAACACCGGAAGCCGGTTGCTGTCCTCCAGATAAGCCTGGTTGGATTCCAGCCGGGCCTGGGCCCGGACCTCCCAGCCCTCATTGGTTCCCTTGTCCGTCATTCTGCTGATCATGGAAAAGGAGCAGGCGATGGCCACAAGAATGCCGATCAGAATCCAGGTCCGGAGACGGCGGTAAATCTTCATATTTTCATTTTGAAGCAGGCTAAGCAATCTGATCACTTCCCGTCATTTCCAGGAATTTGTCCTCCAGCGAAGTGGTGACCGGATGGATTCCGAAAATCCTCACCCCCGCATGAACCAAAAGGGCCGTGACATCGGCGATTTCCTCCCGGTCCAGCTGCAGGACAATCCCCTCCTGCTGGAGCTCCGCCGGATAGCCCCCGTCATTCTGGGCCAGCACCTGATGCGCCAGCTTGGTGTCCGATACCTCGAAAACCACGGTGCTGCGCCCTCCTGTTTGAACCAATTCCTTGGTGGTGCGGACATCTACCAGACGTCCGTTCTGAATAATAGCCACCCGGTCGCACATCAGCTCCATCTCCGAGAGAAGATGGCTGGACACAATAACCGAGACTCCTTCGTCCCGGGAGAGCTGCCGCAGATAATCCCGCAGCTCGCGGATTCCGGCGGGATCGAGACCGTTGGTGGGTTCATCGAGAATCAGCAGCCTTGGCTTATGAAGCACTGCCTGAGCTACACCCAGCCGTTGGCGCATCCCCAGGGAATAGGTTTTGACCTTGTCATGGATCCGGTTCTCCAGCCCCATCAGCTTGACCACCTCGGCAATCCGGTGATGGGTAATGCCGGGCACCATACGGGCGTAATGAACCAGGTTGTTCCATCCGGACAGAAACTTATACATTTCCGGATTTTCCACTATGGCCCCTACCTGCTTAATCGCCTTCTCAAAATCAGTGTAGATGCTGTGCCCGCCGATGAGAATATCCCCCTCGGACAAGGACATCAGGCCCACCATCATCCGGATGGTGGTGGTTTTACCCGCTCCGTTGGGACCCAGGAAGCCAAAAACCTCACCCTGTGGAACCTGAAAGCTTAATTTATCGATGATCGTTTTGCCGCCGATTCTTTTGGTGACATTCTGCAGCGTAACAATGGGTTCGTTCATGTATACCTCCTGTGTCTCGATTGCCTGATGGGATGCGCCGGGTTCCTCTAATCTGCCGCTCCGGCACGCCTGCCTTGCAACCGCATATCCATCTCAAGAAGGCAAAAATCTCACGCTGTGGAACGGTTTTACCAATTGCTGTCATCTATCATAGCGCGTTATCGTCTTTTTGCATAGTCTCCTTTCCCCAACACAGGTCCAGTCCGGTCACATGACCGCGCTCACTTCAGGTTTAGGCTGGAATTTAGTACAATGGTAAAAACACTCCCCCAAAAATGACGCGATGCATCAAGGCTGCATTCGGGTACTTATGGAGGATATCCCGGGAGAATACGCGTATGGTGATCGAAAGACGGGCCTGGCAGTGGCTGGACTGGGTGATGCTGGGTGTGCTTACCTCCGGTCTGGCCATAGGGCTATTATATGTAGCGACAATTCCGCAGCTGACCGGATTTCCGGAGCGGGCGGGATATATGCTGGCGCTTATGATCTGCTATTTTGCCCCGCTCTTGTTCTGGCATCCGGGTTATACCCATCTGTGGGCGCTGCCCTTCAGTGTGCTGGTTACCAGCGGCCTCTTCAGTATATTCATCACATTTAAATACGGGGAAATGACCAATTCGGTTACAGTCGCCCTGCTGCTGCTGGGTTTCCATTCCCGCAACATCTATATCCTGGTGGTGAACATTTTCCTGTATGTGCTGGGCCTTCCTATCCTGCTGTTATGGATGGCTTATCCGGAGGGATTCGATTTGGCCACTGCCATTACCGCCTGCCTCAACTCCGGCGTCCTGCTGGGCCTGGGGCTGGGCATTCATAAAATCTGGTACTCCCATTACAGCGTCAAGCAGTTATATGAAGAGAACCTCAGGGTCTACCGGCTGGTCCAGGAGCAAAACCGGGTCCTGGAGCAATACTCCAGCCAGGTGGAGAAGCTGACGGTGGCCGAGGAGCGCAACCGGATGTCCCGGGAGCTTCACGATACGGTAGGACATACCTTCACTACGGTAATTATGGGGATGGATGCCGTCTCCTACCTGCTGGAGATTAATCCTGCCGTGGCCGGCGAAAAGCTTGATGTGCTCCGGCAGGTGGCACGCAACGGCTTGGAGGAGGTCCGGCGCAATATCCATCAGATGGCTCCTCCCGAGGAAGAGGGCAGCTTCACCGCCCAGCTGGAACAAATGGCCAAGGACTTCGGTGTGAATACGGGGACCGAAATCCATCTGACCACCTCCGGAGAGGGTTATGAGCTGCCCCGACAGGCGCAGCTGACCATGATCCGCTGCCTGCAGGAGGCGCTGACCAATTCCAAACGCCACGGGCAGGCGTCGTCCATCCGGATCCACGCCGATTATGCCCCCAGCCGCTATACCCTCACCATTTCCGATGACGGCATCGGCAGCGGGGACGTGCAGCCCGGGTTCGGGCTGTCGGCGATGGAGGACCGGCTGTCCGCACTGCAGGGCCGTCTCCAGGTGCTGCCCTCGGCCCAGAAGGGCATTACAGTGGTGTGCAGCATTCCCGTCCTGAGAAGCCCGGGCCCGGACGGATTGTAAGCTCACGGTATCCGGCAGGACGTTGGCCGGCTGCCTATTACATCTATAAGGAGGCGCAAGGCCATGAACGAGATCAGATTGCTGCTTGCGGACGACCAGGATTTGATCCGGGAGAGCCTGCACATTGTGCTGGACATGGACCCGGAGATTCAGGTGGTGGGATTGGCCGAGAACGGAAGCAAAGCGGTGGAGCTGTGCGCAACGGCCTCTCCCCACGTGGTCCTGATGGACATCCATATGCCCGAAATGAACGGCGTGGAGGCCACTCGGCTAATTAAAGCCCAGTATCCGGACATCCGCGTGATTATCCTGACCACGTTCCAGGAGATCCAGTATGTGGTGGACGCTTTGGGAGCAGGTGCGGAGGGGTATCTCCTGAAGGCCATCCATCCCCGGGATCTGATCTCCGGGATCAAGTGGGTTCACAAGGGCGGGACCCTGATTCCCCAGGATATCGCCAAGATGATGGTGGCCCATCTCCAGGGAACAGCCGCCCCGGATCACCGCGGAGCCGCCCAAACCTCCTCTGCCTCCGCCCATGAGGAGCAAAGCCGCTCGGGCACTTCCTACGGGCTCAGCGACCGGGAGCAGCAGGTGCTGGAATGCATCGCTGACGGGCTGAACAACCGTGAAATTGCGGAGCGGCTCTACTTGTCCGAAGGAACGGTCAAAAATTATATCTCCAGCATTTATTCCAAAATGGATGTGCGCGACCGGATTCAAGCGGCCAAAAAAGCCCAGGACGAGGGAATGGTTTAAGCCTCGTCCAGCACCGGCTTCAGGATATCTCCCAAGGCCCGTTCCAGATAGGGCTCCGCCTGCAGCATATCCCGGAAGGCCAGGTAAGACCGGGCCTGGGCTGCAAGCTTCTTGGGGTCCGGCGAAGGCTGGCGTACGGCGCGGATCAGAATATTTTTGGGCGTGTGCTCCATGTCGATGAATTCCAGCAGCTGTGTCCTGTAGCCGGCCAGCTCCAGAATGTTCGCCCGTATGGAATCCGTAGCGAGAGCGGCGAAGCGCTCCTTGATGAGCCCATGCTGCAGCATCGGCGACAGCAGCTCATTCTTGATCTGCCGGTTCAGCTCATGCTGGCAGCAGGGCACGGACAGGATAACGACTGCGTTCCAGCGCACCGCTTTTTCCAAGGCCGCATCCGTTGCCGTGTCGCAGGCATGGAGCGTGACCACCATATCCGCCTGCTCCGCTCCTTCATATTGGCTGATGTCCCCGGTCTGGAATCTCAGACCGGCGTAGCCGAATTCCTCGGCCAGCGACGAACAATGGGTGATAACATCGGCCTTCAGGTCCAGACCCACAATCTCCGCCTTCATGCCGCGGACCGCCACCAGATAATGATATAAGGCAAAGGTCAGATAGGACTTGCCACACCCGAAATCCACAATCCGGACCACCCGGTTTTGGGGTAAATATTCCACAACATCCTCAATCATCTCCAGGTAGCGGTTGATCTGGCGGAACTTATCGTACTTGGGGGCCAGCACCTTGCCCTCCTTGTTCATCACACCCAGCTTCACCAGGAACGGTACCGGAACACCTTCCTCCAGCAAATACTGCTTCTTGCGGTTATGCCCCAGCTCCGCCTGCTGCTTGGTCGCGGCCTTGCGCAGAATGCTCACCTTGCCCCGTTTGTCCACCAGCACCTGGTAGTCCGCTTCCGCCGTCTGCAGAAGTCCCTGCTTAAAATGGCCCTCCAGCCACTCCGCCAGCTTGGCCGCGGCTTCGTCCGGAGTCACATTTTCGTGGTAGGCCTTGGGCCCGACGGTTTTCTCCAGCTGGACCATCCGCTCCCCCTTCAGGAGGACCGGCTTTGCCTTCAGCTTGGAGGGTAGCCCCTCCGCTTTGTTCCGGGGATTGCTGAGTACGGCGTGAAGCAGCTTGCCTTCCCCGCACAGTTCCTCCGTCAGCTTTCTCAACTCTTCCATTCCAGCACGTCCTTTGTATGTGTAAAAGCATTTGTTTATTATTCTGGGGCTCCCCCAAAAGCACCTGGAATTACTACGCAGCGTTCCTCCACTTTTGGGGGATTGTTTATCGGATGGCCCGTTTGCGGTGGGCGTAAATCCAGGTTTTTTTGATTTCCTTCACCAGATCGTCCTCGGCTTCCAGGACCCGGTCCACATAGGCATCGAAGGTGGCAAAACGCTCCGGCTCTATAGGCAGCGGCTCTGTTCCCTCCCCGAGGAAAAGCTGCCCCTGCAGACGGTAAGCCAGGTTATGGGCCAGCTTCATCAGCAGGAAATCCTCCCAGGTAGTGGCATCCTCCTCCCGGGCAACCATAAGCTCCGGAGTTCCCGTTGGCCCCTGCTGGCAGGCTAAAAGAATGCCCTGCAGGCGGTATAGAATCTCTGGCAGCAGCAGCCAGCCTTCTTTTCCCCCAAATGGCGGAACCAGCATTTCTCCTGTGGGAATGAGCTCACAGTCCCATTCCCCGGCTATCTCCCGGGCAACCGGAAGCGCCGCTTGCAAGGACAATGGCTCTGCTCCATTAGCCAACTGCTCTGACGTTCGGCAAATCCGCAGGTTCATCATAACGGCTCTCCCCCTTTTCTTCGTGCACCAATGGGTTCATTATACAAACTCTTTGAAAAAAATGAAAACGGCCCGGTGCCGCAAACAGCAAAAAAAGCCTCCTCTGCATGCTAAAGAGAGGCTTTTGGTGGTGAGGCATGAGGAATTACCCGGAAAATCCGGGCCGTATGTATAACGTCCCCCCGGTTGCGACCATCCTACTTGTGAGGGGAGGTGAATCACCGATGGCAAAAGACGTAGTGTGCGAAGTGAATTCCTGCAAATATTGGGCAAACGGTAATCTTTGCAGAGCATCCTCCATCAAAGTTACCCACCACCGCGGCAAACAAGCCTCCAATTCCGAAGAAACCGATTGTAGAACCTTTGAGCCTAAGGTCTGATGACCGGAAGAGCGGCAGCGCCACTGCCGTTCTTCTTTTTTTGAGCGGCTTTTTGGAGGAGAGCGCCGCGGTTGGCGGTGGTGTCTGGTAATAGTATAGCCACCGTTGAGAATGATTATCACCTATATGCGGCAAAATGTGCAGGCTCGGGCGGGGCGATGGTATGTACAGGTAATTGTTCCCTCGGACACTCTAACGGCGGTGAGCGCCGTTATTACGGCTTTTTTTGCCTCCCTCGGATTCTAACGGCGGCCAGAGCCGCTATTTCGGCCTTCGCACCGGTTTTATGCGAGAAGGAAGGCCAATAAGGTCCGCTGCTTCCGTTAGATTTTTGGAAACGCATTTTTAGGCCAAATAGCGGCGCTCACCGCCGTTAGAATCATCCATGGCCTGGCGGGCATCGCCAGAAGCCAAAATGCCGGATCGGATTCGGCACTTTCGTATAAAATTTCCTCCCTATGGTCTATGCTGGTCACCCTATGCTAACCACCCTGTACTAGGTGGCAAAAAGAAACCCCCGGCTTGTCCATACTGGACTCCCGGGGGTTATCATCAGCTTGGCTTCTATGCTTTTTCCGCCAGGGAAAACCGGGCGGCCTTTTCCTTGGCCTCGGCAATCGCCTTTTGCTTGATGTCCTCTGCTTTATCGGGGAAGGCGCTCATGCCTTCGACGAAGATGGCATCCACTTGGCTAATGCCGATAAAGTTGAGGATTTTCACCAGGTAGCTGTGCCCGCTCTCCAGCGCCGCTGCCGGGCCTTCCGAATAAACCCCGCCGCGGGCCTGGATGTGGAGCGCCTGCTTGTTGTTCAGCAATCCAGCCGGGCCTTGTTCGGTGTATTTGAAGGTTTTGCCGGCGATACAGATGGCGTCGATGTACGCCTTCAGTACGGGCGGGAAGCTCAGGTTCCACATGGGAGTAACAAAGACGTATTTGTCTGCGGCGACAAATTGGTCCACCAGCTCGTTGAGCTTGGTAATTTTGCTTTTCTCCGACTCAGGGAGCTTGTCGAAGGCGGCGCCGGAGCGCAGTTGGCCCCAACCGCTGAACACGTCGGCGTCAATATGCGGAATGCCCAGCTTGTACAGGTCCAGGTGCACCACATGATCCTGGGGATGGTTCTCTTTGTAAGCATCGACGAAAGCCTTGCCCACAGCCAGACTGTAGGACATTTGGTGATCCAGCGGATGAGCGGTAATATACAGCAATGTAGCCAATTGGATTCTCTCCTTTTTTTGGGGGAATGAGGGTGTTGGTGTTTATGTTCCTCTTTGAGTGTTCGCTCTTTCCGTGGAAAATATGATCCGCCGCTGCGGCAAATCCGAAAGCAAAAACCAGCCCCGGATATAACTCCGGAGCTGGCCGCTTTCCTGTTAGTGCTGGCGTCTGAATCGCAGGATAAACCAGCTGGCCGCCAGCATCACCAGCAGCAATGCTCCTGCTGTAACGGCTTCGCTGACGCCGCCTGTCTGAGCTGCCTGCTGGCCGCCGGGGCCACCCGGCATTCCGGGCATGCCGCCTGGGGCGCCTCCGCCTTCACCGCCGAAATCCGGCGGCATCATTTGGCCGCCTTGCTGCTGGCGTCCGGCTTGGCCGTTCTGCTGCCCGCCTCCGGGCTGCTGGCCGTCACGGCCTCCCTGCTGCGGGAATCCTCCTTGCTGTTGACCGTTTTGCCCGCCCTGCTGCGGAAATCCGCCCTGCTGCTGGCCGTTTTGGCCGTTCTGCTGGCCGTTGGCTTGTCCTGCCCCGCCTCTCATACCTCCCATGCCTCTACCGCCGCCCATTCCGCCGCCGCTGCCCTCTCCATTGTTAGTAGAAGCAATGGTTCCATTGAGCTGCTGAGTGACACTGGTGATCATAGTGGTGTTGGCGGTTTTTAACTGCTCTACACCCTTCAGATACTCCTCATAGGTGTAGAAGGAGGTGGGGTCATTCTCCACATAAGCGGAGATTTTGGCAGCAAGTTTGTCTACCTTGGCGTTAAAAGCCGTTTCTGAAAGGAAGCCTTCGCTGATTTCCTTCAGAATAGCGTGGTAACGCTCCTTATACTCGTCCACCGCCAGCAGCTTGGCAATCAGCGGCCGCTCGGCCACAGCGCCTTGGGTAGGCTCGTCGATGAGCACCGAAGCGCCGGCTGCCGGCTGGGCGTTTTGGCCGCCCATGTTGGGGGCTCCTGCTTGAGGTGCCTGCATAGCGCCTCCGTTGTCAGCTCCAGCGCTGCCCTGCTGCACGGTTTGCCCGTTGGCCTGAGCCTGACCCGCCGCCTCTTCGGTATTGCCCGCTTCCGTTCTGGGGTTTTGTCCGCCCATACCTCTGCCGCCCATACCTCCCATGCCGCCGCCCATACCTCCGAAGGCCATGTTATAGTCCCAGGGCAGGACGTTGAAGATACCGTCATCCTCATACAGATAATAGTTCTGCTTGTTCGACCCCAAGTAGCTGTCCATATTGTTGGTGGCTACATTCAGGGCAATGTACTTGAGCACATTATCCACATTCAGCACAGACTCATAATCCGTCCCGTTGTTCAGCTCCTCCAGCATATCAATGAGAATATCCCCGTTGGAGGACTTGGACTTTTGCGCCAGCCCCGTATACTTGGAAAGATCGTCACCCAACCAAGTCAGGTCGCTGCCGACTCCGGTCATCTCGCCTTTGTACAGGGCACCGTAGGAGTTGCCGAAGTTGCGCTCCAGATAAGCGTCCCCTACCTGCTCCACGGCCAGATAGAAGCCCCACAGCTTGCCGTTAATGTAGACGTTGACGTAGGAATGGCCCGGTGTTGGCAGCCCCAGCTCCTCCGCCAGCTCGTAGGTCAGGAACTCACGCATATACGAGGCATCGCTGTAATTGTTGTTCAGGTTGATTTTGCTGATGCCAGCCAACGTTTGGTTATCCACATATTCATCAAAGGACAGCTTGAAACTGTACCGGTCAGAGTCCTGCATCTGGACCACGCTGCGCAGGCTCAGATTTCCCTTGGTGCGGATCCCCACGTTATTGAACATGGTCCCGTTGTACTCCACGGAGGCCATCTTGAATTCCTCCAGAGAGGCATTGTCCAGCATGTCCTGGAAATCCGCCTCGTCCACGGTTATCTTCACATCAATGACCTTTTCCTTGGGAAAAACGGTTTCCGACAGCTCCTCCGCCGTTTTTCCCGAAGAGGCATTTGCCGGTACGGTTAAGTCCTCCTGGCTGCCGGAGCTTAGTCCGTACAGCCCAACCGCCAGCATCACCACAAACAGTATCACCAGCACAGGTACCGCCGTTTTGGATTTCATCTGTATTCACCGCCGTTATTAGGATACATAATCGCCGCTGTAGCTGATCAGCACGGCGTTCTTGACTCCGTCAACAGCAGATACACGATTGACGAATTGAGCCTCCTTTTCCTTCACACGAATCTCGATAGTCAGCTCCACATTGCCGCGGGATACGGTTTTTTGCTTCAGGTTGAACCGTTTGGCTTCGCCTTGAACGGCCTTCATCACATGGGTTTCGCTTTCGTCGCTGTCGCAATTCACAACCAGCAGGTACGGGGTTTCGAAGGATGCTTTTTTGATAAAGATGAACATAACTAGTCCGATCACTACAGAAGCTGCCAGTGCAAGGGAATAGAACCCTGCACCGGTTACAATCCCTACTGCCGCGGCCCAGAACAGGAAGATCAGATCAGTAGGATCCTTAATGGGTGTTCTGAAACGGACGATGGACAGGGCGCCGACCATACCCAGGGACAGCACCAGGTTGGAGTTAACGGCAATGATCACCATGGACGTCACCATTGTCATCCCGATGAGAGAGATGTTGAAGCTTTTGGAATAAAGCACTCCGCTGAAAATCCGCTTGTACAGGATGTAGATGAAGAAACCCAGCAGGAAGGAGATGGACATGGTGATAAGAATTTTGCTGATAGCGATGTTTGCCGTGAAATTATCCATTACCGAGTTTTTGATCATGTCTGTAAAGTTCATGGTTATTGATCCTCCCAGGCGTTCAATTTGATATACTTGCGGCAAATCACATACTTGGAGGCCGATTGCCGCTGCAAACCCTCCATTTGCAAAGCGTCCCGGATGTAACCGGGGAGATATTCGTCGAATTTCACTTCGAGAATGATGAAATTCTCATCCAGCGCCCGGACGGCCCCCAGCTCCGTATCGAACAGATCCGTACTGCCCAACCCGCTCCGCAGCTCCTTGTCGAAGGTAATGCGGACGTTGCCGTTGGCGCAGACATAAGGCTCCCGGACGTAATCCACGATTACCTTGGGACGGAGCAGCCGATGCTTCATTTCATCGTACACCTCGGCGAACAGCGGCTTGTCCGGAACGTTCAAAATCTCCATATTGCCGTGCAGCAGCTCATCGACCATACTGCGGGTGAGGGACTCCTTCACCTTGGCAATGTATTCGTTCCTCTTGATTTTCTTCTCAAAATGGATTACCTTGTCTTCCATGTTGTAAATGCGGATCCGGTATTTCACCCGGTCGCTGACACCGCCCAGCTTCTCATCCAATGCCTTGTTGCCGATATCGTCAAAGTACAGGCTGCGGATATGGTATTCTCCATTTGGCCCGGCATGTTCATCGCGCTTCATCAAGGCCTTGAGGCGCTGCCGGATGGTAAAATACTGGTGGTAATTAATCATAAATTTCAATTCATTGCGGTATTTCAGTCCCATGGTTGTGCACCCCGTTTCTGTATGTCCTGCTGGAGGGAAGCGGCTTCCCTTGTTTCTTGAGATCATCATAACGTTTGTTTATGAATGTTGGTTTAAGGGAGACTGAATGTTCGCTGAATGTTATGCTTGTGTTAACGGAATGTAAACGGCTCCTCGGAGCACTATAAAAAAACCAACGGAAGGAGAATGGCCGTGAAATGGAATTCGACCGCCTTGTGGGCGGGGGTGGGTGCTGTTATCCTGATTGTTGTATTGCTGGCAGCCCTCCAAAACCTGGGCAGCAGCGGGAAGACTGGCCCCTTCTCCATTGGGATGACATTCCGCGGGGAAACATCGGCGTCCCGGGCATTTACTTGGCGGTATGGCCAAGGTGAGGCAGACGGTGTGCTGCAGGTAGCGCTAAGCCGCGACGGACTGGCCAAGGATCAGGCGGACAAGCTGAGCTTCACCGCCTCCCGGGAAACCCGCTCCGGAGAAAACGGCAAACCGGAGGGTGTCTATCAGGCGGAGGCCACGGGGCTTAATCCCAATACCCGCTATTGGTACCGGGTGGGAGACGAAGAGGCGGAGGTGTGGAGTGAACCCGCTTCGTTTACGACGGGGCCGGAGGCCGGAGCGGACGCGGAAGTGAGCTTTTTGCATGTGACGGACTCGCAGGGAGAGACGGAGGCGGATTTCCGGCTGTGGAGCCGCACCCTGGAGCAAGCGGTGAAACAATTCCCCCAGGCTGCATTCATCATGCATACAGGGGATTTGACGGAGAACCCGGAGGATCCGGCGGCATGGCGGCACTTTTTTGACCTGGCCCGGCCGGTCCTGTCCCGTCTGCCCTTAATGCCCACAACCGGCAATCATGATGAGGTGGATAACGATGCTCTGGAATACCGCTCGCGGTTTTTTCTACCGGACAACGGGATCACCTCCAAGGATAAAGGGCCCAGCTATTCCTTCAATTACGGACCTGTGCATATGGTGGTGCTGAACACGGAGTCGGATCTGAACAAGCAGCGGGATTGGCTGAAGAAGGATCTGGCCGCATCGGCGGACAAGCCTTGGCGGATTGTGGCGATACACCGGGGCGCTTATGGGGGCAATAGGTATGACAAGCTGGAGGATTGGGTGAAGGTGTTCGATGAGTACCAGGTGGATCTGGTGCTGCAGGGACATAATCATGAATATTCCCGTTCATATCCCCTGCGCGGGGGCAAAGTGGTTGGCAACGGCGATGATCCCGTCCGGGAACGGGCCGGTACTGTCTATGTGACGCCCAATACGGCAGGGCCAAAGTTTAACGACAAGAAGGAGGACCTGTTCTACCACAAGGTCCACTTCCAGAACAAAAAACAGATGTTTGGCGGGATTACCGTTTCCGGCAAGGCGCTGACTTATGAGGCTTATGACGTGGACGGCAAGCTGCTGGACCGGTTTGTATTGGAGCGTTGAATATGTGTTATATGCAAAAAAACCGGAGCTCACGAACGCTCCGGTTTTTGTTGATCGGATTGTTTTATCGGATTGTTTTATCGGGCTAACAGTTGATCACATTAATCCAAGGTCACGATTATCGAAGAGGATTCCGCTTCCCACTGCAGCTTGGCACCCAGGGCTTCCGCTACACTCCGCAGGGGCACATAGAAGGAGCCTTGCTCCACCACTGCAGGACGCTCCAGTGAAAGGTCCGTTGAACCATTGAGGGCTGCCTTGCTGCTGTCTGCTGTCAGACGGATGCTGTGTTTGCCGTCGGCTGTGGTCAGAACCACGGATTGGCTGGGGGCATCCCACGCCAAATCCATATCCAGATTAGCAGCCAGGGAACGGGCGGGAACCATGGTTACGCCGTTATCGCTGTAAGCTGCCCAGCCGGCTGTATATTCATCCAGATCCTCCTGGGGCATCACATAGAAATAACCGGTTTTGCGGGTAACGTGAAGATCATCCTTCAAGAATTTGTAGAGGGCGGAATCCGTCTTGATGACCTCCAATGCTTCTTCCGGACCATCCAGCTTCATGAGATCCACTACTCCGGCGGTGGAGATGGCGTCCGCCTTCACTGTACCGTTCACATTCCAGTTTTCGAAGCTGCTTTTCACACGGATGGACTTCAGAGGGCTTCCGTCCGTTTCTGTCGGCGCCAGCAGCAGGTTTGCCACGGACTTGCGGACCTTCATGTTGTTGTCCACATACAAATCCACAGTCATGGAGGATTTGTCACCCAGGAACTTCGCCACTTCCGTTCCTTCGCTGTCCAGCATCACCAGCAGAATAACCAGAAGCTGCTTGGCTTCCGTTTGAACAACCTCTACTCCCTCCTCCTTGTTCTGGAGGATAGAGCGGATAGCGCCGAGCACCGAACTCAGCTCATCGTCACCACTGAGATCCGCCGGAATAAAGCTATTCACGGCACCTTGAATCACATCATAGTATTGGGCAATGATGGCCTTCATGGCCTGGTCATCCTTCATCAGATTCAGGATGAAGGTCCGAAGCAGCGGCAGAATGTCCTTGCCGTCCAGATCAGCGCGGACATGGTGCAGGTACACGCTTTCGCCGTTGATGGTTTCATTGCCGGACTCCAGCTTCAGCTTGGAGGGGTTGGGCATTTTGCCAAGGAGATATTCATACAGCGGTTTGATGTAATTGGGGTCCTCCGCCTTCTTCTGGAAGTCGGTCAGCCATTTCATGTCCACGCCGCCGTACAGCCCTGCTCCTGTAGGATCGGCAAGATCCATGGTGGAGATGGTAAAGGGTTTAGTGGCCCCTTCCGGCAGGACGGTCATGGCCTCAGGAGATATGTACGCGGTAAAAGGAATCGACTTCTTGGCCACTTCCATCGCGCCTTTTACAGAAGCCACTTGATTGCTTTCCTGCTTAATATGGTCGAAGCTCAGCTTCATTTGGCTGAAAGCCTCCATAGCCGCCGAGTCCGGGCCCGCTTCCTTCAGCGCAGCCTCATCCAGCTCAAGCGAAACCTCGACAGAGCCCTTGCCCTCCATCGTCTTCATATCGAAGGAGCTTAACAATGCCTTGTTCAAATCCACGCCGCCGATTGCCTGGCAGCCCCCGATCAGTCCTGCGATCAAACAAACTACTGCTAATAAAATTCCATAACGCTTGGTTGTCCTTCTCATCCATCTGCCTCCTGTCAATAGAACCTGCTATACCATTTCCATACTTATGGATGGTTTTCCTTCTCTATACCTGTAAATCATGCCAAAAATGGTGCTCCGGTCCCGCGGAGGACGGGGAAGAGGAGCATCAGCACGATTTATCGCTTCGGCTGATCCTGCGCAATCGTTACTTCTGGACATCCCCGCCACGCCTATACCAATTTGCGCTAACGGAACTGAACAGCCAAATCATCACCCTCGTGCGTTAGCGGAACTGTGAGACACTTAGAAGGATGCACTCGCCACCTTAACCTGCTATCTCGGGCGGACGGATTGCGCTAACGGAACTGAGCGGCGCTTAGAAGCCGAAATCCGCCATCTCGGCGCGCTAACGGAACTGGGAGACGCTTAGCCAGGGTTACCGGCTGAAATCAGGCGCAAAATCCACGCTAAGAGTCGCTGAGTTCCGTTAGAAAACAAATTGGTCCCTTTTCGACCGCTAAGCGCTTCTCAGTTCCGTTAGCGGCACAGCGTATCTGGGGAGCTCGACCAAACTGCTGTGCTTCCGATCCTATCCAACCGCCTCATGGGCTAAACAGTCCAGGCCTGGCGCAGACGGCAAAAACCCCCGAAAGACGCAGCCGCGTTTTCCGGGGGTTGTATAGGGTACAAATATTTTGTTGGTAAAAGCTGCAACAAACTGCTCCAGCTTACGGCAAATCGGTGGCGCCCATCAGGAAACGGTCCACTTCACGTGCAGCCTCACGGCCTTCGTTGATGGCCCAGACGACCAGGGATTGACCCCGGCGCATGTCGCCGGCGGCGAAAACACCTTCCACGCTGGTGGCATACTGGCCATAAGCAGCCTTGGCGTTGGTGCGTTCATCCTTCTCGACACCCAGCTGATCCAGCAGCTGGTTTTCGGGGCCGGTGAAGCCCAGTGCCAGCAGCACCAGCTGAGCCGGATAAACCTTCTCGCTGCCGGGAACCTCGGTGGGAACAAAACGGCCGTTGCCGTCTTTTTTCCACTCGATGAGAACGGTGTGGACTTCCTTCACATGGCCGTTCTCGTCGCCCACAAAACGCTTGGTGGACACCAGGTAGTCGCGGGGATCGCGGCCATGCTTGGCAGCAGCTTCCTCTTGGCCGTAGTCCATCTTGAAGGTTTTGGGCCATTCCGGCCACGGATTATTGTCTGCCCGGTGCTCGGGAGCCTTGGGCATAATTTCGAACTGGTGCACACTGTTGGCGCCATGACGGACAGAGGTAGCGATACAGTCCGTACCGGTATCGCCGCCGCCGATGACGATAACGTCCTTGCCTGCGGCGGAGATGTAAGCACCGTCGGCATGGTTGGAATCCAACAGGCTTTTTGTGTTCTTGTGCAGGAACTCCATAGCCAGGTGGATGCCCTTCAGCTCGCGGCCTTCAGTAGGAAGGTCGCGGCCTTTGGTGGAGCCGCCGCACAGGACAACAGCGTCAAACTCGGACTTCAGCTTTTCCGCCGGATAGTCCTTGCCTACCTCCATACTGGTCACGAAAGTAATGCCTTCCTCCTCCAGCAGCTTCACACGGCGTTCCACAAGCGACTTCTCCAGCTTCATGTTGGGGATGCCGTACATCAGAAGTCCGCCCGGGCGGTCGGAGCGCTCGAATACGGTAACGGTGTGTCCGGCTTTGTTCAATTGGGCAGCGGCCGCCAGACCGGAAGGACCGGAGCCGATAACGGCTACCTTCTTGCCGGTGCGCTTAGCCGGAGGCTGGGCCTTGATCCAGCCTTCTTCGAAGCCCTTATCCACAATGGAACGCTCGATATTCTTGATGGTAACAGGGCTGCCGTTCAGGCCTACCGTACAGGAGCCCTCGCAGGGAGCGGGGCAAACCCGGCCGGTAAATTCGGGGAAGTTGTTGGTTTTGTGCAGACGGTCCAACGCCTCCCGCCACATACCGCGGTACACCAGATCATTCCACTCGGGAATCAGGTTATGCACCGGGCAGCCGGCGGCCATCCCGTTCAGAAGCTTGCCCGTATGGCAATAGGGAATACCGCAATCCATGCAGCGTGACCCTTGGGTGCGAAGCTTCGACTCTTCCATATGCTCATGAAATTCCTGATAATGGCCGATTCTTGACAAAGGCGACTCATCCACAGGGAGTTCGCGCTTGTATTCCAAAAAACCCGTAGGCTTTCCCATGGTTCTCCTCCTAAAAGCTCTTGCCATAAAGCAAAAGCCATACTTCGTAAGCATTTCGCTAAATTGAGTGGGGGCTCCCCCAAAAGTATTCGGAATCCCCTTCAGAGCATCTACTTCACTTTTGGGGGACTATTTTAGTTACCGCCAACGCGTGCGGCGTCGCTCATATTTTCCTTAAAGGCCGCCATAACCGCTTCTTCCTGGTTGAGGCCGGTCAGCTTGGCTTTTTCGATGGACTCGAACATCCGCTTGAAGTCCTTCGGAATGACCTTCACGAAGCTGAACACATTCTCTTCCCAGTTTTCCAGGATCCTCTGGCCAACGGAGCTGCTGGTGAACTTCACGTGGTTGCGGATCAGGGTTTTCACCTCATTGATCTCGTACTGCTCGCTCAGTTCCTCCACATGCACCATTTCCTTGTTGATCCTGCTCCTGAAGCTGCCGTCGGCATCGTATACGAAGGCGATACCGCCGGACATCCCTGCAGCGAAGTTGCGGCCGGTCGGGCCCAGTACAACCACACGGCCGCCGGTCATGTATTCACAGCCATGGTCACCCACACCTTCGATAACGACGCGCACACCGGAGTTCCGTACGGCAAAACGCTCACCGGCCACACCGCGGATGTAAGCTTCACCCTCGGTGGCACCGTAGAAGGCGGTATTGCCGATAATCACATTCTCTTCCGGCACGAAGGAGGAGCGTTCGGGCGGGAAGATGACAATCTTGCCGCCGGAGAGGCCCTTGCCCACATAGTCGTTGGCGTCGCCTTCCAGGGACAGGGTCACACCCTTCGGCACGAAGGCGCCGAAGCTTTGGCCGGCAGAGCCGTTGAAGTGCAGCCGGATGGTATCGGCCGGCAGGCCTTCAATACCATAGCGGCGGGTAACCTCGCTGCCGAGGATGGTGCCCACAACGCGGTTGACGTTGCGGATTGGCATAATGGCATGCACATTTTCCTTATAGTCGAGAGCCGGCTTGCACACGTGCAAGAGCTCCTTCATGTCGATGGACTTCTCCAGACCGTGGTCCTGCTCCATTTGGCAATAGGTGCCGTAATCTGCAGGAACGACCGGTTGATACAGAAGCGGAGACAGATCCAATCCCTTGGCCTTCCAATGGTTCACAGCCACAACGGGTTCGAGCGCGTCCGTACGTCCCACCATCTCTTCTATGGTACGGAAACCAAGCTCGGCCATCAGCTCACGAACCTCTTGAGCGATGAAGGTCATGTAGTTTACCACATGCTGCGGGTCTCCGGCGAATTTCGCACGAAGCTCCGGGTTCTGGGTGGCAATGCCCACCGGACAGGTATCCAGGTGGCAAACCCGCATCATCACGCAGCCCAAGGCAATCAGCGGTGTGGTGGCGAAGCCAAATTCCTCAGCGCCCAGGAGCGCGGCGATGACTACGTCGCGGCCGGTCAGAAGCTTGCCGTCGGTCTCCACCGTAATCCGGGAACGCAGATTGTTCAGGATCAGGGTTTGATGCGTTTCGGCCAGACCCAGCTCCCACGGCAGACCTGCATTGTGGATGGAGGTTTGCGGAGAGGCGCCCGTGCCTCCGTCATAACCGCTGATCAGCACCACGTCGGCTTTGCCCTTGGCAACACCGGCGGCAATAGTGCCTACACCCACCTCGGATACCAGCTTCACGCTGATCCGGGCACGGGGGTTGGCGTTCTTCAAATCGTGGATCAGCTCAGCCAGATCCTCGATGGAATAGATATCATGGTGAGGCGGCGGAGAGATCAGGCCTACGCCGGCAGTAACGCCGCGCACTTCCGCAACCCACGGGTACACCTTGCGGCCGGGCAGCTGTCCGCCCTCGCCGGGCTTGGCGCCTTGAGCCATCTTGATCTGGATTTCGTCCGCATTCACCAGGTAGTTGCTGGTTACGCCGAAACGTCCGGAAGCAACCTGCTTGATGGAGCTGCGGCGGGAATCGCCGTTGGCGTCCGGAATGAAACGCTCCGGATGTTCGCCGCCCTCACCGGTGTTGCTGCGGCCGCCGATGCGGTTCATGGCGATAGCCATTGCCTCATGGGCCTCCTTGGAGATGGAGCCGAAGGACATGGCGCCGGTCTTGAAGCGTTTGAAGATCGCTTCCAGCGATTCAACCTCATCCAGTGGGATGGAACGGCGGTCGTTCTTGAAGCCGAGCAGATTCCGAAGGGTGTATTTGACCTCGGGATCATGATTGATCTTGGAGGAGAACTTCTTATACAGGCCGTAGTCCGCCGTGCGGCAGGCGGTTTGCAGGGTGTAGATGGTCTCCGGGTTGTACATATGCTCCTCGCCTTCGGCGCGCCATTGCAGCTGTCCGCCGGTTTCCAGCACACGTCCGGTAGTTTCCACTTGGGAGAAGGCCTTGTGGTGGCGCAGCTCCACTTCCTTGGAGATGGTATCCAGGTCGATGCCTTCAATGCGGGATGCGGTCCAGGTAAAGTACTTGTCGACCACAGCCTTGCTGATGCCGATGGCTTCGAAGATCTGGGCGCCGCGGTAGCTTTGAACCGTGGAGATCCCCATCTTGGCCAGCACCTTGGTTACGCCCTTGACACAGGCCTTCAGGTAATTGTAAGCGGCCTTCTCATAGGTCAGGCCCTCCAGCATACCGTTCTTCACCATGTCCTTCAGGGATTCCAGAGCCAGATACGGGTTCACGGCACTGATGCCGTAGCCCAACAGCAGGGCGAAGTGATGCACCTCGCGGGGTTCGCCGGATTCCAGCAGCAGGCTGACCTTGGTCCGTGTGCCCATCCGGATCAGATGGTGATGCAGACCCGCAACCGCCAACAGCGCCGGGATACCGGCCAGATCCTTGGAAATGCCGCGGTCGGTGAGGATCAGCAGGTTGGAGCCGCCGGCGATAGCGGCATCAGCTGCCGCGTAAAGCTCTTCCATGGCTTTTTCCAAAGCGCCTGCACCGTCATAAACGGGGTACAGGATCGGCAGATCGATAGAACGGAAGCCCTCACGCTCCACATGCCGGAATTTGGCCAGATCCTCGTTGCCGATAATGGGGCTGGGGATCCGGATTTGGCGGCAGCTCTCCGGCTTCGGATTGATCAGATCGCCTTCGGGACCGATGGTGGTCTCCTGGGAGGTGATGATTTCCTCGAAGTTGGAGTCGATGGGCGGATTGGTTACCTGGGCGAACAATTGTTTAAAATAGCTGTATAATAGCTGCGGTTTTTCGGATAAAACCGCCAGCGGAGCGTCGTTGCCCATGGAGCCGATCGGGTCCACACCGGTTCTGGCCATGGCCTCCAGGAATTTGCGGTTGCCCTCGTAGGTATAACCAAAGGCCTGCTGGCGCTGCACCAGCGCTTCCGCTTCTGGAGCCGGAAGCTCGGGAGCGGCAGGAAGATCGCTCAGGTTAACCAGATGCTGATCCAGCCATTCCTGGTACGGATGCTCGCTGGAAATGCGGCTCTTGATTTCGTCGTCGGAGATGATCCGGCCTTCCACGGTATCCACCAGCAGCATACGGCCGGGGCGGAGGCGGTCCTTCTTCACGATCTTGTCGGGAGCCAGATTCATGACGCCCACTTCAGATGCCAATACGATAACATCGTCGGTTGTGATGTAATAGCGGGACGGACGCAGACCATTGCGGTCCAGCACCGCGCCGATGATCGAACCGTCTGTGAAGGCGATGGCGGCAGGGCCGTCCCACGGCTCCATCAGACAGCTGTGGTATTCGTAGAAGGCGCGTTTCTGGGGATCCATACCTTCGTGCTTGGACCAGGGCTCGGGAATCATCATCATGGCGGCATGCGGCAAGGAACGGCCGGAGAGCATCATGAATTCCAGCGTATTGTCGAACATCTGGGAGTCGGAGCCTTCGTTATCGATAATCGGCATGATCTTCTGGAGATCATCTCCGAACAAGTCGGTATTGCACATGGCCTGGCGGGCATGCATCCAGTTCACATTGCCGCGCAGGGTATTGATTTCCCCGTTGTGAATCATGTAGCGGTACGGATGGGCCCGTTCCCAGCTGGGGAAAGTATTGGTACTAAAGCGGGAATGCACTAAAGCGAGTGCGCTCTTCAAATCAGGATTCTGCAGCTCGAGATAATACCCGTATACCTGCTCCGGCGTAAGCATGCCCTTATAAACAATGGTACGGCTGGAGAAGCTGGAATAATAAAACGGGTTGCCAAAATCAGAGGTGGCGCCCAGGTTTTCAGTGCGTTTGCGGATGACATACAGCTTGCGTTCGAAAGCAAGCTCATCCTTGCCTTCCAGATCGGCGCTTGCGCCAATGAACAACTGGCGGACAAAGGGCTCTGCGGACTTGGCGAAATCGCCCAGCGAGGAGTTGTCAACCGGCAGGGTTCTCCATCCGATAACCGTCTGGCCTTCCTCACGGACAACCTTCTCCACCATTTGCTCGCAGGCTTCGCGTGCCGATGCGTCTTGCGGAAGAAAGACCATGCCGACGCCGTATTTGCCGGGGGCGGGAAGCTCAAAGCCCAGCTCCTTCACCGCTTCACGCAGGAAGCTGTCGGGAATCTGCAGCAGAATGCCTGCACCGTCTCCGGTATTGGCTTCGCTGCCTTGGCCGCCGCGGTGGTCCAAATTGCACAGCACCTGGAGCGCCTGGCTGACAATCTCATGGGATTTGCGGCCCTTGATATCGGCCACAAAGCCAATTCCGCAGGCGTCATGCTCATACTGCGGGTCGTACAATCCCTGCTTGGGAGGCAATCCGTTTTGGGTCATCATTGTGCAACCTTTCCTTCTGTTTTATTGTTTCCTGCCGATAAAAATTATTATTTCAGCAAGGGAAGAGTGATAGTATTTTTTTAATTTTAACATCCCATGTTAGCTGAATCAATTTAAAAATGTAATGAAAACCATCGCAAAAACAGATTATTGTAAGGGGTTTCTAATCTCCCTCAGGCACAAATTTGTATCCGACTCCCCAAACTGTTCTAATAAAACGCGGATTTTTCGGATCCGCCTCGATTTTTTTGCGCAGATTGGTAATATGCACGTCCACGGAGCGTTCCGTTACATACGTATCGATGCCTCTGATCCGGTTCAGCAGCTCTTCACGGCTGAAGACATTGCTCGGATGCAGCCACAGCACCTTCATAATTTCGAATTCGGAGTAGGTGGTTTCCACCAGCTTGTCCGCTACATACAGCACCCTCCGGCTCATATCCATATGCACAGCGGGGCGCACATCCTTCGCTGCAGCAGGCTCCACAACCGGCGTCATGGCGGATCGCCGCAATAGCGCCGTCAGCCGGGCGGCCAGCTCCCGCATGGAAAAGGGCTTGCACAGATAGTCGTCGGCGCCCACCAGAAGGGCATTCACCCGGTCGGCCACTTCCTTCTTGGCGGAAACCATCAGAATGGGAATGACCGTGACCAGGCGGATTTCTCCGCACAGAGTAATGCCGTCCGTGTCCGGCAGCATCACATCCAGAATAATAATGTCCGGCTCCGCACTCTGCAGGAGCTTCTTGCCCTCTTCGCCGTCTGAAGCCCAGGTGACCGTATACCCCTCTTCCTCCAGGTAAATGGTCATCATGTCGGCAATGCTCTGATCATCTTCAATTATGAGTACTTTAGGCATAACCAGCTCTCCTTGCCGCAATTTAACATTTTCCTAGCACTTTTCTGCAACTTTTCTAAAGGATAAGGGGGATAATGGGTGGTGATACCTTTTATTATAGCGAAAAACGCAGATTCCTGCCGGGATTCGACTCGAATTGGGCAAAATTCTGCAATTTATATCCGGATCATCAAAAATCCGGCATCCCCTACAACGCAGGAGGCTTGCTGCATGCGCATCCTGATTATCGACCCTGCCGCTTTTTCCCGCACCGTACTCCGCAGGATTGTGGAGGAGGCGGGTTATGCCGTTGCCGGCGAAGCGGGTAATAGCGAGCAAGCCCTGGTCCAATACAGAAGCACGGCACCCGATGCGGTGACCATCGATTTAACCGCCCACACCCTCAATGGCGTGGCGCTGATCCGCCGGATCCGCAGTCTGGATCCCGAAGCCCGTATTTTGGCCATATCCGGAATGAACCGGAACGTCTCCGGCCAGGAAGCCCTCCAGGCGGGAGCCTATGATTGTGTGATGAAGCCTCTGGAGGAATCACGCCTGCTCACGGCACTGGCTCATGCCAGGCTGCTGCTGCAAGAACCGTAAGGGGGCGTCCACATGCATAAAGACCGGCTTATTCCCCTGTTGGTGCTCCTGCTGCTTAGCGCAGGCTCTCTCTTCAGCGGGCTTTTCCCCCTGCGGCTGATGTTCGGCGTGGAATACTTCCTCGCCGGCCTGTTCGGCTTTACCGCTTATGCCCTGTTCGGCCCCTTCGCAGGTGTCGGCGTGGTGCTGATCGGCGTGGTGCCCAGCCTGTGGTATTGGGGCCATCCCTACGGTTTGATGCTGATGGTGCTGGAGAACATACTCGTTTCTTTCCTGGTCAAAAAATACCGTTCCGGCTACACCACGACCAGTCTGGTCTATTGGGCGCTGATCGGGATTCCGCTGACCCTGTTTTTTTATGGCCTGATCCTGGATGTCCCCGGCAGTAGCCTTCAGTTCGTCGTGTTCAAAATGGCCCTGAACGGGCTGGGCAACGCTGCCGCCGTCTCTCTGGTCATCCCGGTTATTGCCTTTCTTATCAAGAAGTTCCCCCGTTCCATCATGGGACGCCGGGGCTTCTATGATTTGGCCCCCTTCAGCCTGGCCGGACAGCTGTCCAATATCATGGTGTTCATTATTCTCATTATGGCCATGGTGCAGATGGGCATTCACAGCCGCCTTCTCATCGCCCAGGAGGAGGACACCATCGCCGAAAAGCTGGTGTACGCTGCGGAGCAAATGAATTTGTATACGGATACACCCGGAAGTTTCCCGGTACATGAGGCTTTTGTGCTGCTGGACAAACGAATGCCGGAGCTGCGCTTCCGTCTGGTGGACCGGGAACTGAAGCCGGGGGCATCCATGGAGGACCAATACGGCCCGCTTCCCTCCTATCTGACCGGCAGCGCCGGCGACTCCCAGATCCGGACCGTTACAGACCGGGTGAATTTATGGTCCCCCGGCCTGGAGGAATCCGGCAGCCGGATTACGCAGCGGATGAACTCCGTCTATTATGTAGATATGCGGTGGAACGGGGACAACCGGTTCCAGATCTTCGTGGAGCTGCCCGCCCGGGCCATATGGGCCGGGATTTACGGGGAGCTGGCCCAGGAGCTGACCACGTCATTCATCATTTTGGCGCTGGCGGTGCTGATCATTTATCCCATCTGCCGTTACCTGAACCGTCCTATTGTACAGCTGGCTGAGCTGTCCGGCAGATTGTCGTCCTCCATCGGCACCGGCTTCCGTCCCCAATGGCCGGACAGCATGCTGGTGGAGATCCAGGCGCTGACCAATGCCTTCAAGCTGATGTCCATGGACTTAAACCAGCAGTTTGCCAGCATTCTGGAGGCCACACGGGAAGCTATGGTGCTCTGCGACAAAAACGGTACCATCCTGTACGCCAACAGCCAGCTGGATGTGTTCTTCGGCGAACGGCCCATCGGCCTGCATTCCATGAAGGAGCTGTTCGGAGCCATGCGGCGGTTTCCCAAGGATGACGCCACTCAGCTCCAGCAGGAGATCGACTCCATCCTGCGCCATGTAGGGGAGCACGGCTCACTGCAACGCAACATTACCTTCCACAATAATCAGCGCAAAATGTATCTGTCCTTGTACGTGACCGTTATCCAAGGTACGGAGGAAATCCGGGACCGCAACCGCCTGTTCATCTTCCGCGACCGTACGGAGGAGATGGAGCGGGAGCTGCTCCAGGAGGAAATGATTGCCCAGGTGTCCCATGAATTCCGGACCCCGCTCACCCCCATCCTCGGGTATTCGGAAATTCTGCGCAGCAAGGAGCTGCCGCCGGACAAGCTGAAGTCCTATTCCGCCACCATACATCATGAAGCGGTCCGGCTGTCCCGGCTGGTGGATGATTTCCTTGACTTGCAGCGTATGGAGTCGGGCAGGCAGCCCTACTACCTGGTTCCTCTCGATTTGCGGGATCTGGTCACCCAAACCGTGGAGGAATGGCGCCACAACGGCAACCATCATCTCATCCTCCTGAAGCTTCCGGAGGAACCTGTGATCGCGATGGCGGACGCTGACCGGATGCGGCAGGTGCTGGATAACCTGATCAGCAATGCGGTGAAATATTCGCCTGACGGATCCGAGGTGCACATCTCTGCGGCTCTGGAGGGCGGCGCCATCCGTATCGACATCGCCGATAACGGGCTGGGCATCCCGGAGAAGGACAAGGAGAAGGTGTTCCGCAAGTTTTACCGGGTGGAAAATAACGACCGCAAGAAGATTCCCGGCAGCGGACTGGGTCTGCCCATCGCCAAGGAGATCGTCGAGGGCCACAGCGGCCAGATCACCTTCGTATCCCGCCATTATGGGGGCAGCATCTTCACCGTGTGGCTCCCGGTCTATATTCCGCCCTCCACTGCAGGCGCCGTGCTGCTGATCGGCAAGGAGGACGGGTATACGGAAACCCTGGCCAGCGTTCTGGCCCAGCGGGGCGAGCCGGTGCTCCATGTGGGCTCCTTTGAGGAGGCTCTGTTTGCCATCGGCTGCGGCAACATCAACATGCCCCGCATCATCGCCGCCAATCTGGTGGGGACAGGGCTGATGAACGGACTTGAATTTGCCTCCCGGCTCCTGGCTTTGGATTGCCCGCAGAAAGCGACCATGGTCTTCCTGGAACGGATGGCCTCCCCCTCCTCGACAGCCGCTCCCGCTTCCGGACCTAATCTGGACATGGTGCAGGCCGTCAAACCCTTCAGCCTCCGGGAGATAGTCCAGTTCCTGCAGCCGGGAGCCGCCCGGGGGATCGCTTCCGCCGGCATGCGCGAGCCGGACTGGTGCTACTGCTTTTTTCCCGTCCAGGAGGAAAAGGTGCTGCGGATGCAGCTGGCCAAATTCGGCCTGATTCCTGAGGTTTTGGCGGAAATGAACGATATGCTCCTGGCCGGTTTTGCGCCTAAGGGGAACAATCATCCATAGGAAAGGCTGCAAAAACATGCTATCCTTGGAGAGGGCCGGGACGCCCCTGAACCTTAGAGCTAGGGTTAGGGACCGCCCCGCATCAAGTGCTGCAGAGAGGAATAAACAACGTGGCTAAATTATATTTTCGCTATGGAACCATGAACAGCGGCAAATCCATCGAGGTGCTCCGCACCGCCCACAACTATGAGGAACAGGGCAAACGGGTGCTGCTGTTCGTCCCCGCTATCGACGACCGGTTCGGCGTAGGCAATGTTACCTCCCGTATCGGCATGCAAAAGGAAGCCATCATCGTCCATGAGAATACGGATATGTACGCCATCGCCAAGGAAACCATGCCCAACTGTGTGCTTCTGGACGAGGCCCAGTTTCTCAGCCGCAAGCAAATCGAGCAGCTCACGGATATCTGTGACGACCTGGGCATTCCCGTTATTGCCTATGGACTGCGCTCCGACTTTATGGGGAATCTGTTCGAGGGAAGTCTGCAGCTGTTTGCGGCTGCGGACAAAATCGAAGAGGTCAAAACAGTCTGCTGGTTCTGCGACCGCAAGGCGATGCTGAACATGCGCTGTAAGGACGGCCATCCCGTATTCGAGGGAGAGCAGATCCAGATCGGCGGCAATGAAAGCTATATTCCGGTTTGCCGCAAGTGCTACAAGCAGCGCAAGAAGCAGACAAAGCAGGACGCGCCGCGCTAAATTATCCTTACTCCCCTCCGCCACTTGTACCCCTCCAGGGTTGTTCCCGCTGCATATCATGCAGGAACAACCCTTATGTGCGGGTGAACGGAGGATGATCGTCTATGCCGGAGAATTCCGCCCGGTGGCGGCTTGTAATTTTTCTGTATTTGTCCTTGGCCTTTGCTGGTTCCGCCGCCTGTCTGCTGTATCTGTTAAGCGGCGGCTTGGAGGACCCTGCCTCCGCTTCCCTGACGGCGGTGAGGCCGTATCTGTTTTATATCAGCGCCGGTTCTCTGGGGGGCTCCCTCTATGCCCTGCGGGCCTTCCACCAGTTTTATGAGCAGCCGGTGACCATCCGCTTTGTTTATTGGTATTTCATGCGGCCCTACCTCTGCGGCGGGACGGCGATGATTACGATCATCCTGCTGGACAGCGGCATTATGCTGCTTTCAGTGGAGAATTCCCTGTCCGCCCGGACCGGGCTGGCGTTTCTCACCGGGTTTGGCTACGGCAAATTTATGGAGAAGCTGACCCATTTAGCGGAGGCTCTGTTTAACGGCAACGGCAAAAAGGAATAGCCCCGCAACGGGACATTTACCTGGTCTCAGCGAGCCAGGCTATCCCGTTAATCCGGCTATCCTGCAAAAGTGCAGCTATTTCACTCCAAATCCGCCAAACCAGCGAAATTCTCCAATAATAGATGCACGTTTGCATTTGGGACCACCGCACAAGCTCCAAAGACAAAAAATAAATGCACGTTTGCATTTCGCGCCGCCGCAACAACCGCTTAAGCCAATTCATTCAATTCGTTCAAGTAAAATAGCCGATTCTCCTAAAGTAGGATATAATGGAGAGGTTGTGCAATTGCGAGTTTTACCTTGGAAGGAAGTATGGCAGCCCATGTCTGACAACCGTTCCCCGCTGCCCCGTTGGGTGCTGCTGGCCCTTTTGGTGACCGGCATTATTGCGATTTCATTCTCATCCATTTTTATCCGCTGGTCCCATGCGCCGTCCTCTGTGATGGCCATGTACCGGCTCTTTTTCACGGCGGTTCTGATGGGCCCCTTCGTATGGAAAAGCAAGCCTGATTTGAAGGCTCTCTCTTCATCCGACTGGGGCCTCATGGCCGTTTCGGGGCTGTTTTTGGCCCTTCATTTTTTGTTCTGGATGGAGTCATTGGCCTTTACCTCGGTAGCCAGCTCCACCATTATTCTCGCCCTGGAGCCGATCCTGATCCTGGCGGGGGCGTATTGGCTGTTTAAGGAACGGACCACCCGCAAGGCGGTGCTGGGCCTGGCCGTGGCCATCCTGGGCGCAGCCCTCATCGGATGGGGGGATATCGGCATCTCCGGCAGAGCCCTGACCGGAGACCTGCTGTCCCTGGCCGGCACGGCGGCAGTGGCCCTTCACCTGTTGGTAGGCCAACGTCTGGCAAGCCGGGTGCCCTCCTTGTTCTACAGCTTCTTCATCTTCCTCGTGGCCGGGACCGCCTTCCTGATCTACAACCTGGCCCGCGGCACTGCTCTCAGCGGATATCCCGCCCGGGAGTGGGGCATCTTCCTGCTGCTTGCGGTTGTGCCTACCGTCTTCGGTCATGTGCTGTTCAACTGGCTGCTCCAGTACGTCAACGCTGTCACCGTCTCCATGAGCGTGCTCGGCGAACCCGTGGGGGCTACCATCCTGGCTTATCTGCTCCTGGATGAGAAGCTTACGCTTACCCAAGGCTCAGCCGGACTGGTGATTATCTGGGGCGTCTGGTACTTCATGCGCCATAATCAGGTGCGGTATGCGGTTGGCGAGGCGGACAAACCTGATAAACCCGGCAAACGAGGCGCACGCAAAAAAACCGCAGCCGGCCCGTCCATTACCGGGTGATGATGAAGATGCCCAGCATAATCACCAGGGCGCCGGCAATTTTTTGCAGCGTCAGCGCTTCATTCAGCAGCACGGCGCTGAACAAGAACACGAAGATATAGCTCATGCTGTTCAGCGGATACGCACTGGTCAAGTCCGCACGGGACAGCACCTTGACCCAGATCAGGGAGCTAAGGGCAAACAGCAGGATGGCCATCCAGAATTCGGGCACACGCAGAATCCGCCCGATATCGGCGGCGAAGGTGGCCGGCGACAAGGCAAGGCGCCCCACCCGGTCCGAGCCGTGCTTCATCATGATTTGCCCGATGGAGCCCATCATGGCGGACATCAGGACAAGCCGGAACATGTCCGCCACCTCCGCTCAAAGCCGCCGCGGGCCGTGTTGGTAAGCCATATGCGCATGAAGCAACCCCTACTTTCTCAGTTGAAATCGGACTCATACCACTATATGTGATAGAAGAGGGGTTTATCCCAGCAGATGTATAGGCGCTTCGTCATCAGCCAGGGCTCCATGCGGCAGACTCACTCGGGCTTTTTCTTCTTCCAGAAGGACAGGCGGCTGCTGAAGGACTTACAGCCCGGCTTGCTTTTTCCCTCCTTGTCAAAGGTGAGAGTAGCGTTGATCTCCCCCCCGACAATGATAATGATGCAGCTGATGTACAGCCACACCAGAAGCACGATCACTCCGCCGAGGCTTCCGTAGCTTTTGGAATAGTTGCCGAAGTGGCTTACATAGAAGGAAAACAGCAGAGAGATGGCGATCCAGCCCAAGGACGCAAACACTGCTCCAGGAAGGACACTCTTAAACCGGAGCCGGCGGTTCGGCACTGTCCAGTACAAGAAGGCAAATCCCAGCAGCATGGCTGCCAGCGGAATGACGAATTTAACAATTCCCCAAATCAGCTCGAAATCATTGGGGTACCCAAGAAATTTGAACAGCTGCTCCCCGATGACATGACCGAACACCAGAAGCAGGAAGGTCAGAAGCATCACCAGTGCCAAACCGACGGTGGCCAGCAGGGCCAGCCCCTTCAGCTTCCAGAACGGCCGGGTTTCCGGTTCGTCATAGGCCTTGTTCAGCGCTTTGATCACAGCGGACAAGCCGTTGGAGGCCGCCCACAGGGTGCCGATCATACTGAAGGAAAGCAGCGCTTCGTTGCGGTTCTCGAAAATTTCGTTCATAATATCGTTGACTGCCTTATAGCTCGATTCCGGCAGAACCATGGCGATCTGCTCCCAAACATCCTGTGTGGAGATGGGGGTCATACCCACAATGGTCAGAAGAAAAATCAGAAATGGAAAAAAGGCGAGAATCATATAGTAGGTCATTTGTGCGCTGAGGGCCGTGACTTCGTCATCCTCATACCGGCAATACAAGGCTTCCAGAAAATGCAGGCTTTTTTTCCAATTCATCGCCGTCCGCTCCCTTCGCTGTTGATTGATATTTTTTCCCAAATGATCGCCTTGGATTCGCCCGAAGGTGAAGATGTGATGTTCATACCCGCGCAGAAGATGCGCTGAAACAAGACAACACAGGTGATGCAGACAGTATGCACCTTATTATATGACTTTTGAAAAAAGGGGCAATTGGTTTTGATAAAACATGGGTTGGTAATTCCGGACGGGATGACGGAGCGGCAGCTCCAGGAGGTACGGGAGCTGGCCGGTCGTTGCGCGAAGGCGGACAGCCTGGAGCTGAAGCTGAACTGGGGGATGCTGGAGCACCGGCCCCGGGGAGCAGCCAATGATTTTCTGTGGTATGAGCGGGGAAAGCTGGTGGGCTTTTTGTCATTGTACCACTTTGTGCCCAAGGAGGCTGAGGTGGGCGGTATGGTCCACCCGGATTTCCGGCAGAAGGGGATCTTCAGCGCATTGACGGAGGCCGCCCTGTTATCCGCCCGCAAGCAGAACCTCCGGTCCCTGCTGTTTGCCTGCCCGCGCCAGTCCCAAGGGGCCAAGGCCTTTGCGGAGGCCAGGCGGGCCGCCTACACCATTTCGGATTACGGCATGAAGCTGGCGGAGCAGGTGACGCATGAACCCCTCTCCGGCATCCGGCTGGCCCGCGGCGTGAAGTCCCAGCGGGAGCTGTTGATCCGTCTGGATTCCCTCGGATTCAATTCCTCCGAGGAAGAATCCGAAGCACTGGTGGACATGACGCTGGACAACCCTCCCCAGGACACACCCTACATTGCCTATAATGAAGAAGGGGAAGCGGTGGGACGGATCAATTCCCACATCCGCGACGGCAATGCCCATTTCTTCTGCTTTTCTGTGGTGCCGCAGCACCGCCGCAAGGGCTACGGACGGCAGATTCTCCTGTCCGCCATCGGCCTGGCCCACAAACAGGGCCTGCGCAGTATGACTCTGGAGGTAGCCTGCAACAACGCCGAGGCGCTGACCTTATACCACCGCTGCGGCTTCCGGGAAGCCTATATCAACGACTATTACAGGCTGGATACCCAGGCTTTTGTGCGGGAGGAAATCTGTACAGGCTATTAAGCTCCGGCTCCTGCCCTGGCGCAGGCCAAACTCCTTGCTCCCTGCCCCTCCCTTTACCGGGCAGGGGCTTTTTTATTTGGCATGTGCAAACGTCGTGTTTTTGGGGACGCTCACATGGGAACGTTACTCCCCCTCCTCCTCCGGAATGCAAAAGTGCATCTATTTGGTAAACAAACCATGGTTTTTACCGTCTATCCTGCAAAAGTGCAGTTATTTCCGTCAGATGGGAGCAAGATGTACCCTGCTGCGAAAAATAGATGCACTTTTACACTTGGGGTGCAGGGAGAGGTGAAATTCCGGCGGAATAGATGCACTTTTGCAGGATAAGGCTGGACAGCGGACAAATCATTTCTAAAAACACAAAAAGCCTCCCCGGCGAACGGAAATCCGCTCAAGGGGAGGCCGGAAGCCTGGCACGGCTTCTAATGCTTAATAACGGGAATCCTGCAGGGTGCCGCGCTTCTCCAAGAACCGGAAGAAGGCGGTAGCGGCTTGGGCACGGGTCACTTCGTCCGCAGGACGGAACTGGCTGCCATCGGTGCTCATAATGCCCAGGCCTACGGCGATGGCCGCATGGCCCTTGTGCTGGATGGTATCGGCATCCGTCACATCCAGACGGAACATGCTGCTTTGCTGGGCCAGCTTGTTGTAGCCCAACGCCCGGACGATCAGCTGCGCCATGTCGTCACGGGTCATGATCTGGTCCGGATTGAATTCGCCGGACGGATCACGGTCGATCAGATTCATATCCACCGCATTCTCCACAAAAGCGAACAACGCGCTGGAGGCTTTGACGTCGCTGAAGGAAGCTGCGCGGGAGGAGTCATAAGCCATCGGCAGATAACCGCCGCTTGCGGCCAGCACCAGCATCTTGATCAGCTCGCCGCGGGTGGCCGTCTGATCGGGGTTGGCCTTGCCGTCCTTGAGGTCGATGGCATTATATTCCACCATCAGGGACAGGGCCCGCTCTGCCCAATGTCCGGCAATATCCGTTGCCGCCGCCCGGTCGGAACGGGCTGTTTCGCCATTGCGGTTGTCTCTCCACTCGCCGGTCTGCGCGTCCAGGAAATAACCGCCCGCCAGGTCGGTGTTTTGAGCTACCGGCATGTAGGACAGGCGCACCTTTTGATTTCCGGCCGGGGAAGGCGGCAGTTCACCTGCAGCCACCATCAGACGGTACTTCTCGATGGGATAGCTGCCGTCATAGCCTGCCTCCCAGTCCACCACATATTGCAGCTGCAGCTTGTATTGGGCGAGCAGCTTTTCCTTCGCTTCGGCCGGATCTGTCAAAGCCGGCTTGGATGCCGGATAGCTGTAGCCGGTCAGGTTATTGTTATAATTGACCACGGCACCGTTGGTCGCATCCACGGTGACCTGGACGCTTTCTCCGGTGAGAATACCATCGATGGTGCGGTCAAAGCTGAAGCTATAAGACGGATTGGAGTTCCAATAAGAGGCTGCCGCCAGTTTGGTCGGGTCGCTGTAGTGGAGCTCCAGCTGATGGACCATGTGGGGGAGCAGGCTTTTCACCAGCTCTACCGCTGTAGCCTTGGCTGTGTTAATGGCAACCTTATAATCCTCCGGCTTCACAGCAGTTGCCTGATAAGGCCGGTATTCGTTGCGGGAATAGCTTTTGATCTCGCCTGTGGAAGCATCCACTTCGGCGTGAATGGAGCGCGAACCGCCGGGGTACATAATTTTGTCCGCTGAGTCGGACTTGCTTTTTTCGTCCTCGGGAAGGGTCCAGCTGATATTCCAGGCGCGGGTCAAACCGCCCATCTCATTGTTATTGTACTCCTGGTAAGAAGCGTTCTCCAGCTTGGCTCCCGTTGGCAGGGGAAACCGGGCTGTTACAATATCGACGGCCTGGCTTTGGTTCAGCTGCTTATCCTTGGCAGGAGCTGCCCCAAGAGGCGCGGAAGCGATGGGACCGCCCGACTCCTGCACCGGCATATTCCCGGTTTCCACCTCTCCGGTGAGGGCATTCAGCCGGACCGGTGTCAACTGGTACGCAATGAACGGGGATTTCGTGCTGGCGTTTTTGTTATACGGCCGGAAATAAGTGGTCGTGAGCTTGGATTTCTCCTTCCAGAGGCTCTCCGCCTTCTCCTGGGAGATAACCGAGGCGGGATCCGGGAACTGGGTGGTTTTATCCCATTGGTAGTTGAACCCCACCACCTGGCCGGAGCCGTTCACATCCACACTGAAGCCGTTCCCCGGATACACTATACCGTTAACCACACGGTCATAGCGGTAGCTGTAGCGCACGTCGCCCATCAGGGGTGTTTTAAAATTATCCTCGGCCACGGTGTTGTAGCGGGTTTCCGTCAGCTTGCCCGGATACAGGCTGTTGATGAAAGCCTCGCCCACCAGCTTGGCTGCCTTCAGATCCTTCTCCGGCGGATAGGCGGGCGGGGCATCCACATTGTTGATATAAGCACTCATCTGGGTCAGCTCGCCGGTTTCCGCAGAAATCCCGATATAATAATTGCCGTAATACTTATCCTTCACTTGTTTGGCAAAGTTGATGGACCATGTGGCCCCGGCTGTGCCGGTTGCCGCAGCAGTCTGCAGGGTGACGTTGGAGACCTCGTAATCCTGGGGCACTTGGGCAAGCTTGCGGGCCAGCTCAACAGCCTGGTCGCGTTTGATGGCGGTGTCAGTGTTCACAGCCGCCTCGGAGCCCGGGGCGGCTGCCGAAGCGGAGCCGCTGGCTGAGTTGGACGCAGAAGTTACAGGAATAGAAGCAGAAGACGCAGCCGCCGGCAGAGCTCCGGCAAGCAGCAGCGCAGCGCTCAAGCCTACTGCACCGGCTTTGAATGATTTTTTCATAACCGTTAACCACCCTCTCTAAGGAATTGGATGTACCTGCCTCCTAGACGGTGAATCCTGGGAAAAGGTTTCAGGCTGGAACCATAAATCTTTAAAATCCACCTGACCCAGGGTATTGACGGTTACACCGCGCAGATTGGGTGAATGCACAACCTTGTTGGCAGGGTGGATGAGCAGGATGACATCCCGGTCTCTGGCCAGCAAATTCTGCAGCTCCTTTAGCCCGTTTCTCCTGATCTCCTCATTGCCTTCCCGCCGGATGCCGGACAGCCGCTCCTCCAGCTCCCGCCGGAGTTCCCCGTGCAGGAAAAACCCGGAATAATGCCCCGCATGCAGCAGCTCAAGAAGAAACATCACCGTATCCTCATCCGCCGCCAGCCCTCCCACATAACATTGGGCATGCTTGACCCATTTCAAACCGGCCGCTTCCTCCCGGCTCATGACATCCAGCTTCACTTGAATGCCATATTGGCCCAGCCAGCGGACGATCCATTCCGCCATCCCTACATGCCCCGTGTTCAGCATCAGCGTAAGAGGCTCTCCCCGGTAGCCCGATTCCTTCAAAAGCCGGATTCCCTCCGCCTCATCGTGGCACGGATCGGCATCATTCCCTGGCGGAAGGTCCGGGGGCAGAAGCCATTGGGCCGGGATGCTGGCATCTTTTTTGACCTCCCGGATAAAAGCCTGCCGGTTCAAGAGCAGCTGCACCGCTTCCCGGAAAAGCCTGTTTCGCTGGGGGCCCGGCCGCTCGATATTAAAGGACATAAAGTTGCAGCCCCGCGTCAGCCCGCCATTAAGCCCCGCAGACAAAGTCTCTTCGTCCTGCCTGCTCTCCGGACCCTGCTTGGGGGAACAGCCCCAATCGCTGACCCGCAGCTGGGGCTTCACCTCCATACCGCTGGGAAGCACCCACAGCTCCACCCGGTCCAAGAGCGCCCGCTCCCTGAAGTAGTCCGGGAACGCTTCCAGAATGCACATGGACGCATCCTGCTCCACCAGCCGGAAGGGACCTGTGCCAAACGGAGCGGGAATTTTGCGGCCTCCATACACATCCTTGGGCACAATGGACAACCCGGCAGAGCTGGCATACCGGTCAAACATATAATTGGGTGCGGACAGCTCCACCTCCAGAATGTAGCTGCCTATGGCCCGGGCCTCATCCACCTCCCGGACCAGCCAGGAGAAGGGCGTCTGCTCCCCGGCCTCCTTCAGCCGCAGCAGGCTGAAGGCCGTGTCCTCCGCCGTCAGCTCCCTCCCATGGTGGAACCGGACCCCCTTGCGCAGATAAAAGGTCCACAGCCTGCCGTCTGCCGAGGCTTCCCAATGGTGGGCCAGATGGGGCATGACCTGACCGGTTCCAGGGTTCACCCGCACAAGGGTATCGAACAGCTGCCGGACCAGATGCATGTCCTTGGAATAAATCATCCGCGTAGGGTCCAAAGTCAGAAGCGGCGCGTAATACGGCAGCCGCAGCACCTCCAGCGGCCGGCTCCGCCCGCTGACCTCCTGATAGCCGAAGGCGCCTCCCAGCCATTGGAAAAAAGCCTCCTTCTCCCCCGGCTCCATACCCGCAAGCCCCACCAGCTCCAGAGCCGGCTTGATGTTCTCCTCCTGCACCAGCCGCATGGCCTCCTGCCGGAGCAGGATGCTGGAATCCTCCAGCAGCTGAAGCTCCGAATGATTGCCCCGGCCCCGGCCCGGCTTCCACACGATCCAGTTCTGATCCGCCATCTTGTGGAGAATGAACTTCACATTGCGCTCCGAGCAATAAAAAATACCGGATAGCCGCTCCAAGGTAACGGGCAACCCCCCGCGGGCCTCCGGCAGCTCCGTATGGAGAAGATGGTAATATTCGATGAGTTGCATGCTTATCCACCCTGTCTCCGATTTGGCTTCATAAAAGAGGAAATAATTATAATCAATTATACCCTTTTTATCCCCTTTTGTATCTGCAAAAATAAAGGAGAGAAAACAAAAGGAAGTGTATCACATGGAACCCAATATTTATCAAATGGAAAAATGGCTGGAGGAGCAGGAGCTTCATCTCCGGGAGGCCAGCCGCAGCGCCTCCGGCCGAGCGCGCGGAAGCACAAAAAGACCGGCGCTGGGTCCGGTCTTAGCTTGGATAGGGTTGAAGCAGACGAATAAAGCGTTGAAATAACATCGCCCCAGCTCTGGCGGATGTGTTAGGGAAAACTTCTCCTCAAGCCCCGTTTACCGGTCCCCGGTGTAATACGCTCTGGTCAAGATCTCCGCCACCCTGCTGGTGCGGATGGCCGACTCTCCCGTGGAGAGTGCCTTTCCCCGGCCCAACAGCTCATCCACAATGGTTTGAATCAACGGCTGCTGCACATGGGGCGGATGCGCCAGACTCAGCTTCTGCTCCTGTTCTGCAGTGCGCAGGACCACAGGCTTTTCCTCGAAGGTGGAAAACCATATGCTGCCCTTCGAACCCACGATTTCGTTATATTCCTCATCCGCATAGCTATTGAAGCACCAGATCCCTGTCCCGTGCACCCCGGATTCGAAAACATATTCCCCGGATACCGTATCCTCCGCGGCATAAGGACTGCCCAGATTGGAGGCGTGGCCGCTTACATCCCGGATGGGTCCCAGCAGGTAGTCCAGCAAATCCAGGGTATGACTGCCCAGATCCAGAAACAGCCCGCCGCCGGAAATGGCCGGATTCACCCGCCACATGTCTTCTCCTGTCTTCGCCAAGGGTTTAGCCATATGTACGGTCCGCACAAACCGGATGTCGCCGATAGCTCCCTCATCCAGCCACTTCCTCACCTGCTGAAATCTGGGCAAGCCTCGCCGGTAAAAGGCCACAAATAGAGGAGCACCCGCGGCCTTGCATGCTTTGATCATGGCGGTGCATTCCGCCGTGTTCATGGCCATGGGCTTTTCCACATAGACGGGTTTGCCCGCTTTGGCGGCGGCCAGAGCATATTCCATATGGGAGGAGGGCGGCGTTGCCACATATACCGCATCCACCTCAGGGTCAGCAATCAACTGTTCCGCCTGTCCGTACCAGCGGGACACCCCATGCCTCTTGGCATAGTCCTCCGCCAACGCGGCGTTTCTCCGCATGACGGCGGTAAGGCTTGAACCCTCCGCCTTTTGCAGGGCCGGCCCGCTTTTGACCTCCGTTACATCTCCGCATCCGATAATTCCCCAACGTATTAACTTGTCCACCCGCATGCCTCCCCATTGTAGCCTGCCCGGACCTTCCCCGGTGCCGTTGGTCCGTACCGAGCCTGTTCAGCTCTATAGTATCATGAATCACAACCGGCTCCCACTGGAGCGACCATTCGGCCTGGCAAGGGGGCGCAGGTTCTTTTTGCTCTGCTTGGGGCAACGTGCTAATATGGAGGGACGAGAGGCCAAGCCCTGTGCTGGGCTGGGGTCTGTCTGACGTGAACACATATTCTTGTGGAATGACTGGGAGGGAAAGGAGTGACTTGAGGGCGAGTTTTTTGGCGGCCTTGAATCCTTAATAGTGAATCAAATCAAGGCCGACAAAACGTGTTTGAGCCTCCAAGGCACTCCTTTCCCGGTAAGGAATGAAACCTTAAGAATATGTAGTCACCAAAACTATTTCGTCGGACAGGCTCCTAAGGCCTAATGAGGTGAACTGGAAAATGAGATATTCCGCCGACCGCACTCCCTCCATCCTTGTCCTGACAGGCAATCTGGGCGACGGTCACCGCCAGGCGGCCCATGCGATTGCGGAGGCTGCCGAAGAGCTGTACCCCGGCGCCCGCATCCGTGTGGTGGACGTAATGGACGGCACCCATCCGCTCCTCCACCGTTTGGCCCAATGGAGTTATATGATATGGATTACCAGGCTGCCTTGGCTGTACGGCTTTTTGTTCCGCCGCACCCAGAGGGACAGCCTGCTCTCCCGTTGTCTTAACCGTCTGCCGCTGTGCAGCTCAAGACGGTTGATCCGGCTGGTGGAGGAAATGAAGCCCACCGCCGTGGTCAGCACCTTTCCCTCCGCCTCCGCCGCGGTGGCGCGGTTGAAGGCTGTGGGACGGGTCAAGGCGGTAACGGTAACCGTCATGACCGACCACACCTCCCACAGCTATTGGCTCCATCCCGCTACCGACCGGTATATCGTCGGTTCTGAGCATGTCCGCCGGCTGCTTCAGGCTTGGCCCATACCCGACCGGAAAATCGCCGTCACGGGCATCCCCATCCGGCCTGCCTTCCGCTCCGCGTATGACCGGCAGGCCATCCGCAGATCCCTTAGCCTGCTGCCGGAGCTGCCCACCGTGATGATTATGGGCGGAGGAGGCGGGCTGATCGGCGGGGACTGGGCCCGGCTGCTTCAGGATCCAGGCCTGCTCCCCCTGCCGCTGCAAGTGATTATCGTCTGCGGCCGCAACGCAAAGCTGCAAGCCAAGCTGGCCCGGGAGCTGGCGGCTTACCCCCATCCGGTCCGCCTGACCGGATATGTGGATAATATTCCGGAGCTGATGGCAGCTTCGGATCTCCTTATCACCAAACCCGGCGGCCTGACCAGCTCGGAAGCGCTGGCCTCCGGCCTGCCTATGCTGCTGTACAAGCCGCTGCCCGGCCAGGAGCATGACAATGCTGCCTACCTAACCGGAATCGGCGCAGCCGTGCAGGCCAAAGGGCCCGGCGAGTTTACCGCGCAGCTGGCGCGGCTTCTGACCGAGCCGGCCCTGCTGGCGCAGATGAAGTCCTGCGCCCGGCTTTACAGCCGCAAGGACTCCGCCGAAGGCGCCGTCCGGGAAGTCCTGAACGCTGCCGCCAGCGTCAGCCCGGAGAACGTGCCGGTGGGCAAACGGATCTTCGCCGCCAAGGCGTAAGCTCCGTATCGGCCCCGCCCTGTCAGACGGCTCCCCCACCTGGCCCATGGGCTAACGGACCGTACAGCCCTTATTTCGGCTAAATCCCGGCTGCCAGCATTTTTACGGACACACGATCCGCTATTGCCCCCTATGCACCCGGAAAACCGCCTGTTTGCTGCCATTAACGCATCTGCTGTCCGTTAGCCGGGAAAATCACCGGTTTTTCGCGCAATAACGTCTCCTGTGTCCGTTGGGGGTGCCGGGGGTGTCCGGAGATACCGAGGGTGCCTGGAGATACCAGGGGTTGCAGGGCCGCAGCACCAGATTGCACTGTCCGACATGCAGCGGTTCGCAGCCACCGAAGGCACCGCGCCACACGGAACCGCTTCTCACACGGAAGCGCCCTCCGTCTCCCGCCTACTCCCAACCAAAAAAGCCCGCCAGGACCAAATGTCCCGGCAGGCTTTTTTGATATGCTCGTTACACGAAACTTACAGCGCAACTGCATCCTCCAGCTGGGTGGAAGGTGCGGATTGCTGCTTGCGGAAATGAATGATGTAGTAGGTCAGCGTAATGGCGACCATCACGGCCATAAACACTCCCAGCAGCAGGGCGGCTTGGTTGAAGTCGCTCATTTCACCGCTGGAGATTACGGCCTTGTAGCCTTGTACGGAATAAGTCATCGGCAGCCACTTGTTAATCACTTGCAGCGGTCCGGGAATCAGCTCAACCGGGAACGTGCCCGCACAGGTGGTCAATTGCAGAATCAGGATCACGATAGCCGCGAACCGTCCGGGGTTGGCGAACATGGATACCAGCATCTGGATCATGATCATAAAGGTCCAGCTGGTCAGCACCGTAAGCACAAAATACAGCGGCATATTCTGGAGCGTCAAACCCAGGCCCCATTTGATCACAACGGCCATCACCAGCGCTTGAATCAGACCGATGAACAGCATGGTGCCCAGTTTGCCGAAGTACCAGCTGGCGCCGGAACGGGGACGGACAGCAGGATCCTTAACAGGGAAGACGATAGTCAAAAGCAGCGCACCTACAAACAGGCCCAAGCTCATGAAATACGGGGCGAAGCCGGTGCCGTAGTTGGGCACCTCCGCCATCTTCTGCTCCTCAAACGCTACCGGCTGGGAGAAAGCGGCATACAGCTTGTCGTTGCCGTTGATGGACGAGGTTTGCACCGAAGCATCCTTCAGCTTGCCCGAAAGCTCGCCTGTGCCGCCTGCTACGGTTTGTGCACCGTCAGTCAGCTTCTTGGAGCCGTCGGTCAATTGAACCGTACCGTTGGCCAATTGGCCGATGCCATTCTCAATCTGGGCCAAACCGGCCTTCAGCTGGGCGCTTCCGGGCACCAGTTGGCTTGCGCCGTCAGCCACGGACTTGCTGCCTGCGGCAGCTTCATTGAGCTTGGCATCGAAGGTGGCGATGCCGCTGTGCAGGGTCTTTTGCCCTTCAGCCAGCTGCGCGGCGCCGGCGGCCAGTTGTTTCTGGGCCGCTGCGGCGGAATCCGTACCGGCGGCAACCTGCTTGCCCGCCTCCACCAGCTTGGCGAAGGATGGATTTTCGGCCAACTGCGGCATTGCCTGAGCAAGCTGCTCTAACCCGGCGGCTAAACCGTCAGCACCGGTTTTCAATTGATCCAACCCGGCGGAGGATGCAGCCAGACCGCCGTTAAGCTTGGCGGCGCCTTCCTCGGATTGGGCGGCGCCCTGGACGATCGCCTGATGGCCGTTAGACAGTTGCTCCAGCCCGCCGCTTACTGTGGTTGCGCCCTTCTGCAGCTGGGCCAGCCCGTCGTTCAGTTTGGTAGCGCCGGTATACAATTGCACCGCCCCGGTTTCCAGCGGCTGGGTGCCGGCGGTCAGCTTAACCAGTCCCTCATCCAGCTGCTCCAGCCCGGTTACGACACTGCCGGTACCCGCTGACAGCTTGGAGGCGCCGTCGGCAGCCTGAGCCAATCCTTCAGACAATTTGCCTACGCTGGAGAACAAGGTTTCCGTATACGTTTTGGTCAATTGGGCAGACAGCTCACCCTTAATGCGCTCCACGGCAGTTTTGCCGATTTGGGCAGCCAGGAAGTTGCTGCTCTCATTGGGGATGTAGCGGAAGGTGGCAGGCTGCGGATCGGTACCCATCACCTCGGTGGCCCTCTGCGAGAAATCCTCTGGGATTTCGATGGCCATGTAATACTTATGCTCCTTCAAGCCCTTCTCCGCCGCTTCCTGGGAAATGAAGTCCCATCCGAAGGCCGGATTGGTCTTCAGCTTCTCCACAAACTGGTCTCCGACAGACAGCTGCTTGCCCTCAAAGGCCGCACCCTTATCCATATTCACCACGGCAACAGGAAGCACATCCATCTTGGCGTAGGGGTCCCAGAAGGTCCACAGAAACATGAAGCTGTACAGCAGCGGAACCAGCGCAACAGCGCTCACTGAAATCAGAACCTTCTTGTCTTTTACAATCGAAACCAGCTCGTGGGAGAACTGGCGGAAGCTTTTGCTCATATGGTTCACTCCTCTATAAATCTCTCTTTTTGTATAATTGACCGATATGTTCAAACGGTCAATTTAGGCCGAAAAATAAAGCCGTTTAGCGGACGGCCAATCCTTCAAACAAGTACACATGAAAAAACTCCGAAATCTGATCCTTGGTTAACGCCCCGTGGGTCCGGTCCCAATCATACACAAAGGACACATACATTTTCAGGATAACGAATGCCGCGACCTGAGGATCGCAGGACCTGATTTCCCCATGCTCCATGGCGGTTCTCACGTTCTTTTCCAGAAATCCGAGAATGGCTCCCTCCAGGGACTTCATCCCTTCCTGGGCCTTGGCGGTTCCCATCTCGCTAATTTCGTGGGAAAGCCGGATCAGCAGCTCATGGTTGCTGCGGAACCTGTAGAACTCCTCCAGCACCCGCTCCAGCTTCTTGATGAAGGTGAGCTCCTCTTGGATCACCTGGTCGGCAATCCGCTTCATTTCCTGGATGACATCGGTCATAATGGCGTCGAACAGCTCTTCCTTTGTGGAAAAAAATGTATAAATGGTGCCCTTGCCGACCCCTGCGATCTTCGCTACCTGCTCCATCGTCGTTGCCTTGTAACCGAACAGGGCGAAGGATTTGGATGCAGCCTCAAGAATCCACTTCTTGCGGTCAGCCGCCATTGCGCTTCTCTCCTCCCCTCTAAAAATGACTGAAATTCAAAAATGGTCAACCGGTCAATTTTTATTATATGCACATCGACCTATGAAATCAAGTGGTTTGAGGATCGAAGGGAAGAATTATTTCGACCGTTGTCCCCTTCCCTGGTTCGCTGTCAATGTTGAACTTTCCCTTGTGATTGTCCACGATCTGGCGGCAGATCATAATCCCCAGCCCGTTGCCGCTTTCCTTGGTGGTAAAAAACGGCTCCCCGATCATCTTCAGATCCTGGCTTTCGATGCCGCAGCCCGTATCCGTAATCCGGATGCGGATATACGGCTGGGCGCTTTCCACGATTACGGCAAGCTTGCCTCCGTCCGGCATAGCCTCCAGGCCATTTTTGATCACATTGACCAATACCTGCTTGATCTGGTTCTCATCGCAGGAAATCAGCGGCAGATTGGGCGGGCAGCGGAACTCCAGCTCCACTCGCGCTCCGGTGGCCTGGGCTTCAAACAAACGCAGATTATCCCCAACGATGCCGCAGATGGACTTCAGAGCAAACTTGGGTCCGGACGGCCGGGCCAAAAACAGGAACTCGTTGACCAGCAGATTGATCCGGTTCACCTCGCCCAGCATCAGATCGATCATCGGAGTGTGATTAATCTGGGTTCCTTTTTTCATCAACTGCAGATATCCGGAAATCACCGTTACCGGGTTGCGGATTTCGTGCACCACACCCGCTGCCATTTGGCCGGCTACCGACAGCTTCTCCGTATTGGATAAGCGGAACAGGATGCTGTGAATTCTCCGGAGAATGACTACGATCAGACTTGTCAAAAAGGCCAGTCCGCCCCAATAGGAAAATTCGGGAAGCGGGTTGTCCAGCATCAGCATCTGCCGGATAATATCCCCGGCACCGAAGGCGCAGAAAACCGCCAGCCCCGCCAGCACCTGCCCGGCGTCCTTGTCCTTCTTCCAGGCAATCCGGCCGATCCGGATCACCGTAATGATAATGCTCACCAGCAGCAGAAGCTGATAAAACAGCAGAAAAACCGCACCCCGCACCAAATGAAGGGTCACAAACGGAATTCCGATGGCGCCGGCGAAAAGATGGACTTTGCTTAACTGGAGCTTAAGCTTGCCCGAATCCGGGAACAGCTGCTCGGTGAATGCCAGAACTGCGGCCATCGACAGCACCAGGAAGGCCAGCTCGAAGACCATCCAGAATTCAGGGGAGTCCACCAGAGTGAGGACCAGCATGGTCCGGGACAAGGTATACAGCCCGAAGGACCCGGCAAAGCCGGCGAAGGAAAACAGGTAGCTCTGACGGATCCGCAGCCCCGCCAGGCAGGAGATCACGCCGATCATCAGATAAAAGCTGCCCAGTATCAGCCGGATGCCCTGTTTTTTGATAAAGCTCAGAATCATGTCCGCGCCTGAGGCCAGCTTCGGCTTCTGCAGGAGCCCGATATCCTTGCTGTTGGAATAAATGCGGATGGTCAGCAGCTTGCCACGGGCATCATCCGGCAAGGCGATCATTCTGGGCGGCGTACCGACGTACAGGGGATGGGCTCCCTTTATACGGCCATGGCGAAACAGCAGCTCTCCGTCGACATATACCTCGAACAGCTGGCTGGCCTGCACCAGCAGAGTTGGATCATAGCCGGCATCCTGGGGCAGCCGTGTACGCAGCCATAGAATCTCCCTGCCCTCCCGTCCGGGAGGATTAATGAGACGGTCGGTTTTCTCCCAGCCGTCATCAGGTATGTTTGCAGACTTCGCGGAAGCGGTATATTCGCTCCAGGCATATTCCCAATCCGTCAGGCGGCGGGTGGAGCCCGGAGCCTCCTCCGAACGGCAGGGAACAGAAGTCTGGTTATCGTCATTAAGTTGCACAGCCAACGGGGCGATTATGGACAATACGATTAGGCTTACGAGAATCAATAGGAGTGGTTGCCCTTTTTTCATTTCCACAGTCCCTTTTTTAGGCAGAATTTTGTAGAATTATGTCTTTCTGCCCCTATCATACCTGAAAATGCTTGTGCTGGATATGACATTTTTAAGTGTAACGAAATTATCCCGTTCCCCCGTTGGTTTTCCCCCGGCGGGACGATTTCATGTACGGAAGGGCGTTGTGCTGCCTGTTTCTTCGTATGTATTTTGTAATAGGATCGTTATATGATAAGGGTATGTAAACCACCTGGAGCCACTTCAAACATTCCGCGGAGGAGCAAAAACAATGAAAAAACATGCGGCAGTATTAGGCGCCACCGGCATGGTGGGCACTCAGCTGGTGCGCCAGCTTGCGGAGGATCCGCAGTACGGCACAGTAACGGCGCTGGTCCGGCGGCCATTGCCTTCACCCCACCCGGAGGTGGAGCAGGTTATCGCCGATTGGGACAGGCTGGAGGAATACAGCCAGGTCTTCCAGGCCGATGTAGTCTACTGCTGCCTGGGGACAACCATCAAAACTGCCGGCAGCCGGCAGGCGTTCCGCCGGGTGGATTTGGACTATCCGCTGGCTGCCGCCCGGTTGGCCAAGCAGTCCGGCGTACCTGTCTTTGCGGTTATCTCCTCCCTGGGCGCAGACATTAACTCCCCCTTCTTCTACTCCCGGGTCAAAGGGGAAATGGAACGCAGGCTGGAAGAACTAGGTCTTCCCTCCCTGTATATCCTCCGTCCCTCTCTCCTGTTAGGCCAACGGACGGAGAACCGTCCGGGGGAGCAGGCCGCGGCCGCCATCAGCCGGGTGCTGCCTTTTCTTTATTCGGGTCCCTTCCGCAAATACAAGCCCGTTGAAGCGGACATGGTGGCTGCTGCCATGAGAGGCGCGGTCAGACAAGGCGAGTCCGGGGTCCGGATTTATCCTTCTGCCGAGTTTCCGGAGCTTGCCGCCAAAGCATAAAGCGCTCCGCCGGCCTCCGTCCTATCTGGGAACGGAGAGCCGGCGGAACGCTTAGAACGGCCTGTTATTCCCCGGCAATGGGATATTCTTGAACCGGTAAGGGTTTTACCGCCGGTTGGGTGCCCTTCTTATCTGTGAGCCCCTGGATCAGCTGGTTCAGGTCAAGCCCCGACACTTCCTTCAGCATCTTGGGCGCTGTGGCCATCAGCTCGGTGACGTAGTTGCTCACCCGGGCCGCGCCTTCTCCCTTGCCCGTATCCACCACAGTCAGCTGGTCGATGGAACGGATCGGATCGGCTATCCTGCCTGCCAGCTCCGGCAGCATCTTCACGACAATATCCAGCACAGCGGCTTCGCCGAACTTCTGGAAGGCATCCGCCAGCTTCTCCTTGGCTTCGGCTTCGGCAAGACCCCGCAAGCGGATAACCTCCGCCTCGGCAGTACCCTTGGCCCGCTCCGCGTCGGCAATGGCCAGACCCTCCAACCGCTTCTGCTCCGCGTTGGCCTTGGCCTCCGCCTCGATGCGGTATTGCATGGCATCCGCTTCACGCATGCGCTTGGTCCTGTCGGCTTCTGCCGCCTGCTCCACGGAATATCTGTCGGCATCGGCCTTCTTCTTCACTTCCGCATCATACTGCTTCTCGCGGACAAGAATTTCCTTTTGCTGCAGGTCGATTTCCCGCTCCTTACGCACCAGCTCAACCTTCATCTGCTCTTCCACGGCAATCTGCTTGGCCTTGGCCTCTTGAATGAAGTAAGCCTGATCCGCTTCCGCCTTGGCCGTATCCTGATCCCGCTTAAAGGCCGCTACCTTCAGCTCCCGGCCCTTCTCGGCCTCGGCAATATTGGTATCGCGCAGCAGCTCCGCCTTCTTGCCCTCTTCCTCAGCCAGGGCCTTCTGAATCCGGGCATCCCGTACCGCATTGGCTTCTGCAATCTCGGCATCCCGCTTCACCGCCGCTATCCGGGGTTTACCCAGCGCATCCAGATACCCCTGCTTGTCACGGACATCCTTAATGGTGAAGGAGACGATCTGCAGCCCCATCTTCTTGAGGTCCTTGGCTGCCACACCTTGTACCTCCTGGGCGAAACGGTCCCGGTTCCGGTACACCTCTTCCACTGTCATGGAGCCCAGGATGGCCCGCAGGTGACCCTCCAGCACTTCCTGCGCCTCCGATTTCAGCGCTTCAATAGGCTTGCCCATAAATTGCTCCGCCGCTGTGGCCACATCTTCTACAGAGCCGCCGATCTTGATAATGGCTACTCCATCGGCAATAACCGGAACGCCTTGCTCCGTATACACCTCAGGCGTGGATACATCCAGCTTGTGGGATAAGAGCGAGAGGAACTGGGAGGCTTGAAACACAGGCCAGATAAACGCGCCGCCGCCCCTGACAATTTTGATTTTGCGGCCGGAGCCGTCGTCGGTGTCCACATTCTTGCTCCCCAAAAACGATCCGGTGACAATCATCGCCTCATCCGGCCCCACCGTTTTGTACCGGGCCATAAAGGCCAGCCCCAGCAATACAATGACGCCCACTACAATTGCAGGAATGATCAAAAACTCCGGCATACCTCAGTCTCCTTTAAAGGTTATTTTCAAAGCGGGATACAAACAACACGCCGTCGCGGACATCCACCACCACAACCCGGTTTCCCGCCTGAATAGCACTTCCGTCAAAGCTTTCGGCAATATGGTTGGAATTGCCCGCCCCCACCTTCACCAGCACCTCACCGCAGCCGCCTATGGGAATAGAGGTAATCACCTCGCCCAGCCGGCCGGACAGCCCTTTCATGGTGTAGGCAGTGGAATTCTCGGTGTTCTTCATGGGCTTCACATAATAGCGCCCCACCAGGAAGGCAATAACCGCCGCAATGGCAACTGCCGCGACTGCTGCAAGCAGTGCCGGGACTGCCGTGTATTGCACCAGCATGATGCCAGCCCCGCCAAATACGGTAATCCCGACAGCCAGCACCGTGGGATTCAAAAAATCCAGGGACAGAAAATCCAGCGCCCCGTCCAAAGCCGAGCTAACCAGATCCCCAAGCACCACCGTAACCAGCGTAAACAGCACGCCGAAAGCCAGGCATCCCCAAAACAGCTGCTCCATGTGTTGGCACCTCCTGAAAGTTTTCGCGTCAGCGAAAACTGGCTTCGTAAGCATAACCTGGGCTTTCCCAGGGGAAAGCCGGCATCGTAAGCATAAGCTAGGTTTTCACGTCAGCGAAAACTGGCTTCGTAAGCATTGGCTGGGCGAGGCTTCCCTTTGACCCAGTTAATTTCTAATTTTGTTAAAGGCTGATACAGATATATACGGTGAATTGTGAAAAAAGTTTCAAAATTGCAACTTTACGCAACATACAAAAACGGCCCCTTCCGGTTTTACCCGGAGCAGTGCCGTTTTATCCGCCGATTCTGTTCAGTTGTGTCACGCGGCCATTCTAACGGAAGCCAGAGCCGCTATTTGAAGAAAAAGGCGGCAATTCCCATTCTAACGGAACCAGGCGCCGCTATTTACCGGAAAATAGCTCCAAATGGCCCGAATTGGCGCAAATAGCGGCTCTGACCGCCGTTAGAATTTCGGACGGGCCTTTTTGGAGCAAATAAGGGCTGTGGCTTCCGTTAGAACCCCGGCTGCCAGCAGACCCAAGTATCTGGTGCGTCACCCCCTGCCAGCCGCCCGAACTAGATCAGACCGATGGTGCGGGTGGCCTTCACGGGATAGCTCACTGTAAGCGTATGGTTCTGACGGTGCCACGTAATGAGACTGTCCCCCAGTTCAATGAAGGACTCGGTGCCCAGGCCATAGAACAGATCATCCGACAGGGTCCGCAGGCAATCCCGGCGTTCCCTGGTTTTCATGGCGCCCCACTCCTCCTGCTCCATCTCAAAAAATTCGTGGCAGCCTTCTATATCCATCAGAGCGTCCGTCAGCTCTTCGATAATGTCGTTGTATTCCCGGTTGAATTTTACCCCCATGATGTGTCTCCCCCAATTCAAGCTTATGTGCATTGCATTACCTGCATTGTACACCAAAGATGGGGGAATATGCGATAGGATTGCGTCACATTGGATGAATGCCTCCGGCAGCGCAGCCTGCTCCGCTCCCGCCGTCCCAAAACCCGCTCCGCATCTATTGGCCCGCGTCTAGTCCCTCTCTCCATCAAACCAACGTATGAATGGTCAGCTCCGGCCTGCACCAGAAGCGCACGGGAACGCCCGTTACGCCCACACCCCGGTTGGTGTACAGCTGGAAGATATCATTGTTGGGCGGCCTGTACAAGCCGTCGGGATAACGTTTGGCGCCGGGAACCCGCACCAGGGGGCCGTGAAAGGGCAGCCGCACCTGCCCGCCGTGGCTGTGCCCGGACATTTGCAGCGAGATGGGATGCACCATGGTATTCAAGGCGTAATCCGGCGTATGGGCCAAAAGCAGAATAAATTCGTCCTTTCCCACACCCTGCAGGGCCGTTTTGATGTTGGGCTTCCCGCGGCTGGAATCCTCCACCCCCAGCATGGCCATCACCGCTCCATCCTTTTGGACACGTACCGATTCGTTGCGGAGGACGCGAAAGCCGGCATTCTGCAGGACACCCGCCACTTCCTTGTCATTGAAATAATAGTCGTGATTGCCCAGAACGGCAAACTTCCCCAGCGGCGCTTCCAGCTTGGCGAGAATGTCAGACATCTCCTTGCCTGCCGTTCCAATCTTGCGGTCCACCAGATCTCCGGTGAAGCAGATCAGATCCGGCTTCTCCTTCATGATCCGGTTCACAAGGCTTTTCAGACGGCCCGGCCCAAAATGGAATTCATAATGCACATCGCTGAAGTGGGCGATCCGGATACCCTGGAAGGCTGGAGGAATACGGGCCAACGCCAGCCGGGTATGGACAACCTGAAGCCAACGGGGCTCCAGCGTGGTGACATAAGTTCCTCCCAAGGCGGCCACACCGGCCAGCCCCAGTGCCCATCCCCCCATCGTTTTCAAAAAAGTGCGGCGGCTCATGGTCTGCGGCGGGGATTCGGGCGGTATCTCTACTTCCGGCATAGTCTCTCCCTCCTGCAAGCTTTTTCTATGCCATCCATATTACCGCAAATTCCCTTCCGTATCCACCGCAACCGCCTGCCGCACCTCCCCCGTAATTTGGGCGCCGCCCGCCAGCTCCCACTCCTTCACGAAGCGGTCGAACTCCTCCAGCGGCGAATCGCCGACGATCATTTTCAGGAACGCCTCATTTTCCATCCGCTGCAGCTCACTCCACTTGCCGGGCATGGAAGGGGTTATTCCGTAAAAGGCGCTTTTCACCCTCACACCCGGTGTGGAAGCCAACACCCCTACACCGTACTTATACGCATTTACCGCTTTCCAGCCCTCCAGATCCTTCTTGGGCTGAACCAACTCCAGGTTCCACTTGTCATAAAGCAAACGGGCTTCCGGCTCAAGCTTGCCGGGGTCGATTTTGCCGTGCAGCGCCTGAAGCAGATCCGTATAATGCGTTTCAATGGCATCCGCATAGTCGATCAGCAAATCAAACGGATAATATGCCCGGGGCTGAATCCCCGTTTTGGCAGAGAAATCATCCAAGGTTTTGGCCGCTTCATTAGGGTCCTGCCGGCGCTCCAACCTCGTAAAGGCGTTGACCAGCTTCACCACCGCCTCCGGATGCTCATAGCCCTTGCGGACCACCAGAAAACGGTCAGTTGCAGGCGCACTGTGAATGATGAAGCGTCCCTGTGCATCCAACGGAGCAGCATACGCCCGCCACTCCGCGTTTACATTGATGCGGACAGCATCCGACAGCGGAAAGTAAGGCATCCACCAAGGCCCGAAGAAAATGCCGGCTTTGCTGGCCACAATAGGCTCCTGAGTTTCCTGGTACAGGGGGAAATCCGGATCGATCAGCCCGCGTTTGTACCAGTCGGCAAGCAGGGTCAGCGCCTGTTTGGCCTCCGGAGCGACAGACCCGTAGATGATCTCTCCCCCGCTGTCCCGGACCCAATTGCCCGGATAAGCCCCGAAGGCGTTGAACACCGAATCGAAGCCGTTGATGCGGGGCTTCTGGCCGTACACAATGTTGCGGTAGCCGCTGATGCCCACCGTATCCCGCTTGCCGTTGCCGTCCGGGTCCCGTTCCACAAAAGCCCGGGCGATCCGCTCGATGTCATCCAGCGTTTCCGGCGGGCTAAGATTCAGCCGGTTCAGCCAATCCTGCCGCACCCATAGAAGCGTAGCGGAGTCGGCTTGCAGCGCCACATTGGGCAGCCCGTAAAGCCGCCCACCGCGGGAGGCCTCCGCCAGGACTCCGTCCCCGGTGGAGCGGTACATGTCCTTAACCAACGAAGAGCCGTACCGGCTGAACACCTCCGTCAGGTCCTCCACCATCCCGCCGGTGACCAGCCGCTCCAGCTGCTCCCGGTCCACCACCATGGCATCCGGCATATCCCTGCTGTCTACGGCCATCCACACCCGCTGGGAATACGCCTCCTCCCCCTTGGCCTCCCAGTAGTGGCTGATGCGGATGTTCGTAATACTCTCCAGATACCGGGTCACCGGGTTATTGTCATTGCTGTCCCCCGCCATCAGGTGGGAGTCCGGAATCTTGAAGCCGATGCGCAGACTGACCGGCTTGGCAGATCGGCCATACGCCTCCGGCTCGGCTGCAGCCGCCGAAACCTCCGGACGGACGGCGCCGCCCGGCGCAGCATCCTCCCCACGGCAGCCGGAAGCCGCAGCCATTGCAGCCGCCAGCAGCGTCACTGCTGCTATACGCCATTTGCTCCTGCCCGGCCAGGATGGTTTCATCATTTCACTCCTCCCTTCATCCTGAATTCACTGGGCAAAAAACCGGTCGACTCACGGAACAGCCTGCCGAAATAACGCTCATCCTCAAACCCGGCACGCCCGGCGATCTCCCACACCGGCAGCTCCGTATGCAGCAGCAGATACCGGGCGTGATCCAGCCGCATGCCCCGCAGGCTCTCCCCGAAGGGAATACCGGCGAAGCGGGCATAACATTGGCTGAAGTAGCTGCGGCTCATGCCGACAGAGGCAGCCACCCCATTCTGGTTGAGCTTCCGGCCAAGATCCACCCGCATCCGGCACACCGCCCGGAACATACACTGCATCACCTCCCGGGTAAAACCAAGCTCCAGCATCCGCCCGGCCGCCAGATCGGCGAACCGCCGCAGCCAGCCCTTCAGCACCGTTAAGCTGCGACAGCCGGGATGGGCGGATTCCAGCGCCGCCAGCTCCTCCGGGTCAGGCAGGAAGGGACCCCAGTCTGTGAGCAGACGCCGGCAAAAGGCAAACACTCGGGAATAATGGGGCTTCTGCCGGGACAACAGCTCCAGAAAGCGGGCCCGTTCGGCGGAGCCAAGTGTCCAGGCCAGCTCGGCCCCTTGCTCCAGCACCTCATCTGCCTCCTGCCCATCACGGAGCACAGCCGCCGACAGCAGCTCCCGGTACGGCAGCAGCACCAGCGGCATATGTCCCTCGGGGTGATAGAACAGAGCCTGCCCAATTCTGGCGGCGCATTCTCCGGCTGCCTCCGCCATTGCCACCCCCTGCACGCCCGTAAGAACAGCCGTTACCCAACCCGCGCCCAGCCGCTCCCGGACCTCCTGCCGCACCTCCTCCAGCCCGAAGCCTTGGCGCAGAGGGGCCATCCAAACATTGCCCCGTTCAGCCAACGGGCGGGCCGCGGTTCGGAGGGAATACGGCAGCTCGTGGTCACTGTCTGGGTCTACAGTAACAAAAACCACCGCCTGATCTGTGGTAAACCGGTCTCCCTCCTCCCGCTGCCCGCCGCTGCGGAACCGCTCCTCCCACTTGAGGCGGGCCATAATCCGGCCGATGGTTTCATCCGCTTTTTCCATATCCAAAAGCGTCTTCACAATATAGTCCACCGCTCCCAGCCGCAGGGCCTCCTGCACATATTCGAATTCATGATGGCAGGTCAGCACGACGGAATGAACATGGGGGTGAAGCTCCCGCAGGCGGCGGATCAGCTCGAAGCCCGACATTACGGGCATGGAAATATCCACGAAGAGCAAATCAATTTCTTCCGATTCTACCAGCCGGAGCGCCTCCCTGCCGTCCCCGGCCTCCCCCACCATCTCCACGCCGAAGGCTGCCCAATCGATCAGGGACATAAAGCCCTTCCGCACCAGACGCTCATCATCCACAACAGCCGCTCGAATCATCCAGCTCCTCCTTTCGTTTCCGGGGAATGAGAATGCTGACGGTGGTGCCCTGGTCCGGCCTACTCTGGATATCCAGCTTCATCTCCGGACCGAAATAGGTGTGGAGCATGCGGGACACATAAGGAAACCCGATGCCAAGGCCTTTGGATTCCGACGAAACACCGGACAGCAGCCTGGCTACCTCCTCCTCGCTCATGCCCGCGCCGTTGTCCTTTACCTGGAGCAAAATTCGGGTATCACCTTGTTTGGCGATAACAAGCTCCACCCGGCCGTGGTCGTTTATCCCATGGTAGATGGAGTTCTCCACCAGCGGCTGGAGAAGAAACCGGGGAACCGCCGCCTGGAGGGCGTCCGGGTCAGCCTCAACCCGGAAGTCGAATTCGTAATCATACCGGATGCGCTGAAGCTCCATATAATTGCGGATGGCCTCCACCTCCTCGCGGATGGTCACGATCAGACTGTTTTTGCCCAGGTTATATTGCAGCACCTTCACCAGAAGCATCACCAGGCGGTCAATATCCCGCTGCCCGTTCATCCGGGCCAGCCACTGGACCGTATTGAGGGTATTGTGCAAAAAATGCGGATTAATCTGGCTTAGCAGCTTCTCCACCTCGAACTGCCGCTTCTGCTTCTCATTCTGCGCCACGGCATGGATCAGCTCATTGATCCGCTCCTTCATCTGCTGGAAGTTGCCCAGCACATAGTCGAACTCCTCCACTTGGGTAAAGGAAACGGGAGCGGTTACATTTTCCGCCATGCTGCTGATCTCCTGGTTGAGCTTGCGCAGAGGCGCGTACATCCGCCGCCAGACCAGCACGCCCAAGGCAACGGCGAACAGCAGAGCCAGTACCGCCAGCACCGCCAGCTTGAGCACCCAGCTGTAGATCTCCCTGTTGAACACGGCATTCTTCACAGCGGCAACCAGCTGCCAGCCCTGGGGACTGGAATAACGGAACAGGTGGTAGCCGCTCTTTTTTTCGTGAGAGCCTCCCGAGGAGCGTGCAGCAGCCTGAGCTACATCCCCGGGGAGCTCGCCGTTGACGGCATACACGTTGACTCCATTCTGGCTGATAAGCAGATGCTGCATCTTCATTCCATAGCTGTCCTGGTCGAAAATCCGGCGCAGCAGGCTATAGTTGGTCTCCAGATAGATATACACCGGAACCCCGTCCACCATCACCGCCCGGCGCTCCGACAAAACCCGGCTGTCTCCGGCGGCATACATGGTGGGATGGGGGCCGTAATAATCCGCCCCATTGTAGTGCATGAAGAGGGGCAGTGTCTCAAAGCGGAAATCCCGGCGGGCGCTCAGGCTGGTAAACAGCACCTGCTCCCTGCTTTCCGGAGCCAGATAAGCCGTAAGCCCGATATAGGGATTGGTAAAATTCACAAGGTTGATTTTTTCGGTAATGGAGGTCATCAGCTGGGCTTTCCGGTAAATCTGCCGCTCCTGCAGGAATGCGGACAGCTCGCTGACAATCTGGCCGTCCAGAGCAAACTGCTTGGAGGCGTAATCCAGGTTATCGAAGGCATTCTCCAGCCGGTATGCCTGCTGCTCCAAACCCGCATGAATCCCCCCGGCAATCTTCCCGGAGAGAATGGAATAGATGGTATAATAAGCGGCGCCTCCGGTCACAATCAGGGGAAGCAGTGCTGCAGCCAGGAAATGCCAGATCAATACCTTCCTCAAGGACTTCATCCGCGGGCGGGACGGACCCGCACGTCTGTGCCTGATGTTCATCCCGTTAACTCCCTTCGGTGTTGTAAGACAGCCCCTGGCTCCAGAATACCATACTTATATGGAATATGGTGGAAAATACAGAAGATCAGATGCGCCGGACAGCGCCGGGATCTGATCTTCCAGAGGGTTTACGCTTGTTGCTTATTTCACGCTTTTGCGGGCTTCAAACAGCTCCTGCGCTTTTTTGACAGAGAAGTCCAGTACCTCCGCATAACCCAGTCCGTTTACCTTGTCATGCATTTCCTTGTTCAGCTTGTCGTACTCGGCCTGATCCTTGGCGAACACCATCTTCCAGGACATCTGCTGAATCACCGTGCCGATTTGCTTGTTTTTCTGCTCCAGTGTTTTGTCCATGGTCAGCGGCTCCTTGCCGGTGAAGCCTTGAGGCGCAACGGCCAGCTGCTTGTTCTTCTCGAAATATTCCTTGGCGGTCAGCACACCCATTTTTTCCCGCCAGGAGCTTTCCAGCTTGTTGGGATTACGCTCCAGTGTGGTTTTCCACAAATTATGGTCGTAAGGCTCGTTGGTCTGCGGGTTGACCATAGCCGGCACCACAAAGGAGAAGTTCATTTGGTTGGAGCCGTAATAGAAGTCGCCGCCGCCGTAATCCTCGGGAATCTTCGTGCCCTGCTGGTCAGCGAAGGCCTTCCAGCCAAAATCGGTAACCACCGGCTTGCCGCTGGCGTTAATATCCCAGGTCAACCCCTTCGGCCCGTTGGGAATGGCGGTTCCGCTGCCTGCCGACAGCATAGCCCCCTCCGGGGTGTACATCCAGTTGATAAATTCCATAATCCGGGCCGGCTCCTTGGCCTTGGCCCCGATGGCAATAATGCCGTTGCCGCCGTACACGTTGAAGCCGGTGGAATACATCAGCTCATCCTTGAAGGGCACCAGCGCAAAACCCTTGCCCTCCGCCGTGCGCTCCGGCGTGTTGTAGTTGGCAGCACCCAACCAAGGGAACCAGGAGAACAGGACACGGCCCTCCTTGTATTTGGCCACTACGTCATCGAATTTCTGGGTCAGGGAGTCCGGGTCCAGAAGGCCCTGCTGATTGGCCTGGAAGTAGAGCTTGAGGGATTTCATGTACCAGCTTTCCTCGGCCAGAAAATCATAATATTTCTCTTCGTCCGCCTTGACATAAATCGCGGTTTCGGGAATTTCATCATACCCGAACATATTGGCGAATTGCTTGGCCAGTGTCATCTTATAGTTGCCGTCCCAATCGGACCAGAGGGAAAACGCGTAGGTTTTTTTGCCTTGGGCGGTTTTGGGCTCCAGCTCCTGCATCTTCTTGAGTACCGTCAGATAGTCGTCCACGGAATTAATGGCTGGCGCTCCGGCCTTCTGGTACAGGTCCCAGCGCAGGTCCGGCCCCCAGGTCATGTCCTTGCCCTCGGAGGGTCCGGTGGGGTTGGTCGCCACGTTATTGCCGATGCCGTAGACCGCCGAACCTCCGCCAAAGGCTACCTTGGCCTTCTGGATTGCCTTGGGGAAGGTCTTCACAATATCGCCGCCGTACTTGTCCAGCAGTCCTTCCTTGGTCCAGTCCAGCAGCAGATTGCCCTTGATGGCATTGGGATAGTGGTTCTTATCATCCCCGAACACAATAATGTCGCCCAGGTTGCCCGACGCCATCATAGCGGATATCTTGGTGTCGCCGCCGGTCAGGTTGGAGGCCACAATATCCAGCTCGATGTTGAATTTATCCTTGATGGTTTTGGCGAACCAGCCGGTTTGAGGTCCGGCATAGTTGGCCGTGGTGGAGAACACTGTGAGCTTCAGCGTCTTGGAGCGGTCCAGCCCGGTGCTGCTGGATGCACCTGGCGTTGAGGTCGCAGCCGCGCCCGATGCTGCCGGAGTGGCTGTAGCCGCTGGGGATTGCCCCGCCTTGTCGTCCTTGCTGCAAGCGCCTACAACAGTGGTCATGGCGGCTGCCAGCAGAACAAGCATTGCCTGTTTGACTTTCATCGCTTTTTGCCTCCCTTGGGAGCTGCGGGAATTATGGTTCCGCCGCAGTCTCTTCATATGGTTCAACTTCTCTTGCGGTCTGGCTATCGAATCAACTCCCCCGGCCAGGTGAGGAGGGAAGCCGGAGACAGATCCGTTCGGACCAGCCGCCATACCTCCGTTCCGCCTCCAGCGGCGGGAGCAAAACCCAGTAACACGTTTTTGGGCGGGCGGAAATATAGTTTGCTTCGCCATCTCCTGGGCATCCTGTGCCCATTTTCAGGCGGCATCGGCTCGCATTCCGCGCCATTTCGGGCGGCATCGGCCCATTTACATCCGGTGTTTTCCTTTCTGATGACGGCCACCGGGTCGCGTGAGTTTCTAACGGAAGCCACAGCCCTTATTTGGTCAAAAAGCGGCTTCCCAAAAATCTAACGGCGGTGAGCGCCGCTATTCAGCCCAAAACAGGTCGTGCGGGGCCTTTCTGCCCCGAATAGCGGCTCTGGCCGCCGTTAGATTTTAAACGGTGCTGTTTTGGCGGGAATAACGGCTCTGACCGCCGTTAGACTCTGAAGGTACCGATTCGTCGTAGCAGCGCTGACCGCAGCTAGTTCAGTCGGTTAGCACGGTTGGTTAGCACGGTTGGTTAGCACGGTCGGTTCGCTTGATCGGTTCGCACGGAGCGGCTACAGCCCCTCCATTTCCCCGCTCACCCCTTTACCGCGCCGATGAGAATCCCCTTGACGAAGAACCGCTGAAAAAACGGGTACACAATCAGAATCGGCAGCACCACAATCATGGTGACGGTCATGCGAACCGAGGTGGGTGTCTGCATATTGGCTACACTGGCCGCCATATCCGGGGAGCTGCGGATCAGCGCAGCCAACGAGCTGGATTCGTTCAGGTAGCGCCACAGAAGGAACTGCAGGGTGAAGTATTTGGTATTCGTCATCAGGAAAGCCGTATCCACAAAGGAGTTCCATTGGTTGACGGCGGAGAAGATGGTGATCGTGGCCAGAATCGGCATAATCAGCGGCACCATAATACTGCCGAAGCAGCGCAGATACCCCGCCCCATCCATGGCCGCGGATTCCTCCAGAGCCGGCGGAATGGCCTCGATGAAGGTTTTGACCAGAATAATATTGAAGGGCGTAATAATCGTGGGCAGAATGTATGCCAGGTAATTGTTGGTCAAATGCAGGTTGTTCATAGTGATGTACCAGGGAATCAGCCCGGCGCTGAAGTACATGGTAATGATGATGAACCGGTACCAGATGCGCCGTCCCCACATTTCGTTTTTGGTGAAAAGGTAGCCGAGAAAGGCGGATGAGGCCACCGTAAGCAGGGTGCCGCAGACGGTCCGGTACACGGAGACCAGGGCGGCATGGCTAAGCCCGCTGATGGCCAGAACCTTCACGTAATTGCCGAAGTGGATGCCGCGGGGATAAAATTTGATTTCACCGGCCGCCGACAAATCATTGGCGCTGACAGTATTGATAAACAGGTAATAGAACGGATACAGGCAGCTTAAGGTAAAAATGCCGAAGAACAGATACAGGCATATCTGAAACCCCACCTCACCCGCCGTCGTTTTCCTGCGCATGTGTCCTCCCCCTTTCCGTTTAAATAATGGATTCGCCCCGGACTGCCTTCGAGAGTGTATTGGCGGTGAACAGCAGAAACACGCTTATGATGGATTTCAGCATGCTGACGGCGGTGGCGAAGGGAAAGTTGTTGGCGAAGGCGATATTGTACACGTACAGATCCAGCACCTCGATGGAATCCTTGTTCATGGCGTTCTGGAAGGCGAAGTATTGCTCCATACCGTTGTTCACAAAATTCCCGATGGACAACAGCAGCAGCACGAAAAAGGTGGGCATCAGGCCGGGCACGGTAATATGCCAGATTTTGCGGAAGCGCCCTGCGCCGTCGGTTTCCGCCGCCTCATAGAGGTCCTGGTCGATGCCTGCAATCGCCGCCAGATACAGAATGGCCCCCCAGCCCAGGGATTTCCACCAGTACCAGATGATCATTTTGAGCCAAATGTGAGAGGAGGAAGCCAGGAAGTTGTAATCCTCCGGCACCAGCCCCAACCGGGCCAGCAGAGCGGTAATCACCCCGTTATCCACCGAAAAAAGGGAAAAAGCCAAGGCATACACCAGAATCCAGCTGATGAAATTGGGAATAGTGGTCAGCGTTTGCGCCAGCTTGCGGTACCAGCCGTGCCGGATTTCTGCCAGCAGAATGGCGAAAATAAGAGGAAGAAACGAGGTGACAATCCCCAGGGAGCTCATGGCCAGCGTGTTTTTCATCACCCGGAGAACCTCGGCCGTTTGGGTGGGGTTGGCGACGATGGACTTGAACCACTTGAGTCCGGCGAAGGGCGTATCCTTCAGCGGTATACCCGGAATGTAGTCATAAAAGGCGTAAATCCAGCCGCTTATCGGCAAGTAATAGAAGATAAATGTAATGACCAGAAACGGAAAAGCCATCAAAAACAGCTTATGCTTGTTCTGCAGCTTGCCCGCTCCCGGCTGCCGCTTTACCAGTGGCGGCTTGCCCTGCGCAATCCCTTCCGTTGGCAGCTCTTTCATAAACTCACCTGCCCTTCTCATTGTTCACGCTTTCATTCTACCGGACAACAGCCTTCCCCTGTGTGGGACGCCGGGCTCCGTTTTAGGGAATACGGTTGCCGGTAATGGAACCATTTTCCACGCATATCCAACCGTTTTCACACTGGGCAAACGAGCTAACGGAACTCAGCGGCACTTAGAGGCCAAAATCCCAGTGGTCATCTCAGTATTGCCTGCCACCCCTCCGACTTTTACAATAAGGAAAAGGACTTAACGGGAGGGCGTTACAGATGATCTATAATCAGATGGAATTTCATAATGTGGCGGAGCTGGAGACCAATGAGGAGATGCCCGGAATGCGGCTGAACCGGCTGCCCCGGGGTGTTGTCCACCAGTTAGGTGAAGGGGATTACCAGCGCGGGAGATTTATCGGACAAGCCTCCACCGGCTGTGAAATCCGGTTTGTGACCGAGGCGCCGTTTATCCGGATCACCCTGTCGGCTACTGTGGAGGATGGGGATGTGCTGATTTACTGCGGGGACTATTTCCATTCCATGCACCGGCTGCGCACCGGGGTGATTCAGACTCTGCATCTGGACAAACCGGCCCGCTTTGCGGACGTAGAGCCAGAGGCGCTGCGGGCAGGGCGTTTTTCGCCCGGGGTCTGGCGGATCATCATAAGCCGCAACTATTACCCCGGCTTGGCCTTTCAGGTGGCATTCCATGGTCTCAACACCTTCGGCCACGAGGTCCGCCCGCCCCGGGAGGATGAGCTGCCGCCGCTTACGCTGCTGGCCTACGGCTCTTCCATCACCCACGGATCAGGGGCCACCGTCCAGCACCTGGCTTATATCCAGCAGACCGCCCGGCGGCTGGGAGCCGATCTCTACAACAAGGGCATGGGCGGCTCCTGCCTCTGCGAGCAGGCTATGGCGGATTACCTCATCAGCCACGGCGGCTGGGATATTGCCGTTCTGGAGCTGGGGGTTAATATGCGGGGGCTGTTCAGCCCGGAGGAGTTTGAGGAGCGGGCCAGCTATCTGATTGGAGGATTGATCCGGCATCATCCGGACAAGCCGGTGGTGCTGGTCAGTATCTATCCCAATTCCGATGATGTACTGAAGAATACACCGGATGGCCAGTCAAATCCCAACCGCCAATTTACCGAGCGCCTGGAGCAGATTTACCGGACACTTCACCACCCTCATCTCCATCTGGTAAACGGCCATGAGGTGCTGACTGATTTCAGCGCGCTGACGGCGGACCTGATTCACCCATCAGACTATGGGCATACCCTGATGGGTCAGCAGCTGGCGGAGGCCATCCGGAATATCATCGGACTCCGCCAATAACCGCCACCTTTATGAAGTGCGGCTGATCGTTTGCGGACCGGGGAGCCCTTATTTGAGCCAAAATCGTCTTTACCGGTATCTTGCGGACTACAGATGCGTTATTCGCCCATTCATCAGCTTTCTAGACCACTTTTCCGCCAAATAACGGCCCCTCTGTCCGCACAGGTGGAAAAAAGCCATTTTTGCGCCAATTAGCGGAACCTGTGTCCGTTAACGCGGACATGGATCGCACAGCTCGGGCAATAGGCCGCGGCAGGCACACCTGGCGCGCACACCTTACCGGGGTCGCTCACAGACGCAAAAAAGCTGTCCCTCCGGTCATAAGAATGACTCCAGGGGACAGCTTATTTGATTCGAATCCACTCATCAAATAATCAGGCTGCTAACCGAGAAACCCATGCCCACGTAGACGGAGGCCAGCAGGATGCCAACGGCCACATTGCCCTTTTGCAGCTGCTCATGAAGGGTGAGCTTGGGTGTGACCAGCTCCAGCACCCAATATGACGCCAGCAGGCAGACATAACCTACCGCAAACCATAAGGCCATATGCCAGATGGTGCTGTTGGTGAAAGCGGAAACACCCAGGATAATCGCCGTCCCCATAAATTTGCCGCCCATGGCCAAACCTACCGCCACGTTCCCCTTGCGGAGCTCCTCCATGTCATTAAACGGAGTCATCCAATTGAATACCAGCATCCCTATGAATTGCAGAACAATAATGACTGCCACGCTGATGATAATATTGACCGCTACCATTAGTCCACCCACCCCCTGAATTTTGCCATGGCCAGATCATAATCGCCGAAGTCATGGACTTCCTCCAGCATGACCTTCACCGTTTTCTGTTCCTTCATACTCTTGTAGCGCTCCTCCGGAATCGGCTGTTTGACGCTGTTGCCCGTAGGAAGCGTAATGACCGCAAAATACCGGGATTTCCCCTGGTAGTCGGTTTTGTAAACGCCCACCAGATCCACTTCCGTTCTCAACTGGACCTTCAGCCCGGCAAGATCCGTCTGGGCCGCATCTGCGGTCCGGTAGCTTTTGAGGGGGGCCCACTGGGACAAATTAACGCTGTTCTGGCCATCGGCAGCGGTTTTCATTTCCGCGGTCATGTATGACAGCACCCATACTTTGTCTCCTGTGGCGTAGTTGTCGTCATTGGGCAAAAGCTGGTTGTTGGGGGAGATGGTCATATCCGAACCCACCAGATCTCCAACCTTGGCTTCCTCCACCTTATAATCCCACGGTACTGTTGAGCTGCCTGCCGCGGCAGCCGATTTGGCCTTGCTGGAGGAGGCGCTTTTCCCGGAATCCTGCCCGCAGCCTACAACCATACCGCCTGCCAGCACCAGCACCAAAACGCCCATCAGCATCCGCTTCATCGAACGCCAGCCGCCGCTTTTCCTGCTTTCATTCGCGTTGTCTATCATATTGCTCAATCCCTCCTCACTCCCATCGCCACAAAACGGCTGGAGTTTCCCGTAATCAGTCCACCCGCCCGGCCCAGCAGGCCGCAGGCTTCTCCGTGTATCATGAACACCCCGGTTAACAGATGATAGTCTCCGTCATGCAGCCGGATGCGGGGCAAATCGGCACGCGCCTGGTACACCGGCCGGAAGAAGACGCTGGTATCAAAGCCGTCCTGATCCTTTATCTCCATCCCGCCTTCTGCGCCATACATCCGCACGGAGCCGCCCTCGCGGCCAAACATGGATTTTTCCACATAATCGCCGTCAAAAACAGGCTCGTTATAGGTAGGCAGCATATACGCTTCAATGGCATCATGCTCGGTTTCGGTAAAAAACGGAGCCTTCAGCTCATGCAAGCCCCAAATCACCGCCTGCAGGCCCTTGGACTGGAGGATCACCGCATGAGGGGAGTTGAATATCCGGAGCTGTCCGGTTTCAATGCTGTATGCCAAGGCCTCTCCGCCATCATCGACCCCCATCCATTCCTTGGGGTAAAGAGCGAACAGGCTGTCAATGGCCTGGCCTGATGCATCCCGCAGAACCCCTTCATCCACCCACAGGTCAAGGGTATCCACACAAACGACAGGCTGCTCCATATGCCGGACCAGCATATCGATGGTGCCGCTGTCCTCTTCGTGTTTGCCGTAGGCGATACAGGCCGCATAAGCGGGCGGCGCCTCCGCGAAGGCCCGGCGCACCTGCCCGGCCATCCCGGTATTCGGCGTCCACAGCCCATGCTGGCTGCACATCCACGGTGTTGCCACAGAGGATTCCACATAGCCAGTAGGCGTATCCGCGTTCAGCTCCAGAAGCTTGATGGTTCCGCCCAGCCCCACGCTAAAATCGAACCGGGCATAACGGGAGAGCAGCCCCGGCTCCTCCGGGGGAACGGCGTCCAGCCCATCCCAGAGCACCTCCGGTATGGACAAGAGCTCATACATATCCCGCCGGCCGTGGACGAAACGCGCCGCTTTGTCGAAAACACCCCAAAGCAGCCGGCACGCATCCTGCAGCTCCTCCCAGACCCGCGGGTTCATGGCCACCGCTTGATCCACCCAGTATGCTTCTTCCTCCAGATCCGCCCAGCCGAAGCCCATTTCCTTCAGCTGCCGCACCCGCTGCGCCCTGTCCTCGGCGGGTTGGCCCACCACCTGAAAGCTCATGCTTTACCGTCTCCTCCGATTTGATGTCCCTGCCCCTGCCTTCATCAGCTGCCGGAGCTGCTGCTGCCGGAAAAACCGCCGGATTTGCTGCCGATGCTGCCGGAGGATGATGATTTGCCAGAGCTGGACGACGACGATTTACTCGATGAAGAGGATGAAGACGATGATTTGCTGCTGTCAACAGACGACGAGCTTCCGCTTGATTTTGAACCGGAAGAGGTAGAGCTCCCGGTAGATGATTTCGTTGCGTTATCCGCCGGCTTGCTGGCCGAGGAGGACTGGCCTGTTGCCGGTTTGGTTCCGGTTCCCGCCGATGTTCCGGAGCTCCCCGACGTTCCAGAATTGCTGGAGCCGGAGGAAGAGCCGGAGGTTGTTCCCGATTTGGACGCCGTAGCCTTATTGATGCTGCCGGATTTGGTGTTGAACGAGCCGCTGGACACGCTGGTTTTGGGCTTCACATTACTGCCCGGAACCTGCTTGTTCTGGAAGGTGCCCGAGGAATAGGTTTTCGGCTGATACGGCTGATTGGTTCTGGCATCATAGGAAGGGTAGCTTTGGTGCCATCTTCCCGACGAATACGCCCCCCCGCTGTTGAACAGCAGATGGTACAGAAGCATATCATCCCACCCGAAGCTGCTGCCCTGGTGGATAATCGTCGTGTTTCCGCCGTTTGTGGAGCCTGAGGCTCCGCCGGTTCCGGTATTGGCCTGCATCTGGGGAACAACCCCCTGAAGCTCCTCGTCGGGCAGGGCAGGCAGGCTCCAGTCCACACTGGCGTCATAATAAGCCTTTACCTCTTCCGTAGACCATTCCGACAGGGTAGGCTGGGCTGCTTCCGCTGCGAATGCGCCGCTGCCCCCCATCAGTAAACCCGGGGCCAGAAGCATATGGGCCGCCAAGGTCATACCCAATGAGGTGGACAGCACCTTGACGGGAAGCCGCACCGCTCTGTCAGACGCTTCGGAGGAATCTCCGGCGCTGCGGGGTAATCCCGTATGGGATTGGATCTCCCCGGGAACGGCAGGCTGTCTATTTTCATCTTGATGATTCATAGATTCATTCTCCTTTCACCGTACCGGTGTATCCGGTCCGGTTCATCCTTACGATTGGCACGGACCGGCTTAAGCCTCCGCCTTTTCCGCCGCCTCCTGCTTCACGGCCAGCACCAGAACCTCCATATACGGTTCGTTGACATTCAGCCGGCCTTCCACCATTTCATATTCCTTGCCGTTAACCAGCAGATAATTGGCATGATTCATCAGAGCGATCATCTGATCGTTCCAGTCTCTTGCATCCAGTGCAACCAGCTCGCCGGCTTCTGTTTTTTCCATAATGACAACCTTCATTGTTTTCCAGCCTCCCGCATCCGTTAATGATTTACCCCGTTTGGGTCATGCTTACTATAACGTAAAGGGGCTTGTGAAGGTTTCATTCGCTCAGCCGGGAAATCCTGCATCCTCCGCTTTAATGACAAGCTTGGCGGCAAGCGTATCCCCTGGCTCAACCCACGTCAGATCTTCCCCCCGGTTCAGCTCCCCGGTAAGACCCATCCATGGCTCCACACAGACAAATTCCGCACCCGGAACGGTCCAAATCACCACATAGCGGAAGTGGCGCGAATAATCCATTTGAATCCTCCGCCCTGTTCCCGGCAGCCGGAAGGCAATCCTCGGCTCCTCTGCATCCAGAAGCGCTACCGCCTCCTTCAGTGGACCGATATCCAAACGGCCGGTAAACGGCTTTACGGTACCGTCGTTGTAATCTATATAACGCGATGCATCTGTTTCATAAACCAGATCCTTCTCCGCCGCGGCAAAATAAGGATGGAAGCCCGGATAAACCGGCATCCGTTCTCCGGACAGATTCCGGTACTCCTGCTCAATGACGAGAGCTCCCTTTTGGACCCGGTAGGTAAAAATCAGCTTAAAGGCAAACGGATAGGAAACCAGCATATCCTCTGTAGATTCCAGGCTCAGAACTGCATACGGCTCCCCTTCTGCCGTTACTCCTGTCTCCTCCACCGTCCACGGGGAGGTCCGCGCCAGCCCGTGATTCTTCATGGCGTAGCGTTGTCCCTGCCACTCATACGCTCCGTCCGCCAATTGGCCGCTAATGGGGAACAATACCGGGTTGCCGCCGCGGATATTGGCATTGGGATCGAGGAAGGTCCCCCGGTCCAAATAAAACACCTCGTTCCCTCCGGGTGCATAACCCGTGGCAATGCCGCCCCGCTCGGGACAAATCCGCACCGTAGTACCGGTGGAGGCCTCCGTCAGCTCCAGCATCCGGTAAGGCCCGTCCTGATATTCGTTCAAATGGGATATCACGTGCTTACCCCTCCTTATATGGTTGAATTCCCTAATCGCAGCGAAAAAAATAGAAAATTTACCAGCATCCTATTCTATCATGATTTCCGTTGATATAGTTCGAACATTCCGGTGATATTCTGAAGGAAAGTTGAACGAAAATAACGGACAGGAGAGATCCGCATGAACCCCAAAGCTGTACGTGCATGGATGATGTACGATTGGGCCAACTCCGCTTTTGCCACCACCATGATGGCCGCCATATTGAGGTGGCCTCCAAGGGTTTGTCCTCCAGCATCTCCGCCTCCTATTGGGGCCTGACCCAGGCTGCAGGCATGCTGCTGGTAGCCATATTGGCGCCGGTGCTGGGAGCTGCCGCGGATTATGCAGGGAAGAAGATGTTTTTTCTCAGAAGCTTCTCCTATCTGGGCATCGCCGCTTCGTTTCTGTTCGTGTTTATCGGGCAGGGCGACTATCTGGCGGCGTCTTTGCTGTTCGTGCTGGGTACAGTAGGCTTTTCCGGAGGTAACAGCTTCTATGATGCCCTGCTGCCGGATCTGGTTCCGGAGGAGCAGAAGCGGGAATATATCTCCTCCAAGGGGTTTGCTTGCGGCTATGTGGGCGGCGGGCTGCTCCTGGTGGTGAATCTGCTTATGATTCAAAAGCCCGGGCTTTTCGGTCTGCCCAACGGCGAAGCCGGCACGCGGTTGGCCTTTGCCAGTGTGGCGGTTTGGTCTTAAATGCCCGACTTGGCAAAAATATGGGCATTGCGGTCATCCTCCTGTTATTCAACCACCTGCCAGAATCCGTACAAAAGCCTCCGACCTCCGCCAGGATGGCGTCAATCGAAGGCTCATGCAGAGAATTTGTCCGAATCGCCATCCTTTACCGGACCTGATTCAGCGGCTATCCGGACCGACGTTCCGCTATTTTGATGTAAGCGGTCGTTTTCGTTATTTCGTGGACACAGAAGCCCTTATTTGTGCATCCGACCGCTGGAACAGGCCATTTTCCGTCCAATAAGGTATCGTGTGTCCGTAAGGCGATCAAACCGGGGGTTTTCTGCCGAATAGCGTCTGCTGAGTCCGTAAGACCGCCGGTAGCCGGAGCGCAACGGCTGTTCGCTGCGCTAGTTGATGAAATCCGCAAACTTCAAGAGCCGCTTCAGCATTGCTGCGGCTTCCGCGCGGGTAGCATGAGCTTCAGGGGCGAACCGGTTGCCCGAGGTTCCCTCCACCAGCCCCGCGGCCACACCGGCGTCAACTGCGTCAGCCGCCCATGCGGGAATTTGCCCTTCGTCGGCGAATACGGCAGCGGCTCCAGACGGGGCCGATTTCCCGGCAGCCTTCAAGGCGCGGCTCATCATAACAGCCATTTGCGCACGGGTGATATTGGCTCCGCCGCGCAATGTGCCGTCCTCGAAGCCGTCCAGCAGTCCGGCTTTCACCGCTGCGCCCAAAGCACCTGCGTACCATTCGGTGCCGTTCAGATCCTTCACACCTGATGCAGACGACGCATCCGGGGCCAGGCCCAGCGCCCGCACCAGAAGGGCGGCGAATTCACCGCGCGTCACTTGGGCATCCGGCGCAAACCGCCCCGGCGCTTGGCCGTCGATGACCAGTTTGGCCGCCAGGAGCTCTACGTCCGACCGGGACCAGTGTCCGCTCAAGTCCGCAAAGCTAATGACAGACGGCTTAACTACGCCGTAGATGCTGTTGGAGTTCCGCTTTATGGTGACTACGGTCTTGCCATCAGCCGCACCGAAAACCGCCGGGACGAAGCTCATGCTGCCGCTTGCCGGATCGAAGACAACGGCGGTGGCTGAAGACGGGTCCACTGTGCCGGAAATGGTCAAAGTCCGGGACACGTAGGTGCTGCCAAAGTGGTTCATCTCCACCTTCTTGCCGCCTGCTTGTGCAGTGACGGTGAAGCTGACGGCATCTGTCAGCAAAGCCGCCCCATTCCTCGCTGCCGCTGCTTCCACTGCTGTTTTGGCCGCACCTGCCACATCACCGATGACCACCTCAATGCGGATTTCGCTTGCCGCTGTCCCAAGTGCTGCAGCCAGCTCACTGGGCTTCACCACCGACAAGGGCAAGTCATAGCTCTTGTCTGAAGTGCGGATCTGAACGGTTCCTTGGGAAATACCGGTGATGCTGCTTACCGGAAGCGCTACTTTAACCGCTCCCTCCGCCTCCGGCAGGGTGATGATGGTTTTGCCCGCTCCGGCTGCTGCCAGCGCCTTGGAGAAGGAAGCTGCCGCCAATGTCAGGCTGGTGACGGAGGTTCCGTCTGCTGCGGTTTCTGTCTTCAGGTCCTTAGCCTCCGGTTTGAGCTCCACACCGCCGTTGACCGCGGCGGGCTCTACTTGAACCCCCGGGTTCGGAGTATTGGAAGCGGGAGGGGTGGTGGTGCCCCCGGTTATGCCGGTTCCAGGCTCACTTTCTCCACTATCGCCGCTGTCGTCAGGCTGAGGCACCACAATTCCCTTCACATCCACAATCCGGCCTTCAGTGCCGGTGTTTGCGGCAGTCAATGTGCCCAACTTCTCCAGATACTGAATGAACACCTCATAATCCGGCTTAAAGGGATACTGCTCGCTGTACATGAAGTTCACACGGCCTTCATTATAGGCCTTGCCGAAGGAGGTGTATGCATCGCCACCCTTGGCTGTAAAAATATTGGTCGCTACATTGTAGGTTTTCTTCAAATCCAATGGCGCATAGCCGCTGTCTGTTTTCACACTGACGCTGGTTACCCGGCCAAACACCGGCTTGGAAGAATCGTAGGTGAATTTCATACCTGCGATGTGGGGGAAGCCGCCGTATTCGGAGGGCGCCTTGGATACGCCATTCTCCAGTCCATCCCAGATTTCCTGGCCAGTCAGCTCCAGCACCACCACATCGTTATTGAAGGGCAGAATTTCCTGCACGGCACCTTGGGTTATTGCTCCAGCCCTCAGGTTGGTCCGGATGCCGCCGCCATTTTGCAGGGCCATTTGGACTTTAAACTGCTTCCCATCTCCCGCTTTACTCCCCGCCAGATTGGCTTCATACAGCATGCCGTCCACCACTAAATTGCCGATGGCGGTTTCCTTGGTGCGGACAACCCGGGGATAACCCTCTACCGCTACCGCACCATACAGGTTCACATTGGATTGCCCAACTACCTTCTTGTTCAATTCGTCCACCTTCGGCTTGTACTTGGCCAGAATAGAGGCTGCCTCCGGATCGGCTGCAAACACATACTCCGAACCATTTTTCTGATCGATGGCGATTAGGGTATTATTGGTCTTGTCCGTATTCTTCAGCTTGCCGGCTGCGTCTGCCTCCACATGAAGCAGCTTGCCGTTCTTATCGAATTCCACCTGGAGCTTGCCCAGATTTTGCGCCCGCTCACCGGTTTGCACAATGAGCTTGGGTTCGCTGTGGGTGTTGTCTACAATGGCTGCATCCAGCTTGGTATGGGAGTGGCCGCCGACGATAATGTCGATGCCCTCCACCTTCGCCGCAATCTTGCGGTCTTCATCGTAGCCCAAGTGGGATACCGCAATAATCTTGTTGATGCCCTGCTGCTCCAGCATAGCTACTGTGCTTTTCGCCTTCTCTTCCGGGTCTTGGAAGGTAACAGCGCCAGGTGAAGAAATGTTGGCCGTGTCCACCGTGGTCAATCCGAAGATGCCCACCTGTTGGCCGCCAATTTCTTTAATGATGGCAGGATACACCTGGCCGGACTCACCCGGGTGACCAATGCCGCTCTGCACATAACCCTTCAGAAGATCATCCGCCGAAAAATCCACGTTGGCCGATACAAACGGGAACTGTGCATTTTTAATAAAATTCAAAAGTACCTCAGAGCCCTTGTCAAACTCATGGTTGCCGAAGGTCATGGCATCATATTGCATCAGATTCATAAATTCCAGGTCGGCTTGCCCTTCGTATTCATTAAAATAAAGGGTTCCCGCGAACACATCCCCTGCGTCCAGAAGCAGCGGATTGGGGGAGCTGGACTTGGCCAGCTTGGTGGCCGTCACCCGGCGCAGCACATTGTCCGGTGAGCTGGAGGAGTCAATGTTGGCATGGGTGTCGTTGGTGTGCAGGACAGTTAGCGGGAAATTGCCGTTGTCGGGGACGTTGAGGGTAACTTCGAATACGGCTACCGTACCCGAAACCTCATTACCCGCCAGCAAAAGCGGCTTGCCTGTCGGGCTGTTTTCAGCGGCCACAAACTGCAAACCCTCGGGGCCGGAATCTCCCTTCACCTTGTCGCTGAAATCCCGGGAATTCACATACCCGGCGAAGCTGGCTTGAGCAGGTTCGGTAACATTGTAAGCCATCACACCGCCGATCCGCTCCAAACCGATGAAGGCATAGGTTTTGCCGTTGATAACGCCAATTTCAGCATCCTCCGGCTCAGGCCCCTTGTTGTCGCTGCGGTCATCCAGATTCACATTGTCGTTGGATGCGTTAAAATAAGCGGGCAAACGTTGGGCGATAATGGTCTCCAGTTGGGAGCCACTGTCAAACACCGGTCCCGCTGCAATATCGGCGGCGTCCCATATGGAGAAGGAGCGGGCGCCGAAGGCGTACAGCCCTTCATAGTAGGTTGCTCCGGTTACGGTATAGACGGAATTGGTGACGTTCAACCGGCCCAATTGTTTATTGTCGGTCAGAATGCTTTGCAGGTTCAACTGCAGCTCATCCCACTCCGCATCTGTATACCCCTTGTACAAGCTGCGGTTCAGCTTCACCTGGGCGGCAATATCTTTAATCCGTTTTTCTTCCGCATAATCCCCATACTCTCTGGCGTCGCCCTCATTGGCGGTAACCAGATAGGTTTTCCCATCCTTCTGGAATAAGGACATGCCGTCCGGCATGTACATACCCAGCACCGGCCATTTGGCAATGTGGATGGCATTGTCTTTGTCGGAGGCATCCAGGCCATTCCCCGGCAGGGAGTGATCCTTTACACCAAACCCGGAAACCTTCTCAATCTTGCGGGTCTCCAAATTTAAAGTGGCAATGGCGTTGTTTTCCTGCATGGATACATAGGCATAGCTCCCGGAAGGATCCACCGCTATGTATTCCGGTTCCAAATCCTGAGCCCGCTCGGTGGAATTGGCCGGTGCCCTCCCCTTGGGGAACAGCCGGACATTATCATCGAATACATCGTCCGGGAGATTCAGGCTGATTTGCTCGGCAACAGCACTGCCTACTCCGTTGGAGAGATCAACGAAGGTTACGGAGCCTTCCGGGTCAACGCTGTAATCCGAATTGGGCTCTCCCTCATTGGCACTAAGAATCTTACTCCCATCCGGAGTGAAGGACACCATATCCGGCAGGTAACCGGCATCGAATTCCTTGATGAACCCGCCATTCTGATCCAAAAGAAGCAGCTTGCCTTTGACGGCTCTATCCACAGCGGGAACTGCCAGAGCCACATATTCCCCTGAGGTGGATACGGCCACACTGGTCATATCATGGGTGTTCTTCGTGATGCCCAAACCCAGATCCTCGAGGTAAACCCTCTTCTCAGCGGTAAGGGCGTACACCTCACCGGTTACGGTATCCCGGTTCTTTAGTCCGCTTAGATCCACGATATCCAATGATATTTCCTTGCCGTTAATCACATATGCCTTATGGGTGTTCTTGTTGTAGGAAACAATTTCAGCCGCGGTGCTTCCTCCCGGCGCGGTATACCGGCCGATCAGCTTCATGGACAACTCGTCGGGAGCTGCTTGTTCTCCTCCGCCTCCTCCGGATCCACCGGTCACCGGAACCGGAACGTTCGGGATTTCCGCCGCCAGAGCGGGGACCGCCGCCCCAATCATCAGAACCGACGACATTACAACCGATACTGCGCGTTTTCTCCACATCTGCATGCTCGTTTGCTCCCTCCATTGCGATTGGACTCTATGAATCTTCCAGATCATCCCTATTCTAGCGAATGAAGATTATCCAAACGTCAGCGCAATATGGAGGTTTTGTAAAGACAAGAAAAACCGCCTCCTCTGCAAAGCTCTGCTTTGGGGGAAACGGTTTTTGTACCTACTTAAATTAAAGCATATCCTTTTCTCATGGCAACCGACTTGTTCTTCCACGTCAGCCCCCGGCGATGGGCGGCAGCAGTGCAACCAGGCTGCCCGCTTCCACCGTGCTGGTTTTCCGGGCCGATGCGCCGTTGACTGCCACCAGGACTCCGTCAAACCGGGCTTCCGGGTATTGGGAGGAGAGCTCCTCCAGCAGCTTTTCCACCGTTAGCGGCGCACCGTTGATTTCGGTCTCCGTACATTTGGTGTGGTTGGCCAAGCTTGCGTAAAACCGGATTTTTATCATTGCGCCTCATCCTTTCCTTGTTGAACGTTCCGTCCGGCGTCATTTGCGCGCAATCGGATATGCATCATAAGATTCTTTTATGGCATGTTTACTGACACGTATATTCCGTATTACATTTATTATAGTGAGTTGAGGAAATATAACAAGATGTTTCTTGTTATATTTTTTTGGAAAAGTGGGTCGAAAACGAATGGAAACTTCAATTTAGTGGCGAAAGGTGAAGTTTGTGTCATTAAACATTACACAAATTAATATTTGATTCTGCTAACAAAATCCTAACGGACAGGAGAGCCTCTATTTGCCTATTTGGGCGGCAGATTGAGATCTAACGGACACAGGTGATCCTATTCCGCTGAAAAGAACCCTCCACCACCCTGTTTCTCACAAATAGCGTCCCTCCGGTCCGTTAGTTTGCTAAAACTCCCGTTTTTGGCTAAATAACGCTTTTCCAGTCCGTTAGCCGCGGGCTGGGGGGGGCGTCGAGAGGTTAGCAAGCTGTGAGCGGCAGGCGGGGTGAGTCGGCAGGGCGTGGGCGGCGGAGCGTGGGCGGCGGAGCGTGAGCGGCGGAGCGTGAGCGGCGGAGCGTGAGCGGCGGAGCGTGAGCGGCGGAGCGTGAGCGGCGGAGCGTGAGCGGCGGAGCGTGAGCGGCGGAGCGTGAGCGGCGGAGCGT
>JAEWGW010000005.1 GCA_023388055.1 Bacillota bacterium | reverse complement strand
GTAGGTGTAGGCGTTGGTGTAGGTGTAGGCGTCGGTGTAGGTGTAGGCGTTGGTGTAGGTGTCGGCGTCGGTGTAGGTGTAGGCGTCGTTGTAGGCGTCGTTGTAGGTGTAGGCGTTGGTGTAGGTGTTGGTGTCGGCGTCGGTGTAGGCGTTGGTGTAGGTGTAGGTGTCGGCGTCGGAGGTTTTGGTCCCTCCGGTATGGTACCTTCAAATGGGTAGTGATGGGTTTCGCCCGAGGAGCCTTTCATGGAGTTGGCGATAACCGTCCCGTTGATTTGTCCATTGGAGAAGGACAGGTCTGCCCAAGGCGCCAGTACAGAGCCACGGATTTGCAGCCCGGACATGGTGATGGTTTTGGCTTCATAGAAGTTGTACAGCACGTAACGAGCCCGGTTGGAGTTTTGATCCAAGGAAGGAACCTTGGAGATGTTTTCTCCGCTTATATTTACAATGACGGTAGCGCCGTTAGGGACACTATCGATGTTGAAGGTATGGGAGGAGGCCAGCATGCTACCCGAAACGGCAAAAACAGAGGCCCCGGAATTGGTACCCTTCAAGGTAATGGTGCCGTAGCTCTCCAGGGTAGTCCCATTGGCAGTGAGCTTGGATAGGTCTGTAGACAGGGCTCGCAGGTATGTAAAAGCAGCGTCAAAATTAATGGGATTGTCCTTGCGCCATTTGCCATAACGAACATTAGGGTTGTAGGGGCTGCTAACATTGAGCGTTCCTCCATAAACAGCGTTCCCGAAGAAGATTTGCCCGTTTCCGTAGGTCACATCCCCGCCGGCAACGAATACATCCGTGTCGTTGGCGGACGCATCCAGCCTATCACCCACGCCGAAATTGCTGAGGGTGGCATTCCCTCCCACAGCCAGTCTGCCCTCTGTATCCGAGGTTTGGTTAATATCCCCAAGCAGGAAGATATTGAAGTCCTGGGCAATACCAAGCGGCTTCGCCGTAGAGGCTGCCCCGCCTTCGGCCCACACTGCAGGGACACTGCTGAACATTAACATCCCTGCCAAAAACACCTTACAAGCACCTTTCACTTTTATCATGGGCCGCCCTCCATCCAAATAATTCCAATGTAATATTGATGTTCTTAATAAAGAATAATTCTAATTCTAGCACCCTGTTCTGAACAAATACTGAACATCGAAACCTGGGTAAAACGGTAAAAATTTGTTGAACTTTTCCGACAAAAGTTCCTATTCACTCTATGAACCGATATACTAATATAGAAGAAGCCCAAAAAATTAAAGGAGTGCCGCAAATGTCCATCCGCTTCAAAGCCATCGCAGCCAAAACGGCACTTACCCTTTGTGCCATCATGCTCCTAACGCCAACCCATGCAGGTGCCGCAGGAACGAATAACGGTACTTTTACCGATATCAAGCAGCATTGGGCCCGCCAGACCATTGAGTGGGCATCCTCCCACGGCATTGCCGACGGGTATGAAAATGGGGCTTTCCAGCCGGACGGCAAGGTTTCCGAGCCGGAATTTCTTGCTATGCTGATCAGAACCCTTGGGCCAGGGGAGGTTTCGGCGAGTGCGAGTGAGCCTTGGTACAAGCCATATTATGTGTATGCACAAAAGAAGCATTGGATGCTAACTCAAGCCTCTGGTGCCGATTCTTATAACCGCGGGCATGTAGCCCGTCTGATGGCGTCTGCCCAGGGACAGTCGCTGCCCCTGACAGAGGCGGTCCAGTACCTTCTGGATCAAGGCTTATCTCAGGGCAAATATGCAGCTTCCGTGGAGGGGTATGCTTCCGGAGAGTCCTTGACCCGGGCGGAGGCGGTTCAATTCCTGCGCAATGCCAAGGAGCAGGGACTGGTGCTGAAGGCTGCTCCGGAAGCACCCGCAGGACTGCAAAGCGGCCTGCAGGCAAGAGGGATTTCCCTGGGGGATTCGGCTGCCTATGTACAGGCCGTATTGGGAGAACCCGACCGCAAGGATGCCAGTATTTACGGGTTTGAATGGCAGGTCTTCAGCCGGGATCTCCGGCAGTATACCCTGGTTGGCCTCCGGGACGGAACGGTAGCCGGGCTGTACACCTCGGGAACCGATTGGCTGGCCCCCGGCGGAGTAAGCGCCAACAGCAGCAAGACCCAGGTAACGGGCAAGTGGGGGGAGCCCCTTTCGCGTATATGGAAGGGGAATACGTGGTATTCCCTGCAAAATTCAGGCTACTCCCAGGTGTTTGAGCGGGACGGCACTTATGTTACCTTCTATTACGACCTGCAGAATGAGGGGCAAATCAGCGGGATGAAGCTGGTTGCCAAGACAGAGGAGGAGCAGGCTGCCTCACGGAGCGGGCAATCCGGGGACCTCCTCCGGGAGGCCTTCGAGCGGGAAACTCTGGATCTGGCCAATGCCGAACGGGTAAAGCGCGGACTTTCCGCTTTATTATGGAACGATACGGCGGCGGCGGTAGCCCGAGCCCACAGCTCCGACATGCAGTCCAACGGATATTTTGCCCATGACGACCGGAGCGGACGTATGCCTTGGGACCGTGCGGAGGATGCGGGGCTGTCTTACAGCCTCTTCGCCGAGAATATTGCAGCAGGCCAGACGGATGCGCTGGCGGCCCATTACGGCTGGCTGAATTCCACTACCGGCCACAGGGAGAATCTTCTCGGGAGCAATACCCATTTTGGAGCGGGAGTGGCATTTGGAGGCAAATTCGGCGTTTATTATACGGAAAACTTCTATACCCCGTATTGAGATTGGCCGGTGAGAGCGGTACAGCCGCAGACCCGTCGGGATATGTATTCGCAGCATGGAGGGATTCTAGTGTGCAGTATATTAGAAGTGTTCCGAAACCGTTACAGCTGCCGCGCCTATAAGGGGGACCCGGTGGAGGAGGAGAAGCTGGCTGCGATCCTGGAAGCCGCCCGGCTGGCGCCTACCGCAGCCAATCCTCGGGCTGGATAAGGAGCTGGAGCCGGTGGCGTTTACACCCTTGGATATCCGCTCGATGCTCCCGCAGCCAAGGTGCGCAAGCAGCTGGAGGAGCTTGTGCTTTACCGGTAAGTCCGTTCCGGCGGGTCGCCGTTTTTTTCGTTCAGCTTTGTAAAAGATGTGTAAAAAGTCTAATCCGGGGCCAGCCGGATTCCGATAAAGAAAGATGTGGAAATATGCCGGTTACTGCAACACGATGACGAAAGGAAGATGAATTCATGCAATTGAAACGGGTCATGCTGGTTATGCTGTTACTTGCCCTTATAACCAATACTATCGGCCTTGGTGCGACAGCCGCAGTGGCTGCCACTACATCAGAGGAAATTTCCAGCCTTGTGCTGAACAAAAATGAATTGACTATGGAAGTGGGCAGCACCGCCGCGCTGACGGCTACCGCCGTTTTTGTCAACGGCTCCACCTCTACCGTAACGGTTAAGACCGAATGGAATTCGGGTTCTCCCGCAGTGGCTTCGGTTTATGCAGGGACTATTTCGGCCAAGTCCGAGGGCAAGGCAGTTATCACCGCCACATACCTGGGACAGACCGTAGTGGTGAATGTAACCGTTGTGAAGCGTGTGCGCACGCTGGTGAAGGACAAGCAGACCGTAGATTTGCGCAAGGGGGAAGACGAACAGGTTACCCTGACCGCTTATTACGATGATGGAACCACCGAGGACGTAACCAAAAAGGCGGAATGGAACAGCGATTCCAGCTCCGTTGCAACAGTAGTCAACGGCTTGATCAAAGGCCAGAATTCAGGCCGGGCTGTGGTCACGGCAGCATACAATGGCCAGTCCGTTTCCATCCCTGTCGATGTTGAGATTGTGAAGCGGATTGATTCCAACAAACGGGAGCTGTCTCTTCTCTTGAAGCAGAGCGAGAAGCTTACGCTGACCGCCACCTATCCGGATGGCAGCACAACGGATGTCACCAATCTGGCAGAATGGGAATCCAAGGACCCGGATATTGCCGATGTCATCAAGGGAGAGGTCAAGGGCTACGGCTCCGGCCAAACCCAGATTACGGCTACCTACGGCACCAAAACCACCACCATCCGGGTGGACGTGGACCTGGCGGTAAAGCTGAGCCTGAACAAAACCAGTCTCTTCCTAAAGAAGGATGCCTCCGAGGACCTGATTCTCACCGCCACCTATGCAGATGGAACCACGGACAAGGAGCTGGCCTCCCGGGCAACCTGGACCACCAGCGATCCTGCAGTAGCTACAGTAACCAAGGGCAAAATTATTGCCAACGGCACAGGTGAAGCCACTATTACCGCCACCTATGTGGACAAAACCGTATCTGTGACGGTGGATGTGGGAGTAGCCCGGCTGTTGACCGTGGATAAGGAGGAGCTATTCCTCCAGGCTAATCAAACCGGCCAGTTGAAGCTGACTGCCACCTATGCCGACGGCAAAACCGAGGATGTAACGGAAAAAGCGGAATGGGCCACAGCAGATTCCACCATCGCTTATGTCCAGAAGGGCGCCGTTACCACCTATAAAGCCGGCAAAACAGAAATTACCGCCACTTATGGTGGCAAAAGCGTCAAGATCGCCTTGTCGGTGGATGTACCCACCAAGCTGTTGCTCAGCGCCACCAAGGTGAACTTCCAGATCGGCAGCACAGAAAGCCTGAAGCTGGAGGCATTGTTCAGCGACGGTACCCAGACGGATGTGACCAGCTTGGCCAAATGGAGCACCAGCGATGCCGCTATAGCCGATGTGACCAAGGGAATTGTGTCGGGTATCGACACGGGGGTCGCAACGATTACAGCGGAATACGGCACCCGCAAAGCAACGGTGACCGTCTCTGTCGGCGTGCTGAAGAGCCTGACCACCACGAACGAACAGAAGCTGACCTTAGCCAAGGGGGATACCCGGGACCTGAAGGTTGCTGCCACCTTTACCGACAGCATCAAAAAGGATGTGACCGGAGAAGCGGTGTGGACCAGCAGCAATGCCAAGGCAGTTACGATTGATGAAAACGGCCATCTGGTTGCTGTTGCATCGGGGACGGCTACCGTTACCGCCACCTTCGGGGGCAAAACCTGCGAGTTCGACGTGCAGGTGGATACCGCTCAAACCCTGACCGCAAGTCCCACAGTTCTGGTTTTTGATTTGGGCGAGGTGAAGAGCATCGCGCTTACAGCCAAGGACCGGGACGGCAAAACCACCAATGTGGCGCCAACGGCTGAATGGAGCACCAGCAATGCCTCCATTGCTACCGTGGACAAGGGTGTCGTAACGCCCGTTGCCCGTGGCAAGGTGACCATCACCGCCAAGTACGGCGGCCAATCCGTCTCTGTCACCGCGGAGATCGGTGTGGCCCAGGCCTTGAATGCAAGCAAGCGGGTCATCAACATTAAGTCCGGAGAGAGTGTGAAAATCACTCTGAGCTCGCAGCTGACCGACAACTCGAAGAAGGATGTGGATGCCACTGCAGCAGTGTGGAAATCCGGCTCCTACAATGTGGCGGACGTGGTAGACGGCCTGATTACCGGCATGGGACCAGGCACTACGACAGTAACGGCTACCTTCGGGGGCAAAAGCGTCTCCATCACTGTCAATGTAGACACCCTGAAGTATTTGCAGACTGACCATGTTCTGGTCAACATGACAGTAGGCGCCACCATGAAGGTGAAGGCTACCGCCACCTATGCGGACCAAACGGAGGAGGATGTCTCCGTAGCGGGCCTGTGGACCACCTCCAACATCAAGGTGGTGGACGTGAAGGACGGCGTCATCCGCGCCATCGGCAAGGGCAAGGCTACGGTTACCATCACCTTTGCCAAAAAGAAAACGTATGTTTACGTTACAGTGAACTAATTATCCGTTATCCATCAAGAAAGCCCCCGGGTCTATAAAACCGGGGGCTTTTGGTCATGTCTGATAAAAGTGGCTCCAGCAGCCTACATATAGCTCCGCAGGGCCTTGAACCGGCCGGGGTAATTGGTGATAACGGCGTCCACACCGGCAGCGGCCATACGCCGGTAGTCCTCCTCGCTGTTTACAGTCCAGGGTCGGACCTTCACTCCCGCCATATGGGCGTTCATGACGATTTCCGGAGTGACGGCCAGGTAATGGGGGTGAAGGCTGCGGGCACCGACGAAGGCGACGTACTCCCAGGGTCTGTACAGCCCTTCTGCGTACAGGACCGCCGTTTCCATATCCGGCGCCATTCCTGCCAGCCGCGCGATGCTGTAATGGTTAAAGGAGGAGAGCACAATCCGCTTTTCCATGCCGTACTGCCGGACCATCCGTACAACGAGCTCTTCCATACCCTCATATGGGACAATGCCGTTCTTCAGCTCAATGTTCAGCTCCAGCTGCGTAGGGGCCAACAGCTCCAGCACCTGGGCCAGCAGAGGGATGCCTTCGCCGCGGTACGCCTCCTGGCCGAAGGATGCGTCCAGCCTGCGCAGCTCCTCCCAGGTCTGGCTGCCTACCGGTCTCAAGCCGTCCGTGGTCCGGTCCAGGGTTTCGTCATGGATGACCACCACCTGCCTGTCTGCGGATAGCTGCACGTCCAGCTCGATGCCCTCGGCGCCTTCCTCCACGGCCAGCCGGAAGGCCGCCATGGTGTTCTCCGGTGCATGGCCGGATGCTCCGCGGTGGGCGTAAATCAAAGGGTACATTGCGGTTCCTCCTTTAGGTGCGGGATTCACTTGCTGCGGATTCGGGCGCATACACACCCTAGGCCAGCAGAATGCTCCAATCGGCGGCGGCTATCCACTCCTGCTTGGAGAATTCCCGGCCTCTGATATCCACCGCCCCTTCATACACCTGAATGAGCAGTCCCTGGGACAGCTCGCCGCGGGTGCGGGTGACAGAAGCATTCATAAACCAGTGGAAGCTCTCCTTGGTATAGCGGTTGGGCAGATTCAGGTCCTGATGGGTATGTCCGGAGAAGACGAATAAATTGGGGTAAGGCAGAAGAAGCTTACGGAACTCAGTGGCGCGGATAAGCCGGTGGTTGCCTCCCTCAGAGCCTATAGCGGGCAGGGGCTGATGAATAAAGACCAGGGCGGGGCTGCCGTCTGCATGGGGCTTCAGCGTCTTCTCCAGCCAAGCCAGCTGCTCATCGGAATACCAGGCGCCCTCCTGGACATCGGGTCTCTCCTGGACGTAGGCATCCTGGGAAACCATAATCAGGTGCACACCGTTCACCCAGGCATCCGCATAAGGCTTATCCATCCCCATGAACTTCTGGAAGCGGTCCCTGGCGCCCTTGTCGGTTTTGCCGTTGGGCACCGATTCGGTGCTCCAGGCGCCTTCCTTGGTCAGCCAAATATCGTAATATTCATGGTTGCCCATATTGCCGTACATGGGCGGCAGCTTGTATTGGTTGAAGGTGGTCCGGAGCAGCTTGTAATCCAGCTCACGGGCGTAGGTGGTCAGGTCCCCGCCCAGCACGATGGCGTCGGAGGTTTCCTTCAGGGAGGTCAGATCCTTAAGGGCGGTGTGGACCTTGTCCACAACAGGCTGGGAGTCGATCATGTGGATGTCGCTGAGCAAAAACACAGTGGCCAACAGCTTCCCTTTTTCCACGGGTGCGGGAGAGGAAGAGGGAGTGGGGGTAGAGGTGGGCGCGGCAGAGGGCTCCGCTGCTTCGGGAGTGGGTGCCTCCGCAGCGCTGAGCGGAGGTGTTCCCCCGTCCAAAAGCTTGCGCATAAACACCGACCCGGATGCTGCCACAAGTGCAATGCCGGCCAGGAGCCACTTGACGAAGCTTCTTCGGTTCATAGGATGATCGGCGCCTCCTTGCCTTTGCAGGCTGTAGATAGTTCTATTTTACTTGCTAAGCAGACGCCAGGCAATTGAAACACGAGACGCCAAAAAGAACCCTCCACACGCTTGGCCGGCAAGCATGAAAGGGCTCTTATTGGACGGTTTATTTCGCCTGCTCAAACGCCTCCAGACGGCTCCGGAGCTCCCGGATTTCCCTGGACAGGATCTCCTTCTCCTTGCTCCAGGAAATCTCCGGTACCGCTGCCGGTGCAGGCTCCGGGGCGTCGAAGCCGTAGGCCCGGGATGAGGGCACATACATGTATGCACCTGCGGGCATGGCATCTTCAACGGGAAGCAGCATAGCCGCAATGACATATACCAGCAGAAGAATACCGCCGCTAAAAATAATGCCAACGGTAACAAAGGCCCGGACCCAGGCGGAGTTTATCCCCAGGTTGGCTGCGATCCCTCCGCATAGCCCAAACAGTTTTGCATCCGTTCTTGAACGTGCCAGCTTCATGATTAAGCCTCCAATTCCATCGGATTCTTATTTCGGAGCAGGGACAGCCCGTATGCGATAGCGCCTGCTGCCGCTGCGATAGCGATGACGCCGCCGAACTGGCTGAGCAAAGCCACGCCCAGTATGCCTGCAAGAAGAAGGGAGACAGTCCGGGCAGGATTGCGGCCTGTTTTTTTCATTTCTGTCATAAGGGATTCTTCCTTTCGTTACGCCCCCGGTTCCGGAGAACACGGACGGCGGTTTGATGGTTTATTCTTCTTATGTATTTTTGAAGGGGAGGATGGTTCACGCTGCTGTGCTTTATATCTTCATGGTAATGGAAAACAGGTCCGGCCAAAACCGTCCCGGGCAGGTAATTGGCACTGGACCTAAGGCGGGGGCTCCCTCAAACCAGGGGCGGTTCAAAAAAAATTCAGGCGGTTTTTTGAAGCGCTTTATGCTTGCGCGAAGCCTTTATTTTAGCGGAAACAGGGCTGGAAATGACCTTGTTGGAGGGGGCTGGAGGAGGCCCAAAACCGTCTTTCGGGCCAAAAAAGAGGAGGACAATTCTCGCGGAATTTGCTATAGTCCATAGGTAGGCTTTTTGACGGGAGTACGAATTGTGCATTGACATACACCTATATATTGATTAGAATTTGTTAAGTGACCACAACATATAGTTTTGATCAGGTATTCGGAGGGTAAGTATAGACTAGCAAGCTCTCCGGATCTAAGAGGGAAGCCGGTGCCAAACCGGCGCGGTCCCCGCCACTGTAGCGGTGCTTAAACCGATTGGACTTTTTGCCACTGGCATACTGCCGGGAAGGCGTCCTCGGAGCTCATGCACCGGAGCCAGGAGACCTGCCTGATCATGAGCATTTTTAACCCACGGAGGATGGGGCGGTGTTCGAATACCCAGGAACTTCCTGCAGGCATTCCGGACGGGATGTGCTGCATCATCCGAAGTGTATTCGCGCGTCTTTCGTCACCTTCTTGGCAAGAAGGAGTCGGGGGGCGCCTTTATTTCCCCCTATACGGCAGTTTATTCCTACTACATATCACACTAGGAGATGTTGGAGCTTGATTACCACTATTCGCAAAAGAGACGGCCGTGAGGCGCTGTTCGCCATCGACAAAATCACCAACGCAATCATGAAGGCCACTTATGCCACCAAGGAAGCCGATCCGGCGCAGGCGATGGGCTTGGCCATGAAGGTGATGCAGAGTCTGGAAGGGAAGGATGGCTCAGCCGTTCCGTTCGTGGAGCAGATTCAGGACACCGTGGAGGAGGTTCTGATGAATGAAGGGCTGGTCCACACGGCCAAGGCCTACATCCTCTACCGGGCGGAGCGTTCGCGGATCCGGGAGATGGACACGCGCCTCATGAAGGTGTTCGAAGAGATTACCTATCAGGACGCCTCTAACAGCGAGATCAAGCGGGAAAATGCCAACATTGACGGCAATACCTCCATGGGTACCATGCTCAAATACGGCTCGGAGGGTGCGAAGCAGTTTAATGAGCTGTTTGTGCTGAAGCCGGAGCATGCCGCCGCCCATAAGGACGGGGATGTGCATATTCACGACCTGGATTTTCTGACCTTGACCACCACCTGCTGCCAGATCGACATCGAGAAGCTGTTTAAGAACGGCTTCGGCACCGGGCACGGTCAGGTCCGGGAGCCCAACGATATCCAGAGCTATGCGGCCCTGGCCTGCATCGCCATCCAGTCCAACCAGAACGACCAGCACGGCGGCCAAAGCATTCCCAACTTCGATTACGGGCTGGCCGAGGGTGTATCGAAGACGTACGCCCGGCTCTACCGCAGCAACCTGCTGAAGGCCCTGGAATGGCGCTGGGGTGTGGATGCCCAGGGGCTGGAGCGCTTGGCTGAAGCCTTCACAGCATGGGGCACTGACGGAGCGGTTTTCCCCCGCATGAACCGGAATGAAGCCGAGGCGGAGCGGGAGCTTGCCTTTCTGACGGAGCTTCTGGGAAGCCCGTCCGCAGCCGCCGAGGCTCAGGCAATGGTAGTCCGGCAGGCCATGGCGGAGACTGAACGCAGCACCTACCAGGCCATGGAGGCGCTGATTCATAACCTGAACACCATGCACAGCCGTGCCGGAGCGCAGATTCCCTTCAGCTCCATTAACTACGGCACAGATACCAGCCCTGAGGGACGGCTGGTGGTGATGGGCATTCTCCATGCCACCGAACGGGGATTGGGCAACGGCGAAACGCCGATCTTCCCGATCCAGATTTTCCGGGTGAAGGAAGGGGTTAACTACAATCCGGAGGACCCCAACTACGATTTGTTCCAGCGGGCCTGCCAGGTCAGCGCCAAACGGCTGTTTCCGAATTTCTCCTTCCAGGACGCACCGTTTAATCTGGAATTCTATAAGGAAGGCTCTCCCGAAACCGAAATCGCCTATATGGGCTGCCGGACCCGCGTGATCAGCAATGTCCACGACAAGGACCGTCAGATTACCTTCGGCCGGGGGAACCTGAGCTTCACCACCATCAACCTGCCGCGTTTGGCTTTGGAGCACCGTGGGGATGTAGAGGGCTTTATGGCGGCTCTGGAGCAAAAGATGCAGCTGGTCACGGAGCAGCTGCTGGAGCGTTACGAAATTCAGGCACGCAAACGGGTGAAGAACTTCCCGTTCCTGATGGGCCAGGGAGTTTGGATCGACTCCGACAAGCTTTCCCCCGACGATGAAATCCGCGAGGTGATCAAACACGGCTCCTTGTCCGCCGGCTTCATCGGGCTGGCGGAGTGCCTGAAGGCCCTTATCGGCAGCCATCACGGCGAATCCGAGGAGGCCCAGGAGCTGGGGATCCGGATCATCAAGCATATGCGCCAAAAAATGGACGATACGGCGGAGCGCACCGGGATGAATTTCTCCCTGCTGGCCACTCCGGCGGAAGGCACGGCGGGCCGGTTCGTACGGATGGACCGCAAGCGCTACGGCTCCATTCCCGGCGTTACCGACCGGGATTATTACACCAACAGCTTCCATGTGCCGGTGTATCACGGGATTACCGCTTTTGCCAAGATCCGCAAGGAAGCGCCGTACCATGCGTTTACCAATGCGGGCCACATCACCTATGTGGAGCTGGACGGCGATCCGGTGCATAACCCGACGGCCTTCGAAACCGTTATCCGGGCCATGAAGGATGCCGGCATCGGCTACGGCTCGGTGAACCACCCGGTAGACCGGGATCCGGTCTGCGGCTACACCGGCGTCATTGGCGACCGCTGCCCGCGCTGCGGACGGCGTGAGCATGAGGGTCCGGTAGGGTTCGAGCGGATCCGCCGGATTACCGGCTACCTGGTGGGCACCCTGGACCGCTTCAACGACGCCAAGCGCGCCGAGGAACGGGACCGGGTGAAGCATCTGTAAGGGGGCAATCCAATGGAAAGGCAAATCGGCATGCTCCGGCTGGCAGGAATTGTGCAGGAATCCATCGTGGATGGGCCGGGCATCCGGATGACCGTATTCGGGCAGGGCTGCCCCCACGCTTGTCCGGGCTGCCATAATCCCCATACCCACAGCTTTGAGGGCGGCACACTCCGCTCTGTGGAATCGATTCTGGCGGAGATCAGGGAGAATCCCCTGCTGGCCGGCATTACGTTAAGCGGCGGAGAGCCTTTCGGACAGGCGGCGGAATTCGCCCGTCTCGCCCGTGGTGTGAAGGCTATGGGCCGGTCAGTGATTACCTACACCGGCTACACCTTCGAGGCGCTGCTGGCCCAGGCGGACCGCCATCCCGGATGGCGGGAGCTGCTAGCCGCCAGCGACTATCTGATGGACGGGCGCTTCCTTGAAGCGCGGCGCACCTATGACCTTCCCTTCCGGGGATCGGATAACCAGCGGTTTTTGGACGCTGTTGAATCCATGCGCCAAGGCCGGGCCGTTTCTGCTGAAGCGGTAGTCGGTACTTTGGCCGTATCTACGGCATAAATGATCTCCCAAAAGTGACGTGAAGCTCTGAAGCGGAATCCGAAACCTTTTGGGGGAGATCCCGATAAACATATCTTAATCAAGAGGAGGGACAGCGATGCTGATCGTATATGATTCCCGGACCGGCAATGTCCGGCGTTTCGTCAACGGCTTGGGACGGCGGGCTGTAGCGGCGGCAGAGGCGGGGGAACTCCAGGAGCCCTTCGTGCTGGTGACCTACACCACTGGCTTCGGCCAAGTGCCGGACAGCACAGCGCGTTTCCTTCAGAAGAACGGCCACCGTCTGGCGGGTGTTGCTTCAAGCGGCAACCGCAACTGGGGGGACGGCTTCGCCAAAGCGGCGGACCGGATCGGCGCCCAGTACCGGGTGCCGGTGCTGGCCCGCTTCGAGCTCTCCGGCACCGCCAAGGAGGCGGTGCAGTTCCTGCAGGAGCTGGACCAGCTGGCGGTAACAGCAGGAGTGCAGCGCACCGTGCAGACGGGCCGGGTTTAAACGGGTTAGTTTGGGTAGGCGGTGGCGGTGATCCGGCCGCCTGCGATTTCGCCGCATTTGGGCTGTCCCGCACACCGCCGGATTTTTAACGGAAGTGTGCGCCCTTATTTGCCCCAAAACAGGGCAGCAGAAATTGTAACGGAAGCAGGAGCCCTTATTTCTCCAAATCCGGGCCTCCCGGAGGTGTTTTGGCCCAAATAGCGGCTCTGGCCGCCGTTACAATTTGCAAAGCGGCCAAAACCCGGAAATAACGGCGCTCACCGCCGTTAGAATCTGCACATAGCCCAGCGGCCATCGCCAGGAATGAAAATGCCGGGCAGACGCGGCACTTTCGTATAAAGGGAGTGAGCGGATAGTGGGCAGAAAAACGGGGTTATGGATTTTTAACGAATCTCAGCCACGCTATTTCGCTCATATGGCACCTCTTGCGGTTGTAACGAATCTGAGGCGCCTTATTCCGGCTCAAAGACACTGAAAAGAATCTGAACGTAAGCAATAGCGTGGCTCAGATTCGTTACGTTGGCAAACAGCCGATTTTTCGCTAAATAAGCGCTGTGAGATTCGTTAAAATCGCCCAGAGCCCAGCGGCCATCGCCAGGAATGAAAATGCCGGGGCAGACGCAGCATTTTCGTATAAATCTGCCCATATTCCAGCGGCCAGCATATGAAATTAAAAACACTGGGTACTGGGCGCAATATTGCACCTACATAATATACCTCCCCCAACCAGCCACAACCGGGGAGTGTCACACCCTAGGATGTGTTTGCAAACATACCCTTGACTGAGAATATTTCTCACACTCCCATACGAACTAAGGAGGCGGAAGCCAGATGCGCTATTTGGAGTTGAACAATCAGCTGATGCAGCGGGATGCCGACGGCTTCTTCCGTTTGGATAAGGACCGTGAAGCCGCCGATGCTTTTATGGAGGAGGCTGCGGCCAAAAGCATTACTTTCAGCACCACTGCTGAAAAGGTCCGCTACATGATCGATAACGACTATTATGAGGATGTGTATGCCCACTATTCCGAACAAGAGGTGGAGGAGGTTTACGCCCTGGCCCACAGGTACGACTTCCGCTTCCCCTCTTACATGGCAGCATCCAAATTCTATACAGATTACGCCCTGCGCACCGATGACCGCTCCATCTATCTGGAGCATTACCCGGACCGGGTAGCCATCGTCGCCCTTTATCTGGGCAGGGGCAGCAAGGAGCTTGCCCTGCAGCTTACCGCCTCCATGATGGAGCAGCGGTTGCAGCCTGCTACCCCCACCTTCCTCAACGCCGGCAAAAAACGCCGTGGCGAGATGGTATCCTGCTTCCTTTTGGAAATGGACGATTCCCTCAACTCCATTAACTACGTGCTGGGCACCTGCATGCAGCTGTCCAAAATCGGCGGTGGTGTAGCCGTGAACCTGTCCAAGCTGAGAAGCCGGGGCGAGCCCATCAAGGGTGTGGAAGGGGCAGCCAAGGGCATCATGCCCGTCCTGAAGCTAATGGAGGATGCCTTCTCCTATGCCGACCAGATGGGGCAGCGCAAGGGCTCCGGCGCGGCGTATTATAATATTTTTGGCTGGGACGTAGTGGAGTTCCTGGACAGCAAGAAAATCAACGCCGACGAGAAGATTCGTCTGAAGACTCTCTCCATCGGTCTGATTGTCCCGGATAAGCTCTATCAGCTGGCAGAGGCGGATGAGCCGCTTTATGTCTTCGCCCCCTTCTCTGTTTACAAGGCCTACGGCCAATACCTGGATGACCTGAACCTGGATGAGATGTACGAAACCCTTCTGGCCGACGACCGGGTGAAAAAGAAGCGGATCATGTCCGCCCGGGAAATGCTGATCAAGATCGCCGCTACCCAAATGGAGTCCGGCTATCCGTATATCATGAACAAGTCCAACGCCAACCGCCGCCACGCCCTCTCTGCCTTGGGCACCGTGAATATGTCCAACCTCTGCACCGAGATCTTCCAGCTGCAGGAGGTTACGGAAATTGGCGACTACGGCCATCCTGACTTGATCCGCAAGGACATCAGCTGCAATTTGGCTTCCCTTAATATCGCCAACGTAATGGAAACAGGGCTTCTGGAGCGTTCCGTCCGGGAGGGAATGCGTGCCCTCACCGCTGTCAGCGACATGACCACCGTGGCCAATGCCCCCGGCATCGTCAAAGCCAACCGGGAGCTGCATTCCGTCGGTCTTGGAGCCATGAACCTGCACGGCTTCCTGGCCAAAAGCCGGATTGCCTACGAAAGCGCTGATGCACGGGAATTTGCCCGCACTTTTTTTATGATGCTGAATTATTATTCGCTGGCCGAAAGCATGGAGATTGCCCGGGAGAAGGGGGAAACCTTCCAGGGCTTCGAGCAGTCGGATTATGCCACGGGAGCCTACTTCCAGAAGTACCTGGAGACGGACTACCGGCCAACCAACGCTAAGGTAAAAGCCCTGTTCGGTCAGATGCCCATCCCGGCCCCGGAGGACTGGCGGCGGCTTCAGGAGCAGGTGCGGACCCATGGGCTGTACCACGCCTACCGGCTGGCCATTGCCCCGACCCAGAGCATCTCCTATGTGCAAAATGCCACCTCCAGCGTGATGCCCATTGTCTCGCCCATTGAGACCCGGACCTACGCCAACTCGACGACCTATTACCCGATGCCGTTTTTGGCCCGGGACAATATCTTCTATTACAAGTCGGCGTACCAGATGGACCAGTTCAAGGTGCTGGACCTGATCGCCGAAATCCAGGCCCATGTGGACCAGGGGATTTCTACGGTGCTGCATGTGAACAGTGATATTTCGACCCGGCAGCTGGCCCGGTACTATATTTACGCCGCACGGATCGGTCTGAAGTCTCTCTATTACACCCGCACCAACATGCTGTCGGTGGAGGAGTGCATCGCCTGCTCGGTGTGAGGAGCTGCGAGTGATTTCGCTGTAAGCTCTTATCGTAAACCGGAGCAGGGAAATATCAATTTTATTAAAGGGGGAAGCAGCATGTGCGCCATTAAAGCGGTCAACTGGAACCGCCCGGATGATGATTTTACCCAGGTATTCTGGAGCCAGAATATTATGCAGTTCTGGACCGACGACGAGATTCCCCTGTCCGATGACAAAATGTCCTGGATCACGCTGAAAAAGCCGGAGCAGGATTTATATATGAAGGTGCTGGGCGGGCTAACCCTGCTGGATACAGTCCAGGGCGGTGTGGGCATGCCGCAGATTCTGGAGCATGTGGAGGGGCTGCAGCGCAAGGCGGTGTTAGGTTTTATGGCTATGATGGAGCAGATTCATGCCAAATCCTACAGCAGCATCTTCACCACCTTGGCCTCCAATGAGGAAATTGACGCCATCTTCGAGTGGGTGGAGCAGCATCCGTGCCTCCAGTACAAGGCGGAAACCATCTCGGCCTATTACAAAAATATCACTGATGCGCGTGGTCTCTACTTGGCCATGGGCGCGTCAGTGCTCCTGGAGAGCTACCTGTTCTACAGCGGCTTCTTCTATCCTCTCTACCTGGCGGGCCAGGGCAAAATGACCTCCAGCGGCGAGATCATCGACCTGATTCTCCGGGACGAAAGCATCCACGGTTTGTATGTGGGTGTGTTAGCTCAGGAAATTTACGCGGGGCTGTCTGCCGGGGAGCAGGAGTCGGCCAAGGCGGAGCTTTTGGACCTGCTGCAGAAGCTGCATGCCAATGAGGAGCGGTATACGGAGGAGCTGTACGACCCGTTGGGGCTGACGGAGGAGGTCAAAACCTTCCTGCGCTACAACGCCAACAAGGCCATGATGAACATGGGGCTGGAGGCGCCGTTTCCGGAGGAGGAGATCAATGCTATCGTCCAGAACGGCATCCGGACCCAGACCAAGCAGCATGACTTTTTCTCCAAAAAGGGCAATGGCTACGTTAAGGCACTGAAGGTGGAGCCCTTGGCCGACGAGGATTTCCAATTCGAATGGCTGGCCGAAAAGGCTGGTGTCAATTAAGCGTGCAGCAAAAAAAGGCGGTTGGATCGGAGCTTCCCTGTGCGGGGGATGTCCGGTGCCAGCTGCCTTTTTGGTTGTAGGGATGCCTAATATATATAACACCTGTCAGCCTCCCGCCGCCTCCAACTCCTTCAAACGTGTGCGGACCAGCCCGGCCAGCTGAGTTTTTTCCTTCGGGGGCAGCCATTCGATCAGACGGGCGGCAGCTACGGGAAGCATCCACTGCTCCAAATCCCCGTGGCTTAATCCGGAGAGCTTCAGGTAATGCTCCAGATAGGTGCGGGTTAGGCATTTGCGGACCAGTCCGACGATGGTGTTGATCCATTGAGGGGTCCCGTCGGGCAGGCTGCCGTACTGCAGCATCAGCACCGTTCTTGCGGCATCCCCGGCAGGGCTGCCCGATACGGCAGTGGCCCAGTCGATGATAACAGGCTGGGTTCCCAGAAGCACATTATCCGGATGGAAATCCCCGTGGCACAGCCGCATTTCCTCTGGCAAAGCCTCCGTATAGCGGATGATCCGTTCTTTTTCCGTTTCCGTCAAGATTGGCGCTTCCCGGATGGAGGCGGTGAGGGCATTCTTCATGGAGCGGAATGGCGAGGCTTCGTCAGTCGGAATACGGTGAATCTCGGCATGCAGGGTTGCAAGCAGCCGGGCACCCCGTTTTTGGAGGCCGGGCAGAAGCAGCCGTTTCATGAGGGTAGGCCCCTGAATGCGCTGGAACACAATGGCCAGCCCGGCTTTATCCTCCATAAGCTCAAAGACGCGCGGCACAGAGAGCCCTTGGCGGTACACCCAATCGCTTGCCGCAAACTCTGCGCGGACCGCATGAGAGGGGAAGCCGTTTCGAAAACGTTTGATAATGCGGTCATTGCCCACTGCCATAACCTCTGCGGTTCTTCCATTGCCTATAACAGCTTGAGACGGCAGTGCGCTTGCGGCAGCGGGGTGCTTTGTAGATTCCATAACAATCCTTCTTTCTGTTTTATAAGACTGAAAAGCAACTCCCACTGTAGGGCGTGTAAAACACGCCCTAGTCCACAGGACCGGACCGGTTCAAATTGATCCAATCCACCGCATAGTCCACCAATGGACGCTGTGGCAAAAGCAGGGCCGGGGCATGGGCAATCCTGCCTTTGCAGACGGCCCCGCCTGCGCGTTCATAGTCGCTGCCCAGCGCCTCAAAATCCGAGGAATCCCAATCCACATCGAGGAACGTCACCCACTGGCGGACCCCATTCACCAGCATAGGCGCTTTATTGTGAACGACGGCAGTTGCCCGGTACCGGGAGCGGGCTTCCGCCAGGTGCAGGGAGGTGTTGTTGCCGTGGCCCACCCCCAGAAGCAGGATATGGCCTCCCAGGCCGTAAATGCGGGCAAGGGGGGAATCTTCACCCAAGCCGTAATCCAGGCTGTGGTGGCCGGTCACCTCTGCAGCATGTTGCCCCCAGGCGGCGAAGGACAGATGCGGATGGCTGCTTCGGAGGACACCCTTTTGCTTGCGGAAGCATTCCGGGATAGCGCCCATTTTGTAGGTAAGGGAAAGATCCGGGTCGTAAGGGGGCATAGCCCGGCGGATGGGCTCCCACCAGGCTTCCCTTACAGGGGGACAGCGCCATCCGGCAGGATCGGTCAGCTCTCCGGTATGGGTGGGCATCACCAGCGTACCGGAGGGGCCAAGGGCGGCCTCCAGGGCCAGAATCACCGCCGCCGGGCCTCCCGCTACCCAGCCGCCCAGGGCTTTCATAGAGGAGTGGACCAACAGCGTCATCCCCGGCCGGACCCCCAGCTGCTCCAGATCCTCAACAAGAGTTTCGGTTGTAATCAGATCACCTTGAATTTCTTCCATACTCATGCTCCCTTTAGCCGTGCTCCACTCGATTTCTCTCATTATAGCAAAAAATGGATGCCTGCCATACGGGCAATATGGGGGTTGGGGAGCGGCCAAGGGGCTGTTCACGAATCTTGCCAAAAGATCATAACCATCACAAAAAATAAAGATAAACATGCACCAAAAATATATACGGGAGCAAAAGGTAGTGATTTCACATCCAGTTGCCGCGTGGTACGTTAGGGCAGCAGCCTATCGGGGCTGCCATAAAATGATGAAAGGGGTATTCATAATGTCCAGGAGTAAGCGAAGTGGTGCAGCGGCTTTTATGGTAATCGTATTTCTTATCAGTCTCCTTCTTCCCGGCAGCTTGCCTGCCAGTGCACAGGAAGAGAACAATCTGCTGGCGAACGGCGGCTTTGAGTCCGGATTATGGGGGACAAAGGCAGGGTCGGCCCTTGATACCGCGGTGAAGCACAGCGGAAATCAGAGCGCCAGTATGACAGGCACGGCAACGGGACAATATCTGGGCAGCGGACTGATCCCTGTTCAAGCGGATGAAGTGTATGAGCTGTCTGCCTGGATCAGAACAACCGACATATCTGCCCCAGATGCCGCGAGTGTAAACATTCTGATGGTGGATGGAAACAACAACGCTTTGGGCTGGTACAACAATACCATGAAGCTGGTTAAAACCGGAGGCAGCCAGGAATGGACGAAGCATACGTCGGAATTTAGCTCATTCACAAATGGAACCGCCTACATCAGGATCTACGTCCGGTTGGACGGGAATGTCACAGGGACAATCTGGTTTGACGACATTGCCGTGAAGCTATCCGACAATCTGCTGCCAAACGGCGGCTTTGAGTCCGGGCTCTGGGGCACCAAAGCGGGATCAGCCCTTGATACGGCGGTGAAGCACAGCGGAAACCAGAGCGCCAGCATAACAGGCTCGGCAACGGGACAATATCTGGGCAGCGGCTTGATCCCCGTCCATGCTGACGAGGTTTATGAGTTGTCCGGCTGGATCAAAACAGCTAATGTATCTACGCCGGAGGCGGCAAGCATCAACATTTTAATGGCCGACGCCAATAAAAATTCCCTGGGCTGGTACAGCAACAACATGAAGCTGCTGAAAACGGGAGGCAGCCAGGATTGGACGGCATATATGGCGGAGGTCGCCCATCTTGTGCCCGGCACCGCGTACATCAGAATCTATGTCCGGCTGGATGGGAATGTCACGGGCACAGCCTGGTTTGACGATATTACCTTTAAGCTGAAGGATCTCATTATGGAGGTTAGCGGTCCGACGGGCAATATTTTTTCCGGCAATGAACCGGCTGTATTGAACCTGACCATGAAAAACTCCACGGCTTGGGACAAGGTTGTTCATGTGGTCTACGGGGTAAAGGAAAACGGCGGCGTCCTGCTCACAACCGGGAGCCTTGATGCCAATGTGGCAGCGGGAGCGGTGTTCAGCCAGGGGGTGGATGTTTCATCCATAGCAGCGGCGTATGGCCTATATACTCTGGAGGTCCAGGCCACAGGGGACAGCGGGAATATCGACGAGGAGGGGCAATTCCCCTTCAGCCGGGTGGCAGCTTCGCCGGGAGGCGCACAAGACAATATATTCGGCACGGCCATCCATCTGATGGGCAAAACGGATGCAAGCCTGGTGGATACGTATCTTTCTCTGATCGCTCAGACGGGCATCAAGTGGGTGAGGGAGGATGCCCGCTGGGCAAACGCGGAAACCGTCCAGGGGCAAATCAGCATCCCGGCTTCCTGGGATATGTTTGTCGATACAGCCTTGTCCAAGGGCCTCAGCCCCTTGTTGATTGTCGACTACGGCAACCCGTTTTATGACGGGGGAAATGCGCCCTACACCGATGAGGCAATTGCCGCCTATGCCCATTACGCCGGGGAGCTGGCCGGGCATTTTAAGGGCAAGGTGGATCATTTTGAAATCTGGAACGAATGGAATATCGGAGGCGGCAACCCTGACCGGCTTCCCCCGGAGGCATATGCAAAGGTGCTTCAAGCAGCATACACCGCCATCAAGGCGGCCAATCCCGATGCCGTGGTCATTGGCTGTACAACCTCCGGCGCGGATACCGAATGGATCGGGAGGGTATTGGCGGCCGGCGGCTACAGTTATATGGATGCCGTCTCCATTCATCCCTATACCTATCCCGTTAACCCGGATGACGGAGGATTCACCGCCGGTCTGCAATCGATTAACGCACTGTTCCAGCCTTATGGCCCTCCCAAGCCCATCTGGGTGACCGAAATAGGCTGGCCTACCAGTGAGGTCATCTCCCGCGGCGTAAGCGAGCGGGCGTCGGGGGCCTATGCTGTCAGGGCGTATACGCTGGCATTAAGCAGCGGGCTTGCGGAGAAGGTATTTTGGTATGATTTCAAAAACGATTACAAGCCGGAGACAAGTCTTGAGGGTCATTTTGGCCTGGTCAGAGGGGATCATGAGGCAGTGCCCTGGTCCGCCAAAGCCAATTATGCGGCTTACCGCACCCTGACCGGCAAGCTTGCGGGAGCGGATTATGTGGATGCCTATCCTGCGGGGGACCAGGTGCAGGCGTACCGCTTCCACCGCAGCGCGGACGACAAGGATGTGCTGGTGCTGTGGAGCAAAAAGGATTCCAAAAGCCTCCTGCTGCATCTCGGGACCGCCAGCGCCATTTCCTTCGATATGTTCGGTAATGGCAGCAGCTTGACTGCGGCGGCGGATGGAACGATGACCCTGCCGGTGTCGGAGGAGTCTGTCTATGTGGAGGGGAATTTCGCCCAGAGCATCGAGGTGAAGGACCCATACCATATCCAGGTGCTTCCGCAGCTGACGGAAACAGCAGCAGGAAAGCAATGGAATGTGAATATTGCTGTCAGCAATCATTTAGACACAGCGCTGTCCGGCGTGCTGCAGATACTGGGTTCCTTCCCTTGGGAGCAGGGCAGCGCAGAAAAGCCGTTTACCATTGCGGCCAATGATTCGGCAACGGTTTCATTTGAGTTTCCGGGAGCTCCGGAGGGAAAGCTGTATGATTTGAAGATTAAAACCACCCTGAGCAATGGGGCTGCTGCTGTTGTAGACCGCCGGATCAGCTTTCTCGCCGCCTCGGAAACCGCTCAGCCACCGGTCATTGACGGGACTTTGACCCAAGGCGAATGGTCCGGAGCGATACCCTTCTCCATCGATCAGGCTGCACAGGTGCAGATGAGTGGCTGGGGCGGAGTCTCTGATCTAAGCGGCACCGGATATGTGCAGTGGGATGAGGACCGGTTCTACCTTGCCGTTGCAGTCAAGGATAATGCCCATGTGCAAAATGGCACAGGCAGCGATATGTGGAAGGGTGATAGCATCCAGTTCGCCCTCAACCCCGGCAGAAAGTCGGAATTGCCCGTGCTTGGGTATAATGAAATCGGCGTGGCGCTGAACCGGTATAACGCCAGCGTCATTCAGTGGCGCTGGATGGCCGCGGCAGGAGTGGCAGGCCTTGGTAATGCGCAATTTGCGGTTAACCGGGATGACGGCAGCGGCACAACCACCTACGAAATGGCGATTCCGTGGAGCGCGCTTCTGCCAGCCGGAGTCACGGCGGCTCCGGGAGCGGACTTCGGATTTTCCCTGCTGATTAATGATGACGACGGCTCCGGCAGACGGGGCTGGATGGAGTATATGAGTGGGATTGGCTCGTCCAAGAACCCGGATGCTTTTGGAGATTTGCTGCTGGTCCAGACTCCCGGCCTTTAAAGTCACTGTGCCGTCTTCGACGCAGAGATGCCTTTCCCTGTCACATCAGAAGGCTCAACGATCGGTTTTTTACGGTTGTTGAGCCTTTTTGTGGCAGCTTGAGCGGCGGACACCGCCTCATTTCCCAAAAAGTAAAAACCATCACAAAAAGTAAAGATCAAAACCCCCCCGAAAAAAGATACGGAAGCAAAAGGTAGCGATTTCGGTTCCTCTTGCCGCATGTTACCGTTAGGGCAGATTCAACAGCATACGAAAGGAGAGATTCCCTTGCGGCAATCCCAAGGAACATACCCGCACCCGCAGCCTGCTCAAGCTGCCCTGGCCTCCGCCCGTCCCAGGCAGGGGTGGAGAAAGCATATCCTGCGGGACAAATATTTGTACCTGATGCTTGTACCGGTGGCCGTATATTTTCTGCTGTTCAAGTACGCCCCCCTCTTCGGAGAAATCATCGCCTTTAAGAACTACCGTCTGACCGAGGGCATTTGGGGAAGCAGCTGGGCCGGACTGGAGCACTTCCGGCGGCTGTTCTCCAGCAGCGACTTTTACATTGTGCTGCGCAATACCCTGCTGCTCAATCTGTACAATCTGGTGTTTGCCTTCCCGGTGCCCATTATCCTCGCTGTCCTCCTGAATGAGGTGCGCGGAAACGGCTACAAGCGGGTGCTCCAGAATCTGCTCTATATCCCCCACTTTATTTCCTGGGTGGTGCTGGGCACCATAGTCATCGCCATGCTGTCTCCCTCCACAGGAATCGTCAACACGGTGCTGAAGCTCTTCGGGATGGAGCCGATCTACTTTATGGCCAGCTCCTTCTGGTGGCCCGTCTCCTTTGTAGTGTCGGGCATCTGGAAGGAAGCAGGCTTCGGCACCATCCTCTACATGGCCGCTATGGCAGGAATTGATCCCACACTTTATGAAGCCGCCAAGATCGACGGGGCCAGCAAGCTCCGGCAAATCTGGCATGTGACCCTGCCCGGCATCCGCAGTACCGCAGCGATTCTGCTGATCCTGCAGGTGGGAAAAATGATGGATGTGGGCTTCGAGCAGGTGTTCACCATGAAGAACCCCGCCGTTAACCAGGTAGCGGAGGTCATTAGCACGTATGTGTACACCCGCGGAATCGAGAATCTGCAATACAGCTACACCACGGCGCTTGGCCTGTTCCAGTCGGTGGTAGCGCTGGTTCTGGTGGTCAGTGTCAACGGGCTGATCAAAGCTATGGGAGAACGCGGGCTGTGGTAGCCCGGACAAAAAAAGGGGGTGATGGTCCCATGAGGACAAAAGGCTTCAGCAAAACGAGCCTGTTCTATTGGCTTAATAACATCCTACTGGCGCTATTCGCCGCTGCAACTGTATTCCCGTTCCTGAATATTATCGCCACCTCCTTCAGCGGCAGCAGGGCAATCTCCGCAGGGGAGGTATTCCTGTGGCCGGTGGATTTCAACACGGAGACGTACCGGAACCTGATCGACGACGGACAACTGATTGTGGCCATGAAGAACACGATCCTGATTACAGTTGTAGGCACTTTGCTCAATATGGTGTTTACCGTTCTGGCCGCGTATCCCTTATCCAAGCCCAGGCTGAAGGGCAGAAGCGTTTTGCTGCAGGGCGTGCTGTTCACCATGCTGTTCGGCGGCGGAATGATTCCCCACTTCCTGCTCATCAACAGCCTGGGGCTGGTAAACACCTATTGGGCTATCTGGCTGCCTGCCCTGGTCAGCGTCTATAACATGTTCGTCATGAAATCCTTCTTCGAGGGGCTGCCTGCGGAGGTAGAGGAATCGGCGGCCATGGACGGGGCCAACGAATGGGTAGTGCTGTTCCGGATCATTCTCCCGCTGTCCATGCCGGTCATTGCGGCGCTGACCTTGTTTTATGCGGTGGGCTGGTGGAACTCCTACATGAATGTGCTGATTTACATCCGCAGCACTGACAAGATGTCCCTGATGGTCAAGCTGTACCAGATGATCGATCTGGTCAGCCCGGAGATGCTGAGGAGCGGTGAGGGCGTCTCGGAACGGATGATCACCCCGGAGGGAGTGCGGGCGGCCTCCATCGTATTCTCCATCATGCCCATTCTGTGTGTGTACCCGCTGCTGCAGAAGCACTTTGTAAAGGGAGTCCTGTTAGGCTCTGTCAAAGGCTGATATCGGAGACTGTTTGCATAGTCTTGATATATTATAATGAAATCAGGAGGTCTACACATGAAAACCAGACAAAACAAAAAGAAGGTTGCTTCAGCGGCTGCCTTATGCGTGCTGGCCGGAGCGGTATTGGCGGGATGCTCGGACAAGGGGACAGGGGAGGCAGCTCCATCGCCTGCAGGAACCGCGGCTGATCCGTATGCCAGCCTGCCCAAGGCCGTCAGCTTCTCCATGTTCGACAGAGGTTCGGTTTCCAGCGACGAAGGCACCTACGAAAACAACCGTTGGGTCAAATGGATTCGCGAGCAGTCCGGCTTTGACGTGAAGGTGGTTCCCGTTCCCCGCAACCAGGCTCAGGACAAGCTGAACGTGCTGATTGCCTCCAAGCAGGCGCCGGATCTGATCTGGGAGTATGACCGCAACTATATTGGCAAGCTGATTACCCAGGGAGCCATCCAGCCGGTAGATTCATATATTGAGAAATACAGCACCTCCTATAAAAAATATTTGCAGGAGCACCCCGAGTTGAAGCCGTACCTGACCTTCGAGGGCAAAATGTATGCCGTCGCCACGGAACGAACTCTGGATTCCATCGCTAACCACGGCATGTGGATCAGGCAGGATTGGCTGGATAAGCTGGGTCTGAAAACGCCAACCACCATGGATGAATTGATCACGGTAGCCAAGGCCTTCAAGGATCAGGACCCGGACGGCAACGGCAAAGCGGATACAACCCCTCTGGTGGGCAGCACTACCTTTGACGCTTACTCCGCCATGAATGCCGCCATCAACAGCCAGTGGTATCTGGAGAACGGCAAAATGAAGTACGGCGCCACCCTCGACCGCTTCGGCGATACGCTGGCTGTGGAGAAGCAAATGTACGAGGCCGGGCTGGTGGACAAGGAATATCTCACGGACAAGAACTTCCAGCGGGCCAACCAGCTCTGGACCACTGGCAAAGCAGGCATCTATATGGCCAGTTGGGGAAGCGGCGCCATGGAGGTCCATATCCGGGATATGTGGAAGAATGTGCCCGGCGCCAACCCTGTGCCGCTGGAGCCGGTTTCCACCAAAAACGGCAAGTTTGGACTGTACCAAGAGACTGCGCCCTTCATTTTTGTAGCGTTCAATAAGGAAATGCAGAATCCCAAGGCGGCTGTAGAGTATCTGGACTGGCTGGTGGACAAAGGCTGGATGACCTTGGTTAACGGTACGGAAGGGGTCCACTACAAGAATGTGAACGGAGTGGCCCAGCAGCTGGATGCGGATAAGTACAAGAAGGAAGTAGCTTATGCCGGGGAATACGGGTTCCTGCGGAATGTAAAGTTCTCTCCTGCCGATCTGCTGGTGAAGGCTGCGCCGGATGAGACCTCCCAACGGCTGGCTGCGCTGAGCAAGAAGGGGCTGGAGACGGCCACCAAGAATGCCTTCCGCCGGGATATTCCCTATCAGCCCAATTTCACGGAGCTGAACGATATTCAGGCTGCCCTCAAGCCCTTTATTGAAGGGGTACGCGCCAAGGTGGCTATGCAGGGCAGCCAATACACGGCTTCCTGGGGGCTGGAGGAAATCCGCAAGGAATGGAAGCGCCTGGGCGGCGAGAAGGTGGAAGCCATGGCCCAGGAATGGTATGAAGCGAACAAAGCCAGCTTCAAATAATGTACAGTCACCGCCAATTACGCACATGAAGGGAACAGAGGCATGAACAGAAGCGTAAGCAGTGCAGAGAACCGGTGGATGAAAAAAGTGATCACAGGCCTGATCATGTTTCTGTTCCTGATCATAACCGTATCGGCGGTGCTGTTTTATCTGATCTTTACCGAGGATCTGAAGGACCGCTTGATCCGCACCAATGTGGAGCTGCTGGAGCATATGGAGCAGAAGCTGGAGCTGGTGCTGAAGAATGTGGATAATGAAGCCCTCCAATTGATCCAGTATGAAGAGGTAAGAAAGTTCTTTGATGACGATCTGCCGCAGGGAGAACGGACGGACAATGATTACCGAGTAGGCAGCCATATTGACAGGCTTATCCATAGTGACGAATATTTGTTCTCCGTGGACATGTACTCCTACTCCCAGGACCGGCTGGTGTCCGGGGATATTCTCACGGAGGAGCTGCGGGTGAAGGATTACGCCTGGATCGCCAGGTTCAGCCAATTTGACGGTTATTCCGACTGGCTGGGCAGCCGCAAGGTGCTGCTCCGAAACTCCAACTTTCCCATTTACCGCAATGTGGTGACCTTCGTCCGAACCTATCCGATGATTCATTCCTCCGGCTACCGCAAGGGTGCCGTGGCCTTCAATTTGAAGGCGGAGCTTTTATTGCCCCTGATTCACCACGAGCAGGATGCTCAGGGAATAAACCTGGTGCTGGACAAGGATGGCGTGGTGGTGATTCATCCCGACGAATCCTCGCTGGGAGAAAGCTGGGGCTCCACCCCCTTCGTGGCGGAGATAGCAGCGATGGATAAAAAGTCGGGTTACTTCAAGGCCACAGTGGACAATAAGGCCTCTACTGTTTTCTACAAGGTGAATCCGTATACGGGCTGGAGAATTGTGCGGGTCGTCTCGGAGATTGAGCTGAACAAACCCCTGATTGTGATTCGCAATACGCTCACCGTTTTGTCGGCCCTGATCCTCCTTCTGGCGGCTGTGCTGGCTTTTGCTGTAGGCAGATGGACCTTCAAGCCGCTGGACCGGTTTATGGAGACCATCACGGCCAAGCTGAATGCGCTGGCTCCCCACCCTGCCGGGGATGCTGGAGGGGATGGTCTGAAGCTGCTGGAATCCCGGTTCGAGGATATTCTGGTGAAGAGCGAGCAGCTGCAGAAACAGGTCCGCGACACCAAGCCGATTCTGAAGTGGCAGCTGGTAATGGAGCTGTTGTCCGATTACAAAATTAATATCTCCAACACCAGACAGTATATGGACATGCTGGGGATGGAGCTGGATATGAACCGCTTTGTGGTGCTGGTGGCGGAATTTGACCAGCGTCATGAGCCGCTCACGCCCCGGGATATCCATCTGTACAACTACGCCCTGTGCAATGTGGCCGAGGAGCTGATCCAGGCGGAGGGCAAAGGGGTGGCCATTGAGCTGGAAAACGGCCGCTGCGCCATTCTCATGAGCTTCCAGGACGGCGACGGGGAGGGCGAGCTGCGGGCTGGAGTAGTGGCGGAATTGATCAAGAACTATGTGGCGGAGAACTTCAAGCGGACTGTGACCATCGGTGTAGGCGGACTGGCGGAAACGCCGGGGGAGATCCACTTATCCTTCAAGCAGGCCTGCAATGTGCTGGCCTATCGGCTGATTCTGGGGACGAATACGGTCATTACCCAGGACGATGTGCAAAGTGAGGAATCGGCCCCGTTTTACCGCCTGGTGATGATGACGGACGGCATAATGGATTCCCTGAAGCTGCTGGACGGGGACAAGCTGAAGACGCAGATAGACCGTTGGTTCGATGCCTTCACTCAATATGGCGTGCCTCCCGAATTGATCCGGCAGATGAGTCTGCAATGTCTCATGAAGGCCGCCGTAGTGGCGGGAGAGGCGGGGATTGAGCCGGAGCAGTTCCGCCTGCCCCAGGAGATGCGGGATTCCTTGAACCAGCACGACAATCTGGAGGATATGAAGGGCTTTATCCTGTCCACGTTACGGGAGTGCATGGAGCAGATTCGGCACAAACGAAGCAGCCGGGAGAAGAATGATCTGGTGCTAAAGGTGCTGGACTATATCCATGCCAATTTCAGCAGAGCCGACCTGTCCCTGAACATGCTGGCGGATGAATACCATGTGAGCGTGTCCCATTTAAGCAAGCTGTTTAAGGAGCAAACGGAGAGCAATTTTATCGATTACCTGATGAATTTACGGATGATCCAGGCCAGACGGCTGCTGGTGGAAACCGACGCGAAGATAAGAGATATCGCCGAGGCGGTGGGCTACAGCAATGTGAACACCTTTATCCGGATTTTCAAAAAGCTGACGGTCCTTACCCCTTCGGAATACCGGGAGCACGCCCTAGCAAATAAAATCCATGAGAGAATGTGAAGGAATGAAATTGAAGTCTGAGTGGAAAGCCCAATGGATTACCTTCGCCGGATGCCCCGGCCATGCTGCGCCGGTATTCAGAAAGAGATTCCAATTGCCAAGCGGCGTAAAAGACGCTCAAATCCGCATATGCGGACTTGGCTTCTATGTGATGGACATTAACGGCCGACGTGTAGGCGACGAGATTATGCAGCCTGCTTTTACCGCCTATGACAAACGGGTTTTGTATAATGTTTACAATGTAAGCGAGTATGCGGCGCAAGGCTCCAATGAAATCGAAGTTACATTGGGAAACGGCTGGTATAACGAAATGCAGGCCTCCGCCTGGCAATTTGAACATGCGGTTTGGCGCGCTCAGCCCAAGATGATTGCAGAGCTATATATCGATGAGGAGCTATTCCTCGTCTCCGATACAAGCTGGGAATGCGCCCGAAGCGGTACCGTGTTCAATTCCCTGCGGTGCGGAGAAACCTTTGACGGGGGATACCGGATCGAAGGATGGGAGCAGGCTTCCATTGCACCCGCTCCCGGCGGTGTGATGGAGGAGCAGCGGATCCCGCCCATAAGAGTGAGCGGCATTATCAAGCCGGTGGCGATTATCCCCGGTCCATTGCCGGTTATCTACGATTTTGGCGTCAACCTTTCGGGAAATGTGGAGATCAGGGTAACAGGCAAAAAAGGAAACAAGGTAGCGATTCAATATTTCGAGCTGCTGCGGGCCACGGGAACCCCGGACCTGGAAAGATACAAGCAGCATGTGTATGACGAACGTTTTCAGTGTGATGAGTACATTCTGTCAGGACAGGGAACAGAGGTATGGCACAGCGAATTCAGCTACAACGGGTTCCGTTATGCGCGAATCTATGGAGATTATGAAACCATTGAGGTAGTGGCCCGCTGCTTCCATACCGATTTGCCCGACGCCGGGGGGCTGGTATGTGACAATCCCCAAATTGCTAAAATTCAAGAGGCCGTGCGCCGCTCCACCTTAACCAATTTTCATCACATTCCCACCGACTGTCCGCACCGGGAAAAAAACGGCTGGACCGGAGACGCTCATCTATCCTGCGAGCAGGCGCTGTTTAATTTTGCAATGCAGGAAGCTTATGTGAAGTGGCTGGATGATCTTGCCGACTGCCAGCGTCCAAACGGCCGTATTCCCTGTATCGCCCCCACCAGCAGCTGGGGATATGACCATATGCTGTGCGGACCGGCCTGGGATGCCGCGCTGTTCGTCATCCCTTGGCAGCTGTACCGCTACACGGGCCAGACCGCTTATCTCCAAAGGTATTATGAGCCGATGGAGAAGTATCTTGGGTATCTCCGGTCCATTCTCGACCATGGCATTTGCCGGATTGGTCTTGGTGACTGGTCTGCTCCTGCCGGCGCGCCCGAATGCCCCACAGCAGCATTGCTGACGGCCTATTCCTTTTACATGGCCGATTTATTCGCGAGAATCTCCGGGATTCTGCATAAGGGGGAACATCAGCGGCAGGCCTCCGGACTGGCGGAGGAGATTAAGGCTGCGTTCTTGCGGGAGTATGGTTGCTTTCAAACGGATAGCCAGCTTTTTTATGCCATGCTGCTTTATTTTGGCCTTGCCGAGAATGTGCCGCAAACTCTGAATCAACTGATAAGGACAGTAGAACAAGCAGATTGCCACATCATGGGAGGGATATTTTGCGCCAAAATGCTTTTGGACGTCCTTACAGACCATGGGCATGTTGAGCTTGCCTACAAGATTGCCTCCCGGAAGGATTTCCCCGGCTGGGGCTACATGACGGATTTATGCGCAGGAACCCTGGGGGAAAACTGGTACGGCGGCTCATCCATGAATCATCATATGTTTTCGGAAATCGGAGCCTGGTATTATAAGGCGCTTGCAGGCTTCCGTATTGAAGATTGCCATCCGGGATTCAAGCGCATCCGGCTTGCTCCCCACATCCCCGCAGATGTGCAGGCATTTCGTGCCTGGCATCAAACCCCTTACGGCCATCTGGAAATTTCGTGGGATACGGAGACGATCGGGATTATTCTTCCGGAGGGAGTATTCGCAACATTTGTGTATGAAGGGATGACCAGGGAGCTTGCTTCGGGAGAATACAGCTTCAAGAGGGAGAAGATCAATGATGCATAATGCCGAACTGCTGGCGAAGCTTCAGACCACGGAAGAAAACTATGACGCTTTGGTCAAGCTGGTCCGGACGCCTCTAACCGCAACCTATCATACGGCGCTGAAGCCGGACACCCATCCTGTTGTCCACGCTCTGTATCCTTCGACCTGCTACGCTTACGAGCTTCTGCAGGCGGGCGGAAAGGATTATGTGCAGCGGGCGGCGGACATTCTGGAGGCTGTTGTAGCCTGTCAGGATCAGGACCCCACGCGGGGAACCTATGGGATTTGGCCGTATTTCTTTGAGGAGCCGCTGGACGAGATGGATCGCCCCGATTGGAATATGGCGGATTTCCACGGCAAGAAGCTGCTGCTGATTGCCAAGCATTATGCGCCCCTATTGCCGCAGTCCCTTGTGGCCCGGCTCCGTGATGCGGTGTATCATGCTTGTCAGGCCATTGTGATCCGTAATGTCGGACCCCATTATACGAACATTGCCATTATGGGCGCGCTGGTAACGCTGCTTGGCGGCGAGCTGCTGGAAAATGGGGAGCTGAGGGGCTACGGTATCCGGCGTCTCCAGACGTTCTATGCGTATACGGCGGATATCGGCACCTTTTCGGAATATAACAGCCCTTGTTATACGCCCATTGCCATTGAGGAGCTGCACGACATTTATACGCAGTCGGAATCAGCGGAGGCCGTGGCGGCAGCGGAGCGGCTGCTGGACATTGCCTGGCATATGGTGGCCCGGCACTATCACCCGGCGACGGGGGTTTGGGGAGGACCGCATAGCCGGACATACGGCACTATGCTGCGTCCTGTTGAAAAAGCATTTTTGGCCAACGCGCTGAAGGATGATCCGGCAGGTATTCGGTGTCCCGAAAAGTACCGATACCTGTTCAGCTCACCCGAGGAGCGATATTTTACGGAGCCTACGCTGCAGGAGAAGGAGGCCGGCTACCAGAATTACGCTACCACGTACCAGAATGGGAAGCTGACTCTCGGCAGCTACAGCATGGGCAGCATGTGGAACCAGCGCCGCAATTTGCTGGGGTATGTGGCTGCCGGAGATGGGAAGACGGTGTCGGTTCAACTGCAATTTTTGAAGGATGGCAAGGATTTCTGCTCGGCGATTTTTAGCGGCGTGCAGTTCCGCCAGCAGGTGTTGTTCAGCTTCAACCTGGCGACGGACAATGGTGCCTGGCATCAGGACCTGGATATGATTAACGGCCGGTTCAGGGCTAAGGATTTGCGCATTCGCATGCTGCTTGGAGGAGACGCAGCAGGGTTGGATGTGCAGGTGGCCCGGGAGGGGATGCGTCTTGAAGCGATGGTTGGGGACACTGCCCTGCAGGTGGAAGCGGTGCTGGACAGCGCTTCGTATGGGCCGCTCTCCGTGCAGGTGGAGCGCGCAGCCAGTGGGGTGTGCCTGGATTATGTGATTGCATCGGGCGAGGAGCGGGATTTTGATTTCCATACTCTGGAGAAGGCGGTATGGGTTTTTGTTTTCTCCCTGGGTGAGGATGGAGCGCTGCCCGACGTCCGGCTGGAGACGAAGGGGATGTGGGTGACCGCCACCGTTGAGACAGACGACGGCCCCATGGCTATCACTGTGCCGCAGGTACCTAGGAAGACCGGGGAGCTGTACCGGGAGAATCAAATTCAGCTTCCGAAGGGGCTGGAGTAAAGGAACTACAATTCCGTTATCCGGAATAACCGCTATAAGCTCATGGATGTCTGATGGGGGAGGAGGTTTAGAAGCTAGCACGTAGAAACGGAGGAACCCGCCGGAGGGACATTTGTAGGTCCTTCGGTGGGCGAGCTGTATGATAACTATTCTGGGGGAGGAACTGGAGACACGGCATCAGGCCGGAGGACCGCCTGCAGCCGGTTCAGGCTCAGATCCGTCGGGAAGCCTCCGGCGTCGTCCCAATGCTGTCCGCAGCCGCAATAATCCAGGATGACACATTGGGCGGCCAGCCCTGCTGCCTTGGCGCGGAGTCCGCCCGACACCAGGTTGAGGGTGCAGGCAACTCCCACAATTGAGGTATTCTCCCGCAGCAGGCGGCTGATGAGGGTATGGGAGAAGGCGTCGCTTTCGTGGGAGATGAGGATCACCTCAACGTCATTGGCTGCTCCCAGCTCCATAACGGAGGCAACCCGGCAGCTTGGGTCGCAGCGCAGGCAGGTGTGGCCTTGGCCGTTGCGGACGGCCGCACAAGCCGCACCCGTATGGGTACGCAGGCAAACGGGCAGGAGTACCGCCCGTTTCTCCGCTGCCTCGAATGCGCTGCGGTAGACCCGGTTCATCAGCTCTGCGCCGAGCCAGTTGAGGTGATATTCCACCTCGCTGCGGTTGCGCAGAATGGCATCCTCCCGGCGGGTGGAGCGCGTGGTGAGGCCGGCGCGGAAGGCGGACACCTGGCGGGTATACCCGCCAAGCAGCCGCGCACCCGCGTCGGTTAACCAAGCGGCGGCCTCCACCGCAGCTTCTGCTGTGGCGCGGAAGGCCCCCGGCGCCGCCTTGGTGAGGCAGCCGGCCGCCAGACGCAGCCGGCCTGCCTCCTGGCTGAATTCGCCGGAGGCCTTCAGCCACAGCAGGAGCTTCTCCCACTGAGCGGGAGTGGGAGAAGCGGGTACTGCCCGGGAGGCCCCCTGCGGAGCGGGGCCTCCTTGCTCCAGCAGCCACCTGCTGCCCCAGGTGGCGCGCAATCGGTCCGCCGCGGGCTTCAGCCGCGGCGATGCAGTGCGCACTCCCGCCAGCCGGCGCAGCAGCCTGCCTCTGGCGGGAGTCAGCCCCAGCGCGTGTGAGCCGTACACGCGCCACAACACCCCCGCCGCCAGCAGGTCGAAGGCGTACTCCTCCACGGACCGGGGAGGCTCCGCCCCCGTCCGTTCCGCCAGCTGACGCAGCCTCCTCGCCTGAGGCAATAGCTTTTCCTCCGCATATAGAAGGAAGGCGTCGGTTAGCTCCGCCACCCTCAGGTAAAATTCGTCGGAGCTTGCCCCGCCGTCCAACAAGGAATACGTAAGAATATGCATGCCGGGCTTCCACCTTTCTGCGTACAACAGGCCAGAATTGTTCATGTTTTTACTCTACTCAGCAATCGCGCTTCATACAGTTGGTACAGTATACGTGGTGCGGTGGACGTCCGTTTCTTAAGAAAAACCGCATGTTGTAAAACCCTCGCAACTCCTCGCAATCCTCGCTCCCTTGCTATTCCTCGAACCCCTGCGCTACCCACGCTCCTCCTCATTATCTACGCTCCCCTTGCTGCTCTTCGCACTCCCCGCTACTCTTCGCCACTCTTCGCTACTCCTCGCTCCCCCCATCGCTCCCCTCGCGCTCCACTTCAGTTACTCCTGATTCCCGCTGATCCTACTGATTCCCTCTGCCCCTCTGATTCCTGCTGATTCACACTGATTCCCCCATTTATCAGCTGCCCAGCCACTACCGGACCTAACTATCCGGACACAGGAGCCGCTATTTCACCAATCCAGCCATTTTTTCGGACTTAAAGGACACACGATGCAGTGGACTTGCAAAGAAACTTACATGGTACCAGTAAGAGGATACCGACCTTGTTGTCCTTGAATGAAAAAGGGACTTCACGGCACGTGCAGCCTGAGGTGATGGGGGACTCGTGTACCTCGTAAAG
>JAEWGW010000022.1 GCA_023388055.1 Bacillota bacterium | reverse complement strand
GGACCGTTATGTTAAGCTGATTGCTCAATTGTTCAAACGTTTGGCTTCATTGTTTTGCTGCTCGTTGTTCAGTTTTCAAGGAGCTCGTTTGTTTCCTCGTCGTTCTCTTCTTCAAGAGGCGACTTTTTTAATATACCACTTTCTCAACTCGATTGCAAGCTTTATTTTTTAATTTCTTTTTTTCTTTCGTTTCAAGCTTGCTCTCTCGAAGAGGCGAGTATTAATATATCATGTCCCAAAGTCGAAAGTCAACCCTTTTCCGAAAAAAATGTCGAAACTCTTCAATAGCCTGTTCCAGCCTATAAAAAAGCCCCAAACCGGACTACCGGCTTGAGGCATTGCTTATCTATTAAATAGCTAAACCTCTTCAGGAGATTTGGAGAATCTCCTGAATACACAGTTCACGGTCCGAGGTGAGGTTAACGATTCTACCGTTGGTATTTACCCAGGGACGGGTAGGCGCATTGGGATCCGTAAATACAATGGCTCCGACCTGCCCGTTGTTCAGCCGGACAATGGTTCCGTTGGTGAAGGAGGCGGTCTTCTGTATAAACAGCTTCACCAGAGCAGGATCCAGCTTGCCGAAGGATTCTGCTTGCAAGGCCTCCAGAGCCGCATAGGGGGACAGGCTTGGCTTATAATAACGAGGGCTTGTCATGGCATGGTAGGTGTCCGCAATGGCAATGATCTTGGCATACGGGTGGATTTTGTCCCGTTTCATCGCCAGGGGATAGCCTGTCCCGTCCTCACGCTCATGATGCTGGATGGCGGACAGCTTGACCCCTTCATTAAGACCCGGCACATTCTTCAGCATCTGATAGCCTGCAACCGTATGGGCACGGACTTCCTCACGCTCCACATGCGTTAAGGCACCCTTTTTCTCCAGGATATTTTCATCCACCTTCGCATTCCCGATATCATGCAGCAGCCCGCCCAGTGCGACGGGGATCCAGTCCTTCACCGGCATCTCCAGCCATTTGGCCATCTGGTAGGCGGTGAGGGCCGTCATGATACTGTTATGCAGCAGATAATCCCTAATATGAAACGGGGCCGGTGCAAACTTCAGTATATTGTAATGGTCCGATTGCTGCAGAAGCGCCTCCAGACGCTGCCGAATCTCCAGGAGTGGCAGCGGGCCGCCGGAACGGAGTGTAAACATCACCTTGCGGAACAAAGCCAGCAGCTTATCATATTCAACAGACAGAGGAGAGGCTTGAGAGGCCTTCTGCTCCGCTTCCTCGACTTTGCCCGCTTCCACCTCTACGGTCTCCCGCTTCCCGTCAATAGTGACGGCAGGAATCAGGAAGGCCTGCAGAATATCAAGCTCGCGCTGGAGGATAACCGTTCCTTTATCAAGAAGCAGGCTCCCACGTCTGGTAAGTGCCGGTTCGGTTAATCTATCGCCAATTTTCAATTGCGACAAGGGTACAATCGCCATGGTTATTCCTCCGTTCAGAGCAACAATACTTATCCGTAACATGTTCATTGTAGGGGAAAATGGTGATGCCGTCTATGACGAAATAAAACAAAAAAAGCGGGGGATAGCCCCCGCTCGTAAACAAGCTTTATTCTCCAGCTTCTTCCTGTTCGTCCGCTTCCACATCAGAATCAGCATCGGATTCCGGATCATTCTCATTCTTCTGAACCCGAGTCACTGTGGAAACCTCATCATCATCCTTGATGTTGATCAGGCGTACCCCTTGAGTGTTCCGGCCCATTTCGGAAATACCGTCAATGCTCATACGGATAATGGTGCCCTGTGAGGTGATGATCATCAGATCCTCGTCCGCCTCTACTACCTTCAGGCCAACAACCGGACCGTTTTTGGTAGTGATGTTGAGTGTTTTGATCCCCTTGCCGCCACGGGTTTGAATCCGGTAGTCCTCTACAGGTGTCCGTTTGCCATAACCCTTGGAGGTGACGATCAGTACGCTGCTGGACGGGTCGATAATATCCATATCGATCACGACATCGCCTTCAGACAGCTGGATGCCCTTCACCCCTGTAGCAGAGCGTCCCATCGGCCGCACATCGCCTTCCGGGAAGCGAATGGACATGCCGTCCTTGGTACCCATGACAATTTCCCTGCTGCCGTCGGTCAGACGAACACCAATCAGCTTGTCATCCTCCCGCAGGCCAATGGCAATCAGTCCAACCTTGCGGATATTGGAATAATCCTCAAGAGGGGTCTTCTTCACAATACCCTGCTCGGTGGCAAAGAAGAGATTCTGCGCCGCGTTGAAATCCTCTACCGGGATAACGGCGCTGATTTTTTCACCCTGCTCGATTTGGATCAGATTAATAATCGGCGTTCCCCGGGCAGTCCGGCTCAGGTCCGGAATTTCATAGGCCTTCAGACGGTAAGCCTTGCCCTTATCGGTGAAGAACATCAAGTAGTGGTGAGTATTACTCACGAACAAGTGTTCTACAAAATCGGATTCTTTGGTGTCCATGCCGATTACACCCTTGCCGCCGCGCTTCTGGGCCTTGTAGGTATGAACCGGAAGACGTTTAATATAGCCGGTGTGGGAGATGGTTATAATTACATCCTCTTGGGGAATCAAATCCTCGTCCAGGATGCTCTCTTCGCCGATGGTAATCTCCGAACGCCGTTCATCCGCATACTTGTCGCGGATTTCCTTCAGCTCCTCGCTGATGATGGCCAGAATCAGCTGCTCATCAGCAAGAATAGCCTTGTATTCGTTGATCTTCTTCATCAGCTCCTGATATTCCTCTTCGATCTTCTCCCGTTCCAGACCGGTCAGGCGCTGCAGACGCATGTCGAGAATAGCCTGGGCCTGCTCGACACTAAGCCCGAATTGCTCCATTAGGCCGCTGCGGGCTTCCTCAGCTGTCCGGGAACCCCGAATCAGGGCAATAACCCGGTCCAGGTGATCCAAGGCAATGCGCAAGCCCTCCAGGATATGGGCTCTGGCCTCCGCCTTGCGCAACTCATATTCCGTTCTGCGGCGAATAACTGATTTTTGGTGCTCCAGATAATGATACAACGTTTCCTTCAGACCCAAAATCTGCGGCTGGTTGTTGACCAGAGCCAGCATATTGATGCCGAAGTTGGACTGCATAGCAGTATGCTTATACAGGTTATTGAGCACCACATTGGGATTGACATCCCGTCGCAGCTCAATCACCATCCGCATGCCGTTGCGGTCGGATTCGTCCCGCAGGTCGGTAATTCCGTCGATCCGCTTTTCCCGAACCAGCTCGGCAATATTCTGGACCAAACGGGCTTTGTTGACTTGATACGGCAGCTCGTACACGATGATGCGGGCTTTGCCGTTATGATCCTCGATATTCACCTTGGCCCGCATGGTGACGGAGCCACGGCCCGTATTATAAGCGGAGCGGATGCCCTCGCGGCCGATAATATAACCGCCAGTGGGGAAGTCCGGACCCTTGATAAAGGTCATCAGATCCATAGAGGTAGCATCCGGGAACTCAATCATATGCTGAATCCCGTCAATGACCTCACCCAGATTATGAGGAGGAATATTGGTTGCCATCCCTACAGCAATCCCCGACACCCCGTTAACCAGAAGGTTGGGGAAACGAGAGGGCAGCACGACAGGCTCATGCTCTTCACCGTCGTAGTTGGGCTGGAAGTCAACGGTCTCTTTATTGAGATCCCGTAAAAGCTCCATGGCGATTTTGGACAGCCGCGCTTCCGTGTACCGCATGGCTGCCGCCGCGTCTCCGTCGATAGAGCCGAAGTTGCCGTGGCCATCCACCAGCATATACCGCATGGAAAAATCCTGCGCCATCCGCACCATGGTTTCGTATACAGCCGAGTCACCATGGGGATGGTACTTACCGATGACTTCGCCGACGATCCGCGCCGATTTCTTATGGGGCTTATCCGGGGACATGCCCAGTTCGGACATGGCAAACAGAATTCTCCGGTGAACCGGCTTAAGCCCGTCCCGGACATCCGGCAGCGCCCGGCTGGCGATAATGCTCATGGCATAGTCCATGAACGATTCCTTCATCTCCGAGCCAATATCCCGTTCCTTGATTTCCGATCTGATTTCTTCAGCCATTATGAACCCCCTACGCATTATGGGAACCGCACATGCGGCAGATCACCATTGGTTCGCCGGTTGGGCGGGGAAAAAATAACATTTTCCTATAACCAGACGATTTTGCATCACATTCTATTATATTACGAATAGGACCGGCTGCAAACGGTTCTGTTTGTCCGGTCCTACGGATAATCCTACCCTCTCAGACAGAATTAAATATCCAGATTCTTCACATATTTGGCATGCTCTTGGATGAAATCCCGGCGCGGCTCCACATTGTCCCCCATCAGGGTATCAAAAATCAGATCCGCTTCAATCGCATCCTGGATTCTCACCTGCAAGAGAGTACGAGCTTCCGGGTCCATAGTGGTTTCCCACAGCTGGCCCGGGTTCATCTCGCCCAAACCCTTGTAGCGCTGGATATTCACTTTGGCGCCTTCGCCGAATTCCTGCATGATCTTATCCCGTTGGGCTTCGTTGTAGGCATAGCGCACCACCTTGTTGCGCTCCAGCTTGTACAACGGCGGCTGTGCAATATACACATATCCGCTTTCGATCAGCTGCCGCATGTAGCGGAAGAAGAAGGTCAGGAGCAAGGTCCGGATATGGGCGCCGTCCACGTCGGCATCCGTCATAATAATCAGCTTATGGTAACGAGCCTTGGAAATATCGAAATCCTCGCTGATCCCCGTACCCATAGCCGTAATGATAGCCCGGATTTCCGCGTTGGACAGTATGCGATCCAACCGTGCCTTCTCCACGTTCAGGATCTTGCCCCGCAGAGGAAGGATAGCCTGGAAGTGACGGTCCCGGCCGGACTTGGCGGAGCCGCCGGCGGAGTCACCTTCCACGATGTACAGCTCGCTAATGGAAGCATCCCGGGAGGAGCAGTCCGCCAGCTTGCCCGGCAGAGAGCTGACCTCAAGGGCTCCCTTGCGTCGGGTAAGCTCACGCGCCTTGCGGGCGGCTTCTCGTGCACGGGCGGCCTGGATGCCCTTCTCCAAAATCCGTCTGGCCACAGCCGGATGCTCATCCATAAATTCCTGAAGCTTCTCGGCGAACATGGACTCCACGATACCTCTGACCTCACTGTTGCCGAGTTTGGTCTTGGTTTGTCCCTCGAACTGGGGTTCGGGAATCTTGACGGAAATAATCGCCGTCAATCCTTCCCGGACATCATCCCCGCTGAGGTTCTGATCATTGTCCTTGATGGCCCCGGACTTGCGGGCATAATCATTCAGCACCCGGGTGAGTGCCGACTTAAAGCCCGATTCATGGGTCCCGCCCTCATGGGTATGAATGTTATTGGCGAAGGAATAGATATTCTCGGAATACCCCTCGTTGTACTGGAGGGCAATTTCCGCCTGAATGCTGTCCTTGGTGCCCTCCACATAAATCACTTCATGGATGGCTTCCTTCTTGCTGTTCAGGAACTCCACGAATTGGGCGATACCGCCCTCGTAGTGGAAGCTGTTCTGGACGCCGGTACGCTCATCCGTCAGGGTAATCTGGATGCCCTTGTTCAGGAACGCCAGCTCCCGGATCCGGGATTGCAGGAGATCGTATTCGTATACGGTGGTTTCGGTAAAAATCTCTACATCCGGCTTGAAGGTTATCGTGGTGCCGGATTCTTCCTCGTTATCCAGCTCGCCGATCACCTGCAGGTCATATTGGGGCGTACCGCGTTTATATTCCTGGCGGTATACCTTGCCCTTAAGCTTAACGGTAGCCGTCAAGTGCTCGGACAGCGCATTAACAACCGAAACGCCTACACCGTGGAGACCGCCGGATACTTTATAACCTTCGCCGCCGAACTTGCCGCCGGCATGCAGCACCGTAAGCACCACCTCAAGAGCGGGGCGTTTGGTTTTTTTCTCTTCACCGACGGGGATGCCACGGCCGTTATCGATGACCGTTATGCTGTTGTCCTGATGGATAATGACATCGATTTGGTCACAATAACCGGCCAGGGCCTCGTCAATGCTGTTGTCGACGACTTCCCATACCAGGTGATGCAGGCCGCGGGAGCTGGTGGAGCCGATATACATACCGGGCCGCTTGCGCACCGCTTCAAGGCCTTCCAGCACCTGAATCTGGTTCTCGTCGTACGTATTGGGGTTGACGGACATGGACCTTTCACCTACTTTTCATGTTTCAATTCTTTTATCCGTTCACGTATAAGTGATGCGCGCGCTTTTTGAGAGTGGCGGAGGAAATGGGGGAGTAATACACCTTGTCCAGGGTTACGACCAGAGACTTACATTCCTCTTCGCCGATAATCTCCACCTTCGCTTCTTCTCCGGCGCGGGAGGTAAACTGCTTCGTCACCTTGGACGTTTTCTCGATGGACAAATCGAATATGCCGACCAGCTCCGACGTGCGGACAATCTTCTCGCCGCCCAAATGAATAAACAATGGTTCTTCCTCCCGTTCACCGATTGTAAAGCCAATGCCCGCTACTGCTGCTCCGTGACAATGGAACCCTCCCGAACCTGAAATACGGCCAAATCGGGGATTTTGGAGAGATCCACACTCTCCATGCCGGTGGTCGTAATAAAGGTCTGCACCTTATTCTGGATGGTCTCGATAAGCTGCGTCTGCCGGTTCTGGTCCAGCTCCGAAAGCACATCATCCAAAAGCAGCAGGGGATATTCGCCGACTTCCTCGTTAATGAGCTCCAGCTCCGCCAGCTTCACCGATAAAGCGGTGGTCCGCTGTTGCCCCTGGGAACCGAAGGTCTGCACTTCCTTGCCATTGATAAAAAAAAGCAGATCGTCCCTGTGGGGGCCCGCCAGAGTCGTTCCTCTGCGAAGTTCCTGATCCTTTACCTCAGATAACTTTATCATAAATTGCCTAAATAGGATAGTTTCATCTTCGCCTGCGGTCTCGCCGAAGCTGGGTTTGTATTCAATCTTCAAGGCTTCCTTATCGGCAGTGATGCCTGAATGGATCGTCTTGGCCCAACGTTCAAGCTTCTCTATAAAGCTTTGACGTTTTTTCATAATCTTAGTACCAAAGCTTGCCAATTGTTCATTCCATACCTGCAGCATCTCCGCCTTGGCGCCTCCGCCCGGACCTCCATGCTGCTTCAGATAGTGGTTGCGCTGCTGGAGAATCTTCTGGTATTGGGTGATGTCGTAGAGGTAGGAGGGATGAACCTGACCAATCTCCATATCGAGAAACCGCCGGCGGATGCCAGGAGCTCCCTTTACAATTTCCAGATCCTCAGGGGCAAACATCACCACATTCAGCGCCCCGACAAAACCGCTCAGCTTCTTCTGCTCCAACCCGTTGATCCGCGCCTTCTTGCCCTGGGCGGAAATCTGCAGCTGCAGCTTGCAGGGTCCATACTTTTTGTCGATTTCCCCATAAATGACCGCCTCCGGCTTATCCCAGGCAATAAGCTCCTTGTCCTGGTAGGTACGGTGGGATTTGGTCAAGGCCAACACAAAAATCGATTCAAGCAGATTGGTTTTCCCTTGGGCGTTGGGGCCAATGAACACATTCACGGCCTTGTCGGTACGCAGTTCAATGCTCCCGTAATTGCGGTAATGCTGGAGAGCCAGCTTTCGAAGAAACATCAGCCCTGCTCCGCGGCCAGAAGGAAGGCGCCTGCACCGGCAACCTCAACCCGGTCTCCCGGATAAAGCTTCCGTCCCCGCCGGTTGTCTGGCTCGCCGTTGACCTTGATGTCGGCTTCCGCCAGGAATGCCTTGGCTTGACCGCCGGAGCCGATCAGGTCAGTAATCTTCAAGAATTGGGCCAGGGTAATATACTCTCCGTGAATGGAAATGGTGGTCATATCCGTTTTCTCCTTCGGCCTGAACGTGGCTTAGTTGGTGGTCCGGTACGGCAGAATCAGCTGGAGAATAGGTGTTCCGTCTTCTGGCTGGATAATGATGGGGCTCATGGAGCCGGTGAAGCCGATCCGCACCCTGTCGCTGTCCACCACTTTTAGGGCATCCAGCATATATTTGGAGTTAAATGAAATTTTAAGCAATTCGCCTTCCAGTCCGGAAACCACCAGAGTCTCTGTAACCTTGCCCAATTCTGTCGAGCTGGAGCTAACCTCGATGGTCTCATGGTCGATCATTGCCATCCGGACAATGTTGCTCCGCTCTTCCCGGGACAACAGATACGCCCGGTCAATGGCGTCCATCAGCTCGCGGGTGCGCACCACCATTTGGGTTTGGAAGGATTTCGGGATCAGCTTGCTGGTGTCCGGGTAAGTGCCCTCCAGAATCCGGGAATAGAACAGAATCCGCTCCATCCGGAACAGCACCTGGTTGTCGGATACAACCATATCCACCAGGATATTGCCGTCGGGAAGGATTTTGCTGAGTTCGTTCAAGGTCCGGCCGGAAATGACCACATTGCTGAACTGGGCGTTTTCGTCAGCCTCCATAGGCGTATGACGTTGGGCCAGCCGGTGGCGGTCACAGCCGATGAGCTTCAGGGTATCGTTGTTCAGGATCCACTGTACACCCGTGAGAACAGGTGTTGCCTCTGTGGCGGAAACGGCAAAGGCCGTTTGGCGGATCATGGTTTTCAAGAGGTCGCTGGCTACAGTGACGGTTTTATCCTCTTCAATCTCAGGCAGCAGCGGATATTCCTCCGGATCCAAACCAACCATCTGGATTTCAGAAGAGCCGGCTCGAATGACGGTCTGGAACTGCTGGGAGACCTCAATTTCGATATGGTCGGAAGGCAGCTTGCGGATCATTTCCATGAAGAACTTAGCCGGAAGCACAACACTGCCCTTTTGAGTCAAGCGGATGATCTCCTTGCCTTCCTGCTCCATGGGAATAAAGGATTGGATGGAAATATCCGTATCGCTGGCAGTCAGAGTCAACCCGGAGAAGGACGCATCAAGCTTGATCCCGCTCAAAATGGGCAAAGTGGTCCGGCTGGATATGGCTTTGGCCACATGCTGAATGGATTCGTTCAGGAAATCTTTATTAACCGTTAATTTCATCATGGTCACTCCTGTAGTTCTAAAATAAAAGTCGCCGCATACATTTTTCCTATCATGCCAAACCAAAAAAAGAGGGACGGCGCCCATGCTGAACGCCGCCGCGCTGGTTGATGAAAATGCCGTTTATGGCCTCTTACATGTATACGTATATTCTTTTAAAGAAAGTAGAGTAAGTAGTAGGTGCGGTGGATATGTGGATATGTGCATAAAACACTGAAAGAAAAAGCCTATCCACATGTGAATAGTTTGTGCATAGGCGCTAAGGTTATGAACCGGGATTTCGGATCCGTTCGGTTAAATTTCGTACAATTTTGGCAAGCTCCTGGTCAGCGGCAAGCGACGAGGAGATTTTTTCGTGGGCATGAATCACAGTGGTATGGTCCCGGCCTCCAAAAGCCTCGCCAATCTTGGGCAGGGAGTGCTCTGTGAGCTCCCGGGAGAGGTACATGGCCACCTGCCGCGGAAAGGCAACGGCCTTCGTCCGCTTGCGGGCCTTGAAATCCTCCACCTTCATTCCGTAGAACTCGCCCACCCGCATCTGGATGTCGTGAATGGTGATGACCCGCGGCTTGTTGTTAGGGATGATATCCTTCAGGGCTTCGGCGGCCAAATGGACAGTGACATCTTCATTAATGAGCGAGGAGTAGGCTACAACCCGAATCAGCGCGCCCTCCAGCTCCCGGATGTTGGTATCAATCTGGTTGGCGATATAGACCATAGCTTCATTGGGAATGTCCAGGTTTTCTGCCCGGGCCTTCTTGCGCAGGATCGCAATCCGCGTCTCCAGATCAGGCGGCTGAATGTCGGTAATGAGTCCCCATTCGAAGCGGGAGCGCAGCCGGTCCTCCAAAGTGGGAATTTCCTTGGGCGGACGGTCGGAGGAGATGATTATCTGCTTGCTCTCCTCATGCAGGGCGTTAAACGTATGGAAGAATTCCTCCTGGGTGCCTTCCTTGCCAGCGAGGAACTGGATATCGTCAATCAGAAGCACATCAATCTTCCGGTATTTATTGCGGAAGCTTTCGCCCACATTGTCCCGGACGGCATTGATGAATTCGTTGGTGAATTTCTCGGAGGAAATGTAGAGCACCTTGGCGCTTGGATTATGCTCCAGAACGTAATGGCCGATGGCATGCATCAAGTGGGTTTTCCCCAATCCCACACCCCCGTACAAAAACAGAGGGTTGTACGCTTTAGCCGGCGCTTCCGCCACAGCTAAAGAAGCGGCATGGGCAAACCGGTTGCCGCTGCCGATAACGAAGGTGTCAAAGGTATATTTGGGGTTCAGCGAAAAGGAATCCTCATGCAGCATCACAGCGGGCTTGGGCGGTTGTACCGCCGGCGCCGTCTGGACTGCCGCGGGGGGCGGCACGTCGTCGATGGTGAATTGGATCTCCACATGCCGGTCAAGCGTCTCCGCAACCGTGGACTGGATCAGCTTGGCATATTTGGCCTCCAGCCATTCCTTGGCGAAGGTGTTCGGCGCGCATATCAAAAGCGCGTTCTCATTGAACACGGTCGCTTTGGTGGATTTCAGCCAGGTATCGAAGCTCGGCTTGCTGACCTTGGTCTGGATGACGGAGAGGATCTGTTGCCATAATTCATTGGCAGGGCTATCCACTAACACTTCACTCCTTACGGGAAAAAACAAAATTCTGCAATCTTCAAGCAGCTCTAGGGCGGTTGGACAAAAGGGATCGCTAAGTCTGTCGAAATATCCACATAGTTAAGAAAATCCCTCTACGGCTTATCCCGTTAAAGGAATGTTGTTCACATCTTTATCCACAGGCTGTGCATAAAACAGTGGGATAATCCAACTATCCACAGCCGAAACAATATAAATATATCAAAAGAAAGTAGCGTTTTCAATGATAATCTCCGATTTATCCACAATTTCTACCCCTTGTGCAAAACTTTTATCCACCATACTACATATTGTTAATAAATTGTTTACGAATCGACAGCGTACCGGGTTTTCCACTTTTATTTGTGCACAGGAGAATAAAGGAAGGTGTGGACGGGGAGAATGAGGTTGACATCAGGCGTGGAAAATGATTTAATATTGAAAGGTATTTTTAGAACTCCTCGTTTGAAGTTCTTAAGGGAGGTGCAATAAATGAAACCATCGTTCAATCCGAATGTTAGCAAGCGCAAAAAGGTTCACGGCTTCCGTAAGCGCATGAGCACGAAGAATGGCCGCAAGGTACTCGCCGCGCGCCGCGCAAGAGGCCGCAAGGTATTGACGGCCTAAGCATAAAGACCACATTGCGTGGTCTTTTTTGTTAACAATCGTTCTTGATATCCGGTTTTTGCCAGGAACGCCCGCCGTCTTTTGCGAAAAGACGCCGACAGGCGTTTATCCTTATGCGTAGAGGTTTTACGCTTCGGGAATTTGGGCAAAACTGATGAATAAATAGGAATAGGCGGATGCTGCGGTGCAGAAAGAAAACCGTTTGACCCGGCGTGAGGATTTCAATAAGGTATACCGGTACGGCAAATCCGCGGCCAACCACCAGTTTGTCGTTTATGTGATGAACCGCCATTCGACTTCGGCGGGCAATGGCTTCCGGCTGGGGATCTCCGTCAGCAAGAAGGTGGGCAATGCGGTGGTCCGCAACCGCCTGCGGCGGCGGATTAAGGAAATTGTCCGTTTAAATAGGGAAAAGCTTGTGCCGAAGAAGGACTTTATCCTCATTGTGCGCAGACCCGCCGCCGATATGGAATATGCCGATATGGAGAAAAGTATCCTTCATGTATTGAAGCGGGCGGAGCTTCTTGTGAAGAAGGGACAACCGTCAGGTTGACCAGTTTCAATCACCGGATAGATATGATATATTTAGTGTGGACTTGACTGCGTACAGGATGCCTGGTTGCACCCATAAGGAGGAAATGTGTTGATTCGTCGTTTGCAGAAGTTGTGGCCCTTGGGGCTCGTTGTTTTCTTGTTGTCCGCGTGTGGCAGACCCGGTGATTTGAGCCTGGAACGCACCGGAATTTGGACCAAATATTTTGTAGGTCCGCTGTCGGATACCTTGGACTGGTTTGCCAATCTGTTATGGGGTGAATACGGCCTGTCCATTCTGGTTATGACCATTATCATCCGGACGATTATTCTGCCGTTGACTCTTCGCCAGTATAAGAGCTCGAAGGGCATGCAAGCGCTGCAGCCGGAGCTGGAGAAGCTGAAGAAGAAGTACAAGGATGATCCCAAGAAGCAGCAGGAAGAAACCATGCTCCTGTTCCAGAAGAATGGTGTCAACCCCTTGGCCGGATGTTTTCCGATCCTGATTCAGATGCCGATTCTGATCGCGCTGTATAACGCGATTATGTACAACCCGTATATTCATGAACACACCTTCTTATGGCTGCAGCTGTCCCAGAAGGATCCGTATTATATCCTTCCGATTCTGGCGTCCATTACCACCTTCGTGCAGCAAAAGGTCATGATGTCGTTGCAACCGAACCAATCCAACCCATCTATGAACATGCTGCTGTATATTTTCCCGGTCATGATTTTTGTCATGTCCATGTCTTTCGCTTCCGCTCTTCCGCTTTACTGGGTATTCAGTAATATCTTCACGATTGTGCAGAACTATTTCATTTATCGTCCATCCAAAAAGTAGAGGTGGCAGATTCATGACGAAGACGCTCATCGTCACGGGAAAAACGGTTGAAGAAGCGGTCAGGCAAGGATTGACCCAATGGAGTGTTCCCGAAAGCAGGGTTAAGGTTGAGGTAATGGAGCAGCCCGCCAAGGGACTGTTCGGTCTGTTTGGCGTGAAGGAAGCGAAGGTCCGGCTGGAGTTCATTCCCGATGCGGTGGAAGAGGCAACCCAGTTTCTTCAAGACATTTTTGCGACCATGCATGTGATAGCAACCATAGAGCGTAAGGATGACAAGGACGGCATTCTGCTGAATATTAAAGGCGGCGAACTTGGCATTCTTATTGGAAGAAGAGGGCAGACGCTGGATGCCCTGCAATACCTGGTGAATATTGTGGCTAACCGGTTTTCGGACAAGCATATCCGGATTATTCTGGATGCGGAGGAGTTCCGGGAACGGCGGCGCAAGACCCTGGAGGAATTGTCCTCCCGGCTTGCTACCCGAGTGGTGCGGACCAAGAAGGATGTAGTGCTGGAGCCCATGTCCCCGGCGGACCGGAAGATCATCCATTCCCAGCTGCAGGACCATCCTACGGTTCGGACGTACAGCAAGGGAGACGAGCCTAACAGGCGTGTTGTAATTTCGCTACGATAACGAAATGACGCAATGACTTCAGGCGGGTGATGAGGTCATTGCGTTTTTTGTAAGCCGGAATGTCCGTAATTCCGGGAGGAAGGGGAGTTATGCATGACGATTAAGGACACCATTGCAGCCATCTCCACCCCCATGGGAGAAGGCGGAATTGCGGTGATCCGCATCAGCGGCGGCGGCGCGGTGGCTGTGGCCGATACGGTTTTCCGGTCAAAGATGAAATTAGCCGAGGTACCAACACATACGGTGCAGTATGGACATATTGTTGACCCTGCTGATGGGGAGCGGGTGGAGGAAGCCCTGGTCACTGTCATGCGCGGACCCCGTTCTTACACGGCAGAGGATGTAGTGGAGCTCAGCTGCCACGGCGGTTTGGTTTCCGTCCGCAAGGTGCTGGAGCTGGTTCTGGCATCAGGAGCAAGACCGGCAGAGCCCGGCGAATTTACGAAGCGGGCTTTCCTGAACGGGCGCATCGACTTGAGCCAGGCGGAAGCGGTAATGGACCTGATCCGGTCCAAATCGGACAAGGCCTTTAAATCGGCGCTGCGTCAAGTGGACGGCAGCTTGTCCCGGAAAATCAAAAGCCTGCGCAGCCAGCTGCTGGCGTTGATGGCTCATATTGAGGTTAATATCGATTACCCGGAGCATGATGTAGAGGAATTAACAGGTGCCCATATCCGCGGGGAAACCAATGTTGCCCTCAATCAGGTGAAGGGGATGCTTAGTTCTGCCCGCCAGGGCAAAATTCTGCGGGAGGGTATTGTAACGGCGATTGTGGGCAGGCCCAATGTGGGCAAATCCAGTCTTTTGAATGCTCTGACCCAGGAGAATAAAGCGATTGTTACGGATATTCCCGGTACCACCCGGGATGTAATAGAGGAATATGTTACGGTCAATGGCATTCCCTTGCGTCTGCTGGATACAGCGGGCATCAGGGAGACAACGGATGTGGTGGAGCAAATCGGTGTGTCCCGTTCCCGCGGCGCATTGGCGGAGGCGGACTTGGTGCTGCTGGTGCTTAGCGGCTCCGAACCTCTTGGGGAGGATGACCGGAAGCTATTGGATGAGCTGGATGGCAAGGAAACGCTGGTTGTGGTGAATAAGATGGACCTGCCTCAGCAGGTGGAGCTGGATGAGATCCGCGTCCGATATCCGGAAGACAGGATCATCCGGATTTCCGTACAGGCGGAGCAAGGTCTTGAGCAGCTGGAGCAGGCAGTGACGGAGCTGTTCTTGTCTGGGCAGGTGGAGCCGGAGGATATGACCTATGTGAGCAATGTCCGGCATATCCATCTGCTGCAGAAGGCCCAGGGCTCCTTGGAAGAAGCCTTGGAGGCAGCGGCCTCCGGAGTTCCTATCGATATGATCCAGATCGACCTGCGCAATGCATGGGAGGAGCTGGGGGAGATTATCGGCGACTCGGTGGGGGAAACCCTGATCGACCAGATTTTCAGCCAATTTTGCCTGGGTAAATAATGGCCTGTTCCTAAGAGGACAGATACCGGTATAATAGCATAAGTGGATTTTACGTTTTTGCGCGATAAGGCAATAGGAGGTGTACAAAATGACAGGATATACAGCAGGCGAATATGAAGTGATCGTCGTCGGTGCAGGCCATGCAGGCTGTGAAGCCGCACTGGCTGCTGCCCGGATGGGCTGCCGGACGTTGCTTCTGACTATAAATCTGGATATGGTAGCATTTATGCCCTGCAACCCGTCCATCGGCGGTCCGGCCAAGGGACATGTGGTCCGGGAGATTGACGCGCTGGGCGGAGAGATGGGCCGGAATATCGATAAGACTTATATCCAGCTCCGCACGTTGAATACAGGCAAGGGTCCGGCGGTGCATGCCTTGCGCGCTCAGGCGGATAAGGTGCTGTACCAACGGACCATGAAGGAAACCATTGAGAAGACTCCTAACCTGACCATGATCCAAGGGATGGTGGAGGAGCTGGTGGTAGAGGATGGGATTTGTCGTGGTGTCGTGACGAAAACCGGCGCACGGTATTTGTCCAAAACAGTTGTTATTACCACAGGAACCTATCTGCGGGGCAGGGTGATTATCGGGGAGCTGATGTACGAAAGCGGGCCGAACAACCAACAGCCTTCTGTCCGTTTGTCGGCTTGTCTGAAGGAGCTTGGTTTCCAGCTTGTCCGCTTCAAAACAGGAACACCGCCGCGGGTACACGGCAGCACCATTGATTTCTCCAAAACCGAGATTCAGCCCGGGGATGAAAAACCCCGTTTCTTTTCCTTTGAAACAGAGGAAGAGGTGCCTGACCAGCTGCCTTGTTGGCTGACCTATACATCCGAGGATACCCATCGGATTATTCAGAATAATCTTCACCGGGCGCCGATGTTCTCCGGAGCCATTGAAGGTACGGGTCCCCGCTATTGTCCGTCCATAGAGGACAAGATTGTCCGTTTTGCCGATAAGCCGAAGCATCAGATTTTTCTGGAGCCGGAAGGCCGCAACACCTCGGAATACTATGTCCAGGGACTGTCCACCAGTATGCCGGAGGATGTGCAATTGGAGATTCTGCGATCCATTCCCGGTCTGGAAAAGGTACAGATGATGCGGACGGGTTATGCCATTGAATATGATGCCGTTGTTCCTACCCAACTGAAGCCCAGTCTGGAGACCAAGCTGGTGGATGGGCTGTTTACCGCGGGTCAAATAAATGGCACTTCCGGATACGAAGAAGCCGCAGGACAAGGCATTATGGCCGGGATTAACGCGGCTCGTAAGGTGCAGGGTAAGGATGCGGTGGTATTGGACCGTTCCGAAGCCTACATCGGCGTACTGATCGACGACCTGGTGACCAAGGGCACCAATGATCCGTACCGGTTGTTGACCTCCCGTGCGGAATACCGTCTGCTGCTCCGCAATGACAATGCGGATCTGCGCCTGACTCCCGTCGGCTATGACATCGGCATGATTTCTCCTCAGCGTTTTGCTCGATTTGAGGAAAAGAGGAATCAAATTGCCGGGGAGCTGGAGCGTTTGAAAACCACCAGAGTCCGTCCGGAGGAGACAGTTCAGCAGGTACTGGAAGAGGCAGGAACGGTCATTTTGAACAATTCGGTAGATCTGCTGTCTCTGCTGCGCCGTCCGGAAATCACCATGGATCATATCGAACGGTTTGCTCCGTCACCTGTGCAGCTGCGGGAGGATGTGAAGGAGCAAGTGGAGATTGAGGTGAAATACGCCGGCTACATCGAAAAGCAGCTTCAACAGGTAGACCGGCTGCGTAAGATGGAGCAGAAGCGGATTCCAGAGGATATTGACTATACTCTGATTCACGGATTAGCTAATGAAGCCAAACAGAAGCTGGAGCAGATCCGCCCCATCTCCATTGGGCAGGCCTCACGTATTGCAGGTGTAACTCCTGCGGATATTTCAATTCTGCTGGTTTATCTGGAGCATTATAACCAAGTACGGGCGGCGAAGCTTTCATGAGTCAGGATATGGTAGTGGAACAATTCAGCGCCCGGGTCAGAGAGCACGGGTTGGAATTAAGCAGCCGTCAACTGGAGCAATTCGAGATTTACTACCGTGAGCTGGTAGAGTGGAACGAGAAAATGAACCTGACTGCTATTACAGAGCGGGAACAGGTTTATCTCAAGCATTTCTATGATTCTTTAACCTTGGCCTTTCAAGTGAAGCTGGAGTCGGTGTCTACCATGGCGGATATTGGTGCCGGAGCTGGGTTCCCCTCTATTCCGCTCAAAATCGCGTTTCCTCACCTGAAGCTGACGATTGTGGATTCATTAAATAAGCGTATCCACTTTCTAAATCATCTGGCCGAGCAGCTTCAACTCCAGGAAGTGAAGGCGATCCATGCTAGAGCTGAGGAAGCAGGGCGGAATAAGGAGCTGCGAGACCGGTTCGACCTGGTAACAGCAAGAGCGGTGGCCAGGCTGTCCGTTCTTAATGAGCTATGTTTGCCGTTTGTCCGTCCTGGTGGAGTTTTCGCCGCCATGAAAGGTGCACAAACCTCTGATGAGCTTCAAGAAGCAACGCGATCCATTGCGCTTTTGAAGGGGAAGCTGGAGGCAGTCCATACCTTCACTCTTCCTGTAGAGGATGCAGAGCGGAATATAGTCGTACTGACAAAAACGGATTTAACACCGGCTAAATATCCAAGAAAACCCGGAACTCCTGGAAAAGAGCCACTTTAAGTTCATTTACAATAAATAATAATGTTTCACGTGGAACAAATAAGAGGAGTCTCTTCGGAATGTTGAGACTCCTTGCCTTTATGGTCAATTAATTAATATAACCTGCTCCAAATTGTTGATGGGGAATTTTTCATTATTGCCGATGTCAAGCAGGAATTAGAGGGAAATGCGGAGAATGAATATAAGTAGCCAAGTATCTGACGACGAAAATGGGTGAATGAAAAACCTATGAAAGAGCAATTATCCAAATTATTCGGATTGGTGGAAAAGCCCTCCGGCGACGAAGTCAAGCAGCTTCCGCTGGACCAGATTGTGCCAAGTCCTTTTCAGCCGCGGACCATTTTTGATGAAGAACGGATCGATGAGCTCTGCCAAACCATCAAGACCCATGGGGTGATTCAGCCCATAGTAGTTCGGGTCCGCGATGGTGTTTTTGAGATCATTGCCGGTGAACGCCGGTTCCGTGCTGTCAAAAAGCTCGGTATGGAGAGTATCCCGGCCATTATCCGGGAATTTAATGATTCCCAAGCTGCTTCTATTGCCCTTATTGAGAATTTGCAGCGGGAGGGTCTCACCTCTATTGAAGAGGCGATGGCCTACCAGCAGCTTATTGAGCTCCATCAGCTGACTCAAGAAAGTCTGGCTCAACGCCTCGGCAAAAGCCAGTCTACCATCGCCAACAAAATCAGACTGTTGCAGCTCAGTGAACCCGTTAAGCAGACTTTACTGGAACGGAAAATCACGGAGCGGCATGCACGGGCATTATTGGCATTGGATACAGAGGAGCTTCAGGTGAAGGTGCTGCAGGATATTCTCACCAAGGAATTGAATGTGAAGCAAACGGAAGCAAGAGTGCAGTTTTATCTGGAAACTCAAAAGATTAAAAAATCCAAACGGGTTTTCTATGGGAAAAGTGTCCGTCTGGCCTTGAACACTATCCGTCAATCAGTCAGTATGGTGGCGGATACCGGTATGCAAATTAAGACCGATGAGAAGGATTACGAGGACCACTATGAAATCATTATCCGGATCCCTAAGCAATAATCGCGAATTGTTCCAGTCAACAGCATATGCTGGTGTGCATATATAAAAAACAGAGGTCGGATTGATCGACGGCCTTTGTTTTTTTGTTGCTGCTAATAATTTGTGGCCGATTGTTATAGAAATATTCATAGATTTGAAGAGGATGTCGGAACATTTCTATTAAGATGCCAAGAGGATTGTGCTATACTTAAGTTTGAGTCTTCGAAACCGATTCCATCTTTTTGGAAATGGGAATATGCCGTAAAATCAGCAGAAATAGGCGGTCTAGAATACGCCAAATGCGAAGCTCATCATCACTTATCCGGCCTGAGGCAGGGACCAAGTGAATCGAGTTTTACCTTCCATTCGGCTGCGCCAAATGCGAAGCTCATCATCACTTATCCAGCCTGCGGCAGGGACCAAGTGAATCGAGTTTTACCTTCCATTTGGCTGTACCAAATGCGAAGCTCATCATCACTTATCCAGCCTACGGCAGGGACCAAGTGAATCGAGTTTTACCTTCCATTTGGCTGTGCCAAATGCGAAGCTCATCATCACTTATCCGGCCTACGGCAGGGACCAAGTGATTCGAGTAGGGTACTTACTAATAGTTTGAGGTGAATGGGTTTGTCTAAAATAATTGCAGTAACCAACCAGAAGGGCGGAGTGGGGAAAACCACCACATCCGTTAATCTAGGCGCATCCCTGGCAAGCTTAGGGAAAAGGGTGCTCCTGGTGGATATTGACCCACAAGGGAATACCACCAGTGGAATCGGAGTGAATAAGGCGGATGTCAGCAACTGCATTTATGATGTGATTATTAATGATGTTCACCCCAAGGATGCTATTGTCCCTACCAATATTGATAACCTGAAGATTATTCCTGCTACCATTCAGTTGGCCGGTGCTGAAATCGAGTTGGTGCCTACCATCTCCAGAGAAGTCAGGCTGAAGAAGTCCTTGCACCTGGTCAAGCATATGTTTGACTATATTCTGATTGATTGTCCGCCTTCCTTGGGTATCTTGACCATCAACTCTCTTACAGCCGCGGACTCCGTTATCATTCCGATTCAGTGTGAGTATTACGCCTTGGAGGGGTTGAGCCAACTTCTCAATACCGTCCGTCTTGTCCAAAAACATTTGAACACAACACTCCAAATTGAAGGTGTTCTGCTGACGATGTTTGACGCCAGAACCAATTTGGGGATTCAGGTGATAGAAGAGGTTAAAAAGTATTTTCAGCAAAAGGTCTATCAAACGATTATCCCGCGGAATGTCCGCTTAAGCGAAGCCCCTAGCCATGGGCAATCCATTATTACATATGATCCCCGTTCTAAAGGAGCTGAGGTTTATATGGAGCTTGCAAAGGAAGTGATTATGAGTGAATAAGCGCTTAGGAAGAGGCTTGGATGCTCTTATCCCGTCATTAAATGTCAGTGAAGATGATAAGGTAATTGAAATCCCCATACAGCAGCTCCGGGCAAACCCGTATCAGCCCAGGAAAACCTTCAATGAAGAAAGTATTCAGGAATTGGCTTCTTCCATCAAGGAACATGGGGTTATTCAGCCGATTATTGTGCGTACTGTACTTAAGGGCTACGAGATTATCGCCGGTGAGCGGCGCTTCCGGGCTTCCCAGGTATGTGGACTGACTACCATCCCGGCAGTTGTCAGGAAATTTAGCGATCAGCAGGTTATGGAGATTGCGCTCATCGAGAACGTGCAGCGTGAGGATCTGAATGCCATGGAGCAAGCACTGGCATATCAGGCGCTAATCGACCAGTTCAAGCTGACACAGGAAGAGCTTTCTGTGAAGGTTGGCAAAAGCCGTTCGCATATCGCTAACTTCCTGCGGCTTCTGCAGCTCCCGGAAGAGATCAAGCAATATGTTTCACGTGGAACAATTTCCATGGGACATGCAAGGGCAATCGCCGGGGTTAAGGGAGAGCCTAAGCAGAAGGAGCTGGCTGACACCTGCATTAAGCAGCAATGGAGTGTGCGTGAGCTGGAGGAAGCTATTCAACAGCTTGAGGAAACCAAAACCAAGGAAGCTGCCAAGCCGCTGAAAGCACGGAAGAAAGATCCGTTCATGGATGAGGTGGAGGAAAATCTGAGGAGCATATTCAGAACAGCTGTGAAGATAAAGCCTCAGATGCAGAATAAAGGCAAGATCGAATTCGCCTATTATTCCAAGGATGACTTGGAAAGAATATTGGAACTGCTTCAAGGAAGAATAAGTTAATAGCTTGATCGAGCACCTGAAGCATACCTGAATTCGCCTTGAATCCTGAGTAAAGGCCGGGTATGCTTTCGTTGTCTCAAAACTGGGATATGAAGTCGCTGGCGAGGGGAGTGGATGTAGTGATCTATTTGGATAATGCCGCTACAAGCTGGCCGAAGCCGCCGCAGGTTACGGAGGCAATGGCAAAGTGTATGCAGGAGTCTGCAGCCAATCCGGGAAGAGGCGGTCATCAAATGGCTGTACAAGCCAGCCGGATTTTATTCCAGACCCGTGTGCAGCTGGCCAAGCTGTTTCATATCCGCAATGCCAATGACATTGCCTTTGCGGCAAATACAACGGAAGCCTTGAACCTGGCGATTAAGGGCTATGTAAAGCCCGGTATGCATGTGATCAGCACTACTGTGGAGCATAACTCTATACGCCGGCCCTTGGAGTATCTCGTGCGGAAGCTGGGTGTAGAGGTGACCTATCTCCAAGCAGAACGGGACGGGAAAATCCGGTTGGAGGAGCTGGAGAAGGAGATACGTCCTCATACGGGACTCGTTGCAGTCACCCACAGCTCCAATCTTCTTGGGACAATTCAGCCGATTGCCGACATTGGCTCAATCTGCAAACGCAAGGGGATACGCTTCCTTGTAGATGCCGCTCAGAGCGCCGGAATTCTGCCTCTAGACGTAGAAGGTATGAACATTGATCTGTTGGCCTTCCCGGGCCACAAGGGGCTCCTGGGGCCTCAGGGAACAGGAGGGCTCTACATCCATCCGGATGTAGAACTGGAGCCTCTGCATCATGGAGGGACAGGCAGCCAATCGGAGGCTGTGGACCAGCCCCAGGTGAGACCGGACAGATATGAATCGGGAACCCAGAACACACCGGGTATAGCAGGATTGGGTGAGGGTGTAAAGTTTGTCTTGCGTGAAGGGGTAGATACCATTCATGCCAAGGAGAGCAGGCTTGTCCGGAGGATCATGGAAGGCCTGATGGGAATTGAAGGAGTCGAGCTGCTGGGACCGGAAATAGGAGAACCTAGAACAGGAATTGTTGCCTTCCGTCTGGCGGGTACGGACCCTTCAGAAGTAGCATTTATTCTTGATCAATCCTTTCAAATTGCGGTGCGGGCCGGGTACCATTGCACTCCGTTAGCCCACCAGTCGGCGGGGACAACAGAAACGGGAGCGGTGCGGGCAAGTGTGGGGTATTTCTCTACTGATGCGGAAGTGGATGCGCTGATCGGCGCAGTGAAGGAAATCAGACAAGGACTATAAGGTGATGCAGCATGGATGATATGATGATGGTAATGATTATGGGAGCAATAGCGGTCGTATTGCTGATTGTGCTAGTGCTGGTTATTGTCGCCTTGGCCAAATTGTCCGGAATGAAAAAGAGGTACAAGAAGCTCATCGGCAACGCATCAGTGGAGAATGTAGATGAATTGCTGTTGGCAATGCAGGAGTGCATTCAAGCCTTGCGTGAGGAAAACAAACAACAAGCGGATGCGCTTAACGGCATCCGCAGCAGAATGAGAACGATGAAATCCAATGTGGCCATGAAAAGGTACAATGCCTTTTCCCAGCAGGGCAGCGATCTGAGCTTCTCCATCGCTATCACCGATGAGGATCAGAACGGTCTGGTGCTTACAGGTATTCATAACCGGGAGGAATCCTATCTGTATGCCAAGCCGGTTGAACAAGGAGCCTCTACCTATACGCTGACGCCGGAGGAGAAGGAGATTATCGCTCAAACTGCAGCAAAGAACCAGGCAGCTCGGCGGGAGGGGGCGTCATCATAAGGCGCCTTGTTTGGAGAAAGGCCATATGAATGCCGCGGGAGATTACATCGGCCATATTCATTACCAGTGAAAGACGGGTGTTCTGGAGCACCAGATATTCCATAAAGCCGCCCACATTGACGATGCCGGTAATATGCATACAACCGACATCCGGCAGTTCCTTCTTAACTCCGGCGCCGGGTTTCAGCGGGCCTTGGTTAATTTGAATGCACCCGACACTTTGGGTTTGTCCCAAACAAGCATCCGTGCCGATAATGAAGGGATCGGAATGGGATTCATGGATACGCTGGAGGGTTTCCTCCAGGTTCATGGCATGGACCGGATTATCCAGGGTTCCATAAATATGAATACCCGGTATGGCATATTTGCTTAACCTTGTACCAATTAAAGGCCCCAGGGAATCTCCGGTGGAGCGGTCTGTTCCAATATTCACCCAGACGATATCCCGGTAGGGAGGAATTTCGCTGAACAGAGCAACAAGGTGGGCAGCCATGGAAGCTGCACAATGCCGTTCTGTATGCTGCATTTTGAAGGATAAGGGCTTGTCCGCAGCCGGTTGGCGTTCGGGTAGGAATTTCATAGCATACCTCCTGGGAATAAGGAATGGGCGTGCAGGCGGGATTGCTCGTGGACAATCCGGTTACGCCGGTAAGCTGCCGGGCAACAGGCAGAGGATGACGGGACAGGAAGAGGCAACTTTTTACTAGTATACGAATCCTTTAATCTATTTATACACGGATTCGGATAATAAAAAGCAGGCGGATGGTAGAGGAGGAGAGGCAGATGGAAGAACGGCTTCTCATAGCCTTCGATTCCACGCAGCAGGCCTTGCGGGCGGAGATGCTGCTGGAGTATGGGGAAGTGGATATTGATACGCGGCCAACGCCGAAGCAAATTACGGCAGGCTGTGCCATGTCCATTGATTTTCCGGGTGAGCAGCTTCCCCAAGTGAAGGACATCATTAAGGCTGAAAAGGTGGAAATCAAGGGGATATATGAACGGGCGGGAGAGTCGTATACCCGAATTGAATTGTAGAGAGGATTCTGCATATGAGGATACCGGGATTCATGATAGAAGTGGAAGCCTTGGAACCCACCATAACCGCGTTTGGGCAGCTAAAGGATTATTTATCCAACCCTGAGGTGTGGAGCGGCTGGCTGCAGACGACCATTCAAATCGTGCTGGCCCTGATAATCGGAAGAGTGGTGTCGAAGCTGGCGCAAAAGGCGCTGGAGCGTCTGATGGTGGTCCGGGACAGGGCTCCCTTGCGGCTGGATCATCGGCGCACCAAAACCATCGGCAAGCTGCTCAATAACATCGTGACGTATACCATTAACTTTATTCTCATTCTGATCATTTTGGGGCAATTCGGCATTAATCTGGCGCCGGTTTTGGCTGGGGCAGGAGTGTTGGGGCTTGCCATCGGTTTTGGAGCACAAAGCTTGGTCAAGGATATTATTACGGGTTTTTTCATCATCTTCGAGGATCAATTCGGAGTGGGGGATGTGATCCAGACAGGAGCCTTCAAGGGAACGGTGGAGGAAATTGGACTGCGGGTGACAAGGGTTCGCACGGCAACAGGCGAGGTACATATTCTTCCCAACGGGTCGATCCAGCAGGTGACCAATTTCTCCATTTATAACTCGATGGCCATTGTGGATGTGCCTGTAGCAAACGGAGATAATCTGGAGAATATTATTGCACTTATTAGCAGGGCCGCTGCAGATTCATACGACAGTATTCCCAATCTGACTAAACCCCCGGAGGTATTGGGTCTGCAAACCCTGGGTGCGGCGGAAAGCGCCATCCGGGTTACGGCGGAGTGTAAGCCGAACACACAAGGCTCTGTAGAGCGGGAGATCAAACGGATCATCAAGGATCATTTGGACCGGTATAAGGAGCAGATGAACGCTGAGGGGTAGGACCAACCAAGTAATTCTATTGACAGAGGTGATAGAATGGAACGGAAGCAATTTCAATTGGGCGATGTGGTGCAGATGAAGAAGGCTCATCCCTGCGGAACCAATGAGATGGAGATTATCCGCATGGGTATGGATATCCGGGTGCGCTGCCTGGGCTGCCAGCACAGTGTGCTGATCCCCCGGGCCAAGTTCGAAAGCAAGATGAAGAAAGTCCTGCGCTCCGCTCCCAGAAAAGAAGGAGAAGCGCCGGAGCAAAGCGTGTGAAAGCCGGGGGATCTGTCTGTTAACAGGATGCGAAACCTTCTACATGGCGTAGAAGGTTTTGTTGTGTCATGAGGTTAACCACGAGGATGCCATTCTTCACTGTGGCAAAAAATTGGATTTTGGAGCCCGAAAAACCCCAGCTGCAAGCGAAAGATTGCAGTTGATAAAATAGATAGCCACAAACGCCCAGAGCCTGGTCCTCCCGGGTTTCACTGTCCGGGCGCATGGACATGGATAATGAATACACGCACATAGCAATCAAAATGGACATTGTGCACCTCCTTATGCAATCATTCTGGATTTACTATAGCCTATCAGGAATTACACCGTCTAATTGCACGTTCTGATCGGATCCATCGGAAAAACGAAAGGCCGGATGATATGCGTCTGCAGAGGTGTCGGAAATTGGAGTTGTATCAATTGCAGACCTTTGTGAAAGTAGCACTAACAGGAAATTTGACCGCCGCTGCCCTACAGCTGAATATCAGCCAGCCGACGGCAAACGCACATACTAAAGCACTGGATACAATAACGGGATTTCCGCTGTTCTACCGGAATCCCAAGGGAATGACCCTGACAGAAAGAGGGACGAAGCTTCTGGAGGAGGCACAGCGGATTCTATTCTCCATTGATGACTTCTCCAAAAAGGCTCAGAAGCTGCGCCAGGATTCGGTGGAAATCATCCGGATCGGTCTGAATACAGAAGAAAACCTGCTTCGAATGGATAAAATGATCCGGCAGATGTCCGAACGTCTGCCGGAGGTGGACCCTCATTTCGTCAACACCAGGAGTGAGGATTTCCTTCAGGATGTGGCGGCATTGAAGATCAATGCCGGCTTTTATTATGGGAAAATAACAGATCCGCAAATCCACTCGGTTAAGCTGCATGTATGCCCGATGGTGGTGGTGTACCCGAACAGCTGGGATGTACCGGGTGAGGAGCCGGATTTAAAGGCTTTTACGGAAAAACCGTGGATCTGGACAACCCAAGGCTGCCCGTTCCACCAGCAGGCAATGGACTATTTTTTGGAGCGGGATATGGTCCCCAAGACAATTATGTATGTGGAGAATGAGACGCTGATCGGCAACCTGGTGCAGCAGGAGAAGGGCTGTTCTCTGCTGGCTGAGCCCATTGCCATGCAATTTGTGAAGGAGAATAAGCTGAAGGTCTGGAAGGGCATCGACCTGTCTGTGGATCTGAGCTTCGGTTATCCCAAAGACCGGAAGCGGGATCCGGTGATGAATGAAATCGTATCCTTGCTGCAAGAAATATGGAAATCCTAAATTTTTTACCTCTTTTGGTTTGAATGTCCCCCCTCAATGATTAATAGAATGGTACAGGATAAAAAGGAGGGGGAGATGGCATGAAGCGAAAATGGATGGGTCTTGTAGGAATTATCGTATTGGTAACCGCGGGAGTCATGTATCTGGTGTTTATCAACCCGCCTGGAGATATACATATTGAAGGACGCTGGCAGCTGGCAGCGGGTCCTCAGGAATGTTATGCCGGGGTTCATTTCATGCGGGGAGTTACCCCTCAAAAGGGTGGGGCATCCCTGAAGGAGGTTAGGGGGAATGTTACCCAAATGTCCTATGGCACGTACGAAAAGAAAAAGAACCGGGTGACGGTTAGTTTGAATAATCCGCCTGCTCCGCCGCTTGACCTTCAGATGAAGGAACAGGGAGAACGACTGGAATTGGATTATGCCAGGTCGGGCAAACAACTGGGCTGTGTATACACACCGGAGAAAAAATGAATGAAGCAGGATGGTCCTTCCACGCTAAGGTGTGGAGGGCTTTTTTGTGCTAACTTAGCTGGGCCATATGGCGTTTCGCAAGTGGGGGTTGCGTTTAAAGAAATTAGGTAATCCTAAGCATCAGAAGAACCATAAGGAGGAAGGACAATATGTTTAAGCGCATGGATGAGATCATGATTGAGATTCCCAAGCTCGAAAAACCCGACCCTAATGCCGCGGCAGCCGTTCAGGAGCTGTTGGGCGGGAAGTTCGGGGAGATGTCAACCTTAAACAACTATCTATTCCAATCCTTTAACTTCCGGTCGAAGGAAAAGCTGAAGCCCTTCTATGATCTTGTGATGAGTATTACGGCGGAGGAGCTGGGCCATGTAGAACTGGTATCCCATGCCATCAATAACTGCCTGAGAGGCTCTACGGAGTACAGAGAGCCGGAGTTAAGGCCGCTGCAGGGCGTGAAGGATGCGAGGCTGTCCTATCACTTCCTGGCAGGGGCACAGGGAGCTATGCCCTTTGACTCTATGGGCAATCCGTGGAACGGAACCTACGTGTTCAACAGCGGCAATCTGGTGGAGGATCTGCTCCACAACTTCTTCCTGGAATGCGGGGCCCGGACTCACAAAATGAAGGTTTATGAAATGACGGATAACCCGGCTGCCCGGGAAGTGGTGGGATTCCTCCTGGTGAGGGGCGGTGTTCACGTGGTGGCTTATGCCAAAGCGATTGAGATAGCTACCGGCGTGAATGTAACCAAATTGGTGCCGATTCCGTCCTTGAGCAACAAGTCGTTTAATGAAGCGCGGAAGTACGAGGAAAAAGGTGTGCATACGAAGCTGTATACCTGGAGCGAAAGCGACTTTAGCGGCATCGGGCAAATCTGGAAGGGAACCCACCCGGAAGACGGCCTCCCGCTGGAGGTAATCCAGGGGGCGCCGAAGGGTGTGCCGATTCCGGAGGCGCCTTCCTTGGAGGAAGAGTTTGCGCCGGGCATCTCCCCGGAGGATTTCAAGGAAATCGCCAAACGCCTGAAGATGGCCGGCAATATCAACGAATAGAACGACTAAAACCTTCTACACTACGGTGTAGGGGGTTTTTTAGACGAAAGGAAATCCAGCAAGGTCAGGATGACTTGACCGAAGGCCGTATTGTGACTCATGAAGAAATGGAGAAACGTATGTCTCCTCACATAAACCCTCTTGCGTAGCTAGGCACCCTTATGATAACATAGGGAAGTCCCGCTTTTTTAGGCGGGCCCAACCGTGGAAAGGTACCCAAGAGGCCCAAGGGGGCTGACTCGAAATCAGCTAGGCGGGCAACCGTGCGTGGGTTCGAATCCCACCCTTTCCGCCACCACGTTATAATTAGAACACCTGCCATCCATGCGACGGCAGGTGTTTTTGTGCTGCTGTCAGTTCTCTGCTTGCTCCGTCATGAGTCCCCAGCGGAAGCCGAACTTGTCCTTCACCGTGCCCATACACGAGCTGTAGGTGGTGCTTCGCAGCGGATTGATGACTGTTCCCTCCGTCTCCAGTAGGCGAAAGGCATGCCGGACCTCATCCGCGGTATCGAAGGTAAGGGTCAGGAAGTTGGCCGTACCCGGTTGGAAAGGCTGGTCAAACTCATCCGCCATCATAAACCGCTGGTCCCCGATATGTCCTTCCGCATGGTAAATGCCGTTTAGCTGCTCCTCCGACATAATCACCTTCCAATCCCGGGCATCCGCGTCCCGGTACCGCAGGAAAAAGGCCGCCTTAAATCCGAATGCCTGTCCGTATAAGGCCATCGCTTCCTCACACTGCCCATGATAATGCAGAACTGGCGTAACAATCATAGGGTCACCTTCCAAAGAGGGAATGAGTTTCCTTTTAACCACAGTGTACACAAAAAGATAAATCCGTTCTAGTGAAAGGTCAATATCGTTTCTACCGTGGACCGGGGCTGGGAGATATGATGAATCTATACCCCAACCCAAAGGAAGGTGATGAAGCATGGGCGACATGGCTGCAGCCAGCAAGGGCAAGGCCGCTTCCGTCCGCACCTCCCGTACAGCCAGGCTGCTGCGGCAGATGTGGAGTATGAAGGCCCTGTACCTGATGCTGCTCCCGGGCATTGCATATTATGTCATCTACAAATATGTCCCGATGTACGGTATTGTCATTGCGTTTAAGGACTACGATATCCTGGAGGGCATATTCGGCAGCCCTTGGGCGGATCCTTGGTACAAGCACTTTCAATATTTCTATGAATCTCCTTATTTCGGCCAATTGCTCAGCAATACGTTTCTGATCAGCATCTACAAAATGGTTTGGGGCATGGTCCCCTCCATTGTACTGGCTATTCTGATCCACGAGGGCCGGATTCTATGGCTGAACCGGCTGGTGCAAACCTTGAGCTACATGCCTCATTTCCTGTCATGGGTGATTATCTACGGCATCGGCATCGCTTTTTTCTCCGAAACCTCCGGTCTGATTAACCGTTGGATGACGGAAGCGGGGCACAGCGCCATACCATTCCTGACATCCACGGATTTATTCCGGGGTGTGCTGGTAGGAACCGATGTGTGGAAGGATTTAGGATGGGGGGCCATTGTATATTTGGCGGCCATGTCCTCCATTGATACAACGCTGTATGAAGCTGCCAGAATCGACGGTGCCGGAAGGCTGAGGCGGATTTGGCATATTACCCTGCCGGGTATCCGCAGTGTGATCGTGCTGCTGCTGATCCTCCGGTTGGGATCGATACTCGATGCGGGCTTTGAGCAAATTTATATCATGTACAATATCCAAGTTTATCCCGTTGCCGATATTATCGATACCTGGGTATACCGGGTCGGCCTGGAGCAGCTGAATTTCAGCTTGGCTACGGCGGTAGGACTGTTCAAGTCCATGATTGGCCTGACCCTGGTGTACTCCTCTAACAGGCTGGCCAGAAGGTGGGGCGGTGGATTATGGTAAATAGAGGGGCAGAGCGTTATTTTGACATCCTGATTTACGCGCTGCTGATTGCGGTGGGGATCGCTTCCGTTTTTCCCCTGATGTATGTGCTGTCTGTTTCGTTGACACCTTACAGTGAGGTTACCCGCAATGGCGGTTTTGTGGTGATCCCGAAGAAAATTACCTTCGAGGCGTACCGGATGCTGTTCGGCATGGACACCATTCCCAGAGCCTTCGGCGTAACGGTGTTTGTGGCAGCGGTAGGTACCGCCATCAACCTGGCACTTAGTGTGCTGCTGGCCTTTCCGCTAAGCCGGAAAAAACTGATCGGGCGCGGGCTATTCATCTTCATGATCGTGTTCACCATGATGTTCGGCGGCGGACTGATTCCCACCTATCTGGTTGTGCGGGGAACGGGGCTGCTGAATACGGTCTGGGCCATGATCATTCCCGGGGCCATCTCCACCTTCAACGTCCTGGTGATCAAAACCTTCTTCGAGAATCTGCCGGAGGAGCTGTATGAATCGGCCAAAATCGATGGGGCGGGAGAAATGACGGTGCTCATGCGTCTGGCCTTGCCCTTGTCCTTGCCGGTGCTGATGACCGTAGGCCTGTTTTATCTGGTGGGGAACTGGAACGCCTTTTTCTCAGCCGTCTTCTATATAACCGACGCCAAGCTGTATCCCCTGCAGGTGATTGTCCGTGGGCTCCTGATGGCAGCCAACCGGCCTGAGGTCAACGTGGATGTTACCGTTCCCAGCACCACGCTGCAGATGGCTTCCGTGATTGCCGCTTGTTTGCCTGTTATCGTGGTATATCCCTTCGTGCAGAAGCATCTGACCAAGGGAATGCTCATCGGCGCATTAAAAGGCTGATGCACAACATAAGGTTTTGGCTGCACATTATCTATATATAAAGGGGATGTTCACATGCAAATGAAAAAACGGTTTACCCTGTTGGCAGCGGCTTTACTCAGCACCTCGCTTCTGGCAACAGCCTGCGGCGGCTCCACGGACAGCAGCTCGGCTCCATCCACCGGAGCCTCCGGCTCCCCGGCGGCCAATCCTTCCACTGGCGCCGTTACACCGATCGAAGTGATGATGACAGGGTGGGGGAGTACACTTCCTTCCAAGGATTTTGTCAAACCGGAGCTGGATAAGGCCCTGAATACGAATGTAACATTGACCATCACCAACAGCAGCGATGACTTCATCCAGAAGCTCAATCTGCGGGCCGCCGGGGCGGATCTGCCGGATATTATCAAATTTCCGGGTAAAACGGAGTATCTGGAGTATGCCAAACGGGGATTACTGCTGGATCTGACCCCGTATAAGGATAAGCTGGGCGATGTGAAAAACCTGGTGGGCGACCAGGTGTTCAGCCGGGCGGAGATCGGCGGCAAGCCGTATGCCATTACCACTACTCCGAATATTTATTACGGTGTTCCGTGGGTGCGCAAGGATTGGCTGGATAAGCTGGGCCTCCAGGTTCCGAAAACGCTGGATGAGCTGTTGGAGGTCTCCAAAGCCTTCACCACCCGGGACCCGGACGGCAACGGCAAAAATGACACCTTCGGCATTACCTCCGAGCTCACCGTTCTGGCCAGCCTGGTGATGCCCCTGCATGGCGTGACCGACGGATTCTATATCAAAAACGGCCAAATGGTCCACGGGATCTACCAGCAGGAGATGAAGGACGCCGTCGCGTATATGAAGAAAATGATTGATACCGGCACCATTGACCCGGAAATTGCCAGCAATAAGCTGGCTAACTACAAGGATAAGGCCTTCCAGGGCAAAGCGGGCATTGTGGTGATGGATTGGACCAACATCGTGAAGGATGATGCGCGGAAGGTTTGGAAGGAGGCTAATCCCAATGCGGACTGGGTGATGTTAAGCGAATTGAAGGGACCGACTGCTGACACCTTGGGCACCAGAGAGAAGGGCGCTACCGGCGGGTATATGGCCATCTCCAAATCGGCGGAAAAGGATAAAGCCAAGCTTGACAAAATTTTTGAGCTATTCAATTATGTATCCAAGGGTGACGGCTTGAATCTGGTGCAGTTCGGGCTGAAGGATGTCCACTTTAAAGTAGAAAACGGGAAGACGGTTCTGACGGATAAAGCCTCGGAGGCTGCCTTCACCTGGCTGTATCAATTGGCCGGCCGTCCGGAAGCCGCTTATCTGAGCACCAAGTTCCCGGCGCAGGAGCCGTATATCCAGGCCAATGAAAAGGTGAAGGTCATCGAAACCTATAACAGCTACGTCACCCTGCCGCCTGATTTCAACGCTGCGGATGCCACACGGTTCCGTCAGGAGGAATTGCTCAAATTCTATTATGGCAAGAATAAGCTGGAAGCCTATGACGACTTCCTGAAGAAGCTGGATACCACCTTCCGATTCAAGAGCTTCGTGGATAACGGCTTGAAGGAGCTGAAGGAGCTGGGATTGGCGAAATAAAGTGGCGTATTGCGGCGGGGCCCATCCAAGGGGCGCTTCGCCGCAATTTGCGTCTCCGCCGGAGTACGGGCAGGCTCCAGAAGGGGAGGGGGAGGAAGAATGCGGCTTATCCTAAGCTTTTGGCCAAAGAAGCTGAAGTACCGTCTGTTCGCTTCTGTGCTGTTGTTCATTCTGATTCCGTTCTCCCTGCTGCAGATGATGGCGTACCGGCAGATGGAGGATTCCATGGAGCTGGAATTCAAAGAAAAGGCCGGCAAGCAGCTGACCATTATGAAGTCCCAGATGTCCAAGGTCCTCGACAGTATGTTCCGGTATTATTTGTTTTTGGAGAGAGATCCGGAAACCCGCCGGATGCTGCTGGATGCTTCTCCCCGTACACCGATGGAACGTCAGGAGTTGTTCGGGCGTGCGGCGGAACGGGCCAGCTCTATCCGCTTTCCCGCACAGGTGGCGGTTAGCCTGGCTGACCGGACGGGCCAGCTTTATCAGCCGGACGGCCATCTGGGATCGGGGGACGCCTACAGGAGGTTTGTGGAGGATCCGGCTTTCTCCGGGTTAATCAACGACCAAGGCTACCGGTGGGTGGCGGGAGACAATCTCCAGTTCTACGGCTTGCTCCGGGGCAGCGGAAGCGAGATTACCGGATATGTGCTGATGGAGTTTCAGTATAAGGGGTGGCTGGCGGAGGCCTCGCGGGATTTGCTCCTGCAGCAGAGCTACCAGATTGTGGACCATACCGGGCAAACCCTCGGGCTATCGGATAGCCGCAATACCATCGGCAGTGACTTGATCCGGCAGGTGATTGAAGGAATCGGCAGCGAGAATCTCCACCAGGAAAAGGATCCCAAGGGGATGGCCATTGTTTCCGGCACCTACTTCAATGACTTCAACTGGTACATTCTATCGTACCTGCCCATGAACAATTATGTGGGCAATCTGAACGCCATCCGCGCCCAATATCTGTTTACATTTGCGTTATTATGCCTGGTTTTTATTGGGGTGACCTTCCTGATCGCCGCGGCTATCTCCCGGCCTTTGCTTTTGCTCCGCCGCAAGATGGCCCTGTCCGCAGAATCGGAGCTGAGCATCCGGGTTCATGAGGACGCCTTCACCGGCGAAATGAAGGAGCTGGCGGTGACCTATAACACCATGATGGATGATATCCGGAAGCTGCTCCAGCGTTTGAAGCAGGAGGAACGGATGAAGGAGGCGCTGCATTACCGGATGCTGGCGGCGCATATGAATCCCCACTTTCTGATGAACACCCTGAATACCATCAAGTGGAATGTGCTGGATAAAGGGGACAATGACACGGCAGATATTTGCATTGCCCTGGGCAAGCTCCTGGAGACCACGCTTAATTCAGAGGTGGAGCTGGTCCATCTGAAGCTGGAGCTGGAGCTTCTACAAGCGTATATGTACATCCAGAACTACCGGTACGAAGGCCTTGTAACGGTGGAATACGATATCGATCCGGCGCTGCATTATGCCCTGGTCCCCAAGCTGAGCCTACAGCCCCTGATGGAAAATGCGCTAAAGCATGGATTTGCCCATATGCCGGAGAATGCACGGGTGATCCTGAGGGTATTCCGACGCTCCCGGCAGCTCATTATGGAGCTGGAGGATAACGGTGCAGGCTTTGATGCCACCCGCCCCTTGTCCGACATGAAGCCGCAGCGTAAAGGTATTGGCCTGGCAAACATTCAGGAGAGGCTGACCCTGCTGTTCCGGGAGGAGGGGGTACTCCGGGTAACTGCTCTGGAGAGAGGCACACTGGCTGCCATAACGCTGCCGCTTCTGGTTTCGGACCCATTCGATAAAGGGGGCAACCGGGATGTGGAAAGTTCTGCTGGTGGAGGATGAAACCTTTGTCCGCAAGAAGCTGCGGAAGCTGGTGAACTGGGAGGAGCTGGGGTTCACCGTTTGCGGCGAGGCGGACAACGGGGAGGATGCGCTGAAGCAGATGGAGACGCTGCGCCCGGATTTGGTCCTGGCGGATATCGCCATGCCGATGATGGACGGTCTGGAGCTGCTCCGGGCCTCTCAGGAGGCCGGATACGCCAGCAAATTCATCATGCTGACCTGCATGAATGAGTTCGAATATCCCCGGCAGGCCCTGGAGCTGGGTGCTATCGGATACATTCTCAAGCTGTCCATGAGCATTGCCGAGCTGCAAGCAGCCTTGGCCAAAGCGGGAGCGGAGCTGGAGAAAAGCCGGGTTCAACGGGAGCTTGCTGTAAGCCGCGCCTTCGAGCATTATTATGCCCAGGCTCTTCGCACTCTCCACACAGGGGAGTCTGGTGAAGCCTGCGAGGCAGCTGTCGAGGCGATCTCCACTGTCCGCGTATCCATGGGGGCGGCGCCTCTTAAGCAGGTTGCGCTTGTAACCCTGTTCGGGGATGAAACGGGCGGGCTCACCGAAGAATGGCTTGCCGGACGGGTGGTCTCCCCGGAGACATGCGTGTGGAACAATGCCCTATTCCACAATGGCATTACTACGCTGTTTTTTTGGGCGGAGGGTTCAATGGATCTGGATGGTGAGGTGTTGGAGGGCAGCAGGCTCAGAGGAGTGTACAGCCGTCCGTTTCATCCCAGGCATCTGCTGAGGCGTTGGCGGGAGCATGTGCAGGTGATGGAAACGGTGTGGTATGAGGAAACTCCCGGCGTAAGGGAGCTGATGAGTGGTGGTCACAGCCGTCAGGCTGATCAGCAGAAGGAGGGGGCGGTTGTCCCTTCGTGGGAAACCGAACGGCGGATTATTGCCGCCTTCGAAGAGCTGCAGGTGAAGACAGTGGATGAGCTGCTGCAGGGATATTGGCACCACATGGAGAAGAAGCGGGTACCGGTGGAGGCCGTCCGTGAAGCCGCGGGGCGATTAAGCCATATGTTTGCAGGGATTGCCGGGCATGTGGAGGCGGCCCATAGCGGCGGCGGGCAACTGCGTAATTGCCGCAGCCACGGGGAGCTGCTGGCGGCCTTAAGCGCCCTTCAAGCGGAATGGGCGGGGGCCATGGCCCGTACGAAGGTGAAGCTGACGGACCACCCGGAGATCAACCGGATTCTCGAATACTGCCGCCAGCACTATAACCGGAATATCAGTCTGAAGGCGATGGCTACCATGGTCCGGATGGAGGAGCATTATCTCAGCAGACTGTTCCGGCAGAAAACCAACGACTCCCTGATCAATTATGTACAGACGCTGCGGCTGGACAAAGCCAAGGAGCTCCTGGCCCACACCAGCCAGCCGGTAGCCGAGATAGGGCGGTCGGTGGGATTCCCCAACGAAAATTATTTCGCTAAAACCTTCCGCAAGCACGTCGGGCAAACGCCAAGCCAATACCGCAAGGAGCAGCTGGTGCAGGGGTGACCGGTTTAATAGAGGAAGAGGTTGTCCAAAAGGTCAAATCAGGTGAATCCATATTCAACAAGCGTATACTCCCTTCTGGAAAAGTTTTGTCTGGGGGTGAAGGTTTAACGGAACTCAGCGACGCTTAAACAGCAAAAATACCCGCTGTGGTTTTCTAACGGAACTATCCGACTCTTAGAGGCAGAGGAGTGAAGGAAAAGCAGACAAATGGAGCTGTAAGAGCCGCTGAGTTCCGTTACAGCAATGCGCTTCGTCCGTACGCCCTCAAACAACAGTTCAGATGCCAAATAAGGGGCTATCCAATCCGTCACAGGATACCAACTCCGAAGCTCCCTCCCGGTGGCTCCTGCTGAATGGGTATTTACCTGGACGGGATTTTCGGACAGCCCCTTGCTTGGCTTAGTGGGTTACCGCATGGTCCTTCTTGACCCATACCCGGTCATCATTGGTGTTTTCCGGGAAGTGCTCCCCTTTTTTGAGATAGATATGCTGCGGATTGTTAATGCTCATATGAACCGCATGATCGCCAATTTCCATATATTCGCCATCATTGGGGGCTTTTTGGCCCACTGTGTAGCGGGAACGTTCACCCATGTCCATCACCTCCACCTGTAGTATGGACCGGAGGAAGAGGAGTCATGTTGGGGGGGAGCAGCCAATTTCAGGCGGAGGAAGGTTATTGACATTTTCATTCGATTGCCGAACAATATATGGAAATACCAGAGGCTTCAAGCCGTGTAGTAAAAGAAAAGGAGTTTCATGATGAAGATAACCACGTTCGAGCAAAACGGGAAAGCCATTGTACGGGTTGTGCATGAGGAAATATTGATTACAGATGTCCAATCCGCCCTGGATTTGATGGCAACGGTGCGCTACGAAACCGGTTCAGACCGGATGATCATGGACAAAGCAGCCATCTGCGAGGAGTTTTTTGACCTGAAAACCAAGCTGGCCGGTGACATTCTGCAGAAATTTACAAACTACCAGGTGAAGCTGGCGATTATCGGAGATTTCTCCGTCTACTCGAGCAAAAGCCTGCGAGACTTCATATACGAGAGCAATCACGGAAAAGACGTCTTTTTCCTGTCCACTGAAGAGGAAGCGGTAGCGAGGCTGGCGGGAGTCTAACCAGCGGTCTAATAGCCGTTCATAAAAGAGGCCAGCGCGGCTATGCTGTCCTGCATCTCACGGGCATTCAGGTGACCGTAGCCTAACAGAAGCTTGTCGGCATGCTCCCCTTGACCGGGGCAATAAGCGGAGACGGGGTTGATCCGAATGCCGGCTTGGCGGGAGCCGCGGATAAACTCCTGCCCGAAGGTTTGGCCTGGGAACTGCAGGGCCAGATGGAGGCCTGCCGCATCCCCCCAAGGCACGGCCGCACCGGCGAAATGCTGGCTGATGGCCGCAAGCAGGGCTTCCCGCTTCTGTCCGTAGAGACGCCTCATCCGCCGGATATGCTTGTCCCAGCTGCGAGTCTGGAAGAGCAGCGCCAGCCCCGCCTGCTCCAGCACCGGGCTCTGCACGTCCAGATAGGTCCGCCGGGTCCGCCATGCCTTCTGCAGCGCAGGAGGGACAATGGCGAAGCCCAAACGAAGGGCGGGGAACATGGTTTTGCTGAAGCTGCCCACATAGATGACCCGGCCCGCACCTTGGTCCAAGGTATAAAGCGGGCTGATTGGCGCGCCTGTATACCGGTATTCGCTGTCATAATCGTCCTCGATAATATAAAAGCCTTGGGCTTCGGCCATACGGATTAACGCCGCACGCCGGGGTGCAGGCAGGATGCCACCCAGAGGGAATTGATGGGAGGGAGTCACATACACGGCAGACACGCGCTGGTCGTTTAGCGGCTCTATCAGAGCGCCATGCCCGTCCACCGGCAGCCACAGCGGGGAGAAGCCCCGGTTTGCGGCGATGGCATAGGCAGCCGGATGGGAGGGACTTTCCAAGGCGAACAGGTCCCCCTCCCTGCGGGGCAGCAGCTCAGCGAGAAGATGCAGAGCTTGGGTGGCCCCGGCCGTAATAAAGATAGCTGTCTCCTCCACCTGCATCCCTCTGCTGCGGAACAGCCAGGCGGCAATTTCCCTGCGCAGTGGAGCGTACCCCTGGGCCTCGCCATAACCGCGTGCGGAGGGCGGCAGGTTTTCTCCGGCTTCCTTGACCAAACGGGACCACAGCCCCCACGGGAATACCCGGAGATCCGGCCGCCCTGTCTGAAAATCATGGACAACCGGCGGATAGGAGGGGGAAACAGCCGGGGCCGGGCAGAGACCGGACCCACTGGCGGAACGGCTGCCAGGCGAACCTTGTACGGCCAATCCCTCCGCCACTCGGGTGGGGGCACCCTGCCTGCTGACCAAAAACCCCTCTGCCAGCAGCATATCGTAGGCGTCACAGACCGTGTTCCGCGACACGCCCAATTGCCCGGCAAGCTGCCGGGTGGAGGGGAGAGCCTCGCCTGAAGCCAGTCTCCCCGCTAAAACCGCCTCCCGCACACCCACAAAAATCTGCCGCGACAGGCTCACCTCGCCGCCGCGGTCCAGCTCCATGCCCCATACATGCTCCTTCACCAACTGGCTCCCTCCTTGTGACCCCGGACTGGACCTGTCTTCAAGCAGGCCCACATCCTACAATTATAACAAATACAAGGTTGGGCGGGGGAGAGAGTATGCAGGTAAACAACAACGGGAGCGGATGGGGAAAGGCTTATTTAACAGGTGCATTTGTGCTGGCGGGCACTTCGGTCATAACCGGTAGACTGCTTGGGCAGCACTTGGGTACGTTTACGATTCAAGCAGCCAGTCTGGTCATCATGCTGGCGGTGCTGCTTCCTTTATACGGAGGCAGGGTCATCCGTGCAGTGTCGGGAATGTCCCGGGATCAGTGGGTGGGGGTTCTGTCCCAGGCCTTCTTCGGCATGTTTGCCTTCCGATGTTTGCTGCTCTACGGATTGCCATTGACCAGCGCCGGTGAGGCTGGAGTTCTCTTGGGCACCACCCCGGCCATTACCGCCCTTTTGGCCCGGTTAGTGCTGAAGGAGCCGCTGTACCAGGGAGCCGTCCGGGGTATTCTGTGCACCGTAGCGGGTTTGGCCCTGATCCAGGGAGGCGGGGGCAGCTTGTCCTGGAGCCATGCAGCAGGCAATCTGCTGGTGCTGGGTGCGGCGGCAAGCGAAGCTCTATTTAATTTGCTGGCCAAAAAGAGGCAGTCTCTGGACGCCGTCCGAAACAAGGAGCTGCATCCTATGGTGCAGACCTTCCTGGTATCGGCGGCAGCATTCCTGTTCAGCCTGCTGCCGGCAATTGCGGAGCACCCGATGCAGGAGCTTGCGGCCATCGGTGTCCGGGAGTGGATGGCGCTGGCCTGGTACGGGCTTGTCGTAACTGCGGTTTCTTACGCGCTGTTCTACCGGGGGGTGAAGCGCTGCAATCCCTATGTGACGGCAGCCTTCTCCGGCGTAGCGCCGCTCACCTCCATGCTGGTAGCGGTATGGCTTTTGCAGGAGCAGCTGGGGTGGGAGCAATGGCTGGGCGGCGGATTTATTATACTGGGCATCGGTTTGATCGGTGGCCGGGCACAGGGAAAGCTTTCCGTGAATGCCAAAGCGTAATTTGGCTTGTAATCGATCGCATGTTCTGGTATAGTATATTGGTGCGAGTTTTGATGAGCTTTATGTTTCATCGTTACTCCTTGCTCTCCCGGCATGAGACATGCCTCTATAACCCATGGGAGAGCCGCATAGTCCATAAGGAGGTGATTTACATGCGCAAATATGAAGTGATGTACATTCTGCGCTCCGAGCTGGAGCAAGAAGCGGTTCAAACTACGGTTGAGAAGTTTGCAAACATCATTACATCCAACGGCGGCGAGATTACCAAGAGCGATCTGATGGGTAAGCGTCGTCTTGCGTATGAGATCAACAAAATGCGTGACGGTTTCTACGTCCTCGTTCATTTCAACGCCGAGCCGGCTGTTGTACTTGAGCTTGACCGCGTTCTGAAGATCTCTGATGAGGTTATTCGTTTCCTCATCGTCAATGACGTTGCCTAAGCCTGTTCGTGGATGATGTTTGGGAGGGATTCGAATGTTAAACCGTGTGATACTGATTGGCCGTTTAACCCGTGATCCGGAGCTTCGTTATACGCCTCAAGGTGTGGCGGTTACCCAGTTTACCCTGGCCGTGGACCGTCCGTTCTCCAACAACCAGAATGAGCGGGAAGCCGATTTTATTCCGGTGGTAACCTGGAGGCAGCTTGCCGAGACCTGTGCCAATTACTTGCGCAAGGGACGGCTGGCGGCAGTAGAAGGGCGCATTCAGGTGCGCAACTACGAGAATAACGAAGGACGCAAGGTGTATGTCACCGAGGTTGTTGCCGACAATGTCCGGTTCCTGGAATCAGCGAACCGCGGCGAAGGCGGAGCACCGCGGGAGGACTATCAAGGCGGAGGAAATAGCGGTGGCAACGGAGGTAATCGGTCCGGCGGCGGCTATAGCGGTGGAGGCGGCGGCTATAACAACAATGGCGGCGGCAATAACTACGGCAATAGTGGCGGCGGAGGAAACCGGGGCGGCAATGCGGACCCATTCTCAGATGACGGAAAACCGATTGACATTTCCGATGATGATTTGCCATTCTAACCCGAAAGGAATGAACCAAGATGAGCTTCAAGCGTAATGAAGGCGGCGAAGACCGCGGCGAGCGGAAGTTTTCCCGTGGCGGCAAAGGCCGTAACAAACGTCGTAAGGTCTGCTATTTCACTGTGAACAAGATCACTCACATTGACTATAAGGACATTGATACCCTTCGTAAGTTTATCAGCGAACGCGGCAAGATTCTGCCCCGCCGTGTAACTGGTACTTCTGCGAAGTATCAACGCGCTTTGACCACTGCGATCAAGCGTGCCCGTACTGTAGCATTGCTTCCGTACACCACGGAATAAGAGTTGGATACCAGCACCAGCCTCCTTTGGGGGTTGGTGTTTTTTGTTAGATGCCACTTTCATTTACCAGAAAAGGGAGAGTGTCCAGGATGCCGGATATGCTGGTGAAGCTGTATGAATTGCCTGACCTTGCGCCTGTACAGCGTCAATTGGAGGAGCAGGGCATTGTGATCCGCCGGGGACTGCCGCCGGAGAAGCATCTGGCCGGGGATTGGGTGGAGCGCACCTTCCAGCGCCATTGGAGAAGTGAGCTGGAGGCCGCTTACAGCCGTTTGCCTGTAAGCTGCTTTATTGCCCAGGACGTAAGCGGAGACAAGGCGGAGATGGTAGGGTTCGCTTGTTATGAAGCCACAGCCAAGGATTTCTTCGGGCCTACCGGTGTCAACCCCGATTACAGGGGCAAGGGCATAGGCAAGGCCCTCCTGCTGGCAGCGCTTCATGCCATGAGAGCGGAGGGTTACGCCTACGCCATCATCGGCAGCGCCGGCCCTACCGCCTTCTATGAGAAGGAAGTCGGAGCCATCGCCATTCCCGATTCTTCACCCGGCATCTACAAGCACATGCTCCGTTAACGCATAAAAACCCCGGATCCCTCCGCACAGCTTGCGGAGGACCGGGGTTTTGTGTGTAGAAGCATAATCATTCGGGGGAGTGTTTAAGAACCGGTCGAACAGTAGTGCCTGACACCGAACCTCCAGACCAGAAGGCAAGGAAGCAGGAACAGAAAACCTGTCAGGGGGGCTAAGGCATACAATACCGGATGCCCTGTCTCTGTCCGTCCCAGAATGTACAGGAGCGGGAGATAATTGGAGCAGCCGAAGGGAATGATGAAGGTGAAGAAGCGTGCTGCCCATTTTTGGTAAATGTTAATGGGGTACTGCGCCAGCTCCCGTCCGCCGTCCGTGAAGATATTGGCGATCTCCAGGCCCTGGATGGTCCAGAAGCACAGGGTGGCGGCCAGGATGAAGATTCCCGCGAAGATGCTGACGCCGCTGGCCACCATAAGCACCAGCACCCCGCCTTTGAACCAGGTCCATTCCACCGGCAGCATCCAGACCGCCCACAGCAGCACAGCCAGGCTCTGCACCAGACGGCCGACCCGTGAGAATTCGAAGCGGGAGCCCAGCACTTGGAGCACGGTTGTCCGGGGCCGCAGCAGAATCCGGTCAAAGTCGCCGGAGACCACCAGGGAGGAGAAGTTGTCGAAGCCCCGGGCAAAGCATTCGCTGATGGAGAAGGCCATATGAATGACCGCAAAGCACAAGGCTGTTTCATAGAAGGTCCAGCCCCGGATCTGTCCGAACTGCTGGAACAGGAAATACATACCCGCAAAAATGAAGAAGGGCGCGAAAAACTGCCCCACAGACAGCAGCAGAAAGGACGTTCTGTATTCCATCTGCGATTTCAGCAGCATGACGATATATTTGCCGTATAGCTTCATAGAAGGTTCAGCCTCCTTGGATGATGACCCGCTTCAATGCCCGGTTCAGCCACAAGTAGCCGAAGCCGGCCAGGGCGGCCAGCCACAATAATTGCGCGCCGACGCCGGTCACCGCATCCTGCCAGGGGATATGCCCCGAATAGACCCGGTACGGAAAATCGGCGGAGAGCCGGAAGGGCAGTACATATGCGATTTGCTGGACCCAGGCGGGCATAAGCGGAATGGGAATGATCATGCCGGAGAAGAATTCGCCCAGGATTCCCATCATCATGACGGAGCCGGTGGGAGACATGGTATAGAAGACAGAGATATAGATGAGCATGGAAATAGAAACCAATACCAGCAGCCCCAGCAGGAGAGTCACCACGAAGGAGAGAGCTGCGCCCGGATTGGGGGGCAGAGACAGGCGGTAGCGGCCGGGCAGGATATAAGCAACCAACAGAATGGGCAGACAGCGGAGGAGTGCGGCGGACAGGCGTTGGGCCACCAGCTTGGCATACCAGAAGCCGTAAATCCCGCACGGACGGCACAGCTCATAGGCGATATTGCCGCTGGTGATCATGTTGAACAGCTCGTTATCGCGGAACCAGAGCATCACGAAGGTGAGAAAGGCCTGCTGCAGCCAGATGTAGGTGACCACCTGTTGGAAGCTCATATCGGGAACCGCCGAGGAGTGCGTGTAGAAGGCGTCATACACCATGATGCTCATCAGCCCCCAGAAGAATTGGGTGGCGAGTCCGGCCAGAGCTGCAGCACGGTATTGCAGTCCCAATGAGAGCCGGAGCTTAAAAACGGCTTGATAGGCTCTCATATTTGATACTCCTTATATAAGGAAACGATGAGATCGTCAATGGGCTGGGCATCTACAGTCACATCCAGGATATCCAGCCGGGAGGCCAGGTAGGTGATGATGGCCGACATATTGGCATCCGCTTCCTCTACGGTATAGACGGCCCGGTCGGGAGACCAGGAGGCGAGGGTGGCGCCGGGGACCTGGAGGGCTTCCGTCCGCTCCCGGAAGAGCACGGTGATGGTCCGCTGCAGGCTGTACCGGCTCCGCAGGTCCGTGAGACTGCCGTCGTAGAGGAGCTTGCCTTTGCCAATAAGAAGCAGACGGCTGGCCAAGGCTTCAATATCACTCATATCATGGGTGGTCAAAATAACGGTGACGCCCTTTTCCCGGTTGAGGGTCTGGATGAACCGGCGGACCGCCAGCTTGGATACGGCATCCAGTCCGATGGTGGGCTCGTCCAGAAACAGCAGCTCCGGCCCATGGAGAAGGGAGGCGGCGATTTCACAGCGCATCCGCTGGCCCAGGCTTAAGGAGCGCACGGGAGTGTGCAGCAGCTCGGCGAGATCCAGGCTGTCAACCAGCATGTCCCGATTTTGCCGGTACAAATCGGCAGGAATCTTATAAATCTCCCGGAGCAGCTCGAAGGATTCCTCTACGGGGACATCCCACCAGAGCTGGGACCGCTGGCCAAAAACCACGCCGATCCGCTGGACATAACGGGTCCGCTCCTTCCATGGGGTGTGTCCCAGGATGCTGCACTGGCCGCTGTCCGGCACCAGAATGCCGCTCATCACCTTGATGGTGGTGGATTTGCCCGCCCCGTTGGGGCCGATGTAGCCTACGATTTCCCCGGGCTGGATGTGAAAGGATATGTCCTGCAGCGCCTTCACCTGGTTGTACTCCCGGCGGAACAGGGCCTTCACCGATTGCCCCAGGCCAGCCTTGCGTTTGGGGACCAGAAAGGTCTTGGAGATGCCTTCTACGTGAATCACTTTATCGCCTCCCATCTATTTGGAAAAAATCAACGAGTGGAAATCATAGCACTGCGGAATTTCCCCGTCAAGGGAAAGAATGACTATAGGAATTCCTCAGCCACGCAGATCGGGGGGCGGCGGAGGAGGACAGCCGGCAGCAGGAGATTCCAAGAAACCCGTGCAACTTTGTGCTATAATGAACGGTGATACGTTTTTTCGTGAACAACTATTCAACATGAGGTGAATCTCATTGTCCAAAGGCCGTTCCTTTGCGCTGGTCTGGTGCATCATTAATACATTGATGCTCTTGTCTTTTATTACCCCGCTGGTCATGATTACGATTAACTTCGTGCTGGTTCCCGCCTTGGCGCTATTCACCAAGCTGGAATGGAAAAAGGCGGTGCTGTTCTATGCCATCAGCCTTGCCGCAGTGGGGGCGGTCACCGGGTATTTGGGCTTGTTTCCCGTTGTGGTATCGCTGTTTTTCCTGGCCCCGTCCATTGTGATGGGTGTGATGTACAGGAAGAAGCTGCCGGCCCGCTCTGCGATTGTAGGCGGTACGGTCACCCTGCTGGGCCAGATGCTTCTGGCGCTGTTGATCAGCTATACAGCCGGGCTGGACCCCATTGAACGGGTCCGGGAATTTCTCCAAAGCGGTGTAGACAGTCTGCCGGAGGTCCTGCGCAATTCCGTCAATCAGGCGGCGCTGAATGCGACCATCCATTATTTCCTACAGATCATTCCGCTTCTTCTGATCGTTACGGCGGTATTCTATACCTTTATCGGCCATGCCGTAGGCCGCTGGATTCTCCGCAAAAACCATGTCCTGGTGCCTGGCTTAAGGCCGATCCGGGAGTGGATGCTTCCCCGTTCCATGGCACTGTACCTGGTAGTCGTTACCATCCTGGATATGTTCATCAGCATTGAATCCAACACCTTCCTGTCCATGGTGGTCTGGAATCTGCTGCCGATTCTGAGCATTGCCTTTACTGTGCAGGCCATCAGCTTTTTCTTCTTTTATGCCCATGCCAAGAAAAAGAGTGTGGCACTTCCCGTATTTGCCATTGTGATGGTAGTGTTCTTCCCGCCTCTTCTCATTTACCTCTACTGTGTCATCGGCCTGCTGGATGTGCTCACCCCGATGCGGAAACGAATCGCCGGCGGCTGATCGCCTGACATAAAGGAGAGGTGAAGATGCCCAAATTATTGCGTAAACGCTGGTATGGAGGACATACGGTCTGGTCCTACATGCTGATGCTGGCCCTTTCGGGGGCATTGTTTTTTTACTACTGGTTGATCGGACTGGTCGCCCTCTTATTAGTAGGGTTGGCCATTTATTATTCTCTTCTGGCGGAGAGCACCTTCGAGAAGGAGCTTCATGCTTATGTAGGCACCCTGTCCCACCGGGTGAAGCGGGCCAGCCACGAGGTGATACACGAGCTGCCCATCGGTATTGTCCTGTACGACGAGGAGAAGGTCATTGAGTGGCATAATCCCTTCGTCGCCAAGATGGCCGGCAAGGAAACCGTCATCGGCCAGAATCTGCTGGAGCTGTGGCCGCAGCTGAAGAACCGCAAGGACAAGGATACAGTCATCGAGCTTGTGCTGGATAAAACGATTTATTCCGTCACCGTCAAGCCGGAGGAGCGCCTCCTGTACATTCACGACATAACCGTGCAGTCGGAGATGTCCCGAAAGCTGGCGGAGAGCCGGCCGGCCATTGGCCTGATTCTCATGGATAATCTGGATGAAGCCACCCAGGGTATGGATGACCAGCTGCGGACGCTGACGGTGGCGAAGATTACCGGGCAGATTAACGAATGGGCCGTGAAAAACGGCCTGTTCCTGCGCCGGACGGCCTCCGACCGGTTCCTGTTCATGATGGACCAGAAGGGCCTGCAGAAGCTGGAGCAAAGCCGGTTCGATATTCTGGACGATGTCCGGGACATGACCCTGGAGATGAAGGTGCCGTTTACCCTGAGTATCGGGGTGGCATCGGGTACGGATAATCTCATTGAGCTGGGCACCCTGGCGGGGACCAGCCTGGATATTGCCCTGGGCCGCGGCGGCGACCAGGCTGCTCTAAAGGTGGGGCAGCGCCTGTCCTTCTACGGCGGACGCTCCAATGCGGTGGAGAAACGGACTCGGGTGCGGGCGAGAGTGATCTCCCATGCTCTGCGAGATTTGATCCGCGAGAGCGACAGGGTGCTGGTGATGGGCCACAAGATCCCCGATATGGATGCTATTGGTGCGGCTATTGGCGTGTGGAAAATGGTTCAGATGGCGGGCAAGGAGGGTTATGTGGTGTTGGAGGGGGATAATCCGTCCATCCACAAGCTCCTGGATCTGCTGTCCGAGGAGGAAAAGTACAAGAAGTGCTTTGTCCAGCCGGACCAGGCCCTTCATCTGAAGACACCGCGCACCCTAATAGTGGTGGTGGATACCCATAAGGCGTCCTTGCTGGCGGAGCCCAAGCTGGTGCAGAATACCAACCGCATTGTGGTGGTGGACCATCACCGCCGCGGCGAGGAGTTTATCAGCGATGCGGTGCTGATTTATATGGAGCCGTATGCCTCCTCCACCTGCGAGCTGGTGACGGAGCTTCTGCAATACTTCCAGGAACGGGTGTCCCTGGATGTGATGGAGGCCACGGTGCTGCTGGCAGGCATTGCTGTGGATACCAAGAATTTTGCCATGCGCACCGGCGCCCGGACCTTCGAGGCAGCGTCGTTCCTGCGGCGCAACGGGGCCGATACGGCCATCATCCACCGGATGCTGAAGGAAGACTTGGATGCGTATGTGCGGAAGGCCGAGGTGATCAAGCATGCCGAGATCATCTACGACCATATTGCCATCGCCACCACCGAGCCGGGTAAAAAATACTCCCAGTTGCTCATTGCCCAGGTTGCTGATACATTGGTGAATATGACGGATATTATGGCCTCCTTTGTGATTGGCGAGCGCCAGGACGGACTCATCGGCATCAGCGCCCGCTCTCACGGGCAGATCAACGTGCAGATTGTTATGGAACGGCTGGGAGGCGGCGGGCATCTGACCAATGCAGCCGTGCAGTTGGATCACACGACTGTGCAGGATGCGGCCAAACGGTTAAAGCAAGTATTAAAAGAAATAGATGAGGAAGAGGGGTTATTCGAATGAAGGTTATCTTTTTGAAGGACGTCAAGGGGCAAGCGAAGAAGGGCGAGGTAAAGGAGGTTTCGGAAGGGTACGCTCAGAACTTCCTGTTCAAGCAGGGGCTGGCGGCTCCCGCCTCCGACGGCAATGTGAAGAGCCTGGCCATGCAGAAGGCCTCCGAGCAGAAGAAGAAGGACCAGGAGAAGCAGGACGCCAAGGACTTGGGCGAACGGCTGAAGGAAATTACCCTGACCCTGAAGCACAAAACCGGTGAAGGCGGCCGCCTGTTCGGCTCCATCACCACCAAGCAAATTGCCGAGGAGCTGCAGAAGCAAAAGGGCATCGCTATCGACAAGCGCAAAATGCAGCTGGAAGACCCGATCAAAATGATCGGCAGCTTTACCATTCCGGTGAAGCTGCACACGGAAGTGTCCTCCACCCTGCAGGTGCATGTGGTCGAGGAGTAAGAGGGGTGGGCCTCTGAGAAGGCTTGATGAACCGGTATTCCATTTGCATGACTGGTAAGGAATGCAACCAAGGGAATATCGGTTCATCTGGACACTCTCACCGGACACACCCCCGGCAAGAAAGGAAGAAAACAGCATGAACGAAGAAATACGCTTCGACCGGATTCCGCCGCAAAACCTGGAAGCCGAAATGGCCGTGCTGGGTGCGATCCTCCTGGACGGGGACGCCCTGGTTACCGCCATGGAGCGGATTTCCAGCGAGGACTTTTACCGGACTGCCCATCAATATATATTCGCGGCCATGATCGAAATCGCCGAAGCCAATGAACCGGTGGATATGGTCACCCTGACCTCCCGCCTCCAGGACAAGAAGCAGCTGGAGGATATCGGCGGGGTCAGCTATCTGTCGGCTTTGGCCAATTCGGTGCCTACGGCCGCCAACGCGGACTATTACAGCCAGATCGTTGAAGAAAAATCCATGCTCCGCCGCCTCATCCGGGCAGCCACCAATATCGTCACCGACGGCTATGCCAGCGAGGACGAGGTGGGAACCCTTCTGAGCGATGCCGAAGCGCGGATTATGGAAATCTCCAACCGGCGCTCCGGCAGCGGCTTCATCGCTATCCGGGATGTGCTGATGGAGGTGTTCGACCGGGTGGAGGTGCTGTCCCAGCAGCGGGGCTCCGCCACCGGGATTCCCTCCGGCTTTATCGACCTGGACAAGATGACCTCCGGCTTCCAGCGCTCCGACCTGATTATCGTAGCCGCCCGTCCTTCTGTAGGGAAAACGGCCTTCGCCCTGAACGTGGCCCAGAATATCGGGGTCCGGGCCAGAGAGACCGTCGCCATCTTCTCTCTGGAAATGGGCGCGGCCCAGCTGGTACAGCGGATGATCTGCGCGGAAGGCAACATTGAGGCCAATGCGCTGCGGAACGGGGACATGAAGAACGACGACTGGGAAAAGCTGACCATGGCCATCGGTGCTTTGTCCGAAGCCAATATTTATATTGACGATTCGGCTTCCGTTACCGTAGCGGATATCCGGGCCAAATGCCGCCGGCTGAAGAAGGAGAAGGGGCTCGGGATGATCCTTATCGACTACCTCCAGCTCATCGCCGGACGGGGTAAGGGCGATAACCGGCAGCAGGAGGTTTCGGAAATCTCCCGGACCTTGAAGCAGATTGCCCGGGAATTGGACGTGCCGGTTATCGCCCTGTCCCAGCTCAGCCGGGGTGTGGAGCAGCGTCAGGACAAACGTCCGATGATGTCTGACCTTCGGGAATCCGGCTCCATCGAGCAGGACGCCGACATTGTAGCGTTCCTGTACCGGGACGATTACTACGATAAGGAAACCGAGAAGAAGAACATCATCGAAATTATAATCGCCAAGCAGCGGAACGGACCAGTAGGCACGGTAGAGCTGGCGTTCCTGAAGCATTACAACAAGTTCGTCAGTTTGGACCGTTCTCATCAGGAGGCGGCTGCCCGGTAAATGGGATGAACCATTCACGGCGGGATACTCTCCCTCATCCTCCCGGCCCATTCTGCACACGATCTGTTCTCCTTAACGGACTTCTGAGGAATAGCGTTCGGATTTACAATTGAACATGAAAATTCGCATATAATCGAGGCAAAACTGGCTCAATGGATGGGTTAAACATGATTTTTAAGCTATAAATCCAGTAATAGGAACCAAATGGGCATTTTATATATGAAAAAACAAGTATAATAGGTTATTTTATCAAAAAAAGAAAATTTATATATGATTTTTCGAGTTTAGCTAAGCTCCATCAACAAACACATCAGACACACCAAAAAGGTTGGGCAGAAAAACGTACGTTTTTCTGCCCAACCTTTTTTGATTTCGAAGTCTCAGGGATAGCCCGAACTGATCGCTGCGCGGTTAAGGGCCAGGCACCGGCTTCGGTGTTCCTTCCTCGGCAATCAGAGCAGGTGCTACAATCTGCGGAGCTGCCGGAGCAGGGGAAGCGGACTCTTGGACGGATTGGGACTCGGCAGCCAGCTCCGAAGCAGGCACTGCCCGGGGAACCAGCCGTTCTGGGGCGATCTCGCTGACTGCATCTGAGGGGACAACCGCTGGGCGAGCAGGCTGGGTCACCGCTCCGCCGGACTGCGCCGGTGACGCTGCCGGAGCAGCTTGGGGTACGGAAGCGGCTGCGTCTTTTGTACCAGCGGCAGTCTGCCCCGCAGGTTCAAGCGACGGGGACGGGCTGGACACCGGCTGGGCGGATGCAGCGGGTGGGGAGGCCGAAGCCGAAGGTGACGGCGAGCTTGCAGGTGGAGCACTTTGGACGGAATTCGCAGGGTCTGCGCTTTTCTCAGGCTCGGTAAGGACACAGCCGCCAACCAGCAAGATGCCGGCGATAGCGAGAAGGGACAGGAAGCGGGAATGGGTACGATGACGTTTTATCATTTTCATTCTCCTTTGTAATTGTTTGGCGCTGCCGGTCAGATACACATTACCCGCGTTGCTTGCGGGCCGGGCAGACTGTGAAGCCGCCTCCAGCATGTGGATCAGCGTATGGCCGTAAGACAGCCGCCGCTCCGGGGCAAGGCAATCCATGGCCAATGCATCACTGGCCATTTCCTGATCCTGCCGGAGCCGTCCGGCTGCGAACCACAGAACGGGATTAAACCAATGGATGCTGAGCACCAGATGCATCAGCCAGTTCAGTGCGATATCGTGGCGTTTGGCATGGGCCAGCTCATGCAGCATAATATGGCGCAGCTTCTCGCTGTCCAGGGTGGTGAATAGGGGCGCAGGAATCATAACCCGGGGCTTCAGCAGTCCGTACAGAGCCGGGGAGACCCCCTCTTCTGCGGCCACAAGCCCAACCGGGCGGCGGACGTTCAGAACGGTCCGGCATTCCGCGAACAGGGCCAGCATGTCCGCATCATGAACCGGCACTGTTCGGCGGTTCATGATGCGGGCAAAACGCCAGCTTCCCCACAGGGTATACGCCGCACAAGCCGCTGCCCCGGCCAGCCAAATAAACACCCATATGTGGGCTGGAGGGAGAGGGACTTGCCCTACAGCTGTCTGCAGCCCCGGCGTGACGGGGGAGGTCTCCTGCCAAACAGGCTGTACGGAGCTGGCGGCAAAGAGGCTGGGCATAATGCTGAACCGGCTTTCCGGACTCCACGGCACCAGCAGGCGCAGGAGCACCAGCCCCCACAATAGACAGCTCCAGCCGGGAATAAGCCGCTCCTTCAAGGTTCGCTGGAGAAGAACAATCAGCGCTACCAGACCTGCGGACAGCATGGATGCGGTCAGCACCCATTGGGAGGAGTGGACAAGCACGTCTGCTGCGCCTTTCATAGAGCTTTATCGTCGAGAATCTTCTTGAGCTCGCCGATCTCCTCCGCGGTCAGCGGCTCCTCCCTCAGGAAGTTGGCCAGCATGGGCTTGAAGGCTCCGCCGTGAATCCGATTCAGGAAGGAGCGGGTTTCCGTCTTGACGCAGTCCTCCTCGGACACCAGAGGGTAATAAGCATAAACCTTCCCGTCTTGGGTAAAAGCCGCAGCCTGCTTCTGGACCAGCCGGTTCAGCAGTGTCCGCACGGTCTTCGGCTTCCATTCGGAATGATCCTCCAGCGCCTGGATGATCTCATTGGCCGAACGGGGCGAGCGGGTCCACAGCACCTTCATCACCTCCCATTCCGCATCGGAAATATTGGGGATTTGACTCACAGGAAAACCTCCTCCGGATGGATTACATATGTAATACAAGAATGATATTACACTTGTAATCCGCTATTGTCAAACGATCATTTGGACGAGTGCGGAGGAGGGCGATGTTACGCCACGATCAAGCAAAGCTCCTTATGCGGCCTCTTAAACGTCTAATCGCGCTGCTTTTAACCCCAGCCTTATCCTGCAAACGTGAATCTATTCTATTAGAGTTCCGCTTCTCCCTGCACCCCAAATGCAAACGTGCATCTATTTTCCGCCACAGGCTCCACCTTGCCCCCCTCTGCCGAAAATAAATGCACTTTTGCAGGATAAACCGCAAAAACGAAGGTTTGTTTACCAATTAGCTGCACTTTTGCATTTCGGAAGAGGGTCAAAGTAACGCCCGCGTGCGTGTGGTCAAGTACGGATGTATGCAAGGAGTATTATTCCTAATGTTAAACAAATCAGAGGGAGATAGATGGACAAGCCTGCGTATGCGAGCTAAATATGACTGATATCCGAACAATCGCAGCTTGTCCCAACCTATCGTTCGTTTTCGTTGACTTTGCTTTAGCGGACTGATACACTGGATATGCCGTCTTAAGCGTTTGCGGAGCAGGCGCTGCTTCGGAAGGATATGCTGGGTCGGCTACTATGCGGTGTACCAATTCACCGGAAGGGGTTTTTGCGCATGTCCACAGTTGTTGTTGTCGGCACTCAATGGGGAGACGAGGGAAAAGGCAAGATCACCGACTTTTTGGCTGAGCAGGCTGAGGTCGTCGCCCGCTACCAAGGGGGGAACAATGCCGGCCATACCATACTCATCGATAACAAAAAATACAAGCTGCAGATGATTCCCTCTGGAGTTTTTTATAACGACAAGATTTGCGTCATCGGCAACGGCATGGTGCTGAACCCGGCTGCCCTGATCGACGAAATCCAATATATTCATGACAGCGGCTTTTCCACCAAGAATCTGCGCATCAGCGACAGAGCTCATGTAATTATGCCGTATCATCTGCTCCTGGACGGTCTGGAAGAGGACCGCAAGGGCGACAGCAAAATCGGCACCACCCGCAAGGGCATCGGCCCCGCTTATATGGACAAAGCCGCCAGAAGCGGCATCCGTATCGCGGATTTGATGGACCCTGAGGAATTCGAGGCCAAGCTGCGCCGTCTGGTGGGCGAGAAGAACCATATTATCGAACAAGTGTATGGCGGCAAAGGGTTGAATGCCGATTCCATCCTGAAGGAATACCTGGAATACGCCGAGGTGCTGCGTCATTACGTGACGGATACCTCTGTTGTCCTGAACGACAGCATTGACGCGGGCAAGAAGGTGCTCTTCGAGGGTGCCCAAGGGGTTATGCTGGATATCGACCATGGTACATATCCCTTCGTGACCTCCTCCAATCCGTCTGCCGGCGGTGTTTGTATCGGTGCAGGCGTAGGCCCCACCAAGATCCACCAGATTATCGGCGTAGCCAAGGCCTACACCACCCGTGTAGGTGACGGCCCGTTCCCGACGGAGCAGAACAACCCTATCGGCGACCGCATCCGCGAAGCGGGCTTTGAATACGGTACGGTTACCGGACGCCCCCGCCGTGTCGGCTGGTTCGACAGTGTGGTGGTGCGCCATGCCCGCCGTGTCAGCGGCATCACCGGCCTGTCCCTGAACTCCCTGGACGTACTTACCGGCCTGGAGACCGTTAAGATCTGCACCGGCTACAGGTTCCGGGGCGAGGTCATCGATTATTACCCGGCCAGCCTCAAGATGCTGGACGAATGCGAAGCCATATATGAGGAGCTGCCCGGCTGGAGCGAGGACATTACCGGCGTCCGCCGCCTGGAGGATCTTCCCGCGACCACCCGCCGCTATGTGGAGCGCGTATCCGAGCTCACCGGCATTCCCATCGCCATCTTCTCTGTCGGCCGTAACCGGGAGCAAACTAACCAGGTCCTGCCCGTTTATTAGGCCGTAAGCCCATCCATTCCTGCCGTACGAATCCCCGTCAGCCCAATGCTGGCGGGGATTTTTTCCATTGGCGGCATTAAGACGCCCTTTTTCCGGACATACTTAAAGAAGTAGGCTTGCACATGCGTCTTCATGCGTCTATAGGACAGGCCGGGCAGGAGGATTATGGATGAAGATATTGGGTTGGTTGACGAAGATGGCAGTGGCGGCAGTTTTTATTGCGGCAGTCACCATATACGCCACCTGGACGGCAGTGGGCACCTATCTGGAGAAGGTGCTGGCCCATTACCAGATCGGCGGGGACATGCAGAGTATCGGATTTTTGGATTTTGTGGAAAAAATGGGCACCGGGCTGAATATAATGAATCAATCCGTGTCCGCAAAAGATGACAAGCCGGTATACGGAGGCAGTGGTCTGACGCCGGTGGGTTCTGCGAATTCGGGAACCGAAGGGATTGCAGGCAAGCCGTCCGGGACAACGGGAAGCGGCACAAACCTGCAGCAGCCAAACAGTACCGGAGGCGGAGCATCAGGCGGAGCAGGCGGCACCATCTCCGGCCGGGAGGAAAAGGAGGGGAGCATAAACAGCGGAGCTTCAGGGTCTGGCGGTATGGCGGATGCCCTGCCGGTATGGAGCCAATCGGGCAGCGCCCAGGGGGCCCAGTCCGGCGGAACAGGGAAGCAGGAGGAAACACTGTTCTCTTCTGATTTTTTATCCTCCACGAAGGATAATATGTCCAATGACGACAAGGTGAAGCTGTTTACGCTCCTGGTCTCCAAGCTGCCCGCAGCAGAGGTGCAGTCCATCTCGCAGCTGATGGAGAACGGGATTACCCAGGAGGAACTGGTGCAATTGGACAAAATCATCCGCAGGCATCTGACTCAGGAGGAGTATAAGCAGGTGGTGGCGATTCTGGAGAAATACCAGTGACACTGCCAGTGGAAGGACGGATCAGCCTCAGCTGGTCTGCGAAAATCATGTAAGCGCAAACACAGAAACTGTGACAAATGTGGTTGAAATCGCAAATCATACTGTGGTAAATTGGTAAAGGTATGATTTTGACTCAGATTCTTGTCGCTTGCTGCCGTGAAGAAGTTCGCAGATACATCGGAAAAGACATGAGGAGGGCCCGAGAGGTCCTTGCACTTTTCTAGAATTAGCTGAAGAGGAGTCCATCATGACAGGTTTCAAGATGAAGGAATGGTTCTTGGAACGGCTGTCGCAGGTGAAATCCTGGGGCAAGCCGTTAAAGGAGAAAGTAAAGCCTGGCGCAGCCAAACCGGCATGGAGCGCCTTACTGCATAGGATTAACACTCAAGAATGGCTGATGTCGGTGAAGGAACGGTCGCATCAAGCAGGCCAGACATTGTTGCTCGGCGGAGCCAAAGTAAAGAAGCAATCGGCGGAAGCTGCCCAAGGCGGACTCAGCCAACTGAAGAAATACCGGGTGCACATAGCAGGGACTATCGCGCTGGGAGCTGTAATCTGGACGGGAACATTGGGCTACCAGCAATACGTAGCAGCCAATACATACGACATTTTCCATGTTTATGTAAAGGATCAATACGCCGGCACCGTAAGCAATCCGCAGGTGGTAGACGAATTTAAAATTACCAAGTACAACCAGGTTCAACAGGAAAATCCTAATGTTCATATGGTCTTGAATACCGATGAGATCGTATTGAAGAGTGAAAAGGCTTACAAAGGCGATTCTGATGACACCGCCGCCTTGGCAATGCTGGACCAGCTGCTCACCTCCCATGCAGTAGGGGTGGAGCTTACGGTGGACGGCAAACCGGTAGGTATTGTGAAGGACGCGGATACGGCGGATCAGCTGCTGGCGCAGATTAAGGCCAATCATGGCGGCGCGGCAGTAGCCCAGAAGCAGCAAGCGGAGAAGGGGCGCGTCAGCATCCTTTCTACAGAAGCCAAAACCTTAAGCCCCGGGGAATCCGAGGTGCAAGAGGTGGAATTCGTACAGCAAGTGGAAATTAAGCAGAAGGATATTGACCCCTCCCAGTTGGTGAAGCCTGAGGATCTGCTGGCCAAGCTGGAGACGGGTGATGTTCAGCCGACCAAATATACCGTGGAGAAGGGGGACAGTATTTCCCTCATCGCCAAGAAATTCAATATTTCCCGCCAGGTGATCTATGAGAACAATGCCTGGATCGTGGATGACAAGCTGAAGATCGGCCAGGTGCTGGACCTGACGGTGCTGCAGCCTACCCTCTCCGTGAAGACGGTGGAGAAGGTTGTGGAGAGTCAAGAAATCCAGTACGATACCGATTATGAGCTGGACGACAATATGCGTGCCGGGATTATCCAGACGATCTCCCCTGGCAGAAACGGCTTGAAGAACGTCACCTTCCTGGTGACCAAGGTAAACGGCAAGTGGATGGAAGAAGAAATGCTCAACGAGGAAATTCTGCAGCAGCCTGTGAAGGCCAAGGCCCGCAAGGGAACCAAGGTGATTCTGGGCGAGGGCACAGGCAAGTTCGCCTGGCCGGTCCTAAGCTCCAGCATCTCCAGCGGCTTCGGCTACAGATGGGGCAAGCTGCACAAGGGTGTGGACCTGACCGGCAACAAATCCATCATGTCCTCCGATAACGGCAAGGTGGAATATGTCGGCTACAAATCCGATTACGGCAATCATGTCATCATCAATCATTTGAACGGCTACAAGACCCTCTACGGGCATCTGAGCTCCTACAGCGTGAAGGCAGGCCAGATCGTAGAGAAGGGCGAGAAAATCGGCATTATGGGCAGCACGGGGGATTCCACCGGCACCCACCTGCACTTTGAGGTTATTAAGAACGGAACCGTAGAGAATCCGTTGAAATATTTGAACCGCTAGGCTACACACACAAACACGGGGGCACGGCTGGAACCAATGGGTATCCGGCCGGAGCCCTTTTTTTGCATCTCCCAAATTTTACCCCTGATTCCATCAGGTGAAACAGGAACACTGGAGTTTTTCCGGAGTAAGCTCCACTTTGACCCCCGGTTTTGGTAGAATGGAAGAAGGACTACAGAAGCGGGCATGGCGCCCGGGAGGAACCCTATGAACGGTCGGATATTAGTTGTGGATGATGAACAGCCCATTGCGGATATATTAAAGTTTAACCTGGAAAAAGAAGGCTACGCCGTTACCTGCGCGTATGACGGGGTTAAGGCGGTGGAGGCGGCGCTGTCAGAGGATCATGACCTGATCCTGCTGGACCTGATGCTGCCCTTGAAGGATGGGCTGGACGTATGCAGAGAGGTCCGGGCCCGGAAGAACACGCCCATTATTATGCTGACAGCCAAGGACTCCGAGGTGGATAAGGTGCTGGGCCTGGAGCTGGGGGCGGATGATTACGTCACCAAACCCTTCAGCACCCGTGAGCTGCTGGCCCGGGTGAAGGCTCATCTGCGGAGAACCAATGCGGCTGCGCAGGTGCAGGAGGCTTCGGCGGCCCAAGGGCTGCGGATCCACAATCTGCAGATTGACCCGGAGATGTTCGTGGTGTACAAAAACGGCGAGGTGTTGGATCTGACCCACCGGGAGTTCGAGCTGGTGTATTACATGGCGCGCAACTGCGGCAAGGTGATGACCCGGGAGCATCTGCTCCAGGCGGTGTGGGGCTACGATTATTATGGCGATGTGCGTACGGTGGACGTGACCATCCGGCGCTTGCGGGAGAAGCTGGAGGATGACCCCAGCCGCCCCGAATATATTACGACCCGGCGGGGACTGGGTTATGTGATGCGCAATCCCGCCGTGCGCTAAGGTTCTGTGATTGGTGCAGCTGGATAACGGCAAGCTTGGCAAAAGGGCAGCAGGAAGTGTCGAAAGCCCCGGGGAGGGAAGCGAAAGCCGCGTGAAAGGCGTAAAGTTTTTTAAGACGGTACAGCTGAAGCTGATCATTATTTATGTGCTCCTGATCCTGTTTGCCATGCAGCTGATCGGGGTGTATTTTGTGAATGCCCTGGAGAGCTCCTTCACCAAGAACTTCTCCGACTCCATGAACAACGACGCCATGCTGCTGGCTCAGTATGTATCCGAGAAGAACCTCTCCACGGACCCGGACGCCCGTCCGGAGGATGTGAAGAAGTCCCGTGAGGATCTGGATAAGCTGGTTAAGGACTGGTTTCAGATCAACAATTCGGAGATGCAGATACTGAATGCCAACGGCGAGGTCATCAGCATGTCCCAGCTGGACCCGGCCATTCTCGGACAGAAGAATACCCAGCAGGTGGTTACGCGGGCGCTCCAGCTGCAGAACAACAAGGAGACGGAGCGCAATATTACGGATGTGGACGGCCTGCGCAAGAAGATGGTGGCCCGGCCGGTGATGAAGGACGGCAAGGTCATCGGAGCCGTCTATATTGTGAAGTCCATGGAGGATTTGTACGCCAATATTGCGCGGATCAATCAGATTTTTATTACCGGGACCCTGATTGCGCTGGCGCTGACGGCGCTGCTGGGGACGATTCTGTCCGGAACCATCACCAGTCCCATCAAGGAGATCACCAAACAAGCCACAATGGTGGCGGAGGGGGATTTCGAACGGCGGGTCCGGGTGTATGGACAGGACGAGATCGGGCAGTTGAGCAACGCGTTCAATAATATGACGGCCCGGCTCAAGGAAGCGCTGGCCATTAATGAGGAGGAGAAGGAGAAGCTGACCTCCATCCTCACCAATATGAATGATGGCGTATTGGCCACGGACGAACGGGGCCGGGTCATCGTCATGAATCCCCGGGCCAAGGAGATGCTGGGAGCCGACGAGCAGGTGGCCATCGGCATGGACCTGTTCACCCTCCTGGGCATTCCCCAGGAGCCGGAGCTTCTGCAGGCCCAGGATTCCGTGCAGGTGAAGCTGATCGCCATCCCGGATTCCCGGGAGGAGGATGAGGAGCTGCAGGTGCGCCTGTCGGTGACCTCCATTCACCGCAGGGAGAAGGGGATCTCCGGCAATATCGTGGTGCTGCAGGATGTAACGGAGCAGGAGAAGCTGGAGTGGTCACGCCGGGAGTTTGTGGCCAATGTATCCCATGAGCTGCGGACGCCCCTTACGACCATCAAGAGCTATCTGGAGGCGCTGGAGGACGGGGCGTTGGAGGAGCCGGAGCTGGCCAAGCGCTTCGTCGGTGTAACGCGCAACGAGTCGGAGCGGATGATCCGTCTGGTAACGGACCTGCTCCACCTGTCCCGTCTTGATTCCAAGGAAGCGGGACTCAAGAAGCGGATGACGGACGTGGGCGAGATGCTGGAGGATGTGGCGGACCGGTTTTCCTTCCAATTGCGCCAGCGTCATATCGGCATTGGCATCCATGTGGAGCCGGCGGTGGGCCAGGTGCTGTTAGACCGGGATCAGATCGATCAGGTGCTGGATAACCTGGTGTCCAACTCCATCAAGTACACGGGAGACGGCGGGCATCTGGCTATCCGGGCCAGACTGAAGGACAGTGGCGGCCAGCTGGAGATTGAAGTGGAGGATAATGGCATCGGCATTCCCAAAAAAGACCTCAGCCGCATCTTCGACCGGTTCTACCGGGTGGATAAAGCACGCTCCCGCAACATGGGAGGCACGGGTTTGGGGCTGTCCATTGCCCGGGAAATTGTCAAGGCTCACGGGGGCGCTATTACCCTGGATTCGGAGCTGAATCAAGGGACGAAGGTGGCTTTTACACTGCCGGTGAAGCACGCAGAGAGCGGGGTGGGAGAGTAATGGAGAAGGCCAAATCATTCTTGCTGACGCTGCTTGTGGTGACCAGCCTGATCCAGAGCTACATCCTGGGCTACAGCAGCCCGCGGCCCGAGCCTCTTCCCCAAGGCAAGTATGTGGAGTCCGTTCTGGAGGGGACTCCTGCGGAGCTGCAGGATGTGGTATTCCCCGACCAGATCATTCTGCATTACGGTCAAAAAAATCATACGGTGCTGTATCCGGTGCCGTTTATCAACCATTACCGCAATATCTTCGATTTCTTGAAGCAGAGAAGCTTCGGGGGGCTGCGCAAAACCAATGTGCTGGCGGCCAATATGGACTGGAACGACATCCGGGACAATTATGAAGGCATTGAGATGCGCTTCCGGGAGGGTGTGCCCGTGAATGTGCTGCAGAGCCTGATGAAGGTGAGCAAGGATGAGCCGCTCCCGGCCAATGAGCTGATTACCCGGATTTACCTGTACTCCAACGGGATTTCGGATGATGTGAAGACGTTTTTTATTTCAGACAGCAGTCTGACGGTCTATGAAGCGGTCAAAGCCGATGTGACGGTAAGCGACCTGACCATGCGGCTGCGGCTGGGGGAATCCCTGCCGCGTTACCATACAACATCGGGAGACTACTATTTGCCCAATGAGCCGCTGACGGCTATCCGGATTACCATGCCGTACACCCAATATACCGCCGAGCAGCTGAAGCGAAGCTTATTTGTAGACCCCAGCCTGACCCGGTCCCTCCAGGAACGGGACGGCACCCAGATTATTACCGACAGTGTTAAGGGGCTGCAGCTGCGCAATGACAAACATTGGTTTGTTTTCTCCAATCCGGCTTCGGCGCCGGTGGACAGCAAAAATGAGGTGCGCGACAATCTGCTGTCGGCCATTCAGTTTGTGAACCAGCATGGCGGCTGGAACAGCACCTATCTCTATTCCCTGCTGACGCCGAAGGTGGCGGTGGGGGCGCAGACCTTTTTGTTCCGCCAATATCTGGAGGGGTTTCCGGTTATGAATATCGGCACGGATACCATCGGCTATATGAAGGTGGCGGTGCAGAAGGGGATTGTCTCCACCTACGAACGCTCCATTCTGATTCCGGACATGAAGAATATGGTGAAGGCCCAGGCATTTCTTCCGGGAGGCGCGGAGCTGGATGCCAAAATCGCCGCTTACCGCCGGCCGTCCTCCATTGCCCGTATCTATCCGGGTTACCAGCCGGAGGTGCAGGAGAAGCAGGTGGTTTATCATCCCAAGTGGATTGTGGAGCTGCGGGACGGCACCTTTGACGTGCTGAATTAAAGAAGCGGGGTGTGTCATGGACTGGAGAAGAGCCAAATCCATATTGATCTTTGCCTTCCTGTGCCTCAATCTGATTCTGGCTTACCAGCTGTGGGAGGACCGCTTCAGTCAAGCGGCATCGGACCAGGAGACGGCGGATCTGGAGGCGGAAACGCGGAAGCTGCTGGAGAGCAAGGCCATCCGGGTTATTCCGGAAATTCCGAAGGAAACGCCCAAGCTGCCAATCATCAATGTAAGCCTGCAGGAGGAGTTCCGCAATCCCCAGGTGACCCGGCTGTCCCAGCCCATCCGCTTCATCAGCATGCTGAACCGCTCCACCTTAAGGGAGATCGAGAGCAAATCCGGGCTGCGCCACTTTGACGCCTACCGGCTGGATACCTCCTACGGGCGGAAGGATGTGTTCTTGTTCCATCAGATTTACCGGGATTTGCCCATGTTTGATGTGACGGTGCAGCTTTTTGCGGAGAACGGAGAAATAACGGGTTACAAACAAACCTATGTTGAAGTAAAATCAGGAGTAGAGGCTGCCGATAAATCCGGCCAGCGAATCATCTCCGCTTATGCGGCGGTGCGCAGCCTGGCAGAGAACTATCTCCCGGAGGGAGCCGTCATCACGGATATCCGGCTGGGCTATCACGGCCAGCTGTATGATTCCGAGGAGCAGAGCTTCGTCCCCAACTGGAGGATTACCCTCTCCAACCGGGAGCCGTATTACGTTCACGGCTTCACGGGTGCAGTGGAGACGACTGTGCAGCCGTAGGCCAGGACCATGTTATTCCAAGAAGGAAAGCCAAAGAAGTTCCTCAAACCGGCCCTGCCGGTTTCGAGGCTTCCATAACATATCCGGCCAAGGCCAGGACCATGTTATTCCAGTTTAGAAAGAAGGAAAAGGAAATGTCATTGCGTTTCACGGTGTTGTCCAGCGGTTCTACGGGAAACGCTATTGTGGTGGCCAACGATGAGGCCAAGGTGTTGATTGATGCGGGTCTGTCCGCCAAGCGGGTGGAGCATCTGATGGCAGAACAGGAAGCGGCGGCATCGGAGTTAAGCGCTATTTTTATCACACACGAGCATTCGGATCATGTCAAAGGACTGGGCGCTATCGCCCGCAAATATAAGCTCCCGGTGTATGCCAATCAGGCCACCTGGGAGGAGCTGGACAAGTGTGTGGGGGCGCTTGAGGCAGAGCAGCGGCGGATTCTCGACACGGGCAGTGTGGTGGAGATCCATAATCTGTCGATACAATCCTTCGGCATCTCCCATGATGCGGCGGAGCCGGTAGGCTACTGCTTTTATGACGGGGATGAAAAGCTGGGTTTAGCGACGGACCTCGGGTATATGAGCGATAAGGTTCGGGACCAGCTGCGGGATTGCGACGCGCTGATCCTGGAGGCCAACCATGATATAGAGCTGCTGCGGATGGGGCGGTACCCGTGGAACATCAAGCGCCGGATCCTGAGCGACTCCGGTCACTTGTCCAATGATGCGGCAGGAGAAGCGCTGTATACGCTTCTGTCCCAGCGGCTGCGGCGGGTGTATCTGGCCCATCTCAGCCGGGACCACAATATGCAGGAGCTGGCGCGGATGACCGTAGGCGGGGTGCTGGAGCAGTACGGCGTCCGGTGCGGGGACAACGGCCCCAAGCTGATGGACACGTATTACGACCGGCCGACCCATTGGGATTGGCTGCGTGAGGCGTAAGGTCGGCGGCGTTATTGAGGGGCTGTGGTACGGTGCGGCCTTGTTGGCTATTATCCCCTTGGCTCAGGAGCGAGATTCTCATCCGCACCGTGATAGGCCATGTGATGGAGATCGGCCGCTTTGGCCCGGATTTCCTCGGTGGTGAGCAGGCCTTTTTCGGTGAGGAGCTCCAGCAGGGCGGTTATAAGAAGAGTATGGTTGTAGTGCTGCTCCTTCAGATCGCCGAGTTTGCCGACCAGATCGATCTGCTCGGTAATGGACAGGGGTTGCCGCATGAAAGCACGCTCCTTTTATGGATGAGACGGATGGGTGTAACCGGTTGGTATGACGCTTAAGACGGCAGGCTTCAGGCATGAATCTAGCGATAGGACGTCCTCTAGTAACAGCGTATTCTATCAGTCTGGTCAACATGACGGGCAATCATTCTTTTTTCTCGAAAAATTTATGCTCTCAACAATGCCCCAGGGTGTGTTTGCAAACTCCGAGGGGAGCAAATTTTGCCGAATTTTCGTTCCAAACAAGGCACTTTCGTGAAGGCGTACCGGGGGTACGTCAAGCGGAAGTAACGCAGGATGGGGCGAAAAGGCGGTGAAAGATGCCCTCAAGCGGGTTTGCAAACACGGCCTAGTCAGGCGGCACATAAGCCGTTTGGCCAAGAAGTGCGATACGCGCAAAGAAGGAGGACGCCGCCAATGAGCTTGTTTGACGATGATTTTTACTCCACCCGGGTCTCCGGCCGCTGGAAGGGCCGTAAGCTCCGAGCCCCGTCTGGCCGTCCGGACGAACGGCTGATCTGGATGATTGGCGGCGCGCTGGTATCCGGCATGGCTGTCATGCTGGTGCTGGTGCTTCTGGCAGGCGGCTTCAGCGGGGATGGCTCAGGCTCCTCAGGCAAAACAGTCCGGGCTTCCTACGGGAATGACCCGGTTGTGGCAGCCGCGGCCAAGGTGACACCCGCTGTGGTGAGTGTGGTGAGCACCTTCAAGGATGGGGAGAAGGTAACGGGAACGGCTATCGGCTCAGGCGTCATCTTCGATAAGGCAGGCGGCAAGGCGCGGATCGTCACCAATAATCATGTGGTGGAGGGCGCTGCGGCATACGAGGTGGTCATGTCCGGAGGCGATCGGAAAAAAGCAACCGTGCTGGGAAGCGACCGGATTACCGATCTTGCGGTAATGGAGGTGGATGCTGCGGGGATTAAGTCTACCGCGGTGTTCGGTGACTCCGACAGTCTGCAATCCGGGGAAACGGCAATTTCCATCGGCAACCCCTTGGGCCTCAATTTTGCCCAGACTATTACGGTTGGTGTGATCAGCTCTCCCAAGGTACTTCTGCCCTCCCTTACGGACGGCATGGGCGGTGTGGAATGGGAAATGAACCTGATCCAGACGGATGCTGCCATTAATCAGGGCAACAGCGGCGGCGCTCTGGTGAGCCTGGACGGCAAGGTGATCGGCATCAACAGCATGAAGCTGGCGGAAACGGGTGTGGAAGGCCTGGGCTTCGCCATTCCCATTAACGAGGTAAAGCCGATCCTCGACGCGCTGATTCAGGATCAGAAGGTGAAGCGGCCGTATATTGGGGTATCTACTCTGGATTTGGCCGGGTTTAAGGAAGGGGTGGAGGTGCTGAAGCTTCCAGCTGAAGTGAAGGGCGGCGCTGTCGTCATGGAAGCCCAAGGCCCCGCCAAAAACGCCGGACTGAAAACCAACGATGTCATTGTGGAAATGGATACGGTTTCCATCGAAGGGACGCTGTCTTTGCGCAAGTATCTGTATAATGAAAAGAAAATAGGGGATAAATTGAAAATCACCTATTACCGGGCAGGCAAAAAAGCCTCCGTCACCCTGGTGCTGGAGGAATTGAAATAAACAGCAGCAATAGAAAGGACAACAGGTGAAACCGTATGTTTGTCGTATGTAAGGATCATGTGGAGCTGGCGATTGACCGTTTTGTGGATGAATATGAGGATGCGCCGGATGTGGTGGATCTGAAGGAGACCCACTTCAAGAGCTGGAATCCGCCTCCAACCTGCGAGGAAAAGGGCTGCACCTGCGAGGCCAAATATCTGGTGGTGTAGAGCGGCTTGTGGATATGTGGAAAGGGCTGAGGATGGGCGGATGAGAACGATTGCCTCCAGGTCTTGTCCACATGTGGATAATTCTTATGTTAGAAGAATAATAAATTATACACAGATTTACGGGGTGTTATCCACAGCTGGGGATCATCCAGAAGCACCGGTTTCCGGAAGAGAGGAGCGCAGCAGCTTCTTTTGGGGGAGCCGGTGTTTTGCGTAGAGGCGGTAAAGCATCACATCCAGATTCGAGCGGGGGAACATACATGCATATTCAAATCGCGGCAGTTGGCAAGCTGAAGGAAAAATATCTGGTGGACGGCATCGCCGAATACGTCAAACGCCTGGGCCCGTATGCCAAGGTGCAGATCAACGAGGTTCCGGACGAAAAAGCCCCGGACAACATGTCCGCGGCGGAGGAGGAGCAGGTCAAGAACAAGGAAGGGGAACGCCTGCTGGCCCTGATCAAACCGGATACCTACGTCATCGCCCTCACCCTGGACGGCGCCATGTGGTCCTCCGAGGAGCTATCGACGCAGCTGCAGAACCTGGGCACCTACGGCCGCTCCAGCGTCGCCTTCGTCATCGGCGGCTCCAACGGCCTGTCCGCTTCCGTGCTGAAGCGTGCCGACACCAAGCTCTGCTTCGGTCGTATGACCCTGCCCCATCAGCTGATGCGGCTGGTGCTGGTGGAGCAGGTTTATAGAGCGTTTAAGATAAGTCGGGGGGAACCGTATCATAAGTAACGGCAAGTTTTGAAGGTCAACAAACAGAAAGAAGGAAATATGTGTATCAGTGTAGAAAGGCAAAGTGTGTTTTATTTAAACTACCGCTAATAAACCTGAAAAAGGATATTTATTAATTGAGGTAGGGAAAATAGTTGCTATGTCGAATTTTAGTAATAAAAATGAATCTCGATGATTCTCTCTATAAAGGTGATGGGTATGCTATCGGACGATGAACAAAAGGAAATTCAAAAAACTATAGATGACTTCATTGTAAATAATGGCATAATACCTGAATTATTGGTTATTGATAAAAAACTTAAAAATCTTAATGATAAACTGCTTAACTGGTTGGAACCTATTCCAGCAGAAGATCGTCTTTATTTTTTACATTTATTCAAATACTTTCAGTATTATGATAGAGGTAAAATCATTGCATGGTTTGAAGTTGCATATAGTGAGTTTATTACTTCAATACCGCAATGTAATGATACTTTATTCGTTCCAGTTTGCTCTTTTGGCGGAGTTATGAATGGAGCTATAAGTCTATTTGATTGTATGAATGAAGCAGAAGTAAATCTATCTAAAAATAAAATGGCTGCTCAGCCGAGAGATTTTTACGAAGAGAATGATATAAGTAGTGTAAGAAATATAGTTCTCATTGATGATATAGTAGGTAGTGGGGATACACTCATAGACTTTATTGAAAGAACACAAATTACTTGCCCTGACTTTCTCTCAAAGAAAGAAATATATATTTTACCGATTCTTTGTTTAGAAAAAGGCGAGGAGAATGTAATAGAATATGCAAGGGAAGTCGGGTTAAATATTCAATTCCTTCATACTGGAAACATTGAAAAAGTGTTTTCTAATTCCTCAATTTTTCCTAATCCAGTACACGGAGCAGAGGCAAAAAAAAAGATTAAGAAATATGAAGAACGCGTTGCGCCAAAACCTATGTATACTTGGGGATACAAACGATCTGAAGCACTAGCAGCGTTTTATTTTAATACCCCGAATAACACTCTCGCAACATTTCATGAAAAGAATGATAGTTTGCCATGGAATCCTGTGTTTCCTAGAAAGAAAAATGGAGATGAATTGATGATCAAAGAGACAAGTATTTTGCATGAGATAAAGAAAAGAAAAGAAGAGAGAAGGAAATTAAAATCCCAACTTTCTAAAAAAGCAGAAGAAGAAAAGAGGAATAGAGATTAAGTTGGAGGAGTATGTTATGGATTTTCGAAAAATACTTATATTAATTTATTTCCAAACATACGGTGTTGTTTATGATATCAACGATTTAATTGAATTGACTGATTTGAACTATAGTATTGTCACAAAATTCATTTCTGAATTGGGTAGAGAAGGATTTATTTATCATGATAAGAAATTAAAATTATACAGATTGAGTAAACAAGGTAAAGATTTTTTGTTTGACCAATACCTTAATAATATTTCGCTCGATGAATTAAATGAGACGATACAGGTTCCAGAACCATTAAGAAAGACACATATATTTATTCCGAAAAACTTCCTAAATAGATTAAAATAATGATACAATTGATGTCAGAGGCCATCTAGAACAGGGTAGCGCAGTCGCTACCCATTGATACTAAGGGTACTAATGTTCCTGGACGAAAATCTCCGTAAAGTGCACTCCGATTTCCGTCCAGGAACAATAAGAAGTGCACTTATTGTTCCTTTTAATTAAAGTAATCTCCAATGTCAAAGACATGGGTGGATGGTCTCTGTATTATTGAAAGGTATATCTATGGATAATAATAACTACTTGTCATTACTTGAAGAACGGATGCTACAAGAGGAATATTCCATCGAATATATTAAAGCAGTAAAGAGTTATGCTGAGAGACTTATTTCAAATTCTATAGCTGTTATTTTTGATTTTGATCATTTGTGCTATTTGTTCGAGTGTTCTTCAGATGAACTTAGATCATATTTACACAATAAGGATCTTTACCGTTCTTTTGAGATTCCAAAAAAGAACGGAGGTATGAGACAATTAGAAGCGCCAACAGAAAAATTAAAAATGATACAGAGATGGATATTAGATAATATATTATATGGTGTATCGGTTTCTGAACACGCTTATGGTTTTAGAAGGAAAAAATCTATATTGGATAATGCAGTGACTCATGAAGAACAAGAGTGTGTAATTAATATTGACATTGTAAATTTTTTCACTAGCATTAAAGGTATTAGGATATATAAAGTATATCGATATTTAGGTTATACAAAACAGGTTTCTTCGATACTTACATCATTGTGCACCAAAGATGATTGTTTACCGCAAGGTGCCCCTACAAGCCCATATTTATCAAATATAGTATGTAGGAAACTAGATAAAAGGATTAGTAAGCTTGCAGATTATGCTGGAGCAAAATATAGTCGCTATGCAGATGATATAACTATATCGGGACCAGTACATATCCAAGGTTTTTTAGAAACAATAAAGAAAATCTTAGTAGACGAGGGCTTTCAAGTTAATGCAAAAAAAACACGTGTACAGATACAAAACCAGCGGCAAATAGTGACGGGACTTGTTGTAAACGAAAAGGCAAGTATCCCAAAAGAAGTAATTAGGTCATTACGTCAAGAAATATACTATTGTAGGAAATATGGAGTAAATGGGCATCTGAGGAAAAGGGGTATTGGAAACTCTAACTATAAAGATCATTTGTATGGTAAAGCGTACTTTATAAAAATGGTAAACCGAGAGTTGGGTTTAAAAATATTGGAAGACTTGAATCAAATAATATGGGAATACTGAAATTTAGAAACTACCACAGTTTTTGTTAATAGGCATCCTTTTGTTTTAGGATGCCTATTTTTTTACGTTATAAATGATACGGGGAACCGTACCACAAGTGACGCAAATTTTTGGTACTGAGAGAGTTTGGAGATGCATGTGCTTTACCAGTTATCCCCTTTCATAACGGTTGTTTCTCTGTCACTTGCTTTTATGCTGGTCTGGGATGGTCACCAAGGAGGGATGAATATCTGGATTTATTAAAGAGGATGTTCAATCAACAACGCTTTCGCCCTTTCGGGGTCATTCACTAAGGCCAGCTTGTACTCCAGCATCCAATTCAGCTTCCCGATGATCTGATCGTATTCCGCCTTCTTCCGCTCGATTTCATTGATCTTCTGACGGACCCAGTTCATGGCCTCCTGATAATTCGGGGTCTCCCGTTCTTGAAAGTAATCCCTCAGATCAGCCAAGGAACACTCCACACTCTGGAACATCCTGATAAAATTCAGGCGTTCGATTGCCTTTTCATTGTAGTTGCGGTAGTTGTTTTCATCCCGTTGGAAATGCCGGTGGTCCAACAAACCTTCCTTCTCATAATAACGAATGGTGTAGGCCGTTAACCCGGTTTTTTCGGATAAATCCTTGATTCTCATGAAACCGCTCCTCCAACATGCTTGACTTATAGTTGACTCTAACGTTTATGCTTCTATTGTTCAAGTCATTCTATAGTCCAGGAACTGGAGGAGGGGCAAGATGAACATTATCGTGACGGGCTCATTAGGGCATGTCGGTAAACCGCTCACTCAAATGCTCGTTCAGAGGGGTCATTCGGTTACCGTTATAAGCAGTAAGGCAGACAGGCAGGGAGAAATTGAGGCATTGGGAGCGAAGGCGGCTATTGGGTTGGTTTCGGATTATTCGTTTCTTCTCAAGACCTTCACCGGAGCAGATATCGTTTATCTGATGGAACCCCCAGCTGATTTGACGGATAAGAACTATGATATCTACAGGGCCGTGAATGAAATCGCGGCGGCTTATAAGCAAGCGGTTGAGCAATCCGGTGTGAAAAAGGTCGTACACTTGAGCGGTATCGGTGCCCACACGGACAAGGATATTGGTTTTCTCAGAATCCACAATATGGCCGAGACGATATTGAGACAATTACCCAGTGACGTGGCGATCAAATTTATGCGGCCGGTGGGTTTTTATCACAATGTATTGGCTTATGGTGATGTCATCAAATCTACAAGCAAAGGATTTTTGGGTGGACTATTGGCTTTGCAGCATTATGGCATCGGAGGATTATTAGCGGGCCATAGAGGCATGATTCTGGGCAACTATGGAGGGGATGTCCAATACCTGTTGGTCGCTGCCGAAGATATTGCTGCTGCCATTGGGGAAGAAATGGAAAAGCCTTTTGAAGGCAGAACCGTTCGGTATATAGCCAGTGAGGAGCTTACCTGCAACGAAATCGCCCGGATATTAGGGGAAGCCATAGGCAAACCCTATTTGAAACATGGGAAAATCTCAGATAAAATGCTCGCCAATACCTTGTTGAAAAGCGGCATAAATGAGCAAATGGCGCATGGTATTGTGGAGATGGGTGTGGCGTGCCGGACCGGGAAAGTGTTTGAGGATTATTACAAAAACCGCCCCATCCTGGGGAAAACGAAATTGAAGGAATACGCAGCAGAGTTTGCGAGAAATTATCTTCAGAGCTAAGGCTGCGAACGGGCTGGGGCATAGGCTTGTACAAATTCCACCCCTTACGTAGTTGCGGTTTACTTCCATGCGGTATAAAATAAGTTGATGAAAATTACTGGAAGTGGGTGGGAATATGAGGTGGAAACGGAAGGTTTACAATCAGCCAGCTGTTACAATTTCATATTCTCGTTCCATAAAGACACTAGAGCATGTATTGCTTTAGTGTTTTTTATTTGCGCGGAGGTGTCCAAGTTGACAAGGTACAAAAGAGTTCTTATTAAGCTAAGTGGTGGTGCAGTAGCCGGTAATACCGAGTTTGGATTTGAGCCTGAAAGGTTGGATCATATTGCCAACGAAATTCTGTCAGTTGTGAACCTGGGAGTCGAGGTGTCATTGGTTATAGGTGGCGGTAATATTTTTCGGGGAAATATGGGGGAAAGCTGGGGAATAGAAAGAGCAGAGGCTGATAACATCGGGACACTCGCGACTGTTATTAACAGCTTAATGCTTCGTGGGGTTCTTAAAGCCAAAACAAACAAAGAAGTTCGTGTCATGACAGCAATACCTCTTACATCAGTTGCTGAACCATATATCAGACTAAAGGCAGTTCACCATCTGGAAAAGGGCTACATTGTCATCTTTGCAGGAGGAAATGGGCAGCCCTACGTTACAACAGATTATCCCTCCGTTCAAAGGGCGATCGAAGTAAATTGTGAAGCTCTGTTAGTTGCAAAGCAAGGTGTTGATGGTGTCCTCAATGCTGACCCTAAGTATAACAAAGAGGCAAAAAAGTACAGGTCTCTTCACTACAATGATGTTTTAAAACATAACTTGAAGGTCATGGATCAATCCGCTTTTATTTTAGCAAGAGACTACAATCTGCCCATGCATGTATTTAATTTTGACAAGCCAGGCACAATGAAAGAGATTTGTGAAGGACATAATAATGGTACTATTATTAGCGGAGAATCCATTTTGGAATTGGAATAACAGCACTTCTATCCGAGGGAACACTCTTGTGCTCCCTCGATTTCATAAATTTACTGCCGCGTCGCTTCATAAACAAATTTCTGCTTCCCATTTGTTGGCGGTTTGCCGTATTCGAAATCAGCTGATACAACCACATTCGAAAAGCCGATGCTTTCTAAAACGAGCTTAAATTCTTCCACACCATACCAACGTAGTGCAAAACGCTGTAATTCAGTCTGGATCAGTATACCGTTACGCCATTTTTCGTATTTTAGATATGAAACCTTGTATTGATTGTATAAATCCGCCTCAACAAGCTTGCTTTCCATTGTGATGATGTCTCCATTCGGTAAGTTGAATGTTGACGTTTCACCAACCTGACCACAATCAAAATTATTGTCAGGCAGGAAAAGATCAAGAATTAGACGCCCGCCTGGCTGAAGATGGTGGTGAAGGCGCTTCAACGCGTGTAAGGATTCCTCCCGTTGTTCAATTAACAAGAAAGAACCACCTGGAATAATGATAGCTTCATATTGATCGGGCAAAGAAAGTTCTTGAAGATTGGATTCATACAAATTGGCGACTAAGCTTCGTTCCTCACAACGTTGACGGCAAGAAGCCAACATTTCAGGAGAATAGTCAACACCATCCACATGAAAACCGGATTCGAGAAGCGGAATGATTACCCGCCCAGAACCGACCATTGCTTCAAGGATACGCCCCTTACAATGCTTAAGTCTATCACGGTAATATTCTATGTCACCGCCAAAGGATTGACCAATTTTCTTAGTATGGTCATAGACCTCTGTACATAATTCTCCATAATAACTAAAAGACATGTGTTTTTTCCCCTCCGTACATGAGTTGTACCACGGAAATTATCCCAATTATATTTTGCCGGTAAAGCTTGGTCAACTGACCCAATTACATTCCTCCTGAAAATGAAAAAGCCCCTCGAAAGGGGGCAGTTTTAATAAAAAGGAGAACCCTAAAAAAGACACGGATACATAATATCTTATAAAAAAATTGAACATAAGTCTATACCTTTTTTAGAATAAATTGTATGGTATTCATGCGGCCGCAACGCAGTAAGAATTGGGATGATGGGAGAAGATCTATATGATTACACTCAGAAAGATCACACTGGAAAACCGGCGTGCCATGTTTAATTTGGAAGTTACAGAAGACCAACGGCGCTTTGTTGCGTCCAATCTATCAAGCGTAGCTTCGTGCTATGTCCTTGCAACCAATGGGGGACACCCATTTCCATTTATCATTTACTCGGATGAGCGGCCGGTAGGTTTTGTTATGTTGACGTATGGAATCACAGGTTACGACGAACCATCAATCGCAGAAGACAACTACTGTATCCTGCGACTAATGATAGACAAACAATACCAGAACAGAGGCTATGGTCGGGAGGCTATGGAAAAGATTTTGGAATTTATTCGTACCTATCCAGCAGGACCAGCACATTATTGTTGGATTCCTTATAAACCGGAAAACATTCCTGCTAAAAAACTTTATGAAAGCTTTGGCTTCCGTGATAACGGTGAAATTTTCAACGATGAGTCAATAACTGTGTTACAACTCTGATTAGCTACCAATCCATTGAAGAACGTAAAAACAAAAGAAGGGCCATCCTACAGAGGATGGCCCTAAAACTTGCCGTAACTAAGGTTACATTTCGGCATAGGGGTTTTGCAGGCAATTCTCTCGTTTTTCTTCTTCCACATACCTTCGTTGTGCATTTATGATTTCGACGGCACGGGGAGAAGAATAGATCTCAATTTTTGAATCTATGACCTTGAGATTTTCATGGAGTGTCTGTATATGGACCAGAATACCTTTACGGTGTTCCAAAAGCAGTTCCAATCGCAAAGCTATATTCTCTGCGCCCTCCATACAATAATCGATATATTTTTTAATATCTTTAATTGGCATCCCCGTGTTTTTTAAACAGCTAATCGTTCGAATCATAGCGACATCTGATTCCGTAAACACGCGTTTCCCTGATTTGTTTCTAGAGACGAACGGCAGAAGTCCTTCTTTATCATAAAACCGAATGGTAAATATAGAGAAGCCTGAGATATTCGAGACATCTTTTATGGAATACGTCAAATTAAAAATCCCCCTTACGATGAATGGAAAAGTCTTGACCTCGATATAGCTCTAGGTATTAGGATGAGTATAAATCAAATGAGGTTACTTTTCGAGTAGTAAATAAACACTTTATTGGAGGGATGAAATATGGCAAAAACGGTTTTGGTAACAGGAGGCAATGGATTTGTTGGATTGCAAGTGATTTTTCAATTAATGCAAAAAAACTATAACGTAAAAACCACTCTTCGTTCGCTAAGCAGTAAAGACAAAGTCATTGATACCCTAAAATCCAACGGAATTACTTCGTTTGACCATCTGGCATTTGTAGAGGCAGATTTACTAAAGGACGACAACTGGGATGTAGCCACAAAAGATTGTGATTACGTCTTAAGCGTAGCTTCACCTGTCTTTCTTACAAAACCAAAAGACGATAAAGAAGCGATACGCCCTGCTGTTGACGGCATTGTTCGTGTACTTAAAGCTGCTCGGGCCGCAGGTGTAAAGCGCATTGTTATGACATCCAATTTTGGCGCTGTTGGATTCAGCAATAGAAAGTCGAGTACGGCTACAACAGAGGCGGATTGGACAGACGCCAAGGAACCCGGCTTATCCGTTTACGAAAAATCAAAATTGCTGGCAGAACGCGCTGCGTGGGATTTTATTGAGAAAGAAGGCAGGGACTTAGAATTGGCTACGATTAATCCTGTTGCGATCCTGGGGCCGGCCTTAAGTGCTCATGTCTCCGGCAGCTTCGGACTTCTTAAACACTTACTGGACGGCTCGATGAAGGCTGTTCCCAATATTTCTTTAAATGTTGTTGATGTTCGGGATGTCGCAGATTTACACATGCGTGCCATGGAGAATCCTAATGCGAAGGGCCAACGCTTTATTGCATCGGCAGAAGGTCAAATCACCTTCCCCGAAATTGCGGCATTGCTAATAAGCCAATATCCTGACCTTGCGAAGAAGGTATCTGCCAAAAGAGTACCTGATGGGGTTATTAAATTAGCGTCCTTATTTAATCATCAAGCAAAGGAGGCTGCCTTATTGTTAAGAATGAATCGTAATGTGAGCAATGCGAAGGCCAAGGAACTGTTGGGCTGGAAGGCAATTGCCACTAACGAAGAAGCCATTCTTGCTTCGATTAATAGCATGATAAAGTTTGGAATGATGAAGTAAAATCATACTTTTGGGGGAATTGAAACTATGAGTACGATCTTGTGGTATGTTGCTTATGGCTGGATTATTGCTACAGGTTTATTGCATTTTATCATTGATGTGGTTTCCCAGTATGTGCGGGGTGTACGGGTTCCCAGCACGGAGACAACCTTTTATTATGGGATGAATACGGCATTTTCATTCGGGCAAATGATTGTTGGCATATTCGGTCTGATTCTGGCTCTAAAAGCTCCGCAGCTGCTGGGCCAATGGCCTGCCGTTATCCTTACCCTCGTAGCTGTTGTTGGATGGCTGGCAATCAGTTTTATATTTCTTCCGTATAAGGAACCGAAATTCATCAGCGCCATATCTGTTTTGCTCGTTCTATCAGCAGCCGCGGTGTCATCGTTTCAAGTTTTTACTAAACTATAAGCTTTGGCTCATTTTGAAAAACTGCCGTTCCAAAGGCGAAAGCGACTTTAAGGAGCTGTCGGCAGTTATGGTCTGCAATTACAATGAGGCTGCATTGGAAGAAACAGGTGAAAAGGTCGTTAAAATATTCAGGGCGGAGCTTCAGACTTATAGAAGCATGATATGAGAGAATTAAGACTTTTGAAGATAAAGCCGATTAAGGTGAGCCGCTAACTCATGAATTTCTGAAAGAGCAGTAGAATCTTGAGATGCGGGAACGTTGTCAGTTTTCAGAGAAAATATGGAGGCTACACAAGGGAGCGCATTCACATGTTTGAAAATGGTATGCGCCGTAGAAACTGCTTTTTTCTCGGTGCCGGGTTCTGCTCCTGCAAGCATCAAAACTCCATTTTTATGCTTGAGTTGGCTGGATTCTTTTCTGAAGAATCTGGCGGCAAAGTATGTCTGCATTCTACTCGCAAGGTTTAGCAAAGGGCCACTCAATTCAGAGAACCAAATGGGTGAGGCAATTACAAAATTATCGCATTCTTCTACGTAGGGATAAATCTCTTGCATTTTATCCTTTACCGCACAGCCGGAATGGCTCCAGCAATATCTGCAATCCATACAAGGATGAATATCATCAAAATAAGAAATGACCTGTGTATCTCCATCAAGATATTTGGTTAGTTCTGTAATCAATGCTACAGTATCGCCATTTCTTCTCGTTGAACCATTTAGGATTAAGGTTTTCATCCTGCTTCTCCCTTGTCTGTTTATTTGTTTCTGTCCATTTCTTAGGGACCAAGGTAAGTGACCTGCCCAGATGGTATACTGGTAATATTATTTCCATTTCTTACGCGGATGGGCAGGTGGATAACTTGGATATCAATCATGGAGAAGGAATAGCTCACATAAGGGCATTTATGGCCTGGGCTAAGGAAAAGGGCTGGGACATAACGAGTAAATCCGGTCCTGTGCTGCATTTAAACAGCAGCATGACCTCCAGATATAAAGAACTTCCAATGGACTATTTGGCATTTCTACATGCAGTTAAAAGATGCGTTTCACCGGATGAGCAAACCTGGTTTATTTGTGAGGCTGATTTCAATGGCCCCCTGGAGAGCGACGCCTTCAAATGGAATGAATTTGAAATGCTTAGTTTGGAGGCCGCGGAGGGTGATTCTGCTTGGCAGTCAGAGATAACAGCCTGGTGGGATCATCACTTGCCTATCGTTATGTCTGTAAAGGATAGGTATTCTTTTTATGCCATTGACTTAACAACCGACAGTGGAGCTATTGTGCGCGGCTTTGAGCCTGAATTTGAAGAAGTTGACCATATAGCCGATTCGTTCGGCGAATTTCTGGCATGGATGATGGCCGATTCGAAGTAGGAAACGATCCAATCACCTAATGACTGGATCGTTAATAAGAAACTAAATTTAAAAATCGATGGTACCATTTTCGATGAATTCAAACGGACCCGGTGTGACATTTGCATCGGGTCTCTTAATTCCGAAAAAGTCGGTGTCAAAATGATAGGGGGTGCTGTCCGGCTCCTCATACTTCATGTCGGCGTGATACGTTTTTCCAAGCAGGTCAGTGGTAACCATCATGGCAGAGGCTCCCCGAAGCAATTCGGGCTCATGAATCTGAATGTGCACTTTCCCTTGGGCAGGATTAACCTCAATTTCTAGGCCCTTCTGCGCATAGATCCTCGCATTGGGTTCATGACTGCTTGGAGCCGCGTGGTTAAGAAATACATTTCCGCCCATCGCCACCGGAAGAACTGCATTTCCGATAAAGATATCCTTCGCGGCATCGCCAAGCTGGATAAGCTCCTCCTTGGTGTATTCCCACCACTGCTTATCCTTCACATCAGGATGTTTATTGTAGCCGCCCAGTCCCACAGGATGCAGGTAGCAAATGGAATTGTCCGGAACACCATCCATGACCGTCTTCCCATCCTCTCCGGCTTCATCCCTTGGTTTGAGTGGCAGATGCTCAAAAAAGGTGATTGGAACAGGTTCCTTCGTAACGTCGTTATCACCCAAAAAGAGATTGTTGTAGTATCTGTCATCGCCTCCCGTGATATTGGAGTATCCGGCCATTGCTGTCTCGTGTGGGAAGTGATATGGCGTAATACGGGTGATTTCGGAACGAACTACAAATTTGCCTGCAAAAAGATTGTGAGCAAATGCTCCGCCCTGTGCCATATTTCTAAAATTCATGGGGGAGAGGAACAGATTATGATCGACCATATACGGACCATGGCAAACCTCAACAAAGAGGTCTTCAGAAGGGTTATCAAAACATACATTGCGGCTGATGCGGGTGCCTTGTGCCTGCCAGTCAAGCCAAATCGCACGGTAACAGCTATAGATTATATTTTCACTAATTTGCGTATCCAGGGAAGCATGCAGCTTAATTCCCGCCACTTCGGCACCGTGTCTGAGCCGCTTGTGGTGAATATTGTAGATACGGTTCTGATAAATACGGCTGAAGGCGCCTCCCATATGGCCCACAATACCGGCCTGTTCGCAATCATGAATCACATTGCCTCGAACGATGTGACTGCCGACTCTATCCTTATGCCAGCCGGAGCGTAATGCCCGTAGAATAACCTCCTGCTCACGCTGTGTACCGCCTTTCATATGCTTCTCCGAAGACTTGGTGTGACCTGTACCGATTTCGGTACCCAGGCTAATACCCACGCATTTGGATTCACTAATGATATTGTTTTCAATTATCCAGCCCTTGCTCCAGTGAGGTCCGATCAAACCCTCCTGGTAGTCAGTAGGCGGCGCCCATAGGGGAGAGGCTTGACGAAGGGTGAAGCCGCTTACAGTTATATAGTCAAGTCCTGGTTTCTCAGGCCAGAAGCAATAAGGACGTACATTGATTTCCACATTCTCCTTACGGGGATCTTTTCCGCCAAAATTAGCCCAGATTTTTGTTGTCGTAGAACCCACCTGGGCATACCATTGTAACAATGAATCGGCTTGGTATTTGGCTTGGGGCCAAACCTCGGGCTTGTGAACTTTTTCAAGACTATCGCATTCATACAAGGATTTGCCATCCAAATATACATCGCCGAGATGAACCGGGAATAGCCCGTCAAATAACCAGTCTCCACTCAACTCCACCTCAAAAGGATTACGAACAGAAAAAATGGAATTGAGCACCTCTGTACTCCAAACATGGTCTCCTTCAGACATCCAGTTGGTAATCCGTTCAGCTCCTGTAATGACGACCTCCCCGTCTCCTGCAGATCGATATATGATTCTATGCTCCGCTGTTCCTCCATGAACCGGGTTAACCCATTCCCTGTATACGCCGGCATGAACAATTACCGTATCACCAGCCATGGCTTGAGCCGCAGCGCGCGATATGGTGCGAAGGGGCTGATCGGCTGTTCCCTTGTGCTGATCATTCCCATGTATGGATACATGATATTCCATAATAACGCTCCTTTTCCCACCCTAATAAGTCGTATGAGGTTATTATACTAGAAAATTAATATAATGGGAGAGACCGGAAGACGGATATGTAAATAGATAGAGGCTGTTGAATGAGGAGAATAGAGGAGGAATGTGGATTCGCGCGCAAAAGACACCGAGCCCCAAGAGGCTCCGTGTCTTAAATGTCCGAGTGTGGATGAAGGTGCGCGTTCCACCCTCTTTATTGTTGCCCGTTCACGACCAACTTCACGTCGATATTGCCGCGGGTAGCCCTGGAGTACGGACATACGCCATGAGCAGCTTGAACAAGCTCCTCTGCTACATGCTGTTCGACTCCGTCGATATTGACATGCAGCTGAGCAGCCAGCTCGAATCCACCGTCTGAAGCTTTGCCGATACTAACATGCGCGGTAACATCCGTCCCCGAGTGCTGGATTTTCTTCGTACGGGCCACCAAATTTAACGCGCTATCGAAGCATGCGGCATAACCTGCGGCGAACAGCTGCTCCGGATTCGTTCCTTCCTCGCCGTTGCCGCCCAGCGCCTTAGGCATCCGAACATTAATATCTAACACTCCGTCGGAAGAAATCACCTTGCCGTTTCTTCCGCCTTCTGCAGTTGCGATTGCTGTGTATAATGCTTCCACTTTACATCTCTCCTTCTAAACAATTGTATACAATTTAATTTTACATAATATAATATACAATAGATTTTTCCCGAACACAACTGTCATTAACTAACATAAGGATTAAGAACCGTGAAGCAAAGGATATATGGTTCAAAATTGCTTGAGTCGGGCTTAAGCTAAAGTTTAGCTATATGTGTTTTGTACCTATTGTTTTATGGGACGAAGTAGTAAACTTTGATTTCTTAGAATTTCCAGGAGAGGGATGAGCAAAGTGAATCATGAACAGAAGGCCCGGAAAGTGCTTGAGAGTTACCCGGTTGCAGAGCCGGTTATAGAGTTTATTAGACACAATGAAAATTTGACATACAGCATAACTGACCGCGGCAGCGGCAGGACCTACTTGCTGCGCATTCATGAGCCCGTAACAAAAGGGCTGTTTGGTATTCAGCACACGTTGGAGGGGCTGCAATCCGAGGTCTTGTTGCTGCAGGAACTAGGCCATAATCATGTGCTGCAGGTACAAATGCCCGTTCGGAACAGCTTCGGGGAATATGTAACGGAAGTTCCCCCGGAGGAGAACGGTTCACCCTGTTATGCAACTCTTCTCGAGTGGATTGATGGGAATACATTTACTCAAGAAGAAGCACAACTGGATGAAATCGTGTACAACATAGGCGTTAATCTTGCGCGGCTCCATAATTTTGCCCGGTCGAGTGCGACTCTGAAGAATTTACATAGACCGGTGTATGGCATGGAAAGAATCGATACTGCGCTTGAGGAGCTAAGGTATGGTGTAGAAGCAGGCTTATATCGTTTAGAGCATTATGAGATTATGAGCGAAGTGCTTTCCCGGGTAAAGGGGTTAATGAGAGAATTGGACTCGAAGGAAGGAACGTGGGGTTTAATTCATGCAGATTTCCAGAAGGGAAATATCATCATCAATGAAAGGGGGGAACCTTGTTTTATCGATTTTTGCCTATCTGGTTACGGTCATTATTTATTCGATATCGGCAGCGCATCTTGGTTGTTCGAAAGCAAACAACGGGACAAATTTCTTGAGGGGTACTCATCTGAAACCTCGTTTCATACGGAAAGCTTAAGGTGCGTTGAAGGCCTGATGCTGATGGACGTATTCGTGAGCTATGTGTTTTTTATCCGTGATTCTCAGAGAAATGGCTGGATTAAGAACGATATGGTTCAAAAAATAGAACTGTGTAAAGAATGGCTGGCGGGGAAAGACATTTATGATTCATTAGTTTAACTGAAGAGCTTTCGACAGTTGGAATTATATTTTGTTTGGGAGGGGAAAGATCATGGAGTTGAGAAAAGTGTTTGACCGTATACCAGAGCAATTCGACAAATGGAGGCCTCGTTATTGTGAGGAGGTTTTTGCTGATGTCATTCAGTATGCACAACTTGATGCGGATAAAACAGTTCTTGAAATCGGTCCCGGAACAGGGCAAGCCACTGAACCCATATTACAAACAGGCTGTTCGTATGTAGCGATTGAACTTGGAGAACATCTTGCAGAATATACAAAGAATAAGTTTCATTCATATCACAATTTTGATATTGTACATGCAGATTTTGAGAAATATGATTTTGGACAACAGAAATTTGATTTGGTCTATTCTGCTGCGACGATTCAATGGATACCGGAGGAAATCGGCTTCCCCAAGGTATATCATTTACTAAAACGTGGCGGGACATTCGCAATGATGATGACTCGAACCGATTATAAAACGCCTAACGAAGCTCTGTATGCTAAAATACAAGAAGTGTATGATACGTATTTTTATCCTGAAAAAAAATATACCTGCAGCTTAGCTTATAACAATGTTGATAAATATGGTTTTGTTGATTTTGAAACCCAAAAATATCACAAAACAAGAGAATTCAATGCAGATGAATTTGTATTGTATACAGGTACACATTGCGACCATATTATGTTAGAAGAGCCCTATCGAACGAGCTTTTTTGAGGGGATACGGACTGCTGTTTTAGACGCAGGCAATAAAATAACACTTAATGACACGATCGTTTTGTATGTAGCTAAAAAACCTTAATTCCCCATGGATGAATCCATATTGCTAAACGATATACGAATGGAGGGTTATGAATGAAGATTTTTTACGGCATATTATCTTTGTTGGGACTTGTCCTGCCCTATTCGCAATTCATTCCTTGGGTCATGAACAACGGCCTTCATATGTCCCTCTTATTGGAAGGCATAACCAGTACGCGTATCAGCGCTTTTGCATGGATGGATGTTCTCATTGCCGCCATCGTGCTTATCGGATTCATTCTGTTCGAAGGAAACAGGAATCGAATGAAATATTTATGGCTGCCGGTTGCGGGTACCCTATTGGTTGGTCCTTCGCTGGGACTGCCCTTGTTTCTGTTCCTTCGGCAAGTACACGTGGAGAAGCACTCGGGATTATAGCAGATCGTATCTCTCATCAAGGCCGCCAATTTAGTTTGGCGGTCTTCTGTGATGTTATGAAAAGGGGCGGCAATCCTCCATCGCGGCGGAAGAACGCTGAAGGATATGCTGGAGGTCGAAAATTCCTTTATACTTATGGAGTAGAAGAAGGAGGCGGTTGTTATTTTCATGGAATCCGGCAAGGAGAGGGAGCCATCGTGACACAGGAAGAAGTATTAACAGGCGGAAATATGAATCATATTGTCCGTAAGGAAAATACGGTTCTTCGTCCCACCGGTTATTGGAGCCCGAGTGTTCATGAACTGCTTACACTTCTAGAGGAGAGAGGCTTCGAGGGGGCACCAAGATTTCTTGGTATCGATGACTCCAACCGGGAAATCGTAACCTTTATTTCAGGGGAAGTCCCGGGAAATGATTACCCTGAACTTGAACCTTACATGTGGTCGGATGAAACGCTCGTTGGTGTAGCGCTTCTTTTACGCCAATTTCATGATGCAACGGAAGGGTCTGCTCTCATGACGAAGGGCAAATGGCAGCTTCGTTATGTGGGTGAGTGCGAGAACGAAGTGATATGTCATAATGATGCTGCTTTGTATAATGTCGTTTTTCAAAAGGGGAATCCAGTGGCGCTGATTGATTTTGACATGGCTGGACCTGGTCCGAGAATGTGGGACATTGCGTATTCCCTTTATACGTCGGTTCCGCTTGCGAGCTTCTCTCCCGACCACGCTTCGGGTAAAACGGTAGCGTATCAAACGGAATTACACGCAGCAGAACGCCGTCAACGAATTCACTTGTTTTTTGAATCCTATGGAATTCCTGTGCCTAATGAACTGTGCCCGTGGATTATTCAACGGTTAACTACCATGTGCGATACGCTTAGAAATGGTGCTGCCGAAGGAAATCCTGCTTTTCAAAAAATGGTTCATGAGGGCCACTTGGCTCATTATGAGAGCGAAATTCAATTTGTAACGGATCATTTCCATGATTGGGTGTGAGTTCGCTCAGCTCTAACCTTACAGAGATGTAAGGCTTTTGAAAGCGGAATCGATAGTAAGCTTGCATGTTCTCCTCTACACTAAAGGAGCAGTTGGACTAAAAGTGTGGATAGCAGGGAGAGAAGAATGATGCAAGGAAATCGAACGAAGAAAAGCAAAAAGAGGCTATGGAAGGGAAGCCTGCTCATTGGTTCCGTATTATTGGTTGCTGCTATAGTCTGGGGATATGTTCAATACAGGGTTTATTTTTTGGCTCCTACGGAGCGTCTGGCTTTATCAGATTATTATCCTGAGATGCCCCCGGATTCAAGTCACATCTATATTGAACTGCCAGTTGATCATCAGGATTCCAGCTTAGGCAGCTATAAGGGGTTTTACCTATTAAGTCCTGGATTTACTCCGAAGCAGGATGTGATCTTCTATCTTACGGATGGCCAGCAGAACAAGGTAAACACCCAAACTGACTTTAAAGCATTCGAGCTGAAGCTTCCCGGGATGTCTTACGTTGTTATGGGCAGAAGGGGCTCCTCCCCTGCACTTTTTCCAGAGGTTTACCAGAAGGGCGGTTCGGTAGATTACAAAAGGGCAATGAGGCTTTATGGGACTGAGCAACAGATCGAGGATATTGAAAAAGTGCGGCAGGATCTTGAAAAGAAGGGGCTCCTGCCACCTGATGGTAAGATCATGCTGTACGGAACTTCCGGTGCCGGGATATTGATTCAGGAATATCTGGCGAAGTATGGCGAGCATGTATCCAAAGTGATGTTAGAGGCAACCGGTGCCCCAGACATTGCAATAGATGGTGAAATCGTCAACATAGGCAGTCCCTTCACAGAAATGATGAAGCAAGAGAGCCCTGAGACATTAACGAAATTGGAGGACCTGCTGAGCAAAGGGAAGCTGGATGTTCCGATTATCAATCTTACGGAAAAGAGACGAAGCTACCCGGGAGAAGTCTTACTGCTGATTGGAGATGTGGACAATCAATTCTCTGTAAAGGCTGCTGAAGTGATAAGCCATGCTTATCCCAAAGCGAAACGGGTTGTCGTTCATGACACACACGCGATGCTGCAAAATGATGCAGCCTATCAAAGCTTGAGAAAGATCTTTTTTACGAAGGGGCTGTATTCTGAAGAGATGGAACAAGAAATCAAAGCAGCAGCGATTTCGAACTGAGGGGGATGGAAACGAAATGAAGTTCGATCTTCGAGAATTGGCCTTGTTTGCAGAACAGACGGTTACACAAGCGGGTGACAGTATTTCCGAATTGCGGCGTCGGGAAAACATTGAAGTGGATTACAAGGATTTTGGTGAACTGGTGACATCTGCGGATCTGTTATCGGAACGAATCATTCAAGAGGCCATAAGAGGCCGATTCCCGGAACATCGCATTCTTTCGGAGGAAAATGGACTACATAGCTGGGATAATTTCAAGTTTGACGGTCCCGTTTGGGTAGTGGACCCCTTAGATGGAACCGTCAATTTTGCCCGGAGCCTGCCTCATTATGGAATTTCACTGGCTTTTGCCCTTGATGGTGTTGTACTGGCCGGGGCGGTATACGCTCCAGACTTGAACTGTACTTATGTTGGGATTAAAGGGGAAGGCTCCTATTGCAATGGTGAGCGTCTGCGAATTCGCCCATGTACTTCGCTGCTGGATGCTGTCATTGGCACGGGTTTTCCGCATGATTCGGCAAAAGTACAGCCAGCCATCGAAAGAGTGAGTCGGCTCAGAAGGAGCTGCCGTGACATTCGGCGTTTTGCCGCGCCGACCGTAGACATCTGTTATGTGGCTTCCGGAAAATTAGATGCACATACGGAAAGTCTTTCACCGTGGGATGTAGCCGCAGCAGGCTTGATTGCGCGGGAGGCGGGAGTGTTAACTAGCCATGTACAAGCAGTGCCCAATGGTATCCCCAATGAGCTTTATGGTGAAGAGGTTATATTTACGACACCTGGCATCTTCGATGATCTTTTGGCATTATTGAGAATGGAAAAATCATAAATTCGTTCCATTACAAAGGCTGCATGTTTGCGCATTCTGTTCCAGGAGCTGGTCGCCGCGCCGGCTCTTTTTGTGTTTTTCAATCGATATGCCGAAACAATTGCAGCTCGCTAAATGTGACAGAGATCACAAACTATAAAGGTACATCCATTAGAATAATGATGAGTAAAGAAGTTAACAGTACCCGGCAGGATACTTTTAATAGGATAGGGGTGATATCAATGGCAAATGTCCACATAGAAAACAATGAGTTGCTGCTTGAAGCAAGTCTTGAGGATATTGAAACGATCGTTAAAGAGGCAGTAAAAAATATCGATCACTACAAAGATGAAATTTCCGTCATCTACGATAAAATGCCAAAATTCGAGTATAAATACTTTTGTTTCTATGCCTACTCCACGTATCACTTATTGGAAAAGGCCCTTAACTTTTCTTGCGAGGAGGTGGGTCATTTCCGATTAACGGCTCCAGAAGAATTTTATTATGCTTTCTTCGGTGTCATCTCCACCCTGTATCATGAGCATTGTGCAAAATAACTATTCTTAGGAGGAAATAAAATGGAAAACTATACGTCTACAGTAAATGCCACAGAGTATCCCCCACAAATTAAACACAAGGTTATTTTTGAAACCTTTGATGCGTTGCAATCCGGAGAAGCGATGCTGTTAATCAATGACCATGATCCCAAGCCTTTGTTTTTCCAATTTGGAATTGAACGGCCTAATCAATTTACATGGGAATACATGGAGCAAGGACCGGTAACCTTCCGTGTAAAAATCGGACGTGTGTAAAGAACCGCTTGTCGTAAGCTGGCTGCCTGTTGGTCATGTCCCTCATGGATATCGAAGGGTTTTTGTCCTATCCAATAGTCATCAGGTACAGCATGTGATTGTATTATCTTTCATGGGCTATGAGGATGTTTATAACGTCAAACAGCAGGTAAAAACACATGAGATTCAGGATCCCTCCCTCTTATGGGGCCTTTCCATTATAAAGTCTCTTATCGGTACGGAGGCTCTGGAATCAGAGGATGGATATGTCAGTATCCGGCCGAAACCCATCCATGAAGATGAACTCTTACCCGTCGGCGAATTTCTGAAGGCTGCAGAAGAAGGGAAGTTACTGTTAAATCCGTGAAAAAGATAGGTTTGCGAATCGAGAATGGTTAGAAGTGATCCGTGTTATCCGCGGCCCGCTTCTAACCATTTTTGGCAGGCTGCATAAGTTGGCCCTCACGATAGACAGTGGAGAATCAATTATTCACTGCGAATCCGAGGTTTTTTTTATGCCTGTGAAGGTCACCCAGGAGAAGTAATGGCGAAATGATTAGGGTACAATTGTAACTAGGAAATACTGCTTTAATAAAGGAGTTGTTCAAATGAATAAGAATACAAGCATGGAGAGGAAACGCTCTTCAAAAGCAGAAAACATTCTACGACAGATCGATAGTAAAACTAAGCTAGGCGACTTACGAAAAATGGCCAAGGACATTAAAAAGGACCACGAGCTAGCTATGGAACTTTGGTCAAGCGAAGCGTTTTTGCCCAGACTATTGGCTATCTTAATTATGGACAAAAACCTTCTTTCACAAGATGTGCTAAATAAGCTTGATAAGGATATGCAAATTCACACATTTAATGAGCGAACTAACTTAATGGATTGGTTAATGGCTAATCAGCTCACCAAAGACAAGAAAACAATTGCCTTGATGGAGTTATGGGAAAAAAGTCCTTCAGCTCTTCAAAGGCGAGCCTACTGGTATTATAATGCCCGATTGAGATGGACTGGACAAACACCGCCTGATAACACCGAAGACTTACTAACTGCAATTGAAGCAAATATTATGCAGGAGGAACCTGAAGTTCAATGGGCCATGAATTTCACCGCAGGCTGGATTGGCGTCTATGATCAAAAGAACCGAGCCCGTTGTATTAAACTTGGTGAGAAAACGGGTCTTTATAAAAATGAAATGGTGTCAAAAGGATGTACCCCCAATTATTTGCCGGAATTCATTACAATTGAAGTTAACAAACGAAATAATAAGTAGTTACCCCTGAAAAACCGCGGGCAGTTGAACCCGATTCTGTTGATGTCATTTTTATAAGTAGCATTGTTTGATAAAGTATACCTGGTTAGCGACCATGTTAATGACGGTGAGAAAATGGGAGCCATTTAAACAAGGCACATTTGTTATAACCAACCTTTCCATAGACTTCTCTTACGAACGGGTTTATTCTAGAACCAGAATAGGAAAAAGGTGGGGATTGTGCAGTGATGATGATGGTTATGTTCCTGAATGAGGTTAACGGTTAATAAACCGAATACGATATGAGCGTGGTCGCCGCGTCTAACCCATAGCGTTAGGCCTGTTTGGTGCTGCACGTTCATATCCACTCGATCATGGAGTAACCTTCTATCACACTGCTGTCGTAAGCCGTGGATGATTGCGTTCATTCACGGCTTTTGCCTGTCCTTTTTCCTATTCTGGTTAGGTAAGAAATGTTGGAGGGATGTCCGATGCATAGGCATTTATTTGAGAGGTTGAACGGTCACCGAGGTGGTGTTATCTGGTTTACAGGCTTGCCGGGCTCCGGCAAAACTACATTAGCGGATGCACTTCAGAAGATGCTGCTGGAGCTTGGGATTCGTTGTGTCGTCATGGATGGGGATCGGCTGCGAAAAGGATTGAATCGGGATCTTGGTTTTACTGAGCAGGACCGTATGGAAAATTTGCGCCGCGCGGCTGTAATGGCTGCTGCGTTTGTAGAAGCAGGCTGTCTGGTGCTGGCTCCGCTGATATCTCCTCTGGAATCATGCAGGGCGATGGTCCGTCAGCATTTTCAACCGGCTGATTATATGGAGTTGTATGTGAAGTGTTCGTTGGAGGAATGTATGCGGCGTGACCCGAAGGGCATGTATCAGCTTGCGGTGGCAGGCATCCTTCCGGATTTCACAGGGGTATCCGCACCCTACGAAGCACCCTCCCAGCCTGACCTGATAGTGGACACCGAATGGTTGCCGGTCGAACAATGCGTGGAGCAGTGTAAACAATTGATTGTTGGCAAAATCAAAATTGAATCCGATGAGGAGTATGTCATATGAATCCTAAAAGCAGCTATACCATCTGGTTTTCGCAACGGACAGGAAGCACCCTGCTATTTAAAGGCTTGGAATCCACAGGGGTCGCCGGGCACCCTGGGGAGTGGTTAACAGAGCCGGACCCCCTTCCATTCAGCATGAAGGATATTCAAAGCATACTGCAGAAGGGCACAACACCGAACGGAGTATGTGGTCTGAAAATTTCACCGTATAATCTGGATAGCTGGATCGGATCGTTCCGGAACACCTTCCAACTGGGGCATGAGGTAACCCGGCCTAAGGTTTGGGAGGAAGTATTCCCGGCGTGCAAGCATATTTATATGACCCGTCGAAACAAAATAAGGCTGGCGGTTTCGTGGTGGAGGGCCATCGTTTCCGGAGAGTGGCACCGGCGGCATGGCTCCAAGCCGGACCGGAAAGATTTTGAGGACCAGTACAATTTCGATGCAATTAATCAATTGCTGCTGGAGTGTGTTTTTCGGGAGGCTGCCATGGAGGCTTTTTTTGCGGAGGAACGCATTGTGCCGATGACGATTGTATATGAGGACTTTATACTGAAATATGAAGAAACGATTCTGGCAGTGCTCGACTTTCTTCAGATTCCTACTGATCACGTGCAAGTGGCGGAGCCGTTTTTTGACCCGATAGCAGACGATATGACGGAGAATTGGGTCCAACGTTTCCGTAAGGAGCGGCAGACAGGCTGGCAGAACATAGCTTGGTAACCGGTACGAATGGGGAAAAGGCCATCCTGATGAAGGATGGCCTTTTGAATTGTCGAGAACGCGCCTGACCATGGATTGAAGTTGGTGGTAAGTAGTGTTACGCTAACAACAGGCAATGCCTCACTATATCGGTTACAAAGAAAGGTCACACGATGATAAAAGTGGATAACGTATCCTTCTCCTTTCCGCAAAAGGAGCTATATACCAATATTTCCTTCACGTTAGAAGAGGGGCAGCACTGCGCATTTATAGGGCCAAGCGGCAGCGGGAAAAGTACATTGATTGATATCCTGATGGACCCGGAAAGATATTTGTTCGAAGGCAAGCTGGAGATAGATTCAACCTGCAAAATGGGACATGTAAGCCAATTTTCACATCTGGACAAAAGTAAAGAAACCACTGTTTTTGAATATATCGGAGCAGAATGTATTCAGAAGCAGAATGAAATCAATGCGATCCTGGCCGAAATGGAAACCTCCTCGGATATTGAAACGCTGCTGGAAAAGTATCAAACGGCTTTAGACGCCTTTGATGCTATGGACGGGAATGATTATGAAAGCAATATTCATAAGAAGCTCAATCTGGCCAATCTCATGAAGCTAAAGGATGTTAGTGTATCGGATCTGAGTGGCGGGGAATTCAAGCTTATTCAAGTGATGAAGGAAATGCTCCGTAAACCGGACGTCATGATTATGGATGAGCCGGATGTGTTTCTGGATTTTGAAAACCTGAATGCGCTCAAAAACTTAGTTAATGCTCACAAAGGAATTCTGCTGGTTGTTACGCACAACCGGTATCTGCTCAATCATTGCTTCAACAAAATTATACATCTGGAGAACACGGAGCTTCAGGAGTTTGACGGGCGGTACATCGATTATAACTTCTCGTTGCTTCAGACCAAAATCGAGCTGCAAGAGCTCACCGTCGCTGAAGAGGAGGAAATTGCGAGAAACGAGAACATCGTCAATAATCTCAGAGCCATCGCAACGTACAATTCTGAAGCCTCCAGAGGCAGGGCATTAAAAGCTAGAGTGAGGTTTCAAGAAAGATTGGAAGCGCGTAGACTGAAAGCGCCATTCGTGGATATTAAGCAACCGGATATACGTTTTGGCATGGACCAAGCAATGGAGGACACCACTGTTGTACGTGTTAATAATTATCGTGTTGGCTTTGATGAGCTACTTTTGGAGCATGTTAGCTTCGAGATCAAATCAACGGATAAAGTCGCTATTATTGGTCCAAATGGCGCCGGGAAAACCACGTTGCTCCGGGATGTTTTTAATCATGAGCATGAATCCATTGAAATACATGCTGATGCCAAGGTAGCTTATTTATCCCAGCTTCAAGGCGAAATGCTCCAGGGTTCAAATACCATACTGGAAGAATTTATTGATGCCGGGTTCAAAACGTATGATGAAATTAGGGCGTATCTTCTGAGCTATGGCTTTGAAGGAGATATCCTGAATCAAAAGATAGACTCTTTATCCGGCGGAGAAAAGAATTTGCTCCAATTGGCCAAGGTTTCGGCAAGTAAAGCAAACGTATTGCTTCTTGATGAACCAACAAGCCATCTGGACACCTATGCACAAATTGCGCTGGAGAAAGCCATCGAAGACTATAAAGGCGCCATTCTTATGATTTCCCATGACTTCTACTCGGTTGTCAATGGGATGGATTATGTTCTCCTCATTGAGGATAAGACGATTAGAAAAATGAATATGCCGGCATTTAAAAAGATGATTTATGCCCGTCATTTTGATAAAGACTATTTAGAGATTGAACAAAAGAAGAAATCAGTTGAAATGAAAATAGAGGTAGCTTTGAAAAATAAGGATTTTGAGCTTGCAAAAGGATGTGTTGATGAGCTGGAAAAGCTGATCAAGCTGCTTTAAATTCCCGCTCCATCTTATAGCTTGAACTCGTGTTCATAAATTTCTTGAACCCGATCCAATACGTGTTGTGCCTGGTTTTGAAATTTTAGCTCTGCAGCCTGGCCTTTCAGCAGAAATACGCCGGTTTTATCACGGTGTTCGCCCATGGCTCCTTCATATAGAAGGTTGGCTCCGTGGGTAGGTGGAGGAAAAACCAGTTTCATGATCGCAGTGACTATAATGGGAAGTCCGGATTGTTTCCCTTTTCTAAGCGTATTGTTACCGCCCGGGTCAACACTTCGAATCTTGATGCCGTCCCGGGCGAGCCGCGGCGCGATGGCTTGGGTCCATAGGGAAAGAGCCAGCTTGGAGGTGGCATAAGGGCCGATCAGCTTACGGAAGGTTTTGGGGTGCTCTAATATTTCGAGCGAAAACTTTTTCGTCATTTTTAGGGCGGAAGACGAGGTGTTGATTACCGTTTTGAGGTGGCCGTGTTGGATAAGATCCTTCAATTCCATCAGAATGATGTAGGGAACAACCGTTAACAATTCATAATGCTGTTCCCGTCCTTGCTTCGAATAGCTCAGTTCGGGGAAGGACCTGCCCGCGTTGTTAAACAAAACATCGATCCGCAGCTCCTTAGCCTTGATTTCCTCCAAAGCCTGCCGCAAGCTGGCATAATCGGCAAGATCAGTTGTTTTATAGGGCCGAAGCCTTCCGGTTTTGAGAGCGGCTTGGATTCTCTCGTCATCCCGCGGGAAGTCAGAGCGGTTCAACGCAATCACCTGCCAGTCCTCCGTTAGCAGCCTCCTGGTTAATTCCAACCCGATTCCTGCACTTGCGCCCGTAATCAATGCGGCCGGTTGCTCATGTATGAAGTTCATTGCAATCCCCTCCTGTTCCCTTGATAGTGCACATTCTATAACTTGGAGCCGACTCCAAGTCAAGACAGAAAGGAGTGAACCGGATGAAGGACCAGCAGAGCTTTACGATAAAGCAAACCGCCAAACAAACCGGAATTTCCGAGGATACCATCCGTTATTATGAGAAGATTGCGCTGCTGCCCCGGGCGGAGCGCAAGGATAACGGGCATCGCGCGTATAAGCAGGAGGACATCGATACCATCCGCTTGATCGCTTGCCTGAAGAAAACGGGGATGCCCCTGGAGGAGATGCGGCCTTTTCTGGCCGTCTCCGTGGATTCTGATCCCGCAGAATATCCCGAGCTGGTGGAGCACCTAAGAAACCATCGGGACAATATCATCGACCAGATCGCCTCGTTGCAGCAGGTCGTAGATTTTATCGATATGAAGCTAGCGGACAGGAGAATCCGTAGAGAATGCTCCAGTGACACCCCGGAGGATATGACGGGACCCAAGACGGTTTCCCCTGCGGAGATGGCATTTTTTCCGGGATCAGCAGGGGGGCGGAAGTCACAAGACCCAATAGAAAAAGGAAAATAAACGTAACCATATTCCAAAGGGGAGGAGCTCATGGCAAAAAAATTCAGTGAAGGGGATATATTTATGATCCCCATGCGGGATGGGCGGTGTGCAGTTTGCCAGGTGATATGTGCACTGAAGGGCCGGTTTAAAAAGGCATTTTCGTTTGGGGTTATCCGCCTGGAGACGGGTGAACCCAATCTGGAGGATGGGGATTTCCTGTACTACCAGTTCGGCAATAGGCGAAGCTGTGTGATTTTTACCTCCCCGGCTAATCTTCGAAACGGAACGTGGCAGATCATAGGCCATATCCCCTTGACTCCCGATAAGGCTGAGCAGCAGGTATTCCAGTGCGCCGGGCACTTGTACCGCGGGGATGAATATATTCGGAATCTGAGTTTGGATGAGTATAGCAAATATAATACGTTAGGTGCCAGCGGTTATGAGCTGGTACAGATCCATCTGATGGGGATGGAGTGCTGACATCTCCAGGATCAGGCATCAGCAAACGAGAAGGAAGCGGATGATGTGAACAAAACCGAACGGATGCTGGCCATTGTGATAGAGCTGCAGCGTAAGGGTGTGCTGCGGGCCGAGGATTTGGCTGCCAGGTTTGAAACGAGTGTCCGTACGATTTACCGTGACGTTCAGGCGCTTAGTGAAGCAGGCGTTCCGGTGTCGGGTGCGCCGGGGGTAGGGTACTCCTTGATGGAGGGTTACTTTCTGCCACCCGTCAGCTTTACGGCGGAGGAAGCGGTAGCGCTGCTCATCGGGGCGGACTTCGTTAGCATGAGGCTGGATGCTGAGTTCGGGACGAAGGCTCGCAGCTCGCAGGAGAAGATTGAGGCGATATTGCCCGAGAACATAAAGAAGGAATCAGAACGTGCCCGGCCGGTGATTCGGCTGCTGAGCGAAAGAGGAGCGGAAACGCGCGGGCAGGAAAAAGAAACGTTCGAGCAGCTGCGCCATGCGATTCTGCGGAGGAGGAGGGTGTGGTTCCGCTACTCCAAAAACCTGCCGGGCCCGGACGGTGATCGCCACAGTGAACGAACGGTTGACCCGTATGGGCTCATTTTTTCCCAAGGGGTATGGATGCTTGTGGCGTTCTGCGGGCTGAGACAGGATATCCGGCACTTTCGGTTGTCTCGTATGAACGGGCTGGCTGTACGGGAGGATTCGTTTACGATTGTGCCCGGCTTTCGATTTGAGGATTACCGGCAGGTTGACGACCGGAGGGTGACTGTCCGCCTGTTGGTGGACCCCATCATTGCAGACCGGGTTGCGGAATCGGGCAATTTCTATATGGAGTCATTCACGCCGGGGGAAGAGGGCTGGCTGGCGACCTTCCGTGTCCGGCGGGGGGAGGAGCTTCTTCAATGGACGCTGGGCTGGGGGGCGGCGGTGTCTGTATTGGAGCCGGAATCACTGCGAAATCGGGTCCGCGAGGAAATCAAAAAAATGCTTGAACGCTACTGACAAGCTGTTGTCAGTAGCGTTTTTGTATACTGGGTTCAGCTTAAACAAAAGGAGCTGGTCTACTACCATGGATACAAAAGAAATATTGCATCAATTTTCGGAGACAGTCAGTGAGTATATCCGCGAGCTGGAGGACTGCAGCTTCGATCAACTGCTGTGGAAACCGGCGGAGGACGAATGGTCGCTTGGTCAGATGTATATGCACCTAATCGGCTCCGCACAATTTATGCAGCTGAGGAATGCCGCATTATGTCTGGAGCCGGGCGGTAGTCCGGATGCCTCACAGGCGGAAAAGACGGAGGCGGGGAAGGCAGTGTTCAAGACGGGCAGCTTCCCGCCGGAACGCATCCGGGTTCCCCCCTCCCCTCAGTACACACCTTCACAGCCGGAAAGCAAGGAGCAGCTTATAAGCGGCCTGAGGGATACGTTATGCCGGATGACCGAGATCGAACCGAGGATTGCGTTGGTGTTTGGGACGGTTCCCCGCCTGCAAGAAGAGTGGGGCAAGGAGACCGTTCCAAACACGGTTGTCCATCCGAGACTCGGCGGATTGAACGCATTGGAATGGTTTCAACTCATCGAGATGCATTATCGCCATCATGTGCTCCAGAAGATACGGCTGGAGAACGCTTGGAGAGAAGCGCGCGGGTGAGCCCGGAAAGGGATCATGCTTCAAAGATAAGAGCCATCCCGCAGGGGATGGCCCTATTGATATTGGCATTACGCCTTTACTTGAATTGTTTAACGAAAATTGGCGTTAAGCTGTCCTTGAAGGTCGCATCGCCTAACTCTCCGCCATTATTTTTTCCCCATGCCCAGAGCTTCCCGTCCTCTGTAATCGCTACGGCATGGTTAGCGCCCATGGCTACCGAGGTAACCTTCTCTAATACGTTCACCTTTCTTAATTCATCACCGTTCTTAAACTCATACGGATAGTCGCCTACATTGTAGCCCAAGCCCCAAAGAGAGCCGTCCTTTTTCAGAACGAGTGTGCTTAACCTGGAGGTGACAATCGAAGAAACGTCCGTTAACGATTTGATCTTGACGGGTTTATCTACGAGGGTTGTGTCAGCCGGCAGTCCCAGGGTTCCTTTGTAGTTCTCTCCCCATCCCCAGACCGTTCCGTCTTTCTCAATGGCGAAGTTTTGCTTCCCGCTGCTACCTTTCGACAAGGCTACGATATTGTTCATACCCTTCATCTGAAGAGCGGCATAATTCGTATTTACGTTAATATTGCGAACGGCATACTCATTGTTTTTTGCAAACTTGTCTTGCGTATATTCCTTATCCGCCGGGACAAATTTGATATTTTCTCCATAAGCCGTCCATTCCCATACCGTTCCATCTTCCTTCAGGATATGGATGCCGGCATCGCCGTTCCAGGAGATATCTTTCGCATCTGTGATATTCTCAAGCTTGTGCACCCCATTGTAGTTTACCAAGGGATGCCATACCCATACAGCTCCGTCCTTATCGATGGCGGAAAACACATCTCCAGCCGATATTTTCACAATATGGTTCAAACCTTCGATCTGCTTCGGTGCGGCAAATTCCAAAACGGCATTGTATGGTTTTTCGGAGATCACCCGTATAGAAGGCTCCCGCTCCCATACCGTACCATCCTTCTTCAGAATCAGTTGCTTTTCTCGGTAGGATTGAATTTCAGCTACATCCTGCAAGCCCTGCACAACCTTCGGGGTGTTATCCCGGAGTGTATATTTATCCTTCACTACATCCCCGATGCCTCCCCAATGCCAGATCGATCCGTCCGATGCCTGAACAACGCTGTGAGAATACGCAGCAGTGACGGTAGGTGTGACGACGGGTTCTGGTGCAGCCAGTGCTGGTACGGACAAGGCCAGAGACAGCCCTGCCGCGATGGATAAAACAGAACGCCGCAGCTTTGCCATTTTGCCTTTTTGAGTATGGATTTTCAATACATTCACTCCCTATTCTTGAATACTTCATCCAATATATAGACGAATCCCCATGGAAAATGTTGCACCTACTCCATGAATCAACATTCTTGTTGTTATGGCACTTCAGGATCCTGCTCGAAAAGCAAAATGGGACAACACAAATTTCCCGTCCTTATAGCTCACATTCGCGTCGATGTCACCGATGGATTGTGGCATAGGGGATTTCTCCACAGCAATTTCGGCGGCAAACTGGGCCTTTATATGCTTGCCCTCGTGTTCAAAACGGACAATGTTACCGAAGTACAGCTGGTCGCTGACTTTGCCAAACTCCGGGGATTGAAGCTCCTTCAAGTTAACCGAATGGGAGGCAGAGTCAATGGAAAGCTGGCCAAACAGAACGTCATTCTGCAGAATGGTCTTGATTTGGACCGCCTTGTTCAGTTGGGCTTCATAGTCGTGGAACACCTGATCCTTGAAATAGTCCGGATCGGCCGGATCCATCTTGATCATATGCAGTTCATCCACGGAAAGTCCTGTTCCTGAGCCGACATGCAGAATGACGGAAAGCTCCTCCTTCCCGTCGCCGTCATAATCCTGTACCTGCAGACGGGGGGCAATGTCTCTAGGTGTGGAATACATCCAATCGAATGTACGGGTTTGGTCTCCAATGCGCAGGGCCACGCCATTTTCTTCACCGAAAAGGAAGATGTTTTGATTCGGAACGGAGGCGAGCAGCTTCCTTCCGGAGCCTGAATCGGCAGCAGGTCCGGCGGATGGGTTGGAGGAGGCTTCGGGAGAAGGCAAAAGGATCTGCTGTGTGGGCGCAGGTGTTGAGGAGGGATCAACCTGCTGGCCCGAACAAGCAGCCACAATCGAACTTGCTACCAAGAGCGGTAACCAGGAGCAGATAAAAAATTTCACGCGCAAGAGAGCTTCCCCTTTCTCGATTCGTTTTCCATTAGACGATAACGGATTGGAAAAAGTTCCATATATAACAAATTATCTGCTGCAGATCGCCTGCTGATTCGTAGTGTCGGATTGACGATTTCCTTGTTTTTCAAGATATAATAAAAGAAAGGGATATGTTTACGGGGTTCGGGAATACACCGCCGCATAATAAGTGAGGGATCAGGATGATTAAGATAGGGGCTTTTGCGAAGCTGAGCAGAATGTACGCTGTTGGAAAAGCGGGAGGAACTGGAGTTACAGATCCGGAGGGCACAGCAGCAGCTTGAAGAGATTGACCAACGGCTTGTCCGGATGCAAAGGCATGGGGATGCAGAGGAAGGAAGGTTCTCGTTGCGAAGCGTGGAGCCGGCTCTTGTAGCCTCTGTACGCCAGACGGTGCCCAAAGGCCAACTTTGCCTGCTGCTGGATACGTTGAAGCAGTATGTTGGCTCACAGGGAGAGAATCCCGATCGGGAGGTAACCATCGTGCGGCACAGAATAGCTGATTCCGACGATGAGCCCTCGGATATCGAGGTAACGATTCCTATCTCAAAAGTAATCCCTGCTAGGGGAAGTGTGAGGATTTATCAGCTGCCCGGTGTGAAGGATGTTATTGCTTATACCCATCGGTGCGACCCGTATCAGAACAGCTGCAAGGCAAACGGGGTCCTGCGGTTATGGGCTGCTCAAGAGGGGTACCGGCCGCTGGAGTCGCTTCCGGTCCGGGAGGTGTATCTCACCCCGGACAAGGATATCTACGGGCAGCTTCGGATGGTGGAGATGATTTTGCCCATTGAACGGGTCTGAAAAATCTGCCGGATCCACTTGACCCTCCTCTTAAGGGGAGGGTTTATCATGGGTTCAACCAGTAGATAAGGAGTGGATCTGGATGATCAATAAACGCTTGGAGGGCAAGGTCGCTGTAGTAACAGGAGCCAGCCGGGGGATTGGCAGGGGGATTGCGCTGCGCCTCGCAGCAGAAGGGGCGCTAGTCGCGGTACATTATGGCATGCGGAGGGACGCCGCGGATGAGACCGTCTCCATGATTGAGGCGGCAGGTGGAACAGCCTTCGCGATTGGCGCAAACCTGGATTCCCTGGACGGGCTTGACCGCTTTCTTGAAGGATTGGATGAGGAGCTTACCCTCCGATTAGGCACCAGTCAATTCGATATCCTGGTTAACAATGCCGGAATCGGCACATCCTCGCCCTTTGAAGAGACAACCGAAGAGGAATTCGATCGGCTGATGGCGGTCAACGTAAAGGCGCCGTTTTTTCTGGTCCAGCAATCGCTGGGACGTTTGCGCAACGGCGGGCGCATTATTAACATCTCATCCGGCGTGACCCGGATTGCCTTCCCGCATATTATGGCCTACAATCTAACCAAAGGCGCCCTCAATACATTCACCCTGCACCTTGCTCAGCTTTTGGGTCCGCGGGGAATCACCGTGAATGCGGTTATGCCTGGCATCGTCGATACTGACATCAACGCCTCATGGCTGCACACGCCGGAAGGCCGTAAAAATGCCGAGGAAATGTCCGCGCTTGGACGTGTGGGCAAACCCTCGGATATCGCTGATATTGTCGCGTTTGTGGCATCGCCGGACAGCCGATGGGTAACGGGACAGATGCTGGATGCGACGGGCGGGTCTCATTTGTGAGTGAGGGACGAGAGTATAAAGGAGAATGAACGCATGGAAGTAACCGCGGAGCAAGTGTCGGAATGGATGGTCAAGGAAATCAGGTTTAGGGGATCCCTGTACCAGGCCGATGCAATTGAATATGTAAAGACCAATTTCGGCGAGCAATTCGTATTCGTGAATGAGAATGGAAATGCGTCGTTGTCCAAAGAGGTGAAGAAGGCGTTCCGCAAGCTTCACGGCGGCCGAATTGCCTGGGACAGGGACGGCTTCTTTTGGGCATGGACCTAGGATCTTGCGAGTAATGACTTTTTCGTGCAGCTAATGCAAGGCTCCTATTCTTTGCCTGCACTACAATTAATCTCGAAGGGAGGGAGTCCGATGGATTGGTTGGAGAGGATGAACAGTGTGATGGAGTATATCGAAGCAAATCTGGATGATGATATCTCCTATGAGAAAATCGCGCAGCTGGCCTGTTGTTCTACGTACCACTTTCAACGTATGTTTCCGTTTATTACGGGGATAACCTTGTCGGAGTATATCCGGCGCAGACGGTTGACGTTGGCGGCGTTCGAGCTGCAGACAACAAAGGCGAAGGTAATTGATGTTGCGGTGAAATACGGATATGATTCGCCTGAGGCGTTCGCGCGGGCATTCAAGAATCTCCATGGAGTGATACCGGTATCAGCGCGCGATACAGGCGTTTCTCTAAAAGCCTATCCCCGGATGTCCTTCCATATCTCAATCAAAGGGGATGTCGAGATGGAGTACCGTATTGAACCAAGAGGGCCTTTCGAGTTGTTTGGCGTATATGGTGTAATGAGCCAGAGCATGGAAACCGCATTTCGTGAAGTCCCCCAGTTCCGCAAACAATGTGATGATGATGGCAGTGTCGATCTTATGAATGGGATCCTGGGCCGGTTTAGTGACACCAACCTGCATGCTGCTTTATTTGGTCATACCAAGGAATCCTTTAAGTACATGATCGGCTACCATATGCCCAAGGGGCTTGAAATTCCCGAGAGGTTCACAACTCTTTCGGTTCCGGCTTCTACATGGGCCGTCTTCCCGGAGCCGCAATGTGACTTGCAAAAGCTATGGAGACGCATCTATGCCGAGTGGTTTCCGACATCGGAATACGAGCAGGTGGAGGGGCCTTGTTTGGAAATGTATTACGGTATGGCCGTGAACACCACTGGGGAGATTTGGATTCCCGTCAGGAAAAAGTAACGATTGTATGTAGTGCAAAAGGAACGAGGCCATCCGGCAAGAGGGTGGCTTTTTTTTTGCAATACGCCGCAGAGGAACGTATCATAGCTATAGATTCGCCCGCCAGGGCCGCCAAGATAAAGGAGCATATAATGAATACAAAGCAACGAAAACGGATGGTAGCCCTCACCCTATTCTATACCGTGTTGATTCTTTATTTTATCTTTTTTGCATTCGGAAGAGCGGATACCTTAGCTCTGGATAAAGGGTACACCTTTTTATGGGTGCCGGATGGTTTTTTTAGGGTGCCGGGTTTATCGGATCTGCTCCATCCTACGCTGATGGATGCTGTGAGCTTGGGAAACATCGCCGCCTTCATCCCTTTTGGCATTTTGATTCCGTTGTTATATCGGACCGGCTTCCTTCGGTTTATGATTCTATTCATTCTGTCTATCCTGGTGCTGGAAACCGTTCAGGCCCTCACCTTGCTTGGCAGCTTCGATATCAACGACGTGATTCAAAACTCATTAGGAGCAGCCATTGGTTTTGGGGCATACAAAATCGGATTTCGAACACATAAGCTCTGGACCAATATAGCAGCTGCGGGCATCTCAGCGCTTGTTTTGTTTGTTGCAATTTGGGGAATCTTCGGAATGGTAAGCAACGTGTTTACCAAGGAATTAGCCCCTTTTGCGGCAATAAACAATCTGCAGAGCAGCAGCGAATCCCCCTCGCAGGGAATCCGGCGGGACAGCTTCCAAATTAGCGGACAAACGGTTGAGCCCCAGTTTAATGTGTATAACACGGGAGACAAAAAAACGGTGACCTACACGTACAAATTAGGAAAAAGGGACCTGTATTTCATTCTCAACTATGGGATTCCCGATCAAAAGGAGCGCCGCGGGAGTCTGCGTATATCCGCCGACGGGCAGGAGTACCTGTCTGGATCAGCAGAAGATCAAAGCGATGAGCTTGGCACATACTCCATCTATCTTCAAGGGGCCAAGGAGCTCACCATCACCCTGGAAGGGAATATGAGCATGTGGGATGTGGGAATCAGGGAAATGAAATACGCCTGGAATAAATAAGCAGGCTGGGTTAGGGCGGGTTTGCAAACACGCCCTAGGTGGCCGGGAGAGATCAGAATGCATATTGGAAGAATAATGGAGTTTATGGTGCCCATAGAAGGTGGGACCGTTGAATTAAGAGATTATATAAATACGAATAAATGGCTTAGCTCGGATTACACGTTATCAGATCCTGGAAGAGGACCCGATAAGAAGGTCGTTACATGGTCGGAAACGATCGATCCTTTCTACGCAATGAAATATCCGGTCACCCAGCAGCTGTATCATTTTGTCATGCATGAGGAAGAAGGCGCATTTCATAGGAAGAACCTGCCCGTTACAGAGGTATCGTGGATAGATTCCATTGTCTTTTGCAACAGATTGTCCCGAATGCTTGGCAGAACGGAGTGCTACACCATCACCAATGAAAGTGAGAATACCGGATTAAATAAAGAAGCCGATGGCTTCCGATTATTAACGGATGCTGAATGGCAGTATGCATGCAAAGCGGGGACCACCGGATACCGGTATGGAAGCATTGACCAAATCGCATGGTATCAAGACAATTCCAATGGGTCAGCCCAACAAGTCGGGCAGCTGCTTCCTAATCCCTGGGGGCTTTACGATATGCTCGGGAATGTGTGGGAGTGGTGCTGGGATCTGTATGATACGAATCGATATGGCAACTATAGGGTCTTCCGGGGCGGAAGCTGGGCTGAGGTGGCAAACAACTGCGGCTCCACGGTAAGACGGAAAAGCATGCCTGACTTCAAGATAGATGACCTTGGCTTTCGAATCGCGTGTGCGAAAATTTCCACGGAATAGACATGGATGACCATAATGGATAGAATATAACCTGGACATGAAAACAATCGGTATTCGATGTTACTGAATATAAAAGGGGTTAACTGATGAGTGAGCAAGGCTTTCAAGAATATAAATTAAGCGAGGATATTACCCGTTCCTTAGACAATATGGGATTCCGTGAACCCACGGAGGTTCAACGCAAGGTCATTCCGTTGGCGCTGGAGAGAAAGGATATGACCGTCAAGTCCCACACGGGGAGCGGGAAAACCGCGGCTTATGGCATTCCGATCTGTGAGCTGCTGGAATGGGATGAGAACCGGCCGCAGGCCTTGATCTTAACACCAACCCGCGAGCTAGCCGACCAGGTGAAGCAGGATATCATGAATATCGGCAGACATAAACGGATCAAGGCCGCTGCTGTGTATGGGAAGCAGCCCTTTGCCCGGCAGAAGGTGCAGCTGCAGCAGAGAAACCATGTTATCGTTGGCACACCGGGACGGTTAATCGATCATATTGAGAAGCAGACCATCGACTTGGAGCAAATCAAATTTCTGGTGATTGATGAAGCCGATGAAATGCTGAATATGGGCTTTATCGAGCATGTGGAGCGGATTATCCGCACGCTGCCTCTGGATCGTATGACCATGCTGTTCTCGGCGACACTGCCCAAGGACGTGAAGAATCTGTGCCACAAATATATGAACCAGCCCATGGACATAGAGGTGCAAACGGAGACGAAGACCGTAAGCCAAATCGAGCATTCGATTTATGCGGTCAGGGACGAGAACAAGCTGAAATTGCTGCGGGATGTCACCACCGTTGAGAACCCGGATAGCTGCATTATCTTTTGCCGGACACAGGTCAGGGTTGAGGTCGTATTCGAGGATTTAGCCAAGGCGGGCTACCCCTGCGGCAGAATCCATGGCGGAATGGAGCAGGAGGACCGTTCGGAGATGATGAACGCCTTCAAACAAGGGGAATTCCGCTATCTGATCGCCACCGATGTCGCCGCGAGAGGGATCGATATCGAAAATATCAGCCATGTGATTAACTATGATTTTCCGCAGGAGCATGAAAGCTATGTCCATCGGACCGGCCGGACGGGAAGAGCCGGGCATTCGGGGAAGGCTATCTCCTTTGCCACCTCCACCGATGACAAGTTCGTTATCAATGTGGAGCGGTTTATCGGCTTCGAGCTTCAGCAGAGAAACAAACCCACCAAGGAAGACATCGCACGCACCAGCCCGGCCTTCGAGGCGAAGATCAGGAATCAGCGGTCCGCCATGAAGGACCGGAGCTCCCGTATGGATCAGGGCGTGCTGAAGCTGTATTTTAACGGTGGGAAGAAAAAGAAGATCAGAGCCGTAGACTTCGTCGGCACCATCGCCAAGATCGAAGGGGTAACCGCGGACGATATCGGGATTATCACCATCGAGGATAACGCCTCCTACGTGGATATCCTCAATGGCAAGGGCCAGCTCGTGCTTCACAAGATGAAGGACACCACGATCAAAGGAAAGCTGCTGAAGGTGCATGTGGCCAACCGGAAATAAAGGTTACAAGGCGGCGCAAACCCCCGGATTCCCCGGGGGTTTATACGTGTTCCCTTATAGTGCCCCGGCATCTCTTGCCGTGTAGAACGAGGCATAGATCGGCCGGTAATGCAGCTCGTCCCTAATCCGTGTTGTATCGACGATCATGTCCCACGGATCATATTCCTGCTGCAGCGCTTCCGGTGAAAGCTCTGTATTGTGCAGCTGCAGCATCTCTGCAACGGAGATTGGCGCATCGTCGGCCACATTGTAGATCCGCCCGTCAATTCCAGGTGTACAGGCTGCCAGCATCAAGGCTTGGCTGATATCCGCATGATGCGCCATATGAATGCGTCTGGCCGGATTCCATCTGCGGAAGAAGGGCAGAACCTCCTCGATGTGGGGGTCGCGCTCTCCGTAGACGAATGGAAACCGGATAATGCAGAGCCCCAAGCCCTCCTCACGGTGAAGCGTCAGCAGTGCCGCTTCGGCATCAGCCTTGCTTTGGGGATATGCGAAGGCGGGATGGAGTTCATCCTCCTCCCGGCTGGGTCTCGCATACCCACCTGAACCATAGACATGGTTGGTGCTGGAGAAGACAAACCGGGGCACACCCGCATCTAACGCGGCACGGGCCAAGGCGACACTGCCATCAATATTTGCCATTCGGGTGGTATGCTCATCCACACCCCGGAACTGTGCGGCCAAGTGAACGACAACATCGCTGCCGCGAAGCGTGTCCAGGTAATGCTCCGGCTGCAGCAGGTCGCCTTCGATAATTTCGGCCCCCAACTGGTGAAGCCCGTCTACCTTTGAGGCGTCTCTAACCAAAAGCTTCACGTGATGGCCGCGCTGTAACAGACGCGGAACAAAACGGCTTCCAACCTTGCCCGTAGCTCCGGTTACAAAAAAATCCATGCTAACATCCTCCTCGGGTTGTGGTGACATAGGACCAGTATAACGAAAGGGGCACATAGCAACCTTCCTGCGTTTATCGTATGATGGGGAGTGTCAGGATAAGGAGGAGATTCCATGGAGGACGTTTCTTCCAAAATGTCATTAGGTGAGTTTCTGCGATCGCGCCGGGAACGGCTGACTCCGGAGGAGGTAGGGCTGGTTTCCTACGGGCGGAGGCGGATTCCGGGGCTTCGAAGGGAAGAGGTGGCCCAGCTTGCTCACATCGGAACCTCGTGGTACACCTCCTTGGAGCAAGGCCGGGATGTGAATCCTTCCGAGGATGTCCTTAATAACATAGCCAAGGCACTGCGGTTAACAGAGGATGAACGCCGCCATCTCCATCTTCTTGCAAAGCCGATACAGCAGGAACGAGAAGTGGATGAGCAGATTCACGCAGGATTGGAACGGACCATCCGAGCACTTGATCCGCACCCGGCATTTGTGCTGGGACGATATTGGGATTTGCTGGAATGGAACCAAGCGGCAGGTTTCGTTTTTCGATTACCTTCGTTTGATGCGGAGCCCACACCACCCAGAATCAATTGGATCCGGTATCTATTGACCGAGCTGGGTTCCAACATGGAGGACTGGGAATCCGGTGCAAGGGTGTTGATCGCACAGTTTCGTGCTGATTCTGCGCGCTTTCCTCGTGACGCCAGATTTCAGGAGCTGATAGAGGAGTTTATGCAGACTAGCCCGTTATTCCGCGAAGCCTGGCCGCTGCATGACGTTCAGGTTCTGACAGACCGCTACAAACGCAGATTTGATCCCCGTATTGGTGAGCTGGAGTTTGAACATGTGGTTCTGCAGCCTCCGGCCAATCCGGACCTGAAGATCATGATTTATACCGCTTCGGCGGATACGGCGGCGCGTCTGCAGCGTTTATTGGACATGTTGGAGCATTGATGGACGTATAGTATATTTCCACAGGCTGGAGGAAAAGAGGTCATGATGAAAAATAGTGTAGCGTCATTTAGCGGGTCTGAGCATTTTCGGCTGAAATATGTTGCAGATAGTGTAGTTGCAGCAGTTGCGGTTTCAGGCACTGGTTCTTTAGGGAATGCGGCAATCATTGATTTGGGTGAAATAACTCTTGTTGTGGATACTTTCCTGACCACTCAGGCGGCGGAGGATTTGAAGGCTGCCGCGGAGCATCTTACGGGAAACCCTGTATCCTATGTCATCAACACGCATTGGCATAGCGATCATACCTCTGGAAATCAAGTGTTTGTGCCCACGGCTCAGATTATTTCAACATCGGCCACTCGTGAGGTTATGAATACCTTTGCCAGAGACCGGCTAGCCCACTACCGGGAGACCGCCGGGCAGATGATGCAGGCTATCGAAGAATTCGAAACCAAGATACGTCAAGAGGCAGATGAAAAGGCAAAGAGAGAAATGGCATGGGAAAATGCCAGTGACCGCGAGTTTATGAAGATGCTTCCTAAGCTGGTGCACACCCTGCCGACAATCACGTTCGATCAGCAGATGACCATCCATGGCAGTAAACGCAGCGTTCAGCTTCTCACATTTGGTGGCGGACACACGCAAAGCGACACGATTGTGTACCTCCCGGAGGACAAGGTTGTTGTAACAGGGGACCTGGTGCTCTCCAAGCATCACCCGGTTCTGGCGTATGCCAATCCTGAGGAATGGCTGCATATTTTGGACAAAATCGAGCTGCTGGGTGCAGAGTTTATCGTACCGGGGCATGGAGAAGTATGCACCTTGCAGGAGCTTCGCGAGGTGAAGGGGTACATAACGGATATTATGGCAATTGTGGAGGACGCTGTTCGGAATAAGAAAAGTATCGATGAAATTGAAGTTCCCGTGGCGTATCGTGACTGGTATTTTACGACCTATTTCAAGGGCAACTTGAGCAAGGTTCAAACAATAATCACTGCAAAAGAAGACAAAACCATACTTCTATGATAGGCTAGAGGTATCCCATAGGTTACTCATCGGCATTCTGCTCTCCGAGCAGGGTGCTTTGCTTTATCATGGGATTTTTATGTATTAAATGGAAAATAACACAATGGTATGTGGAGGTGGTGATGCTATGTTCCTCTCTTTAGCCCCGTTAGGGGGAAATTGGGTGTTGGTAAAAGGTATGAAAATATCAATTGATGAAGAGGAGCGAACACAGCATGGCCACTAGTTTCCAAGCGGAAGCCCGCATCCCGTTAAATACATCCCAACTTCGCAATTTGCGCCAATCCGGGCGTTTACCCGGTATTGTTTTTGGTAAGAACACAGAAAACAAGATGGTTCATATTTCTTCAATTCAATTCCAAAAATGGTTAAGGCAAAGTGCCTCCGGCTTTATCAAGCTGCAGTTTGAAGAAAAGGAAGCCTTGACTGTTTTGCTGGAGGATCTGCAGCGTCATCCGGTAACAGGCGACGTGATCCACGTGGATTTCCAGCAGGTGCAGACCCATGAGATCCTGCGCACCAAAATTCCCGTTAAGTTCAAGGGGACCCCGGTCGGAACGAAGGAAGGCGGGGTTGTACAAATTCAATTGGCGTCGATCGAGGTGGAGGCGTTGCCGGATCACCTGCCAACGTCGGTTGAATTTGATATTAGCGGCATGGGGGTTGGAGAAACCTTACATGTCAGGGATGCCGTATTCGCCCCCGAGGTAGCGGTGATTTCCGAGGCTAACGAGTCCCTTCTGTCGGTTGTGAAGCCGTAACGATTCTATAGAAGAGAGCAGCGGTACGGGCGATGACCTGTACCGCTTTTTCGGCTTTTACAGGTGAAGATTTTAAATATTGATCCAGATCAAAGGAACCTCACCGAATACCCCCTATACTGAAGTTAGCAAGAAGATCATGTACATCCTAAGGGGGATTCACCAAATGATAACAACGACAATGACCACACTCCAATTAGAGCAGCTTACCTGCCCCAGCTGTGTCAAGAAAATTGAAGCGGCGTTAACCAAGCAAGCGGGGGTATCCGAGGTAAAGATCCTCTTCACCTCCAGCAAGGTCAAGGTGAGCCACAGTGAGCTTGTGAACGCTGCTGGCCTGGGTAAAGTCATCACGAATCTGGGCTTTCAAATTCTAAACATAAGGTAAGGAGGTAAGCAACATGTCCAGAAGGAAAAAGGAATGGATGATCCTGACGGCCGGTCTGCTTATTGTTTCCTCCTTTTTACTAAAGGCAGTTGGTGGGCTCGGTTTTGTCTCGGATATGCTCATGATTGCCGCCGCCCTCACCGCAGGGGCTCCGATTATGAAGAATGCCGTCCAAGCCTTGCGTTACCGCATCATAGGAATTGAAGCGCTTGTGACCATCGCCGTCACCGGGGCCATCCTCATCCAGGAATACTGGGAGGCTGCAGCCGTGACCTTCCTGTTCATGCTCGGCTCCTATCTGGAAGCGAGAGCGATTGAACGGACCCGGTCTTCGTTGAGGTCGTTAATGGCGCTGGTTCCTGCCACCTCTTCGGTTATACGTGATGGAATCGAGGTTAAGGTGCCATCGGATGAGGTGCTGGAAGGGGATCTGGTTCTGGTCCGTCCCGGCGAAAGCATTCCGGTGGATGGTACGGTTCTCAAGGGAAAGGCGACCATCAACCAAGCTGCTATTACAGGAGAATCTCTCCCCGTCAGCAGGGATAAGGCAACGAGGGTGTTCAGCGGAACGGTCATAGAGCATGGTTATCTGGAGATTATGGCGGAGAAGGTTGGCGGCGATACGACCTTTGCCCGGATTCTCCATATGGTGGAGGAAGCTCAGGAAGCGAAAGCGCCCACGCAGAAATTCATTGAGAAATTCGCCCGGTTCTACACACCTGCTATTTTCGGATTAGCGCTTATCGTGTACCTCGTGACCAGAGATGTTGAATTAACCCTGACCCTGTTGGTGATTGCTTGTCCGGGCGCCATGGTGATCTCGGCTCCGGTCTCCATCGTAGCGGGGATCGGCAACGGGGCAAGGAACGGCATTTTATTGAAAGGTGGAGACACGCTGGAGAAGGCAGGCAAGGTTCAAGTGGCCGCCTTTGACAAAACTGGTACACTCACCATTGGCAAACCACAGGTTACCCGAATCCATGTGCTGGACGGGAGTGAGGATGAACTTCTGCAGCTGGCAGCCCGGGCTGAATATCTATCCGAGCATCACTTGGCTAGAGCCATCGTGTCGGAGGCCTCATCCAGATTCTCGGCAGTGGTTATTCCCGCAGAACAGTTCGGGGCATTGCCCGGCAAGGGAGTAGAGGCTACCGTTGAAGGAAGGAAGCTGTACATGGGTAACCGCAGGTTAATGGCGGACTACAGCATTCCATATGACCAAGAGGTCATTCGCTACGTATCGCAAGAAGAGGATCGGGCACAGACGGTTGTTTTTGTGGCGGATGAGGAACGGGTGTTGGGGCTAATCTCCATTGCAGACGTCTTACGGGATGATGCTTATGAACTGGTTCAAGGCTTAAAAAAATCCGGTGTGCAACAGGTTGTGATGTTAACCGGCGATAATGAACGGACTGCTGCCGCGGTAGCCCGCGAGCTGGGAATCGACCGGTATTATGCGGAGCTGCTGCCGGAGGATAAGCTCAGGATCATACAGGATCTGCAGAGGCAGTATACCGTAGCCATGATCGGCGATGGTGTGAATGATGCTCCCGCTTTGGCTGTTGCCGATGTAGGGATTGCAATGGGGGGCTCGGGGACCGATGCTGCTATCGAAACCGCCGATGTGGTGCTCATGTCGGACCGTCTGTCCAACCTCCCGTACGCCTTGGGACTAAGCCGTGCTACAATGAAGAATATGCGGCAGAATATTACCTTCGCGGTTGCCATCGTACTGATCCTGTTAATCGGAGTGTTAACCGGAAGTGTATTCATGGCCTCCGGCATGCTGGTGCATGAGTTAAGCGTATTGGCCGTGATTATGAACGCGATTTGGTTAACACGCTACCGGGGGAGTAAGACGAAGCCGGCTATATTCACCAGGAATAGGGGGATTCGCAATGGCATGTCAACATCATCCGGCCAATAAGGCCAAGGCAGCAGACCCGTCTCCGGCCTTGTGCATCAACAATGTGCCGATTCTGGATATGCTGTCCGCAGAAGAGAAGCGGGAGGTAATGGACGCCTCCATCAGTAAGCAGTATGCAAAAGGGGAGGTACTATTCTCTCCGGGGCACCCGTCCGCGAATCTATGGATTGTCCACCGGGGGAGCGTGAAGATATCCCGCTTCTCTTCCTCTGGCAAGGAGCAGATTGTGCGTATTCTTCAGCCCGGTGATTTCACAGGGGAGCTGTCCTTATTCAGCCATACGGTATTAACGGACACAGCGGAGGCATTGGAGGCTACCGAGATCTGTCTGATTCAGGGCAAGGTCATCAATGACCTCATGCTGCGGACTCCTCAGATCGCGATCAAGTTCCTGGAGAAGTATACCGAGCGTATTGAATCCGCAGAGGCCAAATTGGAGCAGCTTACCCTATATGATGTGGAGCAGCGGCTGGCCAGGACCTTATTGGACATGCTGCACAATCCACAGAGGGGTCAAACCAAGGATAACGTCATCATGCTGCCTGTAAGCAAAAAAGACCTGGCGGTGATGATCGGGACCACGCAGGAAAGCCTGAGCCGCAAGCTGGCCCTGTTTCAGGAGCAGGGCTGGATTAAGCTTGTGGGCCAACGGCAAATCATTATCGCAGATGAGGCGGGGCTTGCACAGCTGGAATAAATGCCTACGCCCATAACTCCGCTAACCGATGAATGCCCCGCTCAATCGACACCTCGTCCACCTTGGCAAACCCCAGCACCCATCCCTTCCGGCTGCTCTCCAGACAATAGGGCCGCAGCGGATATACCCGTATGCCCTGCTGCAGGGCCAGCGCCGTCGTTGCCTCTTCATCGCAGGACGCCTCCGCCTCAAGCAGCACATGCAGCCCCGTTTCCGCTCCGCTCAGGTGGAAGCGGCCTCCCAAACCGCTGGCGGCAATCGCCTTGGTGATGGCTTCATGCCTCCGCCGGTACACGTTCCGGACCCTTCTCATATGCCGCATAAAATGCCCCTGCTTGATAAAGTGGGTCAGCGTGAGCTGATCCATCACGGGAAGCTGCCGGTAGGTTAGCTCCTGGACCCGGGCCAACTGGGCGATGGCCTCCACCGATCCCACGATAGCCGATATCCGGATGCCCGGAGCAATCATTTTGGAAAAGCTCATGAGATACAAGGTGTTGGCTGCGGCCTGGCTGAAGAGGGTCGGAAGCGGGTCTCCCCGATACCGGAACTCACTGTCATAGTCGTCCTCAATGATCCACATTTGGTCATGAACAGCCTTATGCAGGAGCTGCTGCCTGCGCGGCTCCGACATCACGGACCCGACTGCACACTGGTGCGAGGGCGTCACAAACACCAGCTTGGACCCGGGATGAATACGCTCCACCACAAGCCCCTGGGCGTCTACGGGAACGGGCACCACCTGCATCCGCCGGTATTGCATGGCCATCCAGGCTGCCGGAAAGCCGGGGTCCTCCAGGGACACCGTATCTCCTTCGGTTAACAGCGCTTGGGCGATTAAATCCAGGCTATGCTGGGCGCCAGAGGTCAGAAGAATCTGATTGGTCTGGATACGGATGCCCCGCTCCAGCAACAAGTAACGCTGGATCTGCTCGCGTAGCGCCGGAAGGCCATACGGATCACCGTAGGCCCAATCCGACAGGTACATTGCAGCGGAGGCGTGAAGGAGTGATTGCCGCCAAATCTTCTGGAATTGTCCGTCCAGATAAGGCTCATGCGGGGTAAAATCAATCTTCGTTTTCCAGTGCTGCTTGCCCCCGAACCAATCCTGCAATTGATTCACCGCTGAATGCAGCAGGGGCAGGGAGGGCGGGACGGGCCCCTGGGCCGTGGGAGGGTTCACCGGCTCCGTGATGTGATTCCAGTGGCTCACCCGTGTTCCGCCACGCCCGGAGGTCACCGTATACCCTCTGCTGAGCAATTCCTCATAGACGATCTGAATGGTGGAGCGGGAAACACCCACCTGCTGAGCGAGCTCGCGGGAGGGTAGCAGCAATTCCCCCGGGGCCCAGATTCCACTGGTGATATGATGAATCGCCTGATTCAGCAATTGCTGCCAGATGGGGGTTTTATCCTGGCGGTTTACTTTCATCATGGGGCCTCTCTCCTGACTCATGGATTATCCGGGCTGTATATTATGGATTGCTCCGAATCGCGTTGTTTGGATATGTTCGTACAATCCATTCATTGTTATACTACCGTAATAACGCAGATATGAGAAGGAGGAATTTCCGCATGAATCCAATCCGCTACAAAGTTAGAGAATGTAAGGATGAAGGGAAGATCGAGGCTTTTTTGCAGCAGGCGCGAATCGGGTATCTGGGGTTGGCGGACGGGAAACATCCCTATGTTGTTCCGCTGAATTATGTGTGGATGGACGGGAAGCTGTATTTTCACGGAGCCGGAGATGGAAGGCGTAATCAGGTGATGGCCGAAAATCCGGAGGTCTGCTTTACCGTATGCGAGGAGTATGGGACCATCACCAATCCGGTGCCCGCCAAAACGGATACGGCCTATATGAGCGTGATGGTATTCGGGAAGGCGGAGCCGATTGCGGATCTGGATGAAGCCACCCGTGTCCTGCAGGAAATGATGAATAAGTATGTGCCCGGTTATTATAACCGGCCCTTGTCTAAGCAGCATGTGGACAAATACAGATCGGCGGTATACGGCGGACCGGTTCAGGTATGCCGGCTCATTCCAAGCTCGATTACCGCCAAGGAAAACCCTATCGAAGCAGAGAGCATGTACCGGGCAGACCAGATGGGTACATCCTGAGATGCTGAGCCCCAGGCGACTTTTAATGGTCCCTGGGTTTTTTGTTTCGATCAAGCTGGCGGGTTGATGAGGGATGCGCACGCGGTAATGTTACTCCCAAGCACCTCCGAAATGCAAAAGTGCAGGTATGTGGGAAACAAACCTTCATTTTTACGGTCTATCCTGCAAAAGTGCAGCTATTTTCGTCAGATGGGAGCAAGGTGGAGCCTGCGGCGTAAAATAGCTGCACTTTTGCATTTGGAATGCAGAAAAGGCGGAATTCCAGCAGAATAGATGCACTTTTGCAGGATAAGGGTGGATGAAGTGAGCATCGAAGGAATGTTTAAGCTGCAGTTCTTGCCGGGAGTATGCCCGGAAACGCGCCCGGCGACCTGATTTACGATACAATAAGAGGTATATCATGATGGAGAGGATGATTCTCATGTCCCTTGATAACCAAGCCCTCCCGCCTGCTTCCATTCGGGAAGACGGCCAATATTCCATTGATTTGACTGGCCCGCACAGCCATATTCTCGATATTCGCCGTGGTGTAGGCAGCCTGTCCATCGGACCGCCGGAATTGGGAAATAAAGCAGATCTTCATGTGGCCCCGGATGAGCCCATCCAATGGTCCGTCTTCGACCCCTTCGCTACACCGGCGGGTTCACCCTGGCCGCGGCATCTTACGTATACAGGGAATGACAGCGGGTTTCTGGAATGGGCGCGGACGCGTCCCATTGAGCAGATGAACTGGAGGCCTCTTCTGTCTGCGGATGTGAAGCTGGACGCCAGTCTGTCCCGGATGCACGGATTCTTTATCGAGCTGAAACCATCCACCTCCGGATGTATAAGCCTGAAGCTTCCCAACGAGCTTTATCATCTTACTGTGTCAGGTGAGCTGTCCCGGTTTGTGGCTACAGGGACTCTGCCGTCGATGCTGGTCTTGGCGCCGTCCACCAGCCGCCGCAAGACGGAATCTCCTCTTCAGCTGCCCGAGATGGGTGAATTGCAGGGGGTGACCAGCTTGACGCTGCAGGGCTCTTCCTTGGGACAGCCGATCTCGTTGAACGGTCTGGACCGGTTCCCCCACCTGGAGTCCTTGAGCCTGTGGGGCAGTTTCTCCCATATGGACGCCTTGGCCCGCCATCCCGGGTTACGGAATCTGGAGCTGCGCTTCATACCGGAGCTGGGGGATATGCCCCCGTTGGAGACGTGGCCGGAGCTGGACAGGTTTATTGCATACAATGTGGAGGAGGCCGGAGGTAAACGCCTAAGGCAGCAAATGAAGACGCGTGCGAAAACCCGGCCGTGGAGCGATTATGCCTCTGTCAGCCAATTGCGGAAGCCGGAATGGTGGGTAACCGAATTTGGCCGCCCCTTCGCCTCCTGGCCCAAACGTTTGGCCAAGCTGGCCAACGAAGCGTACACCCTGGCCGAGACATCCATGGCTGAAGCCCGCAGCATGGATGAGGCGGAGGCCATCCTCACCGCATTCACCCGGCGCTTCAATGGGCTGAAGGGGATCGAAACCACCGAAAGGGATGATCTGGGCGAAGCCGTCTGGCAGCTCAGCCAGTCCCCTCACCTGATCGGCCAGCCGATACCGGATGAGACGGCGCAGGGCTGGTTCGATGCCGTCCGGGATTATTGATAAAGATGTAAGCAGAAGGTCGGGAGGTAAAAAGGATGGGTTTTCGAAAACGTCTTCTTATAGCTCTTGCCCTTGCTGCGCTGGTAGTGGTCGCAGGGTATCTCGGTACCCGCGGGTCGAGCAGCGGGAAATTCGAGATGTACAAGCAGCATCCCGAATTGTTCCAGGCGATTCAGGCGGAGGCGGAACGGACTATGAGCAAATCGGGGAGCGTGGGTGGTACGGGGGTTACGATCCTGTATTCCACCGGCGGCAGCGCCTCTGTCGATTCCTACCACGAGGCGGTGGACGAGGGGATGAAGAGCAAGCTGCTGGAGCTGGACAGCTTGTCGGAGGGTAAGCTGAGCATCCTCCGGCACAGCAAGCAGGAGGGGAACAGCCTGCTGCAATTTATATTTGATTGGGAGAGCGCTTATGGGCGCCCCTACCATATTGTGTATAGCGAGAACCGCAGCATACTTGCCGCCGCCTACGAAAAGGAACATATCCCATACACCCTGAAGCAGCTGGGGGACAACTGGTATGGGCTTACCCTGGATCGATAGGACAGGCTCCGGCGACCAGAGTCAGGAGGAGGGACAGGAATGATTGTACTGAAGGATATCGGGAGATTCGCGGAGCTGCCGCGTCTTTCGGCGGAGATCGACAATTACTCCGACCTGCTGCTGGTATGGAATCCGAAGCAAAAAGGGCAAATCGGCTGTTATGATGTGGAGCATCAGGTGTATGCGGATTTATGCAGCTTGACAGGCTGTCCCTGGAGGATGACCTTTTTTCTGTTATGAGGAAGATATGGTAAGAGCTGTCGAAGTGATCCAGCACTCTCCATTGTGGGGCAACCGGGTTTTCCCTATAATGATACTGCAGTTCCAAATGGTTCAGGGAGTTGAGCACAGTGATCGAGCTATCCATTATCATTCCGGTTTACAACGTCGAACCCTACATCAGAAAATGTCTGGATTCCATACTGTGTCAGTCCTATCAAAATTACGAATTGCTGGTAGTGGATGATGGCTCAGACGATAACAGCCTGGCCATCTGCAGAGAATATGAAGAGAAGGATCACCGGATTAAGGTGTTGCACCAACCCAACCGGGGGCCGTCCGCGGCGCGCAATCTGGGTATTGCGCTAGCTCAGGGCCGGTATCTGGCGTTTATTGACTCCGATGATTACATCATGCCGGATATGTTCGCGGAATTGATCCGTTTGATGGAGGAGAAGCACTGTGATCTGGTGATCAGCCCGATGACGGTGGAGTATCTGTACTTCAAGAACAAGCGTTTTCTTCCGCTGATGTCTTCCTATGAAGGGGAAATCCGGATTTCACCGGAGGACTCCCACAAAATCTTTGCTCTGTTCGAAACCTCCATGATCAATAGCCCTTGTGCCCGTCTGTACAAAACGGAGATTATTAAGGCCAACCAGATTCTTATGCCGGATGGCATTCATTATTCGGAGGATCTGATCTTCAACGTGGATTATCTGCGTTATTGCAAATCCATCTATATCCTCAATCAGTCGTTCTATTTCTACACCAAGAAGAAATTTGGTTCGTTGACCACAAGCTACATTCATCAGCTGTTCCATGCGTACAACACGGCCCATGACAAGGTGATCGACTACTTGACGGGAAACGTGGGAATCAATAAGGAATTAGAGGAAAAGGTTTATTATATCCTGGTGCGCAATACCATTATCAGCTTCATCAATCTGTTCTACGACAACTGTCCCATGACCCGGGCGGAGAAAATGTCGTATATCCAGCAGATCCTTCATGACGAGGCAGTTATGAGAAAAATTGGAAGGGCTTACAGCCCGGGCTTGCTGCCCACTATCTATACACTCCTGCTCAAAACAAGACATACCGGCACGATTTACTATGCGTGTAAATTCTATAAATATTATAAGAACTCACTCCAAAATATAAGTAGGCGAACCGCTTGAAAAGCATCAATGTGATCTGCTATGACGAGCAGACGGGGTATGGGAATGCGTCCGCGGGTTTGATCAGCGCACTCCGGCAGGAGGGCTTCCATATCGACCCTACCCTGATCCTGCCGGGGGATGTGCAGCAGGGCGGGACCCTGGTTAAGGAAGAGCTGGCCTCCGAGCCTGACGCGGTGATCCTGCATACCGTTCCCGAGTATTATCCTTATTGGGTCCAAAAGAGAACCCAAGCCTTCCCCTCCGTCCCCATATGGGGCTATACCGCCTGGGAAACCGACCGGCTGCCAGCCCATTGGGCGGCATTGCTGAACGGGCTGGATGGTGTTTTTGTGCCCAGCACATGGAATCGGCAGGTGCTGCAGGCTAGCGGCGTCCAGGTGCCGGTTGTTGTTCTTCCCCATGTGTCGGAGTTCCACGGGAGAGTCCCCGAGACTCCGCCCGGTAAGGCTCTGGCGGCGGCTTTGGAGCAGGCGGACGGGCATTACCTCTTTTACTGCATCAGTATGTGGAACGAACGGAAGAACATCCCCACCCTCATCCGGGCCTTCCTGGAGGAATTCAAGAGGGAGGAGAAGGTAACTCTGCTCCTGAAGACGGATCACCGGGACTGGACATTCTACCGGCCCTCTTGGAGGCGGCTGTTTCTGCGGCATTCCTTTGGCGACAGCGGACGAAGCTTCAAGAAGCTGGTCGGAACCCACCCCAACCGGAGCAAGCTGATTCACCTGACAGCTTCCTTATCATCGTCCGATCTGGCTTGGATTCATAACAAGGGGGATTGTTTTGTGTCCTGCACCCGGGGAGAGGGGTGGGGAATGGGAGCGTATGAAGCGGCATGGTTCGGCAATCCTGTAGCCATAACCTCGTACGGGGGCCAGTTAGATTATTTGTCTCCAGATGATGCTTATTTGCTCCCGTATACCCTGGCTCCCGTGAAAACCGCTTATGGAAACACGTCGTATTCGGCGGAGCAAAAATGGGCGCATGTGGAGCTTGCGGATGTAAGGCGCACCCTACGAACGATCTATATGAATCAAGAACAATCCAGGGAAAAGGGAGCACTTCTTAAACGGAGGATTTCCCAAGCCTTCACGGACCGGACGATTGCCAATACATGTACCGAGGTACTGTTCGATGACTAATATACCGAAGGTTTTTCATTTTGTATTTGGGCTGAGAGTGCAGACGGAGCCCTTTCATCTGTCGCATTATATGGCCATTCAGTCTTGCATCCGGGTGAATAAGCCGGACAGGGTGTATTTCCATTACGAGCATCTCCCTTACGGACCGTGGTGGGAGGAGATCAAGGATTCTCTGACCCTGAACAAGATTGAGCAGGATCAATTTATGGCCGCCTATGCCTATGGGAATCCGTCACTGGAAGCGTACCGGTATGCCCATATCTCCGATGTGTCCCGGCTTCAGATTCTGCTGGAATACGGTGGGGTTTATGCGGACATCGATACCATTTTCATCAAACCCATACCTGAGGAGCTGTATCAGTACCCCTGTGTGATGGGCCATGAAAAGGTGGACCTGCATGCTCCCGCGGCTGCGGCTGCCGGAGGTTCCTTATGCAATGCCTTCATTATGGCGGAGAAAAATGCAAGCTTCATTCAACATTGGCTGGACCGCATCTTTGATGAATTTGACGGATCCTGGAGTGCGCACTCGACCTTTCTTCCGTACCGGTTAAGTCAGGCTTACCCGGACACCATTCATGTCGAGCCGGAGCAGTCCTTTTTTCATTTGGATTGGACACGGGAAGGCATTCGCAGCTTGTTTACCCAAAACGTGGTGCTGCCCGAGCATGTCTACAGTCTGCATCTGTGGAGCCATCTGTGGTGGGATCGGGAGCGGACGGATTTTACCTTTTTCCATGAGGGACGCTTAACCCCTGACTATATCCGGTATGGAAACACCACCTACAGCCGGTTGGCCAAGCCGTTCCTGCCGGAAACGGCTGCTGCCAGTCCCGGAGGATACCGGGCGGAGAGGCGGAAGGCGCTGCTGGAGAATATCCGGTTGTTCTTCGCCCGCCGGGTGAGGAAGCGGCATGCTTAAGAACCTCAACCCGAAGGCTCAAATCAAGCGTCTCCGGTACATCTACCACGCCGCTCCTGCACCTCTGAAGGGGAAGCTCCAGCTATGCTTATACCTGGCATGTTCGCTGCCCGTTGTGGACCTGGTCATCGTCTTCGTGACGTATGTGCTGATGATGGCCCTGCAGAAGCAGAGCCTTACAGTGCTGGGGCTGACCTTCGGAGCGGACAGCCTGTTCACCGCGATTATGCTGTTCATCGGTGTAACGCTGGTCCGGCAGCTGCTGGAGTTTCTGTCGGTGAGGGAATCGAGGAGATTCACTCAATTGTTGTACCGGCAGTATTCAGCCAAGCTTCTCAACCATTATATGAATATGTCCTGGAGGGACTTCTCCAAGGAAACCAAGGCGGTCCGGATGAAGCATCTGGTGGCGACCTCCCTGGACAGCGCCTATTCGTACCAGGTGTTCTTTAATTTCATCAGCTCGGCTTTAAACCTGCTGCTGCTGGCCGGGTCCATGTTCCTGGTTGCGCCGAAGATTGTATTGGGCGGCCTGGTGCTCCTGGCGCTGTTTATGCGGCTCTCCAGCAAGGCCCTGAAGTCGAAGATCAACCAGGCCACCGATGCCCATAATGTGTATGAGCAGCGGTATTACAATCATCTCAACGAAAGCTTGAACATGTTCCGGGAGATGAGAATCTTCGGTGTCAGCGAAAAGATGGGGGAGCGGGCTCTCAGGGAGCTGGAGCAATTAAGCGAGGCCAAGGTCCGGCTGTCCATCCTTCCCTACACTCCCCGGATCGTCATGGAGTCCGTCTTCACAGTGGCTATCGGCATCGGGATTCTATATGTGATCTTCGTGGACAGAACGGATACGCCGCAGCTTATCGCAAGTCTGGCCTCCTTTATGCTATTGGCAAGACGGATGATCCCGTCCATGTCCATGCTGCTGTCCTCCTATTCGGAGCTGGAGGGCACATACAGCCAACTTCAGGTTCTTCACCAAGAGTTCTCGGATATGCCGGATCAGGAGAAGGAGCGGGCCCAGGCGAATCCGCCGGATCAGGAGTTGGTGTTGCTCTCCCAAGTATCCTTTTCCTATGAAGGCCGCGGAAGGGAGACCATTGAGAATTTCTCCATGACCGTATCCGCGGGAGACCGGATATCCATAACAGGCGAATCCGGTAAGGGGAAAAGCACCCTGATGATGATTCTGGCCGGATTTATGGAGCCGCATAAGGGGGAACTGCGCCGTTCGGCCCTGATTCAGCCGGAGCGCCACGGGATTGCCTACGTCCCGCAGGAAACCGCCCTGCTTAGCGGCACAATCCTGGAGAATATCGTGTTCGGGAATGAAACGGTGGATGAGGCGCGGGTGATGCACGTGCTTTCACTGGTGAAGCTGGAGGTGCTTATTGGTAAGCTGCCCCAAGGACTTCAGACCGTTGTGGGAGACAACGGTATGTTTCTGTCAGGGGGGCAAAGACAGCGGCTGGGGATTGCACGGGCACTTTATCATGAGCCGCAGCTTCTGCTGTTGGACGAGGCCACCTCTGCCCTGGATGAAGAGACGGAGCGGCAGGTTATGGCGAACATCAGCGCCTGCATGAAGCACAGTGCCGTGGTATTCATATCCCACCGTAAGGAAAACGCCAGAATTCATGCCACCAAGGTCATCGAGCTTTAATGGAAAGTGGGAATGTCTCGCCATGAAGAAGCTGTTGTTCATATCGCCGGTATTCCCTGACCTTAACGGTGCGGGCCGGGAGAAACGGGCTTATCAATGGGTCATGAAGCTTCAAGAGGATTATGAGGTCCATCTGCTGGTCATCCGGCCAGAGAGGCAGGATAGACGGATAACGGACCAGGACATTCGTTCAACCACGGTTATCCCAAGGAGAAAAACCAATAAACTGGCCTCCCTTCTTGAGTTTGGCTGGGTTCCGTTAACCCGTGTGGACAAGGAAGAGCTGCAGCGGCATTATGGACATGTCCGGTATGATACCCTCTTCTGCTTCCGTCTGTACCTGCAGGATTACGCCTTGTTCCTGGCACCTCTTACCCGCTGCGGGAGTATTGAGCTGGATATGGACGATCTGGAGTCCTCCACACATCTCAAGATTGCGAGCCTGTTCCGAAATCACGGCCATGTCCGGAGGGCGGTTACTTCCTATCTGGCCGCACTCCTCTTCCGAAGGAAGGAAAGCCGGATTGGCGCAGAATTCGGGACGGTTTATTTATGCTCCGATGAGGATAAGGCTTCATTGGGCCGTAGGCTGCCCAATGCGGACATTCGGGTGATGCCGAACCGTCTGTCAGGAGTGCCGGGGAAGCTTTTGCTGCCGGATGATGCCTATCAGCTGCTCTTCATCGGCTCCCTGGATTATTACCCCAATGAAGAGGCTGTAACCTGGTTTATTAAGAAGATGCTGTCCGCATTACGCCGGAGGGACTCCAGATGGATGCTCCATGTGGTGGGATTCACCAGCAGGCCAGGCTTTAAGGACTTCCTAAGCCATGCGGACGGTGTCCGGTATCATGGGCGGGTGGAGAGTCTGGAGCAGGTTTATTCCAGCGCTTATCAGGTCATTTCGCCGCTGCATGCAGGCGGGGGAACGAAGCTGAAAATTCTTGAGGCTATGTGGTATGGGCGGCCGATCATCGCTACCCATGAATCGGTATACGGCCTGGGACTGACACCGTATAAGCATTATTTGCCGGCGGAGGATGGGGAGCAGTTTGTTGCTGCCTGTGAGCGGTTAGCCGGGGATGCGGAGCTGGCCCGCACCCTTATCGGCCATGCCAGAGAGATTCTGATGGAGAAATATCATTTTTAAAGCTGCCGGCGCTTAATTCCATATCGTTATCGCTCAAACAGGCTGTCCCTTGCGGGACAGCCTTGTTTATTTGGCCGCTTGCGGTTTTTTGGCTCCCAACCGGTTGGCCCCGATTACTCCTGCGATGATCAGCACCGAGCCGATCAGATGATACACGGTGATTTCCTCCCCCAGAAACACCGCCCCGGCAACCAGGGAGACGATGGTGGAGAGGTTGGAGAACACACTCATTTTGGAGGCCTCCATCTTGGACAGGATGTAGTTGGAGGTGAACGCCGTAACCAATGACGAGGCGATGCCCAAGAACAGGATGGAGACGATGAAGGTGCCGCTGGCCAGTGGGGCGAGGAAGCGGTCCAGCGTTCCTGCCGCCGCATGGCCGGTTAAGGATACGATCAGGAGAGTGACAAAGCCGATGCCCAGCATCAAATATGTGATTTCGGCTGGACGGAAGTGCTTGGATAACGAACGGGCCATCACCGTATATCCGGCGAAGGCGGCGCAGGTCAGCAGCAGCAGGGAAATTCCCAGCATGTTGGACAGATCAATCCGGCTGCCTTTCATCACGAAAATGAACACCACCCCGAACACGGACAGAAAGATGGACAGCTTCTGGTAGAGCGTGGTCCGTTCCTTGAGAAATAGGGAGGCGGCCAGCATGGTGACAACGGGCGTGAAGGCGTACAGAATGCCGCCCTCCGCGGAGGTGGCGTGCTGCAGCCCGAAGGCCTGGAGCGTAAAGAAGCCAAGGGGATAAAGGAGGGCCAGCAGGAGCACCTTAGCCAGCGGTTTGCCGCGGTAGTTGAGCTTGATCCAGCCGAATACTACCGGTATGGACATCACCAGGAAGGAAGTGGCAAAACGGAAGGCCAGCGTGTCCATCGGACTGGCGTAATCCAGCGCGATTTTGGCGAACAAGAAGGATAACCCGATGATTCCCGCGTTGAGGACGGCGAGGAAATAAGGGAGCCGCAGATGGTTTGATGTCATAATGGATTGGATTCCTCCTCTTTTTTCTTAACGATACGGCAAAGCGGCTATGCAAACGATATCGTTTTGGTTAAACTGTACCGATACAGTTGGTTGTGGACAAGGGGGAGCGGTGTGAGGAAATATCATGTGATTCTATCCGATATGGAGAACAAAATCCGGGAGGGGCTGTACCGTCCGGGGCAGCGCCTGCCCTCCGTCCGCAGCGCTGCGGAGTCGTACGGCTGCAGCATCAGCACGGTTACCCGGGCATATGCGGAGCTGGAGAAGCGCCACGCCATTTATTCGGTGCCGCAAAGCGGTTATTTCGTGGTGGAAAAGCCGGGGGACTGGCGGGATAAGAGGGACGGCAGCGTCATCAACTTCGCTACTGTACTGCCGGATGTGGACGTGTTTCCGTATCTGGATTTTCAGCACTGTCTGAACAAGGCCATCGATATCTACAAGTATGACCTGTTTACCTATGGCGATCAGCAGGGGCTGGAGTCCTTCCGGCATACCCTTGTATCCCATCTGGCCGATGATCAGGTATTTGCCAAGGCCCATCGGATCATGGTCACCTCCGGCGCCCAGCAGGCGCTTCAATTGCTGGCCAAAATGCCGTTTCCCAACGGGAACACTACCGTTCTGGTGGAGCAGCCCAGCTATGATCTTTTTCTGCGTTTTTTGGAGACGGAGGAGATACCCGTACAGGGCATTCCGCGGACGGCAGCCGGGATTGATCTGGGTGAGCTGGAGCGGATATTCGGCAACGGGGAGATCAAATTTTTTTACACCATGTCCCGGTATCACAATCCCCTGGGGACCTCCTACAGCACAGAGGAAAGAAAGGCCATCGCCAGGCTGGCCGGGAAATATGATGTGTACGTGGTCGAGGATGATTATATGGCCGATCTGGGCATAGAGCGGTCCTTCGATCCGATCTATGCGTATGATGAACACTCCCGCGTGATCTATGTGAAGAGCTTTTCCAAGATTATATTTCCGGGTTTGCGGGTAGGAGCGGCTGTATTGCCCGAAGTGCTGCTGAAGGGATTCCAGGCGTACAACAGCTACTCGAACACCTCTCTTTTGTCCCAGGCGGCGCTGGAGGTATATATCAAAAACGGGATGTACGAGCGCCATAAGCACAAAATCAGCAGCTTGTACGCCTCGCGGCTGCAGGTGCTGATGGAATCGGTGATGCGGTACAATGAACCGGGTTTGCTGGGGGTGCCGGAGATTACATCGGGTATCTACACCCCATTTATGCTGCAGCCTACGGTCAATCTGGAGCAGCTGGTCAAGCGGCTTGCAGCGAGAGGAATCACCGTTGTGCCAGGCAAGGCCTTCTATTTGTCCGGGTATCGGGAACGGGACAAGTTTCTGCGGATCAGCATCTCCCAGACCGGCCCGGAGCAAATCGATGAGGGGGTCAGAACAATCGTGGAGGAGGCCCGGAAGCGGACGCCGTGGTAAAAATAGACATATGGTTAATTCTTCTGCGAAACTATCGACTCTATGTGAGGGGTATGTTATGATATGTTTCTGTGATAACGTGGTAATGGAGTAAAGCGTTTGGCCTTACTTTGTGAAATATTTCCTACAGATGGGGGATTGGCATGAAAAAGTTTGCGGTATTGGGCATGACACTATTGATCCTGGCAATGGCGGTGTTGGGCTGCTCCAGCTCAGGCAAGAAGGATAACGAGCTGGTCATCGGCATTGACGACAAGTTCGCCCCGATGGGCTTCCGGGATGACAAGAATGACATTGTCGGCTTCGACATTGATTACGCCCGGGCGGCCGCCGAGCAGATGGGCTATAAGGTGAAGTTCCAGCCGATCGACTGGAAGACCAAGGAGACGGAGCTCTCCAGCGGACGGATCGACCTGATCTGGAACGGCTACACCATTACGGATGAGCGTAAGGAAAAGGTGCTGTTCACCAAGCCGTACCTGAAGAATAGCCAGATCGTGGTCGTGGCAGCCAATTCCGGCATCACGAAGCTGTCCGATCTGGCCGGTAAGGAAGTGGGCCTGCAATCCCTGTCCTCGGCAGCGGATGCGCTGGACGGCAACCCCATCAAGTCCCAGATCAAGAAGGTAACGGAGTTCTCGGATAATGTACTGGCTCTTGCCGATCTGAAGATTGGCCGGGTACAGGCTGTGGTCATTGATGAGGTCGTGGCGAAATATCATATGTCCAAGGATAAGGCTGCCTTCAAGCTGCTGGATGAAGCGCTGGCTCCCGAGGAATATGGCATCGGCGTGAAAAAAGGCAACGAAAAGCTTCTCACCGAGCTGCAAAAGGCGCTGGACGAGCTGAATCAAAACGGCAAGGCTGCAGAAATCTCCAATAAATGGTTTGGCGAAAATAAAGTATTGAAGTAATGGATACAGACGGCAGAAACCGGATTAAGGCTAAGGCCTATCTGGTTTTCCTGCGTTCGAAGGAGCTTTAAGCGCGATGGATCTGGATTATCTTATTCGTATTGGAAAGCCCATGCTGGAAGGGGCTCAAACCACTGTATTGCTGTTTCTTATCGCCATTCTGCTGTCTATCCCTCTTGGGTTTCTGTGCACGTTGGCGGTTAAAAGCAGGGTGAAACCCTTGTCCTGGCTGGCCAGTGCCTACATCTATGTAATGCGGGGAACCCCGCTGCTGCTGCAGCTGCTGTTTATCTGCTTCGGCTTGCCGATGCTGCCGGTGGTGGGCGAATATTTGGTGATGGACCGTTTTGCGGCGGCGTGTCTGGGTTTTGTGCTGAACTATGCGGCCTACTTCGCGGAGATCTTCCGGGGCGGGCTGCTTGCGGTGGACAGAGGCCAGCAGGAAGCAGCCCAGGTGCTGGGTTTGAGCCGCTGGAAAAGCCTGACGCTGGTGATTATACCCCAGATGTTCCGGGTAGCCCTTCCGGCGGTTGCCAATGAATCCGTGACCCTGGTGAAGGACACAGCTTTGCTGTACGCCGTTGCCGTACCGGAGCTGCTGCATTTTGCCCAAACGGCGGTGAACCGGGACTCCTCCATTACTCCCCTGTTTCTGGCAGGTGTGATTTATCTCCTGATGACGGCGGTGCTGACGCTGCTGTTCAAGTGGCTGGAGCGGCGGTTTAAATTCGAATAAAGGAATGGCGGCATATGACCATGATTCAAGTGGACGGATTACATAAATCCTTCGGCGAGTTGAGCGTTCTGCGTGGCGTCAGCCTGGAGATCAAGAAAAATCAGGTAGTGGCGATTATCGGGCCCTCCGGCTCCGGCAAAAGCACCCTGCTGCGCAGCCTGATCCACCTGGAACAGGTGAATGGGGGCAGCATCCGGATCGGGGACGATTATCTGGTCCGGGATGGAGCGTACGGCAGCGGGGCGGAGATCAAGCGGATGACGGCCCAAATGGGAATGGTGTTCCAGCATTTTCATCTGTTTCCCCATCTGACCGTAAGAGGCAACCTGGAGCTGGCCCCGCGCTATGCGGCCCGGCGGCAGGAGACGGCGGATGTGCGGCGCAACAGCCTGGAGCTGCTGCAGAAGGTCGGCCTGGCGGACAAGGCGGATGTGTATCCCTCCCGATTGTCCGGGGGCCAGAAACAGCGGGTCGCTATCGCCAGAGCGCTGATGATGAAGCCGGAGATCCTCCTGTTTGATGAACCCACCTCGGCCCTTGACCCGGAGCTGACCGGTGAGGTGCTGAAGGTCATTCGCGAGCTGGCGCTGGAGAAGATGACCATGGTCATTGTTACCCACGAAATGAGCTTTGCCCGGGAGGTAGCCGATCAGGTGATCTTCATGGACCATGGCGAGGTCATCGAAACCGGTAAGCCGGAGGAGCTGTTCGGCAATCCTCAGCAGGCACGGACCCGCGCTTTCCTGGGCCTTGCTTAATCAAACCAAGTGAAGCATGTTATCCCTGGCAGGTGCAGGGATAACATGCTTTTTTGCTGCCGCGGGTTGCGGCTATCTTCCATTTGTTGGCGGGTGTGGCGTAAAATAAGGGAGGTTGGATGAAGGTTGGGGAGGTCATGGGTAATGAAGGTAGCGGACTTGGCTGCACTTATTCCAAATGCGATTATTGAAGGGGATTCGGAGATTGAAATTACCGGCATCACCAATCATTCGCGGCGTGTGGCGCCGGGTGAGCTGTTTGTATGTATACCGGGTATTCCGGGCTATCAGGAGGACCGGCATCCTTATGCAGCAGCTGCGGTTCAGGCAGGTGCGGCGGCTGTGGTTGCCGAGCGGAAAGTTGATGTCAACGCACCGGTTATCCTCGTAAAGAATGCGCGGCATGCGCTCGGGGTATTCTCTGCGCATTTTTATGGTCATCCCAGCAGGGAGCTGAAGCTGATTGGCGTTACCGGCACCAACGGAAAAACCACCACCGCCCACATGATAGAGGCGATACTTCGATATGCCGGTCACAAGACAGGACTGATGGGAAACATAGGCACCAAGATTGGAGATGCTCTGTTCCAAACGGACATTAATACGCAGGAGCCACCCGTGTTACAGGGGAATCTGCGGAAGATGGCCGATACAAACTGTTCCTATGCTGTGATGGAAGTAACCTCGCAAGGACTGGATGCTGGCCGGGTGCTGGGCTGCGATTTCCGGACGGCGGTATTTACGAACCTTACACAGGACCATCTGGATTATCACGGAACGATGGAGAATTACATTGCGGCTAAGGGTCTTTTCTTTTCCCGCCTTGGGAATGGGTTCACCGGCGACTTTGCTGCCGAGAAGATTGCAGTATTGAATGCGGACGACCCGGCTTCGGCCGTCTTCCGGAAACTGACGGCGGCTCATGTGCTGACGTATGGCATCCGTGAGGAAGCCGATGTACGGGCGGAGGATATCCGGTTAAGCGCTAGAGGGACGTCCTTCCGGGCCGTCACCTACAAGGGGACCATCGACATGCAGTTGGGCATGGTGGGCACCTTCAATGTGTATAATGCCTTGGCCGCCATTACAGCTGCACTTGCGGAAGGGCTGCCGCTGGAGACGATTCGAGACGGACTTGTTTCCTTACCGGGTGTACCGGGGCGGATGGAGGTTATCAACGAGGGGCAGTCCTTTCTTGCCCTGGTGGATTACGCCCACACACCTGACGGGCTGGACAATGTACTGCGGGCGGTACGGGGCTTCGCGGAGAAGAAGGTGATTACCGTGTTCGGCTGCGGGGGAGACCGCGACCGTACCAAACGCCCGATTATGGGTGGTATCGCGGCTGATTACAGTGACTTTGTGGTGGTCACCTCCGACAACCCGCGCTCCGAGAATCCCAGGCGGATTTTAGCCGATATTGAGGAGGGCCTGCGTGAAAAGCAGTATCCCGCAAGCAGGTATCAGATCGTAGAGGACCGTGCTGCGGCTATTGCGCGTGCAGTGGAGATGGCGGAGCCAGGGGATGTGATCGTGATTGCAGGCAAGGGTCATGAAACCTACCAAATCACCAATCATGGAACCATCCATTTCGATGACCGGGAGGTAACACGGGAGGCGATACGAGGGCTGACCCGGCGCGATAGCGGGGAGTAACCTTAACGAATCTGTGCCACGCTATTTCAACAGATATGGCCATTTAGTCAATCTAACGAATCCTAGCCACGCTATTTGTCCGATTTGGCGCTGAAATGCTCCAAAACCCGAGAATAGCGTGTTACAGATTCGTTAGATTTTTACCATGCCTCTTTTTCGCGAAATAGCGTGTTACAGGTTCGTTAGCGAGACGCCCAGAAGCCGCAGACGCCCGGAAGCCCAGAAGCCGCAGAAGCCGCGGACACTCTGCCGCCTCTTATCCTTGCTGCGCCAACGCAGCCAAGTCCGGCTGCAGCTTGTGCCGCAGAGCATACAGCATACCGGCCCCCACCAGGAACGCCGCGGCATCCGCGATCACCAGCGACCAGACGACCCCGTGGAAGCCGTGGGTGTGGTTGGCGATGAACAGAACGGGAATCAGCGTAATTCCCTGAATCACCGACATCATAAACGCCGCGGTACCCTGTGCGGTTGCCTGGAAGATTCCCGTAAACAAGGTGGTGATGCCGGAAATAAAGAGAGACAAAAACGTTACATGGAGAATATAGCTGCCCATCTCGATTAAATGCGGGTCGTTGGTAAAAAATCCGATCAGGTGGTCGGAGACCAGGTAGACGGCAACACCAAACACAGCGGCCAGACCGACAATCGTTTGAATTGTAAACCGGATGGTTTGTTTCATCCGCAATCTATTGGAAGTGAACGTGAAGGCAATCAGCGGCACCACTCCCTCACACAAGCCCATCAGAATAAACTCGGGAAATTGCAGCAGCCGCGAAGAGATTCCGTAAGCTGCGACAGCCTCATCCCCGTACTCCACAAGAAAATGGTTAAGGATCAGCGACATAGCCCCCAAAAACACACTCATGATAAAAACGGGCACGCCGATTTTGAACACATTGCGCAGGATTTCCCCGGTCATTTTGAACCATTTCAGAGAGATGGTCAGGAACCCGCTCTTGTACTTGATATAGCAGGCGTAGAATACACTTGCGGCCAAATTGGACACAACCGTAGCCGCTGCAACACCCATTACACCCCAATGAAAAACGAAAATCACCAGCGCATCCAGCATAATATTTACAGCAACACTGAGTATCATCCCGATCATCGAGGTAATCGCGGCCCCCTCCGAACGCACGATATTCTCCAGTGTGAAGAAGGAAACGACGAATGGCGAGCCAAGCAGCATAATCAGAACATAGTCCCGGGTGAAGCCGAAGGAATCGGGCGTCGCTCCTAGGCCGCGAACGATGGAATCGATGAACGGCAGGGCAACAGCCATCAGAATCAATCCCAGGAGGAGACTGCTGTAAAAAGCGAAGGACGATACATGCTTTACATCACTGTACCTTTTTTCCCCCAGCAAACGGGAGATGAAGGTGCCGCTGCCGATACCGATCAGATTGCCCAGCGCCATAATAATAGCGAATAGGGGCAGGGTTAATGCCAGTGCGGTCAGCATGGCCGTATTATTGAGAGTCCCAAGGAAATAAGCGTTGAGGATGGCATAAATCACACTCATGGACGTGCCTAACATCATGGGAACAGCGAAGTGGGCGACGGCTTTAGCGATAGGGGCTTTTTCAAAATAATAAAGGTTTTCTGAATCCATATAGATCACCACTCTCTTCTAAATTTCGCAAACTCTAATCTAACGGTGTTAGATTGAACCTTACAGTGTTAGATGATATCATGTACCTATAGACTTGTAAAGCACAAACTTACACTGTTAGATAAAAGGGCGGATACGATGAAAAAGCAGCAGCCTCAGATATCGGAGGAAAAGATTCTGGAAGCGTCGTGGGCACTTCTCGGGGAGGACAGCATCGAGAAATTCAGCATGAGGCGCTTGGCTGACAAGCTGGGGATTCAGGCCCCTTCCTTGTACTGGTATTTCAAGAGCAAACAGCTCCTCTACCAGCGCCTGGCCAATCAGGTATCCGGGATTATATTGGAGGAGTTCCACTCCGAGGGGGACTGGAAGGAGCAGCTTACGGGGCTGGCCGTAACGGTGCGCCGCGTCTTAAGCCGGTATCCCTGCTCCACACAGCTCATGATGATGACGCTGCCTCACGAGCCGGACATCATCCGTTTCACCAACCGTATGCTGCTATGTGTGGAATCCACGCCGTTGGGGCTGGAGCAAAAAATGCAGGTGGTTACCACGCTGGTGAATTATGTGTATTACTTCGTTTTGGACCATTACCAGCATGAGCGGAGCGTCTCCGAGATGCTTCATGACCAGGGGGCGCTTCCCGGCGAGGAAATGGTGCAGCTGTTGGATTCCATGAACGATAAGGATGCGGGATTGTTCCGGAGAATGTTTACCAACGGGCTCTTCGAGCTGATGGGAACAGACAGGGCCTTTGAGTTCGGCCTGAGGGTGATTCTTCTGGGAATTGAGCAGGTGATTCAGGAGCAGGAGAGGTAGAATGCAAAAAAAATCGGGGCCGGTGCTCTCGGTCAGGGTAGCTCTATTGCTTTTCTAGGTTATAATGCTAGTATAGAAGCTTATACATGTATGGCCATTTGAGAAGGAGAGCTTATGACATTCGAACAATTGCAGTTGATTCCCCCGATTATGAAAGCCATCACCAAGCAGCAATATACGCAGCCTACGCCGATCCAGGAGCAGGCTATTCCCCCCGTATTGGAGGGCCGCGACCTGTTCGGCTGCGCCCAGACAGGGACCGGCAAAACAGCAGCATTCCTGCTGCCGATTATCCAGCTGCTGAGCACCCAACAAGGCCGTCCCAGCGGCAAACGTGTCATTCGTTCGCTGATTCTGACCCCTACCCGCGAGCTGGCCATCCAGATTGCCGATAACGCCAAGGCTTACGGCTCATTCACGAATCTGCGCTGCGGCGTAATTGTAGGCGGTGTTTCGCAGAGGGCCCAGGAGCAGCTGCTGGCCCAGGGCACGGATATTCTGATTGCCACCCCGGGACGGCTGATCGACCTGATGAACCAAGGTTTTGTGGACCTGCGTCACGTACAGATTCTGGTGTTGGACGAAGCCGACCGGATGCTGGACATGGGTTTCATTCATGATATGAAGCGGATTATTGCCAAGCTGCCCGCCAAGCGGCAGACGTTATTCTTCTCGGCTACTATGCCGCCAGAGATCATGTCCCTGGTCAACTCCTTGTTGAAGAATCCCGTAAAAATTGAGGTCACCCCTGCCTCCACAACGGTGGAGAGAATCCAGCAGATGCTCTATTACGTGGACAAGCCGAATAAGCTGCCGCTGCTCATTGATCTGCTGCAGGACAAGTCCATCACCAGCGCTCTGGTATTCACCCGGACGAAGCACGGTGCTGACCGGCTGGTGCGCGGCTTGACCAAGGTGAAGATTACGGCGCAGGCCATTCATGGCGACAAGTCACAGAATGCCCGCCAGGCGGCGCTGAACAACTTCAAGAACGGCGTCACCCGGCTGCTGGTGGCAACCGACATTGCGGCCCGGGGCATCGACATTGACGAGCTGTCCCATGTGATTAACTATAATCTGCCGAACATCCCGGAGACCTATGTCCACCGGATCGGCCGTACCGGTCGTGCCGGGTTGAGCGGGGTTGCCATCTCCTTCTGCGAGGATGAGGAAATTCCGTACCTTAAGGATATCGAGAAGCTCACCAAGCAAAAAATTCCGGTGATTGCTGATCATCCTTACCCCATGACCATGGAGAAGCCCGCTCCTGCAGTGACCGCGGCGGCGCCAAAAGCCAACAATGCCAAGAGGGCGCCTTCCAGAGAAGGAGCCCGCAAGCCTGGCGGCGAATCGGGCGGGCGTTACCGCAGACGCTAAGGGCATGCCCGGAATTGGAATAGTTTAAAGCAACAACCCCTTCCGCGCTGCAGAAGGGGTTTATTGTCTATTAAAGCGTTGTTTTCGTTTATTATAGGCATTTTTTCGCTATGAACCTGACATGATGCGTGATATTGAGATATACTAGGGTGTGTCTGAAAACTCCGAGGGGAGCAGATTATCCTGAAATTTCCTTCCAGGAAAGGCACTTTTGTGAAGGCGTACCGGGGGTACGTCAAGCAAAAGTAACGCAGCATGGGGCGAAAAGGCGGGATAAGATGCCCTCAAGTGGGTTTTCAGACAGGCCCTAAGAGACGTCACACCTATTGAATGAAAAGGAGCTACTGGAAAATGACAATAAAGATTGGAATTGTAGGCTACGGTAACCTTGGCAAGGGTGTTCAGCAAGCAATTGCCCAGAATCCGGATATGGAGCTGGCTGCTATATTCACACGCAGGCAGCCCGAGCAAATGAAAGCGGAGGGCGGCAATGCCAAGTTCGAGCATATTTCTGCGACGGAGCAATATGTGGGAGCCATCGATGTGATGATTATGTGCGGCGGATCGGCTACAGATCTTCCGGAGCAGACCCCCATGATGGCCCGAATGTTTAATACAGTGGACAGCTTCGATACCCATGCGAAAATTCCGGAGTTCTTCGAGGCAGTGGACGCTGCTGCAAAGGAAAACGGGGTTGTCAGCGTCATCTCCACAGGCTGGGACCCGGGGCTGTTTTCCATGAACCGGTTGCTGGCCCAGTCCATTCTCCCGGAGGGAACGGATTATACGTTCTGGGGTAAGGGCGTTAGCCAAGGCCACTCCGACGCTATCCGCCGCGTAACGGGTGTAAAGGGCGGAGTCCAATACACAGTGCCTGTAGAAGAAGTCATCGAGAGCATCCGTTCCGGGGAAACGCCGGAGCTGACCACGCGGCAGAAGCATGTGCGCGAGTGTTTTGTAGTAGCCGAGGAGGGGGCGGACCAGGATGAAATCCGCCGTACCATCGAATCCATGCCGAATTACTTCGCCGACTATAATACCACGGTGACCTTCATCACCGAGGAGCAGCTGAAGCGGGAGCATGGCGAAATGCCCCATGGCGGCTTTGTGATTCGCAGCGGAATTACGGGCCAAGGCAAACGCCAGATCATTGAATTCAGTCTGAAGCTGGAGAGCAATCCCGGCTTTACAGCCAGTGTGTTAGTGGCGTATGCCCGGGCGGCTTACCGGATGAGCCAAGAGGGCCAGACCGGAGCGAGAACGGTGTTTGATATTCCGCTTTCATATTTGTCCCCGAAGTCGGCCGAGGAGCTCCGGCGCGAGCTGTTGTAAGGTTTGCTTCATCGATACAAAAGAGGTAAAATGGCACTCTCCGGAGTGCCATTTTTCTATATACGCGGTGTTCTCCGGCTTTTTGATTGCTTGACGCGGCCAAGCAGCCAGATAGCCAACGGAACCGCAATCCCAAAAACCATCGCATATAAAGGCCAGATTTGAAAAAAATCTACCAGGTACGTAGTATTGGGCCATATGGAATGAGCCATAATCAAGGCAATAAGCATTACAGGGATCAATAAGGAAGTGGCATCCTGTAACCGAAACACAGATCCCAGTCCATGAACCGTAATATAGAGGAGTAAGGCCAGCCGGAAAAATATAGAAATGTACCAGTTAATTGCGATGGCAACTTCAAACCGTTGGATAAAATCCCCAATATTAATTGACCGAACAACAGAATAGCTGGAATAAGTTAGATCCGATGCAACGCTTTGACTCAATACTGCAGTAACCATCAGCAGCATAACCACACACACAAAGCCGCTAAACAGGGAACTGCGGACCACAGCTTTTTTCCAGACATCAGAACTTCCTAAATTCGAAAGCAAAAACAGAAATAAAAACGTCTCTAAAAACGGGAAGGACAGCAACAGAAAAGAAGCCCGTACGATCGGCTTCCAACCAAATTCATAAACCGGCAAAAGATGCTTAAATTCCGCACCCGGGAGCAGTAGAACGGATACAATCAGAAACAGCGAAGGAATGACCACGAACAGGGTTTCTGCTGAGCGTCCGATGACTGCTGCCCCTGCCCGCACTACACAATAAACGGCAATGAGCATCAATGCATAAACCGCTTCTTCCGGTGTTTCCGGCATGATGGAGGTGGAGATAAAGTCACCTATATTCCGGAGAGTCAATATGAAAATTATAAAAGGAACGGATACAATAAAAAGAAAGGTAAAGCATCTGCCTGCCCTTTTGCCAAGAAGAGTGTCAATATAGGCAACCAGCGGCTTACCCTTCATTTGATTGGCAATGGCCACGTATAAAGGGATCAATAAAAAGTTCATTGCCAAGGAAACAAGAGCCGATAACCAGGCATCTTGTTTGGCGATTTTTATGATAGACGTAGGGAGGATGAGATAAGCACTTCCCACTTGATACATCACGAACCAGAATGTTGCCTGCCTTGCGGTTAACTTCTGCTTATTCATTCAAACCTCCATGTTCAAGATAACCACTTATTCAGAAGCTGACTTGCCGGCTGAAAGATCCAACGGATAACCAGCAGTGGGCTGGGAATGGAAATTCTCATTAATCGGAGGAGGCCGAGCAGGATGGCTCCCAGCATGAGAATTGCGCTCACGGTGACTTCCCGCCTCCGGTTGTTTTTCAGCAAAGTCCGGTATTCGATCAGCACGGCAATCAGCGAAATCACAAGCACCGCAGCCAGCATATGGCTTTCAGTCCTCCTTAACCTAATTTTCTTGAATTGGATTGGAAATCTTGCCATTACGGCGCAAATTGTAATTCATCTCAACCTCAACAGGAAGCTGGCTAAACATTTGCGACCACTCCCCCTTCCATTGTTTCCACATTCCCGGGAACTTCCGGTGGAAGGTTTCCCCGAAGCCGAAGATATCTGATTTATAGGTATGCTGGGCTTGGTGAACACCTCTTAACAGAACCTTTTTTAACTCCTCCGAAGCCGCCTGTTGCATAACCATAAACGTTGCTTCATCTGTTATATCTGCTGGGCACTGGACCTCTGCAAGATTAGCTTCGATAAACACCTCCAGTCGGATGCTCGGTTTGTTCTCCTTCATGAGGGGTATGGTTTTAATGTGGGAGTGAGTTACTTCTACGGCGAATGCTCCATCCAACTCGGGACATGGAACTACAGCTGCAGTGCTGGCGACCTTATTGGAGATATAAGTTAAGGCTTTGCTGTCCGATTCATTCAGCCAGCCAACCAATCGGTCCCCCCGGAACACACCAACTCCTGTGTAGGCATAGCTTGCGTATGTGGCGGGCTGCTTCACATTGTCCAGCGACATTCCTTTCTTCGGGTTTCCAATCAGCTCTATTCCGGTCAGCACCGGTTCGATTCCGGCTTCAGTAAGGCTTTGCATAAGATCCAGGACATTCACCGCTGTGGTTGGCGCCCATAATTTTTCCGATATCTTCAAGGATTTGCTCAGGTCCAGAGCAGGAAGCACCTCGGATGGCGTCACAAAGGAAATAATGTCCTTAGCCGAATGCTTACGGGCAATGGCCAAGTGAAAGTCGGGACGGATTTCATGATCGCGGAACAGCATGTCCAGCGGGACTTTGATTCCGTTTTTGGCGGTTTTCTCATCAAAGATGACAAATTGCATATGGGAAAAGTACATTCTCCTGGAAGCCATAGTCGTGAGCTTGCGGAAAGCCTCAAACAGGGTGGAGGCGTGTTCCGTATATACCCTGGTGGGAGAACGCTCTGATACTTTATTGCGTGTCATCTGCGAAGGGTCTACCACCTGCAAGCTTAGCTCATATTGGTCACCGATTGAATCAATCCCCACAGCGAGCACGATGGACAGCTCATTCAGCTCCTTGCGGTTCCAGCATCCTGTCAGCATAACTGTCAGGACTGCCACGGCTGCCCAAGCCAAGATCAGCTTTTCGGTTGGTTTCCGGTTGGAACGGTTCACATTACCCATTATTCTTGCTCCTGAACGGAAAGCGTAAGATAGCATCGCTTTGTTTGCGGGCGTTATACGGCGCGATAGGGCTCATGTAAGGGACACCAAAAGAATGCAGGCTGTTCAAATGGACGACGAGAATGATGAATCCCACGGTCACCCCGTATATACCGAAAACCGCTGCCAATCCCATGAAGCAAAACCGGAGAAGCCGTATGGCAATAGACATGGCATAGGAGGGGATAACGAAGCTGGATATAGCTGTAATGGCCACAACAATGACCATAACCGCGGATACAATACCCGCTTCCACAGCGGCTTGCCCAATCACGATGGATCCAACAATGGAAACGGTTTGTCCGATCGCCCGGGGCATCCTGATGCCCGCCTCCCGTAATATTTCGAAGATAATCTCCATAACCAGCGCCTCAATAAATGCCGGGAAGGGGACACCCTCGCGCTGTGCGGCCAAGCTCAGCAGCAGTACGGTAGGCAGCATATCCTGGTGGTACGTGGTAAGGGCAATATAGATGGATGGAGCAAGCATACAGATGAATAAAGACATATACCGCAAGATCCGGATGGCATTGCTATAGGTATACGATTGATAATAGTCCTCGGCCGATTGGAAAAAATCCACGAACAAGGACGGCGCAAGCAGTACAAAAGGGGTTCCGTCCACAAAGATGGCGACCTTCCCCTCCATAATGCCCGCTGCCACGGTATCCGGACGGTCGGAGCTGAACATCATGGGGAAAATCGTCTTGATATTTTGTTCCCGCAGACATTCCTCCAGGTATTGGCCATCCAATACCCCATCCAGCTTGATGCTGTTGAGCCGGGCGATGGTTTGCCGGACCATATCTTCATTGGTAACACCCTGCATATACATAACGGCCGTATCGGTCTTTGTCTTGCCCCCAACTTTAACCTTGGTAATCCGTATCCTGGAATCCTTGACTCTCCTTCGTACCAAGGTGGTGTTCGTCCGCAGGGTTTCGGTGAAGGAATCCTGCGGGCCTTTTATTGTGGACTGGGATTTGGATTCGGAGATGCTCCGTTCCTCCCATCCCGGCAAGGATACGATAGAACCTTCGGTCATTCCCTCCATGATAATCAGAACTCCACCGGATAAGATCTGTTCAACAGCTTCTTCAAGAGTAAGAACAGTCGTGACCTCACCGGCATCAAGAATGCTTTCGTTCAATTGCTGTACCGTAGTATTTTCATTCGCCGCCCGGTCGTGCAGGGAAGAGATCACATTGTCCTGCAGTGTCTTCATATCGACCATTCCATCCAGGTAGAACAGGCCCACACGTTTGCCACTGGAGATTACAAGCTCGCGCACAATAAAATCGCTGCTGTTGCCCATCAGGGACAGGATCAGGTCCATGTTATGCTGAAGTTGGTCTGAGATACGCTGCTTCATGATGATCTCCCCCTCCACGTAGTGTTTCCAGAAAAGAGGGATTCAACCAAATCCATCTATGTTAGAAATTCACAATATGCAATTGAAAGCCCCCATCCAAAGGTGTAAGATCAAGCTGAAAAGGGAGATTATTCAAGGGGGGAACCGCTCTGGCCAAGAAATCCTCGCAGTTTTGGGCTTTGCTTTTATTCTCCATCGGTGTATTTATGGCACAGCTGGATAACGGGATTATCAGCTCCGCGCTGACTACCATCAACCGGTTCTATGAGGTGACTGATAATTGGGGGGCATGGGGGATTACCATCTACACCCTGGGGTTGGCCATCAGCCTGCCCATTGTCGGGAAGCTGTCCGACCGGTATGGACGGAAGAGGCTGTTCGGTATTGAAATCGCTTTATTCGGCCTCGGCTCAACTCTGGTAGCAGTCAGCCCTTCGTTCGGGTTTTATCTGGCCGCGCGGTTCATTCAAGCTCTGGGCGGAGGCGGTATTTTCATTATCGGGAACTCCCATATCTTAAGCACGGTGGAGCCTGAGAAACAGGCCAAATACTTGGGGCTGTTAGGAGCAATGAACGGGGTTGCAGCGGTGCTGGGGCCTAACATCGGCTCGTTCCTGCTGGATTTAACGGGGAATTGGCATATACTGTTCCTGATTAATGTGCCGATTGCAGTGGTTTTGTTTGTTCTTGCTTTTATGAAGCTGGAGGAATCGGCAGACCGGCTGCCCGGACGGTTGGATCTATTGGGGACGGTGCTGCTGTCGTTTGCCATTCTGGCGGTTATGTACGGGCTGACCAATATAGATATTGATTTCTGGGCAAGCTTCCGGACGCTGGAGGTGTCCGGCTTTTTGGGAGCAGGCGTCGTCTTGTTTGTGATTTTGATGCTGTATGAGTCCAGCTTGGAGCAAAAAGAAAACAGCGATCCCATCTTGCCGGTGCATCTGATCCGGCAGCCCCGGTTCTTGATGGTGCTGTTGATCGGGGCCTTATCCGGCGGGATCCTGGCAGGGATGATCTTTATTCCGGCGTTCACGGAGAATGTATTGGGGATTGCGGCAGAGAAATCAGGCTATTGGATGACGCCGCTGGCATTGGCAGCGGGGGTTGGCGCCGGGATGGGAGGCATCCTTGTTTCCAAACGTGGTCCCATATTCGCCGTTCTGGTTTCCGGGCTGATTGCAGCCATCGGCTTTGCTTTGTTCCCGCTGTGGATTGAGATGAAATGGCAGTTTATTGTGTCCAGTATGATTGCCGGTGTCGGTATCGGCGTTATCCTGGGGGCTCCTCTCAATATTCTGGTAACGGAAGGGTTAAAATCGGATAAGGGCTCGGCCTTGGCTTCGTTATCCTTGCTCCGCCAGGTGGGGATGACCATTGCGCCTACGATTTATGCAGGGTTTATTGCGCGGGGATATGCCAACTTGGGGAATCTGTTCAAAACCGACTTCCAGGCGGTGCTGTATGCCAATGTGGAGCAGGCTTCCCTGGGGAAGGGGGCGTTGGATGAGCTGGTCCAATACGGACAACGGATGGTGCCCGGCTCCGTCAATATGGATCAAATCAATCAACTGCTCAGTGCCATTGATTCTTCGGACCTAAAAGCGGTTGTGTTAAAAAGTGTTGCTGAGGTGACCAGACGAGCCGCAGAGAGTGGTTATGGCGGATTGTACTGGTCGGCGTCTATTCTGGGTGTGCTGATCATTGGTGCTACGCTCATCTTAGTCCCCTTGCGGGAAAAGGCTGCGGTAAGGAGTCCTGAATAGACGCCGCAAAAGAAGCGATCCGTTCTCAACGGACCGCTTCTTGCCATTTCCGGTAGGACTCAAAGGCTGCACCCTGGCGGATAGCTGATAAGGCCTGCTCGATGCCTTCCTCCACGGAGCCTGCGGCTTGGGCCGCCCACAGACGGACAGCGCTGTTCAGGAGCACCATGTTGAAATAAGGGGATACGGTATGGCCCTCCAGCACGTCGGCTGTGACATGGGCCTGCCGTTCGGCTGTCCATGCTTCCCCTTCCGGCAGCTCGGCCTGCAGGTCGTAGGCTTCGGGATCCACCACGTACAGCTCTGGCGCTTCTCCTTCCCGCACCAGATAGGTACGGGTCCGCTTATTGGGCATCAGGTCTTCCGATCCCTCTGCACCTTGGATGATGATGCCGCTTCGGACGCCCAGTCTGGAAACAAGCTCCGCCATTTTCTCAAAAACCGTACCGTGAAAGATGCCAATGGCCATATACGGCGCATCGGAGAACCGCAGCAGCTTCTCCACGGAGTGGAAGATGGTCCGGATCCCCATCTGCTCCCGGTACGGCCGAATATCCCGGAGAGCAGTGCACCATTCCTCGGCCGGTACGAACAGGACACCTGACCGCTCAGCAGCCTGAAGCAGCTTGCTTCGATCCTCCAGCTGTGCACCCCACTGCAGCGCCACATCCTGTAGCGTCACACCGTGCTTCGGCGGCAAGGGTGCACTCCCATGCAGGGTGACAGGAACGCCGCAGGACGCAACCACGAAGGAAACAGCCCATGTGGCCATGTAGGATTTGGTCCGTCCGTCATAAGGGCCGGCGCAATCCAGCGAACCGGGGACCGGGTGGAGCAAGGAGCGTTTTCTTAGCGCATGGACAAATGCCAGCAGCTCATCAGCGGATTCCATCTTGACCCGTTCTGCCGCCAGGAAAGCCCCGATTTGAACAGGGGTGGCTTCCCCGGATAAAATCAGCTCAGCCGCCTGGCCGGCCTCCTCGTAGGTTAAATCTCTTGAGCCCCGTTTGCCGCGGCCTACTTCCTTGATGAGTGAAATCACTTGCGGCTACCCCCTGTCTTATTTTCCGAGATCCATTGGTAGACATTGACGATGGAGCTGGCTACATCTACGACACGCTTACGTTCATTCATGGCCTGGGTGCGGAGGAATTCGTAAGCATCCGCTTCGGAGATCTGCTTCATCTCGCATAATATCGCCTTGGCCCGCTCAATCCACTTCCGCTCCTCCAGCCGGCCGAGCAGCTGCTCCCGTTCCTTCTGCCATTGAGTCCGGCGCAGGTGATGGGAGGAGCTGATCATCAGGGTCCAGTGAATCTGCGCCGGGGTCATACCCGGAAACAGCACACCGTCCACCTCAAGACCTCCATGGCAGCTTTCCGTTACGGCGGCTTCTCCGCACCACCAGATCACCGGCCAGTCCCGCCAGGACAGCACCCGGTTCACCCATTCATCCAGGCAGGACGACGGGACGGCGAGGATGACGGCTTCACACTTGGAGGCTAAAGCCTGGGCCTTCTGGTCGCCGCGCAGAGCTTGGACCCGGTAGCCCAATGCGGTGATGGCCGTTTCCGGGCGTATCACGGGCCGGTCCGTTTCATCCCTGCTCCGTTTCTCCTCCAACTGAGCATCTGCTGCGGCTGCACCCGATGGTCTGATCACCAGAAAATGTTGAAGCATCTGTGGCCTCCTTACCTGTAAAAGATCCTCGCACAGCTACATATGTAATGTAATATTACATAAAAATTCTTGAATTGTCGATAATAATAATTAACTAAGCATCCATGTAATCTATATTGACGTGAAGGAAAAGGAAAGCTATAATCAATTCATCACAAAGGCGTGATACCCTTTCGAATATAAGTGTTCAGCGTACAATGGCGTATGCTGAAACCGGCAATGAGGCCAACCTGCGGACAGCATTCGTCCGTCTGTTGGCCTCTTTATGTTCAATAAACTAGAAACTAGTTCCCAGGGAGAGTGATGGAGATGGCGACTACAATCGAGGCCTACAAAGCGGATTTAAGCTTTTCAATCATTTGGGAGAAGATCGTCCGTTATGCCAATGAGGGTTGGGATACCTTGGAGGAGGCAGATGTCCAGGCACTGAAATGGTACGGCGTATTCGTGCGCAAATCCACTCCCGGTTACTTTATGATACGGGTCCGGGTCCCCGGGGGCATTCTGGAGCATGGCCGGTTTACGGCAGAGCAATTAAGGGCCTTGGCTGACGTCACCCGTGATTATGGCCGGGATATTATGGACCTGACCACCCGCCAGCAGGTGCAGCTGCGGTGGATTCGGATGGAGGATGTGCTCGCCGTATTGGAAAAGCTGAACGCGGCGGGGCTTTCCACCTTGCAGACGGGTATGGATAACATCCGCAATGTGACCACCTGTCCCGTGGCAGGACTACAGGCGGATGAGGCATTGGATAGCCGGCAGCTCGTGAAGGAATTGAACGACTCGATCGTAGGCAATTGGAAGGTGGCCAACCTGCCGCGGAAGTTTAATATTACGGTTCTTGGCTGCTGCGATAACTGCACCCATGCAGAGATCAATGATATTGCCCTGACCCCGGCGAAGCGGGAGGGCCTCTCAGGCTACAACGTATGGGTGGGAGGCGGTCTCGGCTCATGGGGAACCCAGCGTTCCCTGTCTCTGGATGCCTTCGTGCTGCCGGAGCAGGCAACGGAGATGTGCCATGCCATTCTGGAGCTGTTCCATGAACGGGGCAACCGGGAGAAGCGGAATAAGGCCCGGCTGAAATTCCTGATCGAGGAAATGGGACTGCTGGCATTCCGGAAGGAAGTGCTGCAGAAGCTGTCCTTTACACCGTTGTCTGCCGGAGCCGAACTGACGGATGATCACAGCCACAGGGACCATGTCGGCGTTCATCCGCAGAATACCCCGGGGTTGAACTATGTGGGCCTGAATGTGGTCACCGGGCGGATGAAGCTGGAGCATGTATATGAGGTGGCACGTTTGGCGGAAGCCTACGGCAATGGGGAGGTCCGTCTGACAACGGCCCAGAATGTGATTATCGCCAATGTCCCGGACTCCAAGCTGGTTGGGCTGCTGGCAGAGCCGGTACTGGCGCAGCTGAAGCATGATCCGCTGCCTTTTGCCCGCGGCCTCATCTCTTGTACGGGGAATACCTTCTGCCCCTTCGCCATGATCGAAACCAAGCAGCGTACGCTGGAGCTGGTCACCTATCTGGACGAAAAAATAGGAAGATCGGTAATGGAAAGCGTTGGAGTGCTGGAAATCCACGCCTCCGGCTGCCCCAACTCCTGCGGGAACCCCCATACCGGGCAAATCGGACTCATCGGGAAAAAGGTGAAGATAGACGGGCAGGTGGTAGAGGGCGCCGATATTTATTTGGGGGCGGAGCATGGTGTACATGGTTCCTTTAATGAACGGTGGAAAATCGCTGTGCCTTTTACGGAGATGGGACCGCTTCTGGAAGGGATGATCCGTCAATATATCGGGGAGCGGGAGCCAGAGGAGTCATTCCGCAGATGGTGTATCCGGAACGGGTTGATCCAGGGGGAGCTGAAGCAGTTTGCCCCTATGATCAAGGATGAAGAACATACGGCCTGACAGTCCAATCGGGAAAAGGGGAGATTACCCATGTCTTATGTAAAACCTGACCAAGTGGTTGAAGCGATGATCCAAGCCGGCACGGCCAAATCTCTGCTGACGGTGAAGCAACTGCTGCTCCGGGGCTTCCTGGGCGGGGCGATTCTCGGGTTTGCCACAACTCTGGCCTTCCAGGCAACAGTCCAGACCAAGATCGGCATGGTGGGGGCGCTGGTGTTCCCCGTTGGGTTTGTGATGATCATCCTGCTGGGACTGGAGCTGGTCACCGGCAACTTCGCCCTCATTCCTGTTTCTGTAATGGAGGGGAAAGCCAAGGCCTCCGGAATGCTGCGCAACTGGAGCTGGGTGTTCATCGGGCATGTGATCGGCGCCGCTTTTTACGGCTTGCTCTATTACATTGCCGCCACCAAGATGGGCCATGTGGGAGACGATGCGGTAGGGGCCATGATCATCAAAACCGCCGAGGCCAAAACCAACGGATACTCGTCCCTGGGCTTCGACGGCATGATCACGGTGTTCGTCAAGGCGGTCCTGTGCAACTGGATGGTGTGTTTGGGGGCTGTGATGGCCATGACCTCCCAATCCACCGGCGGCAAAATCGCGGCCATGTGGCTGCCGATCCTCACCTTTTTCGGCCAGGGCTTCGAGCACTCCGTGGTCAATATGTTTGTCATCCCCACCGGCATGATGATGGGGGCGAAGGTCAGCTTCGCCGATTGGTGGCTGTGGAATCAGATTCCGGTCACGCTGGGCAATCTGGCGGGGGGCTTCCTGTTCACGGGCCTCGCCCTGTACCTGACGCAGAAAAAACGCGCAGCCGCTCCAGCCGTGGTAGCAGCTGGGGACACACCGTCGTCCGCGTCCATGGCTAAACACGCCTAGCCGCCCCAAAACGCACCCTTAAGTCAATCCTTCCCTCCCAGTCATTCCACATGGATCTGTATTCACACACAAAAGCCGCCACGCACAAGGGAATCCTCGTGTTGGCGGCTTTTTGCGTCAGATGCTTGTTCGGGGAGAAGGGAGCGGCGGCGAAGGTGGAGGCGCTAACGAATCTGAGCAACGCTATTTTGCTGTATATGGGTATTTTCAAAATCTAACGAATCGTAGGCACGCTATTTGTCCGAAATTGCTCTAAAAAGCTGCTCGGCAGGCAAATAGCGTGTTACAGATTCGTTAGACTTCCATCAAGCCCATTTCTGGCGAAATAGCGTGTCTGAGATTCGTTAGCGCACCAAGGGGCTAGACCACCAAGGGGCCAGGCCCCAAGCGTCACCCCCCGAGCGGCCAGCCACCAAGCGGTCACCCACCCAACACCGCTTTATGCCTCGCTAGTTCCCAGCCCCTGCTTCTTATCCCTCGTAAGCTCCGCTTGATCCTTGACCGGTTCAGCCTGAGCCTCAGCGGCCTCCTGGCTATCCAGATAGTCCTGGAGATCATCCTGCACGCTGGTATCCGACAGCGGCACCTTGGAGCGGTGCGCCGACCGGATAATGATATGCCCTGCGACAGGCGCCGTCAGGAAAACGAAGGCAATCCCTAACAGCAGCCGGATGCTGGATACCCCATGCGTAAACAGGAAGTAGAAGAAGGTCCCTAACAGAATGCTCAGGATGCCCAGGGTTGCGCTTTTGGTGGAAGCGTGGGCGCGGTTGTATACGTCCGGAAGGCGGAGAATGCCCAAGGAGCTGATCAGACTCATCAAGGTTCCGATAATGACCAGGAAGGAGACGACAATTTCAATGATCGTTGTTGCGTTCAATGACAGCCCCGCCTTCCATGTATTTGCTCAGGGCAATGGTACTCAGGAATGCCAATATGCCAATAAGCAAAATTGCTTCCAGATACGCATGGGAGTTCAGCATGATGGATAGAACAGCTATGATGCCGATGACGATATAACCCATGGTATCAAGAGCCAGGATGCGGTCGTGCATGGAGGGTCCCACAATGACCCGGTACAAGGCCACCACAAGCGAGATGGACAGCAGGAACATGGACAAGAGCATCACGTTATCAAACATTACCGCATCACCTCAATAATGGCATTTTCGAACTTGCGCATGGTTCTGGTTATATTATTCCGGTAGTCGTTGGCATCCATAGCGTGGATAAACATAACCCCCGCCTTGGGGTCGATCTCCATGATAACGGAGCCTGGCGTCAGGGTGACCAATGCGGACAGGAGGGTAATTTCGAAATCCGTTTTCAGAATGGTCTCCGAGCGGAAGATCCCCGGTTGAATGTTCAGCTTCGGCCGCGTCACCTGCAGAGCCACCACCCAGGTGGATTTGAAGAGCTCCACAATGAACAAGCCGATCAGCTTGGCAATGGAGATCGCCTTTTTTCCATAGAAGGATTCAGGGAAGAACCGCCGCATCAGGAAAATAATGATGAAGCCGATGGTGTAGCCGATGCCAAACACGACCACATTCCAGGATTCGTTAAGCAGCATATACACAAATGCGATCAGCAGGTTGAGTAAAAGTTGAGTTGTTATGTCCATCACGTCCTTTACCTTTTAGAAGCTATTCCGCAGCAGATCTCAGGTGCCCCGCTTGAAAACAGCGTCAATGTAAATGGAGGGATTCATGACTGTTTCGACAGCTTGCTCTACGTACGAAAGCACCCATTCAGCCCGCAAGCCCATTACCACAATAAGCGCCACCAGGATGAAGCCGGGCAATAAGGCGCTGTTGCCGGTTTCCTTCTGATCTCCCTCGCTCATGAGCGTTTCCCCCCAGAAGCTGTGGATGAAGATCTTCACAACCGAGTAGAGCACCATCAGACTGCTCAGAATGGCTACAACCGACATGGCCAGATGTCCTCCGGTTACGCCGCCCTTCAGAATCAGCACCTTGCCGACAAAGCCGCTTAACGGGGGAACACCGGCAAGAGCGAGAGCTGCAATAAAGAACAGCCAGCCCAGAATCGGGCGGAAGAGCAGAAGGCCGCTGAAATTCTTTAATTTATCCGAGCCGAAGATGGAGATAATCGCTCCTCCCAGGATGAAGATCAGCCCCTTGGCCAGCATATCGTGAATGAGATAGAAGATGGCGCCAGTCATAGAGTCCGTGGTAGCCATTCCAACCCCGAAGAGGATGAAGCCAACGGCCACAACCACGTTGTAGGCAAGGATTTTTTTGATCTCCCAATGAAAGATAGCGCCCAGCGCACCCAATATCATGGTAAGCACCGACATATAGAGAATCGCCGTATGGGTAATCTCCGGCTTATGGTAGAACAGCAGCGTGAAGGTACGGATAATGGCATAAATGCCCACCTTAGTCAAAAGAGCTGCGAACAGCGCCGAAACGGCAGGTGGAGGTGCACTGTAGGAGCCTGGCAGCCAGAAAAACAGCAGCAGGCCTGATTTGAGGCCGAATACAGCCAGGAACAGGAAGCTGACCGTGGTCAGCAGGCCGTCTTGTCCGATAGCCGCGATCCGTTCGGACAGATGGGCCATATTCAGCGTCCCCGTAATGGAGTACAGGTAGGCGATGGAAACGACGAACAGGGTGGAGGATACCACATTGATGATGACATATTTGATGGATTCCCGAAGCTGGAGCCGCTTGCCGCCCAAGGACAGCAGGACATACGAGGAAATCAGCATAACCTCGAAAAAAACGAACAGATTGAAGATATCCCCGGTCAGGAAGGAGCCGTTCACGCCGCAAAGCAGAATGAGGATAAACGGATATATATAATGGAGCTTATGCTCATGTGAGATAGAGCCGAAGGTATACAGCGCGCACATCAGACTGACGGTTGTGGCGGTCAGGACAAGCAGGGAGGATAACATGTCTCCCACAAGATTGATGCCGTAAGGCGCCTCCCAGCCCCCCACATCCAGGACAAGGATGCCTTGGGTGGAAACGCGGTGAATAAGGAAGATGGACACCCCGATGGTCAGGAGCATGCCGATGACCGTCAGCGCTTGCTGCAGCCGCACGCGGCGGCGGAAGAAGATCATGATCATGCCGGTGAGAAGGGGAATGATTATCGGCAGAATTAAAACATTAGTCATGCATGCTACCTCTCAATTGCTTCAAATTGTCGGTGCCCAGCTCCACGTACGTGCGGTAGCCCAGCACCAGAAGGAATGCAGTCAGGGCAAAGCTGATGACGATGGAGGTGAGGATCAGCGCATGGGGCACGGGATCGGTGTAGCTTGCAGCCCCTTCCCCCAGAAGTGGTGCCGCGCCCTTCTTCAAGCCGTTGATGGCCATCAGCATCAGGTGGGTGGCATGGGAAAAGATCGTGATCCCCAGGATGATCCGCAGCAGATTTTTGTTCAGGATCAGATAGGTTCCGACGGTAAACAGGATACCGGAAATAATGATGATAAACGTCTCCATTATTTTTTGTCCTCGCTTATACTCGTGATTATCGTCATGGTGGTGCCGACAACGGTCATGTATACCCCCAGATCAAAGGCGAGGGCCGAAGCAATCTCCGTTTTGCCGAGAAGCGGAAGATTCACATAGGTGAAGGATTGGAACAGGAACGGAAGATCCAGCAGCATGGAAACCGTGCCGGTAAGCACGGAGGTAATCACACCCGCGGCAGCAATCCGGTTGAACGGGAACGGAATGATGTCCCGTACGGACTGAAGGTCGAATGCAAGATACAAGAGCACCAGCGCGGAGGAGGTGATAAGGCCTCCGATGAAGCCGCCGCCCGGGTCATGGTGTCCTGCGAACAGAATGTACACGGAGAAGATCAAGATGATGAAGACCAGTATTTTGGCGGCCACCTGAAGAAAGACATCCGTGAATTTTAATTTCATGGCTGTTTCCTCCCTGCTTGACGAAGTTTAATCATGGTGAAGATGCCGATTCCCGCTGTGAAAAGCACGACACTTTCCAGCATCGTATCGAAGCCGCGGAAGTCCACCAGAATGGCATTGACCATGTTGCGGGCGCCGGCAAGCTTGTAGGAATCCTTATAGAATTCCGCAATGGACTCGAACATATGATGGCTCTGCGTGGAGAGTCCGATTAAGGTCAGTGTTGTACCTACGCCCACCGCAACGATAGCATTGGTTACGCGGAATTTCATGGGTGTAATGGTTTTGCTGACCCGGGGCAGGAAGTAGAAGCACAGCAGGAACAGGGTCGTGGAGATGGTTTCCACCACAAGCTGTGTCAGAGCCAGATCCGGAGCCCGGAAGATGATGAAGAACAGAGAGACGATATACCCGATAACACTGACGGCAATAATGGAGATCAGCCTGGATTTCGTAAACAGCATATAGATTGCCGCCGCGACGACAGTAAAGCCCAGCAAATACTCATACATCTGGATGGGCGCATTGCCTGACAGATCCAGACTCAACGCGCCTTGCGCAAACAGGGAGCCACCCGCCATGACAATGATGAACACGAACAGATAGGATAAATAATGGGTGGTGGAGCCGGTGATATAGAAGCCGGTAATTTTGCCGGCCAGACGCTCCATTCCGGTGATCCCGTTGTCATACACCCGGTTCAGACTGAACCGCAGAGGGATGCTGTCGTAAATATCCGTAAATTTCGTTATATACCGGTACATCACAGTACCCAGCAGGATAATACCCAGGGTCATAAAAATCTCTGTATTAAAGCCGTGCCAAGCGGAAATATGTACATGCCATTCCGCTCCATTGGCGAAGACCTGCGGCACAATTGCTTTTACCGTCGGCTCCAATAGGGAGGATGCGATCATATTCGGAAAGAAGAACAGAATCAGGACGAAGGCCGCCAGAATCATGGGCGAGATCAGCATACCCAGAGGGGCTTCGTGGGGGATGCGCTCCCCCGCTTTGGGCTGGTGAGGGCCCATAAACACCTTGAAGATCAGAATCATACAATACACAAAGGTCAAAACGCTTGCCAGCCAGGCAATGATCGGAATGAAGATAAACGCGCTGTTCATGGTGCGCGAGGCGGTCAATACGCCGGTGAAAAACATTTCCTTGCTTAAGAAACCGCCGAAGGGAGGAAGCCCCGCCATGGAGAATGCGCCGATCATGGTCAAGGTGAAGGAAACGGGCATGACATGAATCAGTCCGCTTAAGCGCCGTATATCCCGTGTGCCTGTTTCGTGGTCAAGGATGCCGATCATCATGAACAGGCAGCCCTTGAAAATAGAGTGGTTGATCAGATGGAACACACCGGCCAGAACAGCACCTGCAAACAACAGGGAGCTGTCGCCATATTGACTGTTAAGGGCGATGGAGCCGATCCCCAACAAGCACATAATCAGACCGATTTGGCTGATAGTCGAAAAGGCGAGCAGCGCCTTCAGATCGCTTTGGCGGATGGCCTTCATGGAGCCGACCAATAGCGTAATTAGTCCTACAATGGTAATGGTCCAGAACCATTCCATATGCCCGCCGAAGATAGGCGTCAGACGGGCCACCAGATAGACCCCTGCCTTTACCATGGTTGCAGAGTGCAGATAGGCGCTGATAGGAGTGGGAGCCTCCATGGCATCAGGCAGCCAGATGTGGAACGGGAATTGGGCCGATTTGGTGAAGGCGCCGAGCAGGATGAAGAACATGGCCGGAAGGAAATACGGATGCTGGGCCAATTGATCGCTTGCGGCAATCAGCTCACGAATGCTGAGCGTACCGGCAGCGGAGGATAGGATGATAAAGCCGAGGAGCATGAAAAAACCGCCGGTCATGGTGATAAACATGGATTTTTGAGCCCCGTAGCGCGATCTTTTGCGGTGGTACCAAAACGCGATCAGCAGGAAGGAGGAAACGCTGGTCAGCTCCCAGAACGCATACAGGGTCAATAGATTATCGGAGAGCACGGAGCCTAACATCGCTCCCATAAACAGCATCAGATAGGAGTAAAAAAGATGCAGCTTCTCCCGGGTTTTGGACATATAGAAGATGGAGTAGAACACCACCAGAGTGCCGATACCCGTTATTAGCAGAGCAAAAAGCAGGGAGAGGCTATCCAGATAAACGGAGAAATCAATGCCTAAGGACGGTATCCATGAAACCGTGTACAGCAGAGGTTCGAGAGGTTGGCTGGAGGAATAGAAGCCTGCAAAAAAGATGAGCAGCGCTACGGGAACTGCCATAACGAACCAGCCGGTATGTATGCGGTGCGCATATTTAGCCAAAAGAGGGATGAGAGGGACAGAAAAAAAAGGGATCAGAATCGCAATATGCAGTAAGTTCAACTATAAGCCGCTCCTTATTCTTTAAGTTTTGTTGTAAAGGGTGGGGGTGGCAGTTTCGCCGGAACATAACTGATTTTTTGAAGAAGGTTCTCCTACCGGAATCGATGGTTTGGGCAGCATGTGTTTACGTCTCCTTTAGTATGGCCATATTTAATCCTATTACGTATTGATGGATTGTAGGAATAATTATACCCTATGCGAGTTGACACCATCAAACTTTATGTGTAGTCTAGTGCTATCTTTAGGCAGAGGTGAATTGAAAACCATGAAGACTGGAAGTATGGATGAATGCATACTTGTCTGTGTTTATTATGGACCGAACGGCGAACGGCTTATCCGCAGAGGCGGTAAAATTGCCAAAATGCTGAATTGTCCGCTGTATGTGTTAACCGTTGACCGGCAACCCGAAGACGAGTGGGATATCGAAAAAAGCCACTATATTTCGGCATGGAAAAAGATTGCCGATGAGCTCGGGGCAGAGGAATTCATTGTGAAATACAATGAAAAGCGTCCTGTGGCCAAAGTGATTACCGAGGTAGCCAAGCAAAAAAATGTGACACAGATCGTATTGGGGCAGACTGCCCAGAGCAGGTGGGAGGAAATCACGAAGGGCTCTATTGTAAACCTGCTGCTGCATGATATCTCCTTCGTTGACCTGCACATTGTATCCGTTTCCCGTGAGCTGAACGTTCAGGAGGGCTTCTACGAAACAGGGGTCCGCGCTTATCTCAAGGAGGGGCCTGAAGGCTTCCGGCTTTGCTTCAACCACACCCATCTCGACAAGTATGAAGGTATTTTCTATAAAGAGGTCGGCACCGATTTCAACAACGGAATTTTTAAATTCCTGCTGGACAACGAAACGATCGAGGTCCGCGTAGTGGATGATTATGTGAAGGATATTAAAGATCAGGTCAAGTGACAGATAGAGCGATGCTTCGCGCCAACAGCTACGATTACAGAGGACATGGTCTGCCATGTCTTCTTATTTGTTTCATGAGCGTGGATTTGGCGGTTGTTATGCAAGCGCTTACTGATTTGGGCGGGTAGCATCTATGTTAAAAAGGGGTGCCTGAGGATGCCGTTGGTAACGGAGGTCCAATTAATTGAAGAAATTGGAACGTGGCTGAAAAGGCATCTTTCGGCTTCGGTGCAGTCGGGCAAGCGTATAAGACGCGGGCTAATGAACGAGAAGTGGATTGTGGAAACGGACAAGGGGCGGCTGTTCGTGAAATGCTATCACCCGGGACGGTATCCGGGCAGATGGCAGGATGCGGAATTCCGGGCCCGGTTTGAACATGCGCTGCAGCTGCAGCTTCTTCTTCATCAATCGGGAGGACCGTGTCCGGAACCATTGACGCTGGAAGGACGCTGCATGCACCTTCTGCCGTGCGGGAGGTATATGACTGTTATGACCTGTTGTCCGGGGACGATGGTGCCTGCCGGCCAGATGGGTGAGCGCCGAATGTACGCACTGGGGAGAGCAGCGGCGGGGATGCACACTGTCTGGGATTCCGCAGCGGCATCAGGTGTGGGGATAGCGGGCCGGCCAGGAGAGCCTGTTTGGCAGTTATCCCGTGAGGAGATGGTGCGCAGGTGGGAGGAAAATTGGACTGGGGCAGACGGCTGGGGTGAGCGTGTCCGGAACGCCTTGCAGGTGCAGCGGGCAATTATTGATTCACTCAGAGAGAACGACCTGGCGCCTCCGGCTCCGGGTTGGGCCCATCTGGATTTGTGGGCGGACAACCTGCTTTTTGAAGGGGATATGCTTACCGCCATCGTGGATTTTGACCGGGCGCGCTACTCGTTTCCTGCGTTGGACCTGGGAAGAGCTGTGTTGTCCGGTACATTAAACGGGGACGGATTCCAGCGGGATACTGTGGCAGCTTTCGCTGAAGGCTACCACAGTATGATGCCGCTGCCGCGCGGCTCACTGTTGAGAGCAATCCAATATACCTGGTGTATCGAGTCGTTTTGGTGGATCCAGCCATCTATGGATTCGTCCAGTGTGGTGCCCGTTCGTTTTGGTGAAGAAATGGTTTACCTTGCAGAGCATTGGGAGCGGCTGGATGCTCTGCTTGGCAGCCTCTAGCCGGTCGTTAATGGAGCGGACCCATGCATACACAGATATTCCCTACGATCTGAACGTAAATACCCACGCTCATACGACAGGAGAATGTGCGCTCCAGATCAAGAACATGCTCATTAAGCAGGAACAGTTGCAGGCATTTCGAGTATTAGGGGAGCGTTTCGAAAAAACTCCAAGACGATAAATTCAAACAAGGCTGCCTGTTTTATGGGCGGCCTTTTGCTGTGGAAAAAACGAATCCATCTGTCCTAATTTCCAGTTTTTATTGCCCTTTTATTTGTCTCATGTATCTCTGCCCGTTATAATACATCACTAAGACCGGAGAATTGGGCGGCTAAAGGCCGGACGGTATCACCGGAATGTATAAAAGACGGGAGAGTGCAATGATGAATATGGGAAGAGCCGTTCTGCAGACATTGGAATTCAGCCAGGAGCTGGATGTGCTGCATAAGCATATTTCTCATGAAGGACTGCCGGTGAAAAAGAGTGATTCCTTCGATAAGCAGGTGATGCTGCTGGAGCAATATCTTGGCGAGGATGGGTTTCAAGCTACATACAAGAAAATGAAGAGAGTCAATATTCTGTCCGGCGTATTCGCCCTGCCTGTACTGCTAGTTGTTGCAATTGCCTTTATTTATGGGCGCTATATCAACCGGGGTTATGACGTTTTCGGTTATTTTGTAGATCATCCACTGTTATATCTTGTGCCCGCCGCGCTCATCATGGTGACCCTGGTGCTGGCCGTGCTTCATTCGGCGCTGCGGCGGAAGGTTTACGGCCGCATCTATCCGGAGCTAAAAAGCAAGCTGCACGTAGCTGAGTTTTAGGCATCCCACTCCGGGAATGGTATAATCAGGGGGATATCTCTATTCGGAGTGAGAGGAGCTTGCTTACATGGCACAATCGATTAAAGACAAAGTAGCAATTGTAACCGGAGGAGCAAGAGGAATCGGCAAAGCTACGGCCATTGCCTTGGCCAAGGAAGGTGTGCACGTGGGGCTGCTGGCCCGGACCGAGGCGACGCTGAAGGAAGTAGCGGCAGAGCTTGAAGGACTGGGCGTCAAGGTCGCCTATGCAGCCGTTGATATTTCGTCCCAAGAGCAAGTGGACGCGGCTGTCGAAGCCTTAACCGCAAAGCTGGGACCGGCCGATATCTTGATCAATAATGCAGGCATTGCCACCTTCGGCACAGTGCTGGAGATGGACCCGGCTGAATGGAAGGGTATGATCGATACCAATCTGATGGGCACCTATTACGTCACCCGTGCCGTTCTGCCGCAATTGATCGCCAAGAATGGCGGAGACATCATCAATATCTCCTCCACCAACGGGTTAAACGGTGCAGCCACCTCCAGTGCCTACAGCGCATCCAAATTTGCCGTGATTGGATTTACCGAATCCCTTGCCCAAGAGGTGCGCCGCAACAACATCCGGGTATCGGTGTTAACCCCTAGCACCATTGCTACGGACCTGGCCTTGGACTTAAGCCTGATTAAGGAAAACAATGACGACAAATACGTACAGCCGGAGGATGTGGCCGAGTTTATTATCGACCAACTGAAAATCCACAAGCGGATGTATGTGAAGGCTGCCACCTTTATTGCCACCAACCCATTCTAATAAAAATCAACACTATATAACATCAGAGGGAGTGCAAATACTTCATGTCAAGCTTGCCGAATTGCCCCAAATGCCATTCAGAATACACATACGAGGACGGGAGTCTTCTCGTTTGCCCGGAATGTGCCCATGAATGGAGCTTGGAATCGGGCGCTGAGGACAGCGGCGATCAAAAAATCGTGAAGGATGCCAATGGCAATATCCTGAATGACGGGGATTCCGTTACGGTTATCAAGGATCTGAAGGTGAAGGGCAGCTCATCTGTCCTGAAGATAGGAACCCGCGTGAAAAACATCCGGCTGGTGGATGGGGACCACGACATCGATTGCAAAATCGACGGATTTGGGGCCATGAAGCTCAAATCGGAGTTTGTGAAGAAGATTCTGTAGAGGCGAAACCAAAGAAGCGGAGAGCAGGCGATTATGCCATGGCTCTCCGCTTTTTGCATGCATCCCCTATAAGAGGCGGTTTCGTTGTTTTTTGCGCAGGGTCCGGGTGTATCCGATAAAGGGAAACACCGTAAAGATCACACAAACCATCAGAACAAGGCTTGCACCGGAAGCCATCCCCACATAGAAGCTTTGGTCAACCCGGTTGAGCATGAATAAACAGCCTAGCAGCAGTCCCATAAAGATAAGCGCCAACTTGCCCATCTGGCGTCTATTACTGCGGAGAATCTCCATTTCGGAATCCGTATCGCTAAAAATGGGGGGTGTACCCGCTGCCGCTCTAAAAATCTGGTAGCCGTGTTGGGCCACCACCGGCGTCCAGCCGCTGGCCTCGTAGAAGGACAGCATATCGGGGCCGATGCGTCTCTCCATATTCAACGCATAATCGTAATCCTGCGGCTGCCCCTCCTCGAGGCGGTACAGCAAGCCGGATAACCCGGCAAGATGCCACCCTGTCCGGCTCATTTCCTTCAGCATCCTCATATCTCTCTCCGGCGCTATCGCCAGCCCGTTGCATAAGCGGTATTTAGCCATTATTTCGCCCTCCTGAGTACTGAATGAGATGCTGTTCTGCTATATCGATAAGCTGTTTTCTGCGGTTAAAGTTTTCGTGGAGGATATGCTGTCCTTCCTCCGTAACCTGATACAGGATTTTGGAGTCATCTCCGCTTATCTCCGTGATCCACCCGGCTTGGTTCAGCTTCTTCAAGGTGGTATACATGGTGGCGGGACCGATCTCCACGCTGCCTGTGGTCATATCCTGAATGACCTGCATAATCTTATAGCCGTGTATCGGTTCCAGCGTGGCCAATAGGATCAGGAAGATGCTATCTGTAAGCTCGCCGGATTCGTAGGGACTTGTTCGGGCCACAGGGCTGCCTCCTTTATATCAATGATGGATATAAAATCATTGTATCCATCATTGATATATTTGTCAAGATTAATGCAAACCCTGCCTGCCAGCGAAAGCCAGGACAATCTGGATTACGTAACTGCTGAAGGAAGAGCGCAATATCGCGTTTGCGGCCAAACCGCTGGAAACCTCACGTTTCCAAGTGGAGAACATCCAGTTTACCTATGTTTTCTATGAGGATGGGCTTGGGGTGAATGTGATGTTTACGGTGGACAACCCCAAGAAACGGGCAGTGGGCTTTAAGCTGTCGGAGGGCATGGAGGTCCCGGCGGAGCTGGAGGGCAAGTTTAAGTTCGCCAGGCAGAAGTCCACGTTGGCGGGAACCATCCGGGGTTCGTTTTTTGTGATCAAGGGGCAATATTAAGAGCTGACTGCAAACTATATGGTAACGCGGACCACCTCTCTGCAGGGGTGGTTTTTTGTTTTAGTTGGAAAAGGATGTTAATTCTTGTTCTTTTCGCTATGATGAGAGTAAGCAGAAATGACCCGTTGATATCATGTAAGAAAGGAGCGTGTATATGGAAGGAGACTTACTCGAAATTCGCGGAAAACGGTTATACGTGGAAACCCACGGAGATGCGGATGCTCCCGCGCTATTATACCTTCACGGCGGGCCGGGGGAGAGCTGCTATGAATTTATGCTGCATCAATCGCTGCGGCTGTCAGAGAAGCTTCGTCTAATCGGTATAGATCAGCGCGGGGTCTGGCGCTCAGATGCAATCGAGGAGGAGGAAGCCTTGGGGCTTCAGGATTTGGTGGAGGATTGCGAGCAGCTTCGTGAGCATTTGGGCATTCCGCGCTGGTCTGTGCTGGGGCATTCGTTCGGAGGCTTCTTAGGCGTGCTGTATGCCGGCTATTATCCGGATTCGGTTAAGTGCCTTGTTTTGGAGGGGCCTTCCTTTGATTTCGACAGGTCCTTCCGAAACTGGCTGCAAAAAGCCGCGCCTTTCTACCAGTCTATCGGGAAGCCCGAAAAGGCGCAGGAATGCCTGGCCGCAGCACACGGGTCCCAGTCACCGGAAGAAACGCTGCAGGCTTTTATGGAGCTGGGCCAAGGCTTAGGTAAGCTAAGAATGAAGGTGTATACGCCGAATGACGGAAACAACTACACCAGGATGCTTTATTCGGACAGTCAGGTAAAGGAGTTCGGCAGACGCAGCGGTATTCATTTCTCCAAATTAATCGCCGAAGGGCGGATTTTTGACTCCTTGCTTCCCAAGCTGAAGGATCTGACCGTGCCAACGCTATTGATAAAGGGCCGGCATGATCCCGTTATCTGCGAGGAGCAGACAGAAGCATTTGTGAAGGACGTACAGAATGGACAGTTGATCATTTATGAGGAGAGCGGGCATTTGCCTCATTTTGAGGAACCGGACAGATTTGCCGCAGATGTGATTCAATATGTGCTGGGGACAAGGCAATAGAATCTAAGCGTCGATCAGCGGGTATTCTCTGGCTGCTACGGCTGATCAGCCTGTTGCCGGCACATGGAGCATTATTCAGTACGATCCGCACTTCGATGCGCCGCGGGATTATCGGCTCTGCTGCAGAAAGTGGGACACTCGATTTTTACACAATGTTATTTTACCATCGGCGCCCCCTAAGCACATGAAATAAACCGGGAACTGCCAGTCCTGCAAAGGGTGGCTTTATTTATGATAAAATGAAATCAAGAACGACGATTGCCGGGAACGAACACAGACAAGAAGCGGTGAAAGTGGGGGCGTATGAAACGACTGACGATTGGGCTGTTTGCCCATGTGGATGCTGGGAAAACGACGTTTGCGGAACAGCTGCTGTTCCATACCAATAGCATTAAGTCGCGGGGCCGGGTGGACCATCAGGATGCGTTTCTGGACAGCCACGATATTGAGCGCACCCGGGGCATTACTGTTTTTGCCGACCAAGCCGTGATGGACTATAAAGGGGATACCTATTATCTGATCGATACCCCCGGGCACGTGGATTTCTCCCCGGAGATGGAGCGGGCCTTGCAGGTCATTGACTATGCCGTGGTCATTGTGAGTGCGGTGGAAGGTGTTCAGGGTCATACGGAGACAGTCTGGCAGCTGCTGCATAAGCACCGGATTCCAACCCTTTTCTTTATCAACAAAACAGATCGCACCGGCGCAGATGTGGGCAGAACCGAGGAGGATATACGCCTGCAGCTCACCGGGGATCTATGCCCGGTATCCTCAAGTTTTGTTAATGGCATTGCAAGTGAACCGCTGCTGGAGTTTATGGCAGAGCGGGATGAGGCTGCGCTGGAGGCGTTTTTGGAGGGAAGGAGTGATCCTGCATTCTGGCTGCAAACCATGCAGCGGCTCATGCGGGCAGGGCTGCTGTATCCTTGCGCTTCCGGTTCGGCGCTTCAGGATACGGGGGTTGCGGAATTCCTGGAGCAGCTCCACCTGCTAACGGTTTCCACTTATGACGAAGGTGCAGCCTTCGGGGGGCGGATCTACAAAATCCGTCATGATGCAAACGGGGTAAGATTAACGTTTATCAAGGCGCTGAGCGGCAGGCTGAAGGTTCGGGAGCTGCTTCCATATGAGAACGGCGGGGTGTCGGTTGAGGAGAAGGTTACCCGGATTTCCCTCGTGAATGGCCTTAAGTTCCAGCCCGTGGAGGAAGTAGCGGCAGGTGATCTGTTTGCCGTTGCCGGCTTGTCCGCCGCTTGGGCCGGACAAGGCTTGGGGGTGGTATCGGACAGACTGGTCTATGAGTCGGAGCCGACCCTGCAGTCCAAGGTGGAATTCGGCGATTCTCTCCATGTGCAGAAGGTGCTTGGTGTATTCCGTATTTTGGAGGCAGAGGAGCCTTCCCTGAATGTGGTTTGGGAGGAAAATGTGCAGGAGATCCACATCCGGGTGATGGGTGTGATCCAACTGGAGGTGCTGGAGCAGCTGGTGAAGGACCGGTTCGGCTTCGCTGTTTCCTTTGGGCAGCCGGAAATCCTATACAATGAAACCATCCAAGCCGGTGTGATGGGCTACGGGCACTTCGAACCTCTGCGGCATTATGCGGAGGTGCATTTGCTTTTGGAGCCGGGAGAGCGGGGAAGCGGAATTGAATTTATAAGCCGGTGCCATCCCGATGTTCTCAGCATGAACTACCAGCACCTGATCCGGACCCATCTGTTTGAGCGGGAGCATCATGGGGTGCTGACCGGGATGCCGGTTACGGACATGCGGATTACCTTGGTTAGAGGGGCCGCGCATAAGGAGCATACCCATGGCGGAGACTTCCGTGAGGCGGTCTTCCGGGCGCTGCGGCAGGGATTGGAGAAGGCGGATAATCTGCTCCTGGAGCCGTATTACGATTTTAAAATCAAGGTGGGCCTCGATGAAATGGGGAGGGTGCTGTCCGATGTCCAGCGGGCGTCGGGTACCTTTGATCCGCCGCAGACTATGGAAGCACATGTGGTGATAACCGGAAGGGTGCCGGTTTCCACCTTCATGAGCTACAGCACCGAATTTGCCTCCTTCACCCATGGACGGGGCAGCATCCGCTGTGTGTTCGGAGGTTATGACCGGTGCCATAATGCCGGGGAAGTGATGGAACGGACCGGCTACCGGAGGGAAGCCGACCCGCTGTATACCTCTTCCTCGATTTTTTGTGCCAAGGGGGCGGGGTATTCGGTGCCGTGGGAGGAAGCGGAGGGGAAGATGCATCTGCTCCGGTGAAGAGTCGTTTGGCCGGTTAGCCGTTGGCTGGGCCGGCTTCATTATCGTGGAAGGCCCGGTATCCGGCCAGGCCAACCAGAAGGGCAAGCAGGGTCAAGCCTGCTGCCAGCAGATACATGTTCACGATGCCGAACCGTTCGGCCAGTCCCGCCATGACCAAGAGGGAGATACAGAACACCAGATGCAGCAGAGTGGCCTGGGCGGAAAGCACCTTGGGCAGCATCAGCTTGGTTACGCTGCGCTGGATCAGGGTGCGGCGGTTAATGATGGACAGCTCTGCGAAGGGGCCCATCAGCAGCACGAGAATCAGCGCAATATACGGCTGAGTATTCAGCGCATAAAAGACGGTCAGGCTGCCATACCCTGCCATGCCGATAAGCATGGCGGCCAGATAGCGGCTGCCGATCATCCGGCTGAGAGCCAGAACCAGCAGCCCCCCGCCCACTGTACCCGCGAAATATGCTGCGTTAATAAAGCCCCACCACTCCTCCCCTTGCCCCAGGGCAACCTGCACAAAGGCAAGGGTAAACGCCCCGACCCATACCGATCCGCCCAGCATGTCGACCACATCCATGAAGGTAAGCAGCCGCAGGCGGGGCACCCGCCAGATCAGCTTCCACCCTTCGGTTAGCGTAATCCATCTGGAGGCTTCCCGATCAGGGGTGGTTTCTTTTTGCTGCAGGTGGGTGTGCTGTGTCTTCTCCGGATCTGCCGGTTCCCTGACCCCCAAGGTAAAGGCTGCTGCCAGCCCGTAAACGAAAGCGGTCAGCACCAGCGTGGAATTGGCGCCGATCAACGCAACGATGACGCCGCTTAACCCCCATCCCGCAAACTGGACCACCTGATCGCTGACGCTGACCAGGCTGTTGGCCTTCAGCAGGCCCTCTTCATGGGTCACCAGCCGCGGAACCAGCGCGTTCCGGGCCGGAACGGTCCATCCGTCCAGGAAGGACATCACAAACACAAGTGTAAACACGGCAATAAGGGAAGCCCCGTCCCCATTCAGCTTCATGTAGACGGCAAGACAAATAAACAGCAGAAACTGGCCTGTCTGCGATATCAGCAGCAGAGTGGTCAGCTTGAAGCGGCTGATCAGCAGCGGGGCGATGAGGCCGCTCAGCATTTGGGCGCCGCTGCGCAGAAGCGGCATCAAGGCTGCCGAGACCAGCGAGCCGGTCCGGTCCAGCACCAGCACGGTAAGCGCCATTATATACAGGACATCCGCTGCGTTGGCAGCGGTTTGGGTCGTCCACAGGAAATAGAAGGGCCTGGTTAAAATCCGTGATTTCATGGGGTTATATCTCCGTTTCGTAAAGTCAACAAGAATAAGGATACGGGATGCGGGTGGGTTTTACAAATGGGAACGGCAAGGTTTGCTCTAAACGGAATGGATGTAGTATACTATCAGCAAGATGCGTACAAGGAGGTGAAGGTAGGATGAAACGGGAGTTTGTGAATGAACAATGGAGCCGGCTGCCACTTGCGATGGCTGGCATCGTTCATGGTTTTAACGTAGACGGGAGAAGTCTGCCTATTTTTAACCATACGATTTCACAAACCGCGAAATGGCTCCTACCTTAACCTGAACGGATGAACCAGACAGGACGTAGGGAATTTCCCTGCGTCTTTTTTGTTTGCTCCACGAAACGGGTGGGACCTCGCCTAAGGAGGAACCCTGATGTTAACCGTAAATTGTCAAAATGTGAAAAAATATAATGCCGCACAGCTTGTTCTGGAAAACGTGACCTTCGAGCTGCTTCATGGAGAGAAGGCTGCACTAGTGGGCCGCAACGGCTGCGGGAAAACCACGCTGCTGCGTATGGTCGCCAAGCTGGATAATCCGGATCAAGGCATGCTGTCGGTACGGAAGAATGCGCGGATTGGATATCTTCAGCAAATTCCGGGTGCAGAGGCCGGCCTGACCGTCCGTGAGGTGCTGGAAACGGGTTTCCGGGAGCTGCTGGATTGCCGGGAGAGGATGAGTGTGCTGGAATCGGCCATGTCCTCGCCGGATACGTCGCCGGAGCAGCTGGAGACCCAGCTGGCGGAATACGCCAAGCTGCAGGAGCGTTTTGAACGGGAGGGCGGATACGAGCTTGATGCCCGGATCGACCAGGTCGCACAGGGGCTGGGCATTCCAGGCGAATGGTACGGGCGGTCCTACAAGTCCTTATCGGGCGGGGAAAAAACGAAGGTTGGTCTTGCTTCCCAGCTTCTCCGGGAGCCGGATCTCCTTTTGCTTGACGAACCGACCAACCATTTGGATATGGCTGCTGTGGAATGGCTGGAGGAATTTCTGCGGAAGTATGCGGGCACCTGCCTGATTGTGTCCCATGACCGCTATTTTCTAGACCGGGTGGTCACCAAAATCGTGGAGCTGGAGGACGGGGAATCTACCCTTTTCCATACGAATTACACCGGCTATGTCAAGGAGAAGGAAGACCTGTTGATCCGGCAGTTCGCGGATTATCAGGAGCAGCAGAAGAAAATCAAGAAAATGCGGGAGACCATCAAGCAACTGATGGAATGGGGAAGAATCGGGGATAACGGCAAGTTTTTCCGGAGGGCCGCCAACATGCAAAGAGCCCTGGACCGGATGGAGAAGCTAAAGCGGCCTGCGGTGGACCGCAAGGAAGCGGAATTTGGCTTGCAGCCATTGGAACGGTCAGGAAAACAGGTTGTGGTGATAGATGGAGTGCAGAAGCAATATGAGCAGCGGGCTGTTCTGGGCGGCGTGACCGGTGAACTCCTCTACGGGGAAAAGGTCATGCTGATCGGAGATAATGGCTCCGGCAAGTCCACCCTCCTGAAGCTCATTCTGGGGGAGGCTGCCCCGGACAGCGGCTCCGTTCGTTTGGGTTCCCGGGTGGAGGCGGGTTACCTGGCCCAGCAGCAGGCTCCTTCGCATCCGGGGCAATCCGTACTGGAGTACTTCCGGACGGAAGCGGGAATGGAGGAGGGTGAAGCCCGGGGCCGGCTGGCGACGTATCTGTTCTACGGCGCAGAGGTGTTCAAGTCGGTGGGACAGCTCTCGGGCGGAGAATGGACCCGTCTGCGCCTGGCGCTGCTGGTTCATAGGAAGCCCAACCTGCTTATCCTGGACGAACCGACCAACCATATGGACATTGCTTCAAGAGAAGCGCTGGAGGAGGCGTTGGAGGATTACCCCGGCACGATTCTCATCGTGACCCATGACCGGTATCTGATTAACCGGCTTGCCCAAAAAATTTGGGAATTGGACCAAGGCACCCTTGATGTGTACTTGGGCGGCTTTGATGAATATAAGGAAGAGCGCGCAAGGAGGAAGGCGCGGAGCACGGCAACGGTAGAGGAACCGCGCCGTATCCGCCCTGAACCGAAGCCGAAGCTCATAACCCGTCAAGATGAACCAAAAGACAGCCGGCCGGATATCGGTAAGCTGGAGGCGGAGATGAAGGCGATTGAGGTACAGCTAGAGGAGCTGGATGCCCTCTTGTATACGCAGAATCACACAAGCACCCCTGCCCAATTGGAGCAGCACTGGCAGGAGAGAGAAACCCTGCAGCACCGTTTGAACCGGCTGATGGAGGTATGGATCGAAGCCGGGGAAGAATGAACCCATTTCCTTGCAACTCCTAAATGGATGAAGCTCCAATGGAGGCTGTCCCAAAATTCTACGAGGTCAGGGCTATTGCATTAGAATCGCCCATGGCCTTGCGGCCAGCGCCAGGGGTAAAAATGACGAGGCAGAAGCGGAAAAACCGGGAAATAGATTTTTTAACGAATCTCAACCACGCTATTTTGCTCATATGGCCCCTCTTCCGGTTGTAACGAATCTGAGGCGTCCTATTCCCGCTCAAAGACACGGAAAGGAGCCCAAATGTAAGCAATAGCGTGGCTCAGATTCGTTACGTTGGCAAACGGCCGCTTTTTCGCCAAATAAGCGCTGTGAGATTCGTTAAAGGAAGCCTCTTTCCGTTATCGCCGCTGCCACACCTGCACAGCATGGCATAACGGAAAAGCACCGCGATGTCCACTCTTCGACAGACAATTGGCAGGGTTTTGTCACACACATAAGGAATACAACCATTTTTACGCTGATGCGATTGCCCTGCCACTGAGGCTGATTGTTCTCTGCTGGCTCTAGGGCAAAAGAGAAGCGGCTTTTGCCAGAAGGGTGTTGATCTTCTGCTCGCTTTGCTGGATCCGGGTTTTCTGGTTAATGATCTGGGTGGAGGAGGTCACCAAGGCACTAAGAGCACGAAGGGTTTCCGCCGCATCTTTATTCTTCAGGGAGGCCGTCAGGGTTTTGCTGTCTGCGGCAATTTGCCTGCCGGTTTCGGCAGAAGCGGTTTTCTCCGAGCGAATTTTGGCCTGCTCCAGGGAGACCTCCTTGAGGACGTTGCGGACGGAATTCGCCGTTTTGGCCGTGGCTTCCTTAACTTTGGCGTATGCCTCATCCTTCAGGCGAATGTCTCCTCTGGCAATCAAGGCGGAGGCTTTGACTACACTGAGCTGTGCCTCCAGCGCCTCGATGAGCGGTTTGTTCTTCAGCTTCCGGGCAACAGTGAGCTGCTTATTCAATGAGGTTTGCAGCGTAAATATCGGCTTATACCGCTCCCGGGCCTCTGTTGATCCACTCTTCAAGGCAGCAAGCTTCTCCGCATTCAGCTGCTTGATCCGGGCGTTGATGGCTGTTTGCTTCTCCGCATTGGCACGGTGTTGGGTGTCGATGCTCTGGTCCAGGCTCTCATCCTGCGCCTCCAGCTCCCGGAGCTTAGTGGTTTGCCCGGTCAGCTGTGTCTGAAGGGAACCGCTTGACTGGGCGGCCAGCTTTTCTATGGAGGCTTGGGCCGTTTTGCTGAGACTGGCGGATGAAGCGGCGAAGGCTTGCAGCGGCAGGGACAGGGCCAGTAAAACGGCCATGACGAGGGTAATCAAACGTTTGTTCAAGGGAATCTTCCTTTCGAAATGGAATGTGACCGAACATACCATGTTGCAAACGCAAAAAAAGCACACGTAAGAAAGACCGGTTCGGTCTTATCTTACGGGTGCTTCCACGTAAGCGATCATATGTTCGACTTCTGTTAGTATAACAGATTTGGACGGATTGTCAATCCATGGGACTTCCTATATGATAATAGAAAAACATGGGAACAGGTGAAATCCGGTGGCCAGCCTTTTTAAGACGTTGGAAAACGAACAGGAATATCTCCGCTGCTATAGCAACAGCTTGGCTTTATTCGAGACGGACAGTACACCGCTTACAGTTCCAACCTCCGCGGGGGAGACCCATGTGCTCCGCTTCGGGGACACCAGTAAACCGCCGTTACTGCTGCTGCATGGCATGACCATGAGCAGTACCATGTGGTATCCCAACGTCAAACATTGGCTTGCGGAGCGCTGTGTGTATGCGGTGGATGTGATGGGGGACTTCGGAAAAAGCCAACCCTCCGGAGCGGTCAAAAGCAGGCAGGACGCCCGGAAGTGGCTGCTTGAGGTTATGGATGGGCTGCAATTGGGCAGCACAGATCTGGCGGGCCATTCCATGGGCGGGTTCCTGGCCTTGAATTTTGCTCTTGCCCACCCGAAGCGGGTATCCCGGCTGATGCTGTATGCCCCGGCAGGGACCTTTCACAAGATCAGCTTCAAATTCTTTGCGAAGATTTACCCTGCATTATTATTCCACACGGAAAAATGGATTGACCGCGCGTTTGCATGGTTCTCGGGCAAAGGCGAGCCTCTGCAACCGGTATTCCGCGACCAGGTCCTGGCCGGTTACCGCTATGCCAAGCCGCTGCTGCAGGTGATGCCCTCCGTATTTCCCAAGGAGGAATTCAAGGATTTCCATGTTCCCACCCTGCTTCTTGTAGGGGACAAAGAGGTTATTTATCCCGCCGGGAAGGTAGTGGAGAACGCACGGAGCTTGATTCCGGGCCTCGTAGCCCAGCTTATTCCCGGGGCCAGCCATTCCTTGACCATGGAGCATGCGGACATCGTGAATCAGCTGACTCTTGGTTTTTTGAAGAAACCCGTATAGGGCAGTGGAGGCGCAATGATGAAAATAGGCTTTTAGGTGTATGTACAGGGAACGGATTATCCCATCATGAACTTCTGTGTGAAGCTGGACAGCGCCGATGAGGTGAAGCGCACATATGAGGTTTTGATCGAAGGCGGGAATATTCTGCTTCCCTTGGGTCCCCTGCCCTGGAGCGCCTGCTGCGCCAATGTGGTGGACCGGTTTGGAGTGTTCTGGTATATCCATGTATAAGCCAAATAGCCGCCCGTGTTGGGTGGCTGTTTTTCATAATAGGACCCCCTTGCAATTGTCGCGGCGTCTAGTGCTAGACTTAATCCAGAGCTCAGGAAGGAGTCACATGCATGAACAGATCTGTAACCATCAATAAGCTGTCGGAGCAGATGGGGCTGACGAGCCGCACCTTACGGCATTGGGAATCGGAAGGCTTGTTCACAAGCGGAAGAGATGCCTCCTCGGGATGGAGAGTGTATGACGAAAATGCCCTTATGCGCATCCGCATCACGGCTATCCTGAGACGTCTGGATATTCCCCTGAAGGATATCCAGATGGTGCTTGCCAACCAATCCTTATCCCACCTCACTATGGTTGTTAAGAAGAAGATTTCCGGTCTGCAGGTGAAAAAAGCGGAGATTACCCGTTTTCAGGAACAGCTGGAGCAGGTGCTTCATTATCTTGAGACCCAGGAAAACGGCAGCTTGGTGAGAATGGATCAACTATTAACGGATACGGAGGAAATCTATATGCGTCAATCAACTGGATTAAGTGTTTTAAGAATTGTGAATCTTCCGGCTATGCGGATGGCCTATCATATTGCGGTAAGCAGCTCCCCGGAGGAGGAGGCGATGGCGCCGGTGCTGGAGTGGACGAAGGCGGCCAAGCTGTTGGGAACGGCCCGTTTTTTCGGGGGCAATATGAAGCCGTTTCCTACGGAGGCCGGCAACCCTTACGGCTATGGGATGTGCGTGAGTATTCCCGACGGGATTGCCGTTCCCGGGCATCTGAAGGAAATGGTCCTGCCCGGAGGACTCTATGCGGTGCTGGAGAGCAGCGATGATATCCCCGGATCGTGGAGCATGCTGATGAAGGCGTTGAAGGAGGATGGAGTATACAAGTCTGACCGGTCCCGGCTGTGCCTGGAGGAGCATATCCGCAACGAAAAGCCGGAAGGCAGCGGGAATTCATTCCACCTGGTATTGATGGAGCCGGTCAAGGCGGTTTAGATGGTTTCTGGGCCAGGGCGGCGAAAGCAGGCGAGTATGCAGCTTGTCCCAACCGGACACAGGAGCCGTTATTCTGCGGAAAACCGATTATTTTCCGATTACGCGGACTGAGGAGACCTTATTTGGCAGAGTTGGGCCTTTTGCGGTGATTTTCCGGCGTAATAAGGTATCCTGTGTCCGTAAAAACTTCAAAACAGTGTATGTTGGATAAATAGCGGATCTACAGTCCGGCAGCCGTTGAACCAATCAATCTCAGTATGTAATCACTCAGTAGAAAGCTGGCCGCAGAGGCCGGCTTTTTGCATAAACACCAATTCTTTTGCGCATGACAACATATTCGGACCTGTGCTGTCACAATAACGGAATTCCAAACGTCATTCTTATGTATAACAAAAATCTTTCATGAAGAAGGAAGAGTCCACGATGGAGGAGCAGAAGCGGATGGTGGAGCAATTCGAAGCATCTCGGAAACGCCTGTTGGCGGTGGCATACCGGATGCTCGGGTCCCAAAGCGAGGCGGAGGATGCAGTGCAGGAAACCTGGCTCCGGTACAGCCGGGCTGACGGGAGCACGGTGCATAACGTAGAGGGGTGGCTGACCACGGTAGTGTCCAGAGTGTGCCTGGACATGCTGAGGACCCGCCGGTCCAGGCAGGAGGAGTCGATGGAGGAGCATCTGCCGTTTGTTCAGGATGGGCGCAATGCGGGTGATCCCGAGCAGGAAGCACTGCTGGCGGATTCCGTAGGCGCGGCGCTGCAGATTGTGCTGGGCAAGCTTGGCCCGCCGGAGCGGGTGGCCTTTGTGCTGCATGATATTTTTGCCTTGCCCTTCACCGATATCGCGGAGGCGTTGGGCAAATCCGAAGAGGCCGTCCGGCAAATTGCCAGCCGGGCGCGCCGGCGCATCAGGGGCGGGCCTGTAGCTGACGAGCCTGCCATGTTCCGGCAGCGGGAGCTGGTAGAGGCCTTTCTCGCGGCTGCCCGGGATGCAGACTTTGACCGGCTGCTGGCGGTGTTGGCTCCGGATGTAGTCCTTCGGGACGATCGGCGGGATGGTGCGGAAGCAACGACCCGCGGGGCGGAGCAGCTGGCGCATCAGGTGGCAGGCCGGATTCAAGCCTCTCATATCGTCCTGGTGAACGGGGCGGTGGGTGTGGTGGTTGCTCCCCAGGGAAGGCTTCAGTATGTGCTGCAGTACACCATCCGCGGGGAAAGAATTACGGAGGTGGAGCTGATTTCCGACCCTGTCCGCATCAGTGGGTTGGACCTGGCTTTGCCGGACATGTAATCCAAATATGAAGGAGGAAGTAAGAATGGCGAATTATGTATTGGAAGAAAAGGAAGCATTCCGTTTTGTTGGCTACAAGGTTCAGCTGGGCCCGTCCGCCCGGATTCATGCCGAAGGATACTCTCCGACCAAAACGGAGTTTTTTAAGGGGGCTTTGCAAAGCGGCAAGATGGCTGCCTTAAGGCCCATAGCAGAAAGCCCGTATGGTTATGCGGTGGTAACAGCGGATCAGACAGGAGCATTCTATTATGCCGGCGTTGTGTCATCCCACCCGGCAGCGGAGGGAACGGAGGAGGTGCTGTTCCCGAAGAGCCTCTATCTGGTTGTGAGCGGCAAAGGCGGGCTTTCCCGTCTGGCCTTCGACAAGCTGGAGGACCAGGCCTTCAACGAAATCCTGACCGGGGATGCCCAATACCGGTATACCGGAGGGCCGGTTGCCGAGGTGCTGCTGAACGGCAATCCCATGGATGCGGAAGTGGAGATTTGGGTGCCGGTTGAAAATAAATAAAGACGAAAAAAAGCCTCCGGCGGAACATGTTTTTGTCCCGTTGGAGGCTTTTTGCTGTCTGGCCGTCTGGTGAGCCTTCGGCCATCAGCCTTCATGAACATAATAACGGCCCTTCGGGATCACCATTGGCGAACCCGACACCGGGTCCGGGATGACGGTGCAATCCAGTCCGAAGATATCCTTCACCAGGGAGCTGGTAACTACCTCTTCGGGCTTTCCCTCCGCCAGAAGCTTCCCTTGGGACAAGGCAAAGATGTAGTCGGCGTACCGTGCAGACAGGTTAATGTCATGCAGCACCATCACAATCGTGGTCCCTTTTTTCCGGTTCAAATCCGTCAGGAGGTCCAGGATTTCCACTTGGTACGTAATGTCCAGGAAGGTGGTCGGCTCATCAAGGAATAGAATATCCGTCTGCTGGGCCAAGGCCATGGCAATCCAGACACGCTGCCGTTGGCCGCCGGAGAGCTCGTCAATATTCCGGTTGGCCAGCTCCGTAATGTTCATGATCTCCATGGCCTCGGCTACGGCCTCCACATCCTTTTTGGTCCAGCCGCTGAGCAGGGACTGATGGGGAAACCGGCCCCGGCCCACCAGATCCGCCACCGATATCCCCTCCGGCACAATCGGGGATTGGGGCAGCAGCCCCACCACCCGGGCAAGCTGCTTCGGCGGGATCCTGCTGATCGGTTTGCCGTCCAGGGTGACGGTGCCGGAGGTGGGTTTGATCAGCCGGGCCAGCGTCTTCAGTAGAGTGGATTTGCCGCAGGCGTTTGCCCCGATCATGACGCTGATTTTATTACTGGGAATGACCAGGCTGATGCCGTGGAGAATGGTTTTATGATCATAGCCGGCTACAAGGTGCTCCGCTTGAAAAACATGCGTCGGTTTCATTAGAAATCTCCCTTTCGATTCATCCGGATAAGCAAGAAGATCAGGTATGGCGCTCCCAGAATGCCGGTCATGATGCCTACGGGGTATCTCACTGCAAAGGCGAACTGCCCGATGAGATCTCCAGCCAACACCAATATCACTCCGACCAAACCGGAGGGAAGCACGTTGGAGAAGGAGAAGCCGACGCCAACCAGTCTTTTTGCAATCGGTCCCGAAAGGAAGGCCACAAAGGCGATGGGACCTGTTGTTGCCGTAGCCAGCGCAATCATGCAGACGGAGCTGACGATCAGCATGATCCGGGTTCTGTCTGTATTCACACCAAGCGAGGTGGCGGATTGCTCTCCAAGCTCGAGCACGGTAAGATGCTTGCCCAACAGGATGATGATGGGGGCACAGATCAGGACGGTTATGACCAAGGGCGGAAGCTCATGTATCTGGGAGCCGTTGAGACTGCCGCTGAGCCATCTGAGGGCTGCCGGGATATCCTGCTGGGCGCCCACCAGAAGAAGGTAGGAGATGATGGCATCCAGCATGGCCTGAACGCCGATGCCCACCAGGATTAAGCGGCCGACGGCAAAGGAGGAGCCTCTGGAGCACACATAAATCACCAGCACCGTAGCCAGTCCGGCAATAACCGACGCCACGGAAACAACCGCTCCGCTGGTGTGCAGCACGGTAATGCAAAACACTGCAGCCGCACTGGAGCCGGAGGTTATGCCGATGACATTGGGATTGGCAAGGGGGTTGCGCAGCATGGTCTGGAAGGTACTCCCGGCGACGCCAAAGGCAAAGCCGGCGAAAAGTCCGGCCAGCATACGCGGCAGCCGGATGGTATTCACGGCGAAGGAGACTCCTTTGATTTGCTCGCCCAGCAGGGTCCGGAGCACATCCTTCACCGGATAGATGGTGCTGCCCAACAGCAGCATGGCCACACACAGCGCACAGGACAGTACGGCCAGCACAACGGTAACCAGGACCCACCGCCGGCGTCTTTGGCGTCTGCCCGCCATAATAAAAGCAACTGTTTGATTATTCATAATGACCGCACTTTCGAACGCATGGCTAATAGGATAAGTAAGGGAGCCCCAACGAAGGCTGTCACCACTCCCACCTCCAGCTCACCGGGGCTGCCCAGGAGCCGTCCGATGATATCGGATATGGTCAGGATAACAGCACCAGAAATGGCCGACATGGGAATCACAAAACGCAAATCGGAGCCCAGCATAAGACGAGTTACGTGGGTGCCGATCAGGCCGACAAAACCAATGGGGCCCGCCAGAGCCGTGGTGGCTCCGCATAACAGCACCCCTGCAAGGGCAGCAACCATCCGCAGGATGCCTGTGCGGACGCCCAATCCGGTGGCGACGTCATCGCCCAATGCCAATGCATTCAGGGATGGGGCGGTTACAATGGCGGCCAGGATGCCAAAGGCGAGAAACGGAGCGAAGGTGGCGATCCCGCTCCAGGATGCCGAGCCGACGCTCCCCACCTGCCAAAACCGGAACTGGTCCATTACATACGAGCGGGGAATCATAATGGCGCTTACCAGAGAGGCCAGGGCGGCGCTGGTGGCTGCTCCCGCCAAAACCAGCTTAATGGGGGTGGCTCCGCCACTCCCCATGGATCCGATCCCGAATACAAAAACGGCGGTAATGGCCGCGCCGGCCAAGGCCAGCCAGATGTATTCGTTGGCGGTGCTGATATTCAAGAAGGCGATGCCGCAGACCACGAACAAGGAGGCGCCGGTATTCACGCCAAGAATGCTGGGGTCGGCAATGGGGTTTCGGGTAACGGACTGCATCAGAGCGCCGGACACACCGAGCCCCGCACCGCTGAACAGGCTGAACACCGTCCGGGAAATCCGCTTGCGGACAATATTGGCCCCGTAGGAGTCCACATCGGGATGGAACAATCCGTCCATCAGCTCCTTCCAGCCCAGCAGCCGGGAGCCCAGGAGCAGGGAGGCAAGCACGCATATGCCTACCAAGATCAGGCTGGCCACGAGGACCAGCGGGAAATGCTTGGGGATATGCGGGCTTGCCCATTTGGTTTTGGAAGCGGACTGGCTGCTCATGGGAGCTTCTTGATGGCTCCGTCAATCAAGGCCAGGTATTCATCGATGGTATAAGCAATGGACAGCGGATTGGGATTGCCGGAGGCGGCCAGAGCAGTGCCGTTGCCAATAAACACTACGGAGCCTCTTTGGATAGCCGGGATTTTGCTCAGCAGGGAGTCCGCCTTCACAGCTTGATACAGGTCATCGCCGCCATAGCCGATGATGATATCGGCATCGTTCAGGACGTCGGCATTTTCCGCACTCAAGCTCAGGGAATAGGCGGTAGGGTTGGTAATTTTGCTGGTTACACTCTCGGGATAGGACATGCCCAGCTCGATCAGGAATGCGCCGCGCGGGTCAACAGGCGTGTACACATGCAGCTTGGACATATCCTTGGCGGAGAAGTTCACCCAGGCTACCTTCTTGCCCTTCATTTGGGGATACTTGGCGGCTTTCTCCTGGATCAAGGCTTCGGTGTCCTTAATCAGCTTCTCGCCTTCGGCCTTCATGCCCATGCCGGTGGCGTTATACAATACCTGATCCCGCCAGGTGGTGGACCATGCTGTGGTTTGGTAGGGAACGACCGGTGCGATTTTGCTGAGGATCTCGTAATCCTCCTTGGTGATGCCGGAATAAGCGGCAAGAATCACGTCCGGGTTGGAGTCAGAGATGGCCTCGAAGTCCAGACCGTCCGTATCCTGAAAGATATTCGGCTTGTCCACGTTAAGCTCCTTGAGCTTCTTGGCAGTCCAGGGCAGCAGTCCGCTGTTATCCTGCACACCGAAGTTGGCGGCGGAGAAGCCTACCGGCACAACACCAAGGGCGAGGACAACATCATGGTTGGCCCATTGGATGGTGGCCACCCGCTCAGGCTTCTTGGTAATGGTGGTTTCGCCGAAGGCATGTTTGATCACAATGGGATATTGGGTGGTATCCTTGGGAGCTTGGCTGGCTGCAGACGCCGGGCTGCTGCTTGCAGCCTGGGACGGGGCAGGGGAGGAGCCGGATTGTTGGGAGGCGCAGCCTGCCAGCAGGGCCATGACCATAGTTGCGATGAAGAGTACCTTAACAGAAATGTGCTGCTTCGTGTTCATTCTCATATCCTTCCTTGTTGCATCATGTATTTTTTTGAAAATAACAGCCCAATTGATAATGATTCTCGCTATCAAATATAAGTTTTAATGCCCCGTATGTCAATAGTATAAATATGCGTTTGTACCCCCATCTTCACCACTGGTAATGGCCGACAGGTCATGACGGATTCTAACGGCGGCCACGGCCGCTATTCGGGTAAAATCCCTCGCAACAAGCCTTATTTTAGACTAATAACGTCTGCTGCTTCCGTTAGATTTGGCAGTCCTCTGTTTTGGGGCAAATAGCGTCTCTCACCGCCGTTAGGAATTCAACCACCTGCGGATGAAAGCAGATGGAGTTGTTTTTATATTAGAAACTTATATAAGTTTGTGATATAATACTACGCATGGAACCTAACACAACCCCCAATGAGCTGGATGTCACTGAGTTTGCTTTGATTTTTGAGGAATTGACCCGGATCATTATCCGGCTGCCCTCAGTGGAGAAGCTGAGCTTTACCACTCTTTCCGTTCTGCATACTCTATCCCGGAAGAGCCCCATGCGGCTGACGGAGCTGACCGCCAATGAACAGATGACGCAGTCAGGCATTACCCAACTGGTCACCCGGCTGGAGCGGGACGGACTGGTGGAGCGCAAGCCTGATCCCACGGACGGACGGGTGGTGCTGGTGCATATTACGGCGAAGGGGGCGGACATTATTGACTCCCGCCGGCTGGACCGGATTGCACAGCTTTCAACCTTTATGGAGGGCCTTACCTGGGAGGAGAAGGAGACGGTGGCCGCTGCCCTTCCCGCTTTAAGAAAGCTGGGGGAGCTGGGCAACCGGATGAGGACGTAACTGGCGCCAAAGGAGGAGACGTACTATGACCGCTGCTTTTTGCGGATTGCAGTCCACCCCGGTCCATATCCCGGATGAGGTGCTTATGGATCTGCAGCATCGCCTGCGCTCTACCCGGTGGCCGATGGATGCCGGCAATGAGGATGGATTTTATGGGGTAAACCGCCATTATCTGGAGGGACTTGTCTGGTACTGGATCGAGGAGTTTGATTGGCGCAGGGCAGAGCAAACCATCAACCGTTATGAGCATTATCATGTCCATGTGGATGGAGTGCCGGTGCATTTTATGCGGAAGCCTGGAGTGGGGCCTCATCCGGTGCCGTTAATTCTGTCCCATGGCTGGCCCTGGACGTTCTGGCACTGGTCCAAGGTGATTGACCCGCTGGCTGATCCCGGAGCATTCGGAGGTGATCCTGCGGAGGCCTTTGACGTTATCGTGCCGTCTCTGCCCGGGTTCGGATTTTCGGTGCCGCTTCCCCACAACCCGGATATGAACTTTTGGAAAATCGCAGACCTGTGGCACACGCTGATGACAGACACACTGGGTTATCCCAAATACGCGGCGGCGGGCTGCGATGTGGGGGCTCTGGTGACCGGACAGCTGGGGCATAAATATGCAGAGGAGCTGTATGGGATTCATATCGGGTCTGCGCAAAAGCTGAATTTTTTCAACGGGGAGCGTGCTTGGGATTTTGCCGGAGGGCGGCCTGTTCCTGACAGGATTCCGGAGCCGATTCGGGCTCGGATTCTGGAGCTGGACAACCGGTTTGCCTCCCATCTGGCCGTACATGTGCTGGATTCCGGTACGCTGGCCTACGGGCTCAGTGATTCTCCGGTAGGCATGCTGGCGTGGATTCTGAGGCGGTGGATGAAATGGAGCGACAATAAAGGGGATATCGAATCCGTCTTTTCGAAGGATGATCTGCTGACCCATGCCACCATCTTCTGGGCCAACAACGCCATTGAAACCTCCATGCGGATATACGCCAACAACAACCGCTACCCGTGGACACCCTCCCATGACCGCTGGCCGGTTATTGAGGCCCCTGCAGGCATCACCTTCGTCGGTTACGAAAATCCGCCGGGGATTTCTACGGAGCAAAGGGTGCAGCATTTTCTGGATAGTGACCGTGCCGCTTGGTATAACCATGTGAACATTGCCGCTCATGAAGAGGGCGGACATTTCATCCCCTGGGAGGTCCCGGAAAAGTGGGTGGAGGATCTGCGCCGTACTTTCCGGCATCGGAGATAACTGTAGAGCCATCCTGTGGAGGATGGCTTTCTTTATGTCATGAATTCCATGGATTTGACAAAAATTATGTTTCGGGGTTATCTGGAGAATATAAAGGAAATCATGGGAGGAAGCCGCTTTGTGGGATGAACACCTTGTAATGAGGCTGTCAAGTGCTCGGGTTCATCGCCAATGATTTCCGGTCAATGGCCTGGGGCTGCTGCTCCAGCCAGCCGTATTTCACCATGATGTCATAGCAGATTGCGCCTGCCTGCAAGGCATGGTTGGCTACATGTTTGTAGTTGAGAACGATGTCGGACCGGAGGCTGGCCCCAACGGCCGCGCCATAGTAAGAAAGGGCCGTATTGACCAAAAAAGCAGCGTGGAACATCATCAGCTTATCCGAAAACGGGCTTACCCGGGAATCCGTAATTTCATCATCCCACCGCTGCGGCGCTACCAGATCATCCTGCCGGAGCAGCTGGTCGAAGCTGTCGGCATCCTGTCCGGCCAGCTTCACATTCTTCAGCAGGAAGTCGCGGACATCCTCATTGGATGCTACCTGGCTGAAGGCCAGACTGAGGGTGCGGGCAAGGCCCGTTTTTTTGGAATTAAAAATCAGATGGCTGATTTCCGAGGAATCCAGCGGCCGTTTCTCTCCGAGCAGATTGGACAGGATCCCTGTGGTCTGGATGAATTCCACTCCCTGGGGAGAGGGAATGGAGGGCAGACCGGAGAATTTGGGCTGCGTCCGGGCCAGGACCGTGATTTGCTGGAATAATTTCTTGGCGGTAATGATGCATTCCATGAAGTAGTCCTGAAGGTCCTCCCGCTCACAGCATGAAAGAGCCAGGCTGTATGCGGTCAGCCCGTGTATCGTCATGACGTAGGTGTAAAACAGCAGGAACGGATCGGAAAAAAGGCGGGGAGCCTGAAGATTGACATCACTTTCGGTAAAACCCAGGGGGAGCTGAAAGTGGGCGTCGTTCAGGAAACCGGAAATTTGGGACACATGGCGCTCCGATGATTCCAGGGCGAATTGCAGGACTGTTTTGATTTTTTTGTCCTCTACAATAGTGAGATAATATTTATAGACACAAATGGCCATGGTATCCCCGGTATGCTGATACCACAGTGCGGATATTTCGGCAGCTGAAAGCAGCTTCTTTTCCGTGTTTTCTGAAAACAAATGAAATCCCTCCCATAGAGAAGTACAGCTTCATACCTATTTTGTGGAAAATTGAATGAAATATGTATGCGTGAACCAGTTTGTGTCGGACGGACTTGCTGACACGCCGTAGCAGATATGATGAATACCGAGGAGGATGGAAAATGACAGGAACCTGGTTTTACGGTGGACGCAGTCCTTATCCCGGGCAAAGGGATCAATCCATATCCGTCTATTGTGAGGAAGGACGAATCCGGGCGGTGGGTACGGACCGGGAGCTTGAGCTTTTGGTAGGCGGTCGGCATACGGAGCGCGTAAATCTGGACGGCGGTTATGTGCTGCCCGGTTTGACCGATTGCCATATGCATCTGTCTATGCAGGGCATGAAGCTGGCGGCGCTGGATTTCAGCGGGGCTGCCTCCAAGGAGGAGATGCTGGGCCTTCTGAAGCAGCGGGCAGAGCAAACACCGCCGGGAGAGTGGATTCTGGGCCTGAATTGGAACGAAAATGCCTTCCAGCCGGCGGTGGCGCCGACCCGTGATGAGCTGGACGCTATAACCACCCGGCATCCGGTGCTGCTTACCCGCGTTTGCTATCATTCCATGCTGGCCAATACGGAGGCCTTCCGGCGTGCCGGTGTAAGCGAGGATACTCCGGACCCGGCATCCGGCTCCTTCGGTCGGGATGAGGCGGGAGTATTGAACGGCCGCATCTATGAGGATGCGGGAGCGGTGTTTCAGGCTGCAGTGCCGGAGCCGGATTATGCGGAGAAAAAAGCCAACATCCGCCGGGCGGCGCAATATGCGCTGTCGTTGGGGCTTACAGCGGTTCATACGGATGATCTCCGGTTTCTGGGGAAGGTGGATACTCTTCTGCGAATCCACCGGGAGCTCCGGGAGGAGGGGATTCTCCTGCGCACCCACCAATTAGTGGATTTTTCGCATCTGGCAGAGGCCAGGGCTCTGGGCCTTCAGGCAGGCAGCGGCAGCGAATGGCTGCGGATCGGGGCTGCCAAGGTGTTCGCAGACGGCGTGCTGGGCGGGCGGACAGCCTGGCTGAGTGAGCCTTATGCTGACGCACCGGGGCAATCCGGCTACCCCATCCATACGCCGGAGGCCTTCGCTGCCATTGTCCGGCAGGCGAGGGGGGCCGGGTTTCCGGTGGCGGTTCATGCTATCGGCGACGCCGCCGTGGATCTAGTGCTGGCGGAGCTGGAGCGCCAGCCGCTCCCGGAGGCGGCCGGGCTGCCTGACCGGCTCATCCATGTTCCGGTGCTGCGCCAAGATCAGCTTGCCCGGATGAGCCGGCTTCGGCTTGCCGCCGATATCCAGCCGCCGTTTGTCACCGGCGACTACCCGTGGGTGCTGGAGCGGCTGGGGCAGCGGGCCGTCCACCGTTATGCGTGGCGGACGCTGCTCTCCGCCGGCATCCCCTGCGGCGGCAGCAGTGATGCGCCTATCGAGCCGCTGTCGCCGCTCTACGGGCTATTCACCGCCGTGGCCCGCCGCAAGCTCGGCGAAACCCACCCCGGCTACGAGCCCGGGGAGAAGCTGTCTCTGGCGGAGGCCATCCGCCTGTACACCTACGGCAGCGCCCAGACGGCGGGCGAGGAGCAGGAGCGCGGGCTGCTGGCCCTTGGGTACGGGGCGGACTTCACGGTAGTGGATCGGCCCTTCGCGGACGACCCGGAGGAGTGGCTGGGCATGCAGGTTCGCCGAACTGTCGTGAATGGGCAGACGGCGTTTGGTATTTGAGTAAAACGGATTGTTCTCAGGAACGGATTCGAGCTGTATGTGCTGGATTCTGAAGGAGCGGGGGATGACGGTGATTCTATTCCTGCAGTTCAGTGGAGGTACGATTGTCCCGGACAGAGATTGGGCTTTGCCTGGCGGCAGCCATCCGGAGAGTCGGAAAGATAGGATGAAGACGGTTCGCCTGGGGTTTCCTTATCGGGAGGGAAAGCTGGGCCGGATGCCGTACGTCAAAAAGAACGCCTCGTAAGAGACGTCCTTCTGATGGGGAAACCATCTTTATTTGTCACGCCATTTCCGGCAGAACGCCAGCCAATGCTCCACCATCCCGGGGTTGGATGCAAAGTGGAGATGCGTATAACCCGCTGCGGTGTTTTTATACAAAAAGCCCTCAGGCGCGGTCCCTTTCCTGCCCGTTACGGTGTATGCCTGGGGATATGAGTTGCCACCGTCCTCCCCCGGAACATAGACCGAATAATGAAACTCATGCCCGCGGGCGGTTTGTCCCATAGACAGAAGCGGGTTGCCCGCCGCTCCAGCCGCCTCCCGGTAGCCCATAGCCGCCAACTTGGTTTGCATGATGGTTTTCCCGGGAAATACTCCCGCCATCTCATGAACGCTGCCATCCGATTGCACTAAGGATTGGCATAAATACATAAAGCCGCCGCATTCCGCAATCACCGGCAAACCTTCTTCCACGGCGAAGCGGATCGACTGAGCCGTAGCCCGGTTTTGTGCCAGAGTCCCGGCATATTCCTCCGGAAATCCTCCGCCAAAATACAGCCCGTCCGTGTGCTCCGGCAAGGTTTCGCCCGCCAAGGGAGAGAAGAACACCAGTTCCGCGCCATAGTGCTCCAACAGCTCCAGATTCTCCGGATAATAAAAATGGAAAGCCGCATCACGGGCCACAGCGATCCGCAGCTTGTCCGGGTTTGGACTGGAGGCGCAGGCTGGTTCAGTGAATAAGCTGCTCTGCGCTTCCACCTCAGGTGACTCCGCCAGCCTCCACACGGCCTCCAGGTCCACACCGGCTTCCACGTGGTTAGCCAAAGCCTGGAATAAGGGAGTCAGGTCCCCCCGCTCCAAGGACGGGATCAGACCCAAGTGCCGCTCGGGTATGGAAATTCCGCTATCCCGCAGCAAACACCCCACTACGGGGATGCCGCATTCCTGCTCCACCGCTTGTTGAATTAATAAGCCATGACTTTTGCTGCCAGCCCGGTTGGCAATGACCCCCGCAATGTGTACACCCTTGCCAGCCATGGCCTGGAAGCCCTTCACCACTGCGGCGGCGCTGCGCCCCATGCCGGAGACGTCAACCACCAGCAGCACCGGCGCCTCAAGCAAGGCGCTGACCTCCGCCGTGGACCCTTCGTCGGAATCAGCATTTTTGCCGTCGAACATCCCCATCACACCCTCGATGATGGAAATATCCGCCCCGCGGCTGCCGCGTGCATAGATGCCCCGCAGGACATCCGGGGTTAGCATCCAGCTGTCCAGATTGCGGGAGTAGCGGCCGGTAATCGCCGTATGGTAGCTGGGATCGATGTAATCCGGTCCGCATTTGAACCCCTGCACCGTAAGTCCACGCTTGCGGAAAGCCCCCATAAGCCCCAGCGAAATCGTTGATTTTCCAGAGCTGCTGCCTGTGCCTGCTATTATGATCCTACGATTCATGTTAATCTCCTCACCGTCTCGCCCTTGCGATAAACGTATATTCACCATACCCTCAGGAGTTTCCTGCAAGACTATATTTGAATCAGGAAACGAGTGCGCGCTGCTGTAACGGAACTGAGAGACGCTTAAACCGCCTAATCGGCGGTTTTTTCGGCGTAACGGAACTGGGAGGCCCTTAGCCGCTGCGGGAAGCCCATTTCCTGCTGTTGAGCCCCGTTAAGGTGCTCTAAGTTCCGTTAGATTTCCAAAACCGGTTTTTTATGCGGCTAAGAGTCGCTCAGTTCCGTAAGAACACACTGTTAGCTGGTCGGAGCTTCACAGAGTCCGCCAAACCCGCCAAACCCGCCAAACCCGCCAAACCCCACACCTGTGTGCTCCACTCCTCAAGGTTCCTCCGACCTTTTCACGCTCCAGGACTCTCAGCCCCTCAATATTGAGCATTCCCCACCCTTCTGTTCCTCCTCAGCCTGTGCACCTCTGTGACTTCAAACCTTACCATTACCACACCCAACTGGACGGCCCTACGGGGCGGATTTCCTACAAATTGCAACAAGTTGCAACTATTTTGAAAAAAATTTGCATGAAATTTGTCCAAAATATAGATATTTTGACGAAAATCTATTAATATGTACAAGAAGTATTGGAGCTATACGGAAAAGCAAGGTCAACCTGGCGGAATCGGAGAGCGATCATGGGAGCAGAGAAACCAAAGAGAAAGCTGCGGCGGATGCTGACAGCTATGGTATTGGGAGCAGTTATCTGGGCAGGACCTCCAGGTACAGGCTATGTCCAAGCGGAGGGGACGGGCAAGGATATTGTGGACCCGTATCAGGTATATTCCTATACCTTGATGCTGGAGGATATGAACCGGCTGGCAGCGGCATATCCGGATTTGATTCAGCTGAAGACCATCGGAACCACGGTTTTTGGCCGTGACATAAAAGCGCTGAAGCTGGGGCGCGGCGAGGCCTCTATACTCATTGACGGCTCCCAGCATGCCCGGGAATGGATCAGCACTAACCTGATTCTGTATATGATTGACCGGTATGCCTATGCCTACGAGCATAACATGAAGTATGATGAGTATGTTGTCCGGGAGCTGCTGGATAATTGCTCCATCTGGTTTGTGCCCATGGTCAATCCGGACGGGGTGACACTCCAGCAGGAGGGGGCCGGCGCCTTTCCGGAATATTACCGTTCCTATCTGCTTAGCATGAACGGCGGCAGCTATAATTTTAAGCGGTGGAAAGCCAATGCCGAGGGTATCGACATCAACCGCCAATATCCCGCCATGTGGACGAGCATCCGGAATTCGCCCGCTTATCCCATGTACAAGAACTATAAAGGCGCGGAGCCAGCGGATACGGCCGAAGCGCAGAGCATGATCCATTTCACCTATAACGCGGATCCGGAAATTACCCTGTCTTATCACACCTCAGGGGAGGTCCTGTACTGGTATTTCCATAATGCTCCGGGGAACCTGGCCAGGGATAAAGGCATAGCCAATACCATTACCCGCATGACCGGCTACGGCCAGGTCCAGCCGGCGGCAGACCCTTCCGGCGGAGGCTACACGGATTGGTTCATTGCCCAATTCGGACGTCCGGGTTTTACGGCCGAGCTGGGGCATTACCAGGAGGAGACGGAGGTGCCTCTGTGGGCGTTCGAGGAAATCTGGCGGGAAAACCAGACGATGGGGCTGTATCTGGCTTCAGAGGGATATAAGCTCTGGAGTGGGCGTTATCCCGTCCAGCCGGTGCAGGAACAGCTCCAGATGCTGAAGCCGGTGCAGCTGTACAACCGACCCAGCGAGTCCTTTCCCACCGGTGCGGAGCTGGGGAGCGCGCATGTCACAGCCGATGCCCGGCTGGGGGATTGGGTGCGGATTCCTACGTGGATGGGGCCCAAGTGGGTTTGCTTGAAGCAAACGGATTATCTTCCGGGACATGCGGAGGAGGCCAACGGGAAAATCAGCCTGAAGGAGCAAACCAACCTCTACAGCTACCCCAAAGCGGAAACCAGCCTGCTGCTGGGCCAGGTGAACCCCCAGGAGGTAACGGCGCTGAAACGCTGGAACAACTGGATTTTGATCGAAACCTGGTTTGGCACCAGTTGGATTGAGGAGAAGAAGTAGATCGTACCACGTGCACCTAAAAAAGGGGAACATACCATGATATCCATTGGCCGGTTTACGAAATATGGTTATTTGATTCTTGTGGCATTGTTGGTTAGTGCCTTGTTTCCGGCAGCGGCTGATGCCAAACCCAGGAATCAGCAGACGGTGTGTGTGGATCCCGGCCACCAGCAGTATGGCAATAACGCCCTGGAGCCGGTATCCCCGGATTCCAAGGAGATGAAGGCCAAGGTCAGCTCCGGCACCCGTGGCGTCAAGACGAAGAAGCCGGAATACGTCCTGACCCTAGAGGCCTCTGTGCTGCTGAAGGAGAAGCTGGAGGCCTTCGGCTACCAGGTGGTGATGACCCGGGAATCCCATGATGTGGACATCTCCAACGTGGAGCGGGCTCAAATGTGCAACGCTGCCGAAGCGGATCTGGCTGTGCGCATCCATGCCGACGGAGCCGATTCCTCCAAGGCCCAAGGGATTTCACTGTTGTATCCGGCGTGGACGGAGGAAAGCGGCGAGGTGTTTAACCGCAGCAAGGCGGCGGCCGGGATCATCCTCCGTGAGGCGGTGGATGCTACGGGAGCTGTTTCCAGAGGCACCGTGCCCCGTTCGGATCTCACCGGGTTCAATTGGTCCACCGTGCCCTCCGTTCTGGTGGAGATGGGCTTTATGACCAACCCGGAGGAGGACCAGCGGCTGTCTGATCCGGATTATCTGGACCGGTTGGCGGAAGGAATGGCTGAGGGTATTAATCGATCCCTTGCCGTTCCAACGGATGCTATGGAGGTTCCAGCAAAATTAGCTCTGGACTTGTCCGTCCATACCCAGCTGTATACCTATTCCGACGGCAAAATGGTTCGTACCCGCTATGCGCTTTCGCCCCAGAAGGTAGGCGCCACTGCCCAAAAAGGAAGCTGGGCCAAGATAAATACCTGGGTAGGCAAGCTTTGGGTGTATATAGAGTAGGGCGGGCGAATAATTTATCCCATAACAAGACAAGGCATCCGGAGAGGATGCTTTTCTCTTTTTCACAGGGATCAAGCAGGTTTGGCAACGAAGGGTTGGCATGTCCAGCGGCATCGCCGAATAAGCTTCGTATGAACGGCAAGTGTGCTATAATGCTGGTGTTACAACCTTGTACGGATAGGGTGAGAATATGGCAGAATCGTTGATTTGGGCAGCAGGCGGCACAGGCTTTACCTTTCTGATGACAACCTTGGGAGCGGCGATGGTCTTCCTCTTCCACAAAACCATGAGCGGAAAAGTGCAGAAGATATTCCTCGGCTTTGCAGCGGGGGTTATGATTGCGGCATCGGTATGGAGCCTTCTCATCCCGGCCATTGAAGCAGCGGAGGCCAGCGGGCAAATAGGCTGGATTCCCGCAGCCGGCGGATTTGTATTGGGGATTTTCTTCCTGTACGGATTAGACCTGCTTATTCCCCATCTTCATCCCTCAGGCAGCAAGCCAGAGGGGATGTCCACCTCCATGAAGCGCACCTCCTTGCTGGTATTGGCGGTGACCCTGCATAATATCCCTGAGGGAATGGCGGTGGGATTGTCCTTCGCCTTGGCTGCACAGCAAGGGGATACAGCCTCTTACGCCTCTGCCCTGGCGCTGGCCATCGGTATCGGCATCCAGAACTTCCCCGAGGGGGCGGCGATCTCGCTGCCGCTGCGCCAGGAGGGGATGAGCACCCGGCGGGCTTTTGCCATGGGCAGCATGTCCGGCATTGTGGAGCCAATCTTCGGTATTATGGCTGTGCTGGTGGCGGCCTTTATTATGCCGTATATGCCGTGGCTGCTGGCTTTTGCCGCAGGCGCGATGATGTATGTAGTGGTGGAGGAGCTGATCCCGGAGGCCCACTTGGGGGAACACTCCAACATCGGGACGTTCGGTGTAATGGGCGGCTTTCTGGTGATGATGATTTTGGACGTGGCGTTGGGTTAACCCTTGAGCTGCGGGCGGGAATGGAAGCTTGAGCAAATGGAATGCGGAAAATGCCCCAACCGTGGCAATTCCCATCATAACGAAAAGGAGATGTTTGCTTTGGATAAGCTGGAGGTTCAGTCCTGTGCGGTCCAATCCCTGGAGGAGCTGCGGGAACTGGTAGGAACACCCCATGAAGCCGTCGTCAAAAAAAGCATCGGTTTGATTAGCGAAGAGGCCATACGTTTTATCGGACAGTCTCCTATGATGTTCCTGTCCACCTCCAGCCGGGACGGGGCTTGTGATGTTTCTCCGCGCGGCGATGCACCGGGCTTTGTCCATGTGGCCAACCCGCAGCAGCTGGTTATTCCGGAGCGGCCCGGCAACAAGCGGGTGGACTCCTTATGCAATATTCTGGAGAACCCCCATGTGGGGCTGCTGTTTCTTATTCCCGGGATGGAAGAGGTGCTGCGGGTCAACGGCCGTGCCACAGTGATTAAGGAGCACCCGGTTCTGGAGCTGCTGAAGCTGAAAAGCAAAGCGCCTCTGCTCGGGATTGTGGTGGAGGTGGAGGAGTGCTTTATCCATTGTCCCCGCGCGTTGAAGCATTCCGGCATCTGGGAACAAAACAGCTGGCCGGTCAAGGAGCAGCTTCCGTCCTCCATGGAAATTTTTCAATCCCATCTGAAGATAAGCGGCTATACCCCGGAATAGCAGGCGGTGCGGAGAAAAGGGAAGCCGCAATAAAACTGCCATTTCTTTTGCCCTGTTGAGTAAGATGACCATGCCAAATCCAGCGGTTTTTCATAGCCTGCACTGAGGAGCTGCGGCAGATGGGTGATAACGCTGCTTCGGAATCTCTGAATCTATCCGAAGGGGATGGTAGAGCGTGGGGCGCAGCAGGGAAGAGCTTGTGGTTATCGTAAAAAAGCCGGGGAGCCGGATTGTCTCAAGGGTTCCGTTGAGAGGGTTTAATCGGGTGGTGTTCGTGTATAACCGGCAGTTTACCAATGCTCCGAATACCACCCAGATTGCCAGCGGGGCGGGAAAAAGCAGTGCTGCCGGAAGCAATGCGGCCATCGGCTCCAGAAACACCTGGCAGCAGGAGAGTGTCGGTGCAGGGGGCAAGGCCTCCAACAAGGGAGATCTGCGGCGGGGCCGATCCTCCGGGAAGCACCGTCAGGGAGGCAAGCCTGGGGCCAAGCGGGAGAAGGAAGCGGTCATTGTGGTCAATGACCAAGTGGTGAAGCTGGCCAAGGGGAGCCGGCAATCCTCCGCCACTCAAGTGGCCAGCGGAGGAGGCCGGCATAGCGCAGGCGGAACCAACGCCGCCATCGAAAGCAAGGGCACCCGGCAGCAGCAGGCGGTTGGCGGAGGCAGTGGAGGAGTGGGCGCCAACAGGCTGGGCGGGAGGTCCAGGAAAAGGAAACATGCCAAGAAGGGTTAACGGCACGAAGGCCGGACTGACTGGCACGCGGAATTAAATCGACCCGGCTCAGCCTATCGTCGCATATGCTTGATCCCACCGCTGCTTGCAGCGGTTTTTTTGCGTAGGGAGCTTTGTTGCAAGATGTATCACTCATAAAAAGGAATAAAACCACTTGAAATCGGCGCAGCTACCTGCTATTATTGTTATTAACAAAATGTTATTAACAAAAAGTGAAAAAGTTAATGAGAGCCAACAAAAGGAGGCAACAGCGATGAAAACATATGCGGGCGGCTGGAATGTATACGAACTGGTGTGGTTAAGCTTATTCTCCGGTATGGCCATTGTGCTGACCGTCCTCATGAAGGATACGCTGTTTGGTTTTACGGTGTTTCTTACCGGTGTGCTGTGTGTGGTGCTGGCGGCCAAGGGCAATCTGATGACCTACGTTTTCGGCATGTACAATACCTTGGGTTATGCCTATTTGGCCTGGGGGAACGGGTTGTTCGGAGAGGTTGGGCTGAATCTGCTGTTTTTCGTCCCCATGAATATTATCGGTTTTGTGATGTGGAAGAATCACCGCCAAGGAGGTAAATTATCCATGCTGCAGCTGAACAAACGCGGTCTTCTGCTGGTGGCTGCTGTGTGTGCGGCAGGGAGTGTGGCGCTAGGCTTCGGATTATCCTTTATCGAGGCGCAGAACTCGCCCTATATCGATGCCACCACCACCGTACTGTCCATTGTGGCAACCTTCCTGATGGTGAAGCGGTTTAAAGAGCAATGGCTGGTTTATATTGTGCTGAATATGTTTACGGTTCTGTTGTGGGCCATCCGTACCGCGGAGGGAAGCCCGGACGGGGGCATGATGATCATCATGTGGAGCGCCTATCTGATTAATGCACTGTACGGCTATTATACGTGGAACAAAGGAGCGAAGGAGGCGCTGCAATGAAAACGCTGGGACTTACACTGGGAAAATTTGCGCCCTTGCACAAGGGGCATCAATATATGTTTGAAACGGCGCTGCAGGAGGTGGATGAGCTGATCGTAGTCATCTACGATACACCGGTAATGCCGGTGCCGCTGCATATCCGGGCCGGCTGGATCCGGCAGCTCTATCCGCAGGTGCGGGTCATCGAGGCCTGGGACGGTCCGGATGGTTATTCCGATGACCGGGAGCATGAGATCCGGGAGGAGCAGTATATTCTTGGGCTGCTGAACGGGGAGCAGGTCACGCACTTTTACTCCAGTGAGTTTTACGGCGCCCATATGAGCCGCGCCTTGGGAGCGGTGGACCGGCGGGTGGATGAGCCCCGGGGCCAGGTGCCCGTGTCGGCTACCATGATCCGTTCCGATCCGTTCCGGTACCGGGAGTATGTCAGCGATATTGTATACCGCGACTTAATTACCAAGGTGGTGTTTGTGGGGGCTATGTCCACCGGCAAGTCCACCCTGACGGAGGCGCTGGCTCAAAAGTATAACACCACCTTCGCCAGCGAATACGGCCGGGATTATTGGACGGAGCATCAGGTGGACAGAAGAATCGGCCTGGAAGCCTTCGACGAGATTGCGGTGGGTCATCTGGAGCGGGAGGAGCAGGCTCTGCTGCAGGCCAACCGCTACCTGTTCGTGGACACCAACGCCATCACCACCTATATGTTTGCCCTGGATTACCATGGCCGGGCGCCGGAGCTCTTGACCCGGCTGGCGTTGGAGAACGCGAAGCGGTACGACCTGTTTTTCCTGTGCGATGACGATATCCCCTATGATGACACTTGGGACCGCAGTGGCGAGCAGAAGCGTAGCATCTTCCACAAGCAGATTATCGCTGACCTGAAGGAACGCCGGATTCCCTATATCACCTTAAGGGGTAGCCTGGAGGAGCGGATGAGGAAAGTGGATGAGGTGCTGGCCCGGTTCCGGCCGTTCAGCAACTTTTTCGGGGAAGGTTGAGGCGCTTCTGCAAGATCGTACCGCTGAGCCTCGTTCGAGAGGCTTCCTTTGGCTTTTCGGCGATGCCCGCCAGTCCATGAGGGATTCTAACGAATATCACAAGCCTTATTTCTTGAAAAGCAGCCTGTTCGAACATGTAACGAATCTGAGCCCTAAGCTTTACCCACATCACTGGGAATGAATTACAGTAGATATCTGTAGTTGTCAAAGATTGTGCGGAAGGCTTGAATGCCTCTCCAGAGCACTTTGACACCGGGCTCCCCATCACCTTTACGTCCC
>JAEWGW010000007.1 GCA_023388055.1 Bacillota bacterium | reverse complement strand
TATGCTAGTAGTCAAGAGGTCTCCTTTCGTTGGTGTCGTCTCAACTTCAACGATACAGGAACCTCTTTTTGCTGTGCAACTCTTTTGGCATTTTGCCCCATGTTAACTTCTTTGCAAGTCCACTGCTCATCCGGGTGATTTTGATGCGAATAACGGATCTCCTGTCCTTTACAATGAAAAAACACCGGTTTCCCGCGAAGTAACGCCCCTGGAGTCCGCTGGGAATTCGCGTAAACAAAAAAACTCCGCTTAAGAGCGGAGATTCAGCAGGGTTCCATTAATTTGCACATAAAGTCCAACGCTTCCTCCTCATCCTTGCCCCGGGTCCGGATAGTAACCACAGAGCCCTTCTTCAGAGGGAAGGTCATCATGCCCAGCAGGCTTTTTACATCGATCACCAGATCCTGCCTCAAGAGCAGAATGTCCGAATGGAAGCGGCCCGCATCCATACAAATATGCTTCAAATCATCAGGGGAGAAGTCACTGGCCAGTGTGATATCATGCACGCGCATACAAGTCCCTCCCAACGTTATTATCCCGATTTTAGCACCGGAGGCAAGGCTTTGAAAAGAGTGGCAGGCCCATATTTTTCGAACAAAATGTGGAGAGATCATGTGGGCTTCCCGAAAGAAATGTATGCGCTTGCGAAAACGAGGATTGTTTGATGGTATTGGACAAAAAAATAGAGCGACACCGCAATAACGGCGCGCCCTCCGAGTCATACCAAACCCTTGTCCCGCAAGGGTTTTTGTGATGTATGAGCCAGAACAAGCGGGGCAATTGTTGCCAATCACCCCATCATGGGAGAGGAGAAACCGGACGAAGGGCTTATGAAGAAAAAACGCATAATCCTCCACACGGTTAACCGGCATCCGGGGATGCCGATATCAATAGCATTGCCACCGCAGGAAATGTTATACAGGAGCGGCAAGAATATTTTTGGGAAAATGGGTACGAATATGGTACGATAAGCAACGAAAGTGTGGCCGCAAGCACGCGGCTGGGCACTTCAGTTTTCTTAAGATAGGAGCAAAATAAAGATGAGAGTCATTTCGGGTACGGCCAAGGGCCGGCATCTGAAGGCTGTTCCCGGCATGGGAACCCGGCCCACCACGGATAAGGTGAAGGAAGCCATTTTTAGTATGATTGGGCCTTATTTTGACGGGGGGATGGTCCTGGATCTGTTTGCCGGCACCGGCGGTTTGGGTATTGAGGCATTGAGCCGCGGGATGGACCGGGCCGTGTTTGTGGATATGGACAAAAAGAGCATCGATGTGGTCCGGGAGAATCTGACCGCATGCCGGCTGGAGCAGGTAGCGGAGGTATACCGCAATGAGGCGGAGCGGGCCTTGAAGGTACTGGCCAAGAAGGAAGGCGAAAACCGCTTCGCGCTGGTGTTTCTCGATCCTCCGTACCGGATGAAAACAGCGGACAAGCTGATGGCCGAGATGCATAACCTCGGGCTTCTGGCCCCAGAGGCGGTGGTGCTGGTGGAGCATGCTTCGGATTTCTGTTATCCGGAGGCCTTCGGTCCGTTTGTATGCCGCAGACTGGCTCTTTACGGGGAGACGGCCGTAGCAATTTATGATTATCAGCAAGGGGATTCGCCGCAAGGAGTGGAAGCCTGAGTTCGAATAACACGGTCCCTGCCGCAGGCCGGAGGATGTTATGAAACCCCGTAACCGGCACGATTACATAGAAACGCGGCTGAAAAAAAGGAGTGTATTGCGATGAAACGTTTGGGGCATGAGCCAACCATTGCTGTTTGTCCGGGGAGCTTCGATCCGGTAACATACGGTCACCTGGACATTATCCACCGGGCGGCGGAGGTGTTCGATAAGGTTATTGTGGCGGTGCTGAACAATGCCAGCAAGTCGCCGCTTTTTACGGTGCAGCAGCGGATGGAGCTTTTGGTAGAGGTAACAAGGGATATCCCCAATGTGGAAATAGACGGCTTTGACGATCTGCTGGTGAATTATATCCACAAAAAAAACGCCCATGTCATCATTAAAGGACTGCGGGCGGTTTCGGACTTTGAATATGAGATGCAGATGGCATCCGTGAACCGGAAGCTGTCCAGCGAGATTGAAACCTTCTTTATGATGTCGAGCACTCAATATTCCTATCTGAGCTCCAGCGTGGTCAAGCAGGTGGCCATGTTCGGCGGTCCTGTGGAGGATCTGGTGCCCGATGTGGTGGAGAAAGCCCTACAAACCAAGTTCGAGGAGCTGCGCAAGCGGTAGGATGGCAGAGCTGGCGGAAGCCGGAGCTGCGCAACGGTGAAACCGATGATGAACGGCTGCATGCGGGTAATCGAAAAGGCGGAGGGCGTAGGAGAGGAAGAGCTAACGGCAGCCGGAGCCGCTATTGGCGCGGATTTGGCGATTTTGGAATATATACGAAAATGCCGCGTCTGCCCCGGCATTTTCATCCCTGGCGCTGGCCGAGAGGCCGTGCGGGATTCTAACGAATCTCACAGCGTTTATTTAGCGAAAAAGAGGCTGTTTGCCAACGTAACGAATCTGAGCCACGCTATTGCTTACGTTCAGGCTCCTTTCCGTGTCTTTGAGCCGGAATAGAGCGTCTCAGATTCGTTACAACCGGAAGAGGGGCCATATGAGCGAAATAGCGTGGCTGAGATTCGTTAAAAATCCATACCCCCTGTGGTCCGTTAGAGGTTGTCAACGTACCTGTTTGTTTGGCAGCGAAAAAAGGGCGGTTTTCCGTTCTGCGCTACCGGGGACGCCGCCCCGCAGAGGCTGCCTGCTCCAAAAGCCGGATGACCAGGGACAGCAGAAGCATCACACCCAGCACTAATCCCAGCAGAATGAGAGATGCGCCCCACACCGCTCCCATCTCCCGCAGCCCGAAGGCTTCGCCCAGCCGGGAAGCCGTTTCCCAGCCGTTAATCGGCGAAAACACCGCTTCCGTGCCTTGAATGAAGCCGGTCAGGGGCTGCCAGACCAGCAGGGTGATGCCCGCCGCTAGGGCGCTGTGCAGCAGCCGGAAGCGGAGGAAGGGCAGATAGCGGAGCCCGGCAGGCTGCATGAAGCCCATGGCCTGGGCATGAACCGACAAACCGCTCCAGGCCAGAGCTGCACCGATGGCAGCCGCGCGGAGGGCTGGCGCCCAAGAGGCGAGAGTGCTGTATGCATAAGCGCCAAGATGAGGCTCCAGCACACCGGGGGCCAACTGAAGGAACCATTGGGCGACGGTGCTGGATCCCAGGAATAACCCGGCCAGCCGCACGGCTACGGAAAAAGCCATGATGAGTCCGCCGATGAGAAGCAGGGCGTAAATGGACTGGGTGACGGAGTCGCCCAGCATTTTGCCGAATACGCGGCCGTCGTTGAGGCGGGCTTCTTCCATGGCGCGAAGGGCTTTATGCGGAATGCGGCGGAGGCGGACTCCGGACGCCCGAGGCGCTTCTTTACCCCGCTGTCGTGTACAGAAGCCGGCAATAATGGCGGACAGATAATGGATGACGGCCAGTAAGATGCCGCTTTCGGGGCTGTGCAAAAAACCGGCGCCCACCACACCCACAATGAGCATCGGATTGGCCAAGTGACCGAGAGCCGCCAGTCTCTCCGCTTCAGCAGGGCTTACCCCATGCTGCTGGCTCAGCTTGGCCGCAGCGTCAGCAGACAAGGGATAACCGCCGGCAATACCGGATGCCAGCACCCAGCCCCCTGAGCCGGGAAGGCGGAAGACTCTTCGCATCAACGGCTCCAGGAAGACGCCCAAACCATGAACAAGGCCAAAGCCCAGAAGCAGCTCCGTCATGATGAAAAAGGGCAGAAGCGCAGGAAAAACCCAATCCCACCACAGACGGAGCCCCGAGAGGGATGCTTGGAAGGCCTGTTCGGGGTAAGTGATGACCGAAACGACGAAAGCTGCGGTCACAAGGCCCAGGAACAGGGTATACATGTATTGGCGGCTGTGTTTGTTTCCCGATTGCATATGCAAGCACCTTCCGATCATGGGTTTGTACCATATGTACGCCATTCGGAGGATGAATAGACCAAGCCCTTGTCAGGGAGGGTCAGCAAACTCGTTGAATACACCCGCTCTGACGACACCGGCGGGGGAAGGAATGGGATCGGCCGTGAAAACGATGGACAACGGGCGGACGCTTTTTGCAGCACGCGCCGTTATTTCGGGATTTCTGGCGTTGGTATTTTGCTATGTTACATTATTTGTCCCTTTGCCGTACTACATCTTCCAGCCGGGAACCGCAGACGATTTGCAGGGAATGGTCCATGTGCAGGGAGGCGGTTATCCGGAATCCGGCAGATTTCTGCTGACCACCGTTGGCGTGAGCAACGCAACTTTGGCCAAGATGGTGGAGGCCCGGTTCAAAGGATACGAGGTGCACCGGCAAACCTCCGTGCGTCAGCCGGGGGAGTCCAAGGAGGAGTACGGGGAGCGCCAGCACCAGGTGATGCTGACCTCTCAATCCAACGCCATACAAGCCGCTTACCGGGCTGCCGGGATTGGCTACACCATCGCCAGCAAGGGGATCGTGGTGCTGAGTACGGCGGCAGGACTGCCTGCGGAGGGAGTTTTGGAGCCGGGTGATGTGATTATGAAGGCGGATGGCATCCCGGTGGATGCGGGAAACAAGCTGGATGCTCTTCTGGCAGGCAAAAAAGAAGGGGATGCGGTGCGTCTGACCTATAAACGGGGAGGCGTGGCTATGGAAGCATCCTTCACCCTGCGGGGGTTGCCAACAGCGGTGGAGGGAAGCCGGAAGCTTGGGATCGGCATTGTCACAGCTGACCGCAAGGCCGTCCAGGCCTCCAAGCAGTCTGATGCGGTAACGGTGGAGGCGGGGGATATCGGAGGACCTTCGGCAGGCTTTATGTTTGCCCTGGAAACCTACGGATTGCTGCTGGCGGATGATTTGTCCCGGGGGTATACCATCGCCGGAACAGGCACCATTGATCCGCAGGGTGTGGTCGGGGCCATCGGCGGCGCCCGCCACAAGGTCTCCGCCGCCCACCGTGCAGGGGCGGATATCCTGTTTGTTCCCCGGGACCAAGAGTCCGCAGGTGAAGCCAAGAAGCAGGCTGGCAAGCTGCATACGTCCATGAGGGTGGTGGAGGTAGGCACCCTCCAGGAGGCCATTGCTTACCTGGAGAGTCTGCCCCCCAAGGCCGCGGGCTAAAGAACGCAGGGGAGGCGCAGTTGCTTACTCCCGGTCCAGCTGCAGCGGAGGCTCCGTGAAGTCCCGCTGCCACTGGGAGGGATCCAGCTCCCGGTAGCCCAGGCTGTATACGGCGCTTGCCCGGATATCCATCCCGAGCCAGGTGGGGTCCTCGGCGGCGGCGGCACGTGTTAGAACGGGCAGGGAGGCGGTATCGCGCATTCGCTTCAGCAGGATTCTTCCCTTGGAGCTGAAGCCCAGCACCCGGATGCACGGAGGACCAGTTTGCAGACTCTCCCGGCTAAGGCTTTGCTGCGAGTGTCCCAGAAGAATCCGCAGGAGCATTCGCTGCAGCTTGGTGCGGGTATAACGCTTGGTTTTGAGCACATCCAGAAGGGATTCCACCGGAGAGGAAGCATCTGCCGGCAGTTGGGCCAAGCTTTGTTTGATCCGGTTCTCCAATCCTTCGGTGACCTCATGGAGCTGCCGCAACTCCTCTTCCGGACGGGAGAGCAGCTGGGTGAACAGAGGCTTGGCGTAATGCTCCCAGCACAAGGGACCCCGGCCTGCGGCATACTCCCGTAAGAGAATGTCCAGTGTATAGGACGGCACATACGGAGCAATTTCCCGGAGTGCCGCTTCATCCGGCGACCTCCAGCCCGTGCGGAACATAAGCTTGCGCAGGGCGGTAGCACTGGCAATGGATTCTCCCGTAATGTCGGCCTGGTGAAAGCCGGCCTCCCGCCGGACCACCGACAGCGGCACAATAGAGCTTTGCAGACGCTGCAGCGCCAGCATATAATGGAGGCCCAGAATGGTATTGGGCTGGTCCAAGGCCGTCAGGAGGCCGTCAGTGCCGTTGTTTGCGTCGAACCGGCGGACAGTCGCGGCATACGCAGCGGGATAGCTGGAGCCCTGCTTCAGCTCCTCCTGCAGCAGGCTGCGGAAGGTGCTGTCTTCGTGGTGGAGCAGTCCAGCCAGACGGGACAGCGGCTCCAGGGTCCCCTCCTCGCTGCCGAAGCACAGCGCGTCCACCACGCCGGTAGCGTCCAGGAGCCTGACGGCGCCGTAGGCGAACCATTCCGCCGGCTGGCAGGCATAGGCCACCGGCAGCTCGATGACCACGTCGGCGCCCATGTGGAGGGCCATTTCGGCACGGGCCCACTTATTGACGACGGCGGGTTCGCCCCGCTGCAAAAAATGCCCGCTCATCACGGCAACACAGGCTTCCGCCCCGGCGGCCTGCTTGGACGCCTCAAAATGATGCACATGTCCGTTGTGCAACGGGTTGTATTCTACAATTATGCCGACTGTTTTCATGACGGTCCTCCAGCTAAACCTGCATTTTATCCCGTTCTTTTAGCCATACTTTAAGAATATACCACATTTTTCTTATCAAATCTTGAATGAGACGTTGACAAAACCTACTGAAAATCGATATAATAAATTTTGTTTGTTTGGGGTGATAACAATGATGATAAGCATCCGGGAATTAGCTCAAAAAAATGCTTCTGTTGCGCTCAAGGGCGTCTTCGATCTCTCCGGGGTTTTTACCGGGCGCGAGGACATTCAGATTGTGGGCAAGCTGGAAGCCGAACTTAACGCCCATTCCCAAGGGGGATTGGCCGAGGTGGAAGGAACACTCCGCTTCAAGGTTCACTCTCTATGCTCCCGCTGTTTGACCCCTGTGGATGAGACCCTTGCAGTTCCCTTCCGGGAACGGTTCGCATCCCGGCCTGACGCTGTCCCCCAGGAAGATCAGGACGAAGTGCATCTGGTAACGGACGATCACATTACGCTGGATCCCTATGTGGAAGAAGCGGTGTGGCTGGCATTGCCACTGGCTCCTTTATGCAGCTCCGGCTGCAAGGGATTGTGCCCCCAATGCGGGACCAATCTCAATGAGAAGCCCTGCGGCTGCAGCAATGACAGCATTGATCCGCGGCTGGCGGGACTGGCTGATTTTTTTAAGCAATAAGCGCTCCAGGCGATTATGGATGGTAATTTGTTGAAGGAGGTGGGAACATGGCAGTCCCTTTTAGAAAAATTTCCAAGACTCGTCGCGACAAGCGCCGTACTCACTTCAAATTGGAAGTCCCCGGCATGGTTAAATGCGACCAATGCGGCGAATTGAAACTTTCGCACCGGGTGTGCAAGGTTTGCGGAACTTACAAGAAGAGAGAGATTATCAAGCAATAATCTCGCTTCCTAGCGCATGAAGCGCTCCCCCTTAACGGGCGGAGCGCTTTTTTGCTATTTTTTTACCCCAGTTATGTAATGGATCGGATTCCTCAGCGTATTAACAGGTGTACGTAAACGGACAACCGCAGGCTGTGGCACAGGGCGCCCTGCCATCAGGGCTGCGGATGTTCAAACACATCCAGCACAAGTAATGAGACGCTAGCAGAAAGAAGGGACAAGAATGACACAGCCGCAAACCATACCTCTGGCGCTTGCGGAGGAGATGTGTGATGCAGCCGCGGAACGGCCAAATGCCGGTTTGCCGCAAGCTTCCTTCGGAGCGGTCTTCGAGCTGTATTATGAGCGTGTGTTCCGCTACATCCGCTACCGGGTCACATGCGAATATACGGCCGAGGATCTGACAAGCCAGGTGTTCGAACGTGTATGGAGCCGGTTCGCTTCCTTCCGGGAGGATAAAGCGCCGTTTGAGGTGTGGCTGTTTGCCATCGCCAAGAACGCCGTCAATGATTATGGCCGCCAGCAGCAGAGGCGGAGGTTTTTTTCGCTGGAGGCGATTAAACATGCGCCTTCCGCCGGCAAAACTCCCGAGGCCATGGCTCTTGCCGGGGAGGCCAAGGATAACCTGCTCCAGGCCCTGTCCGTGCTGAAGCCGAAGGAACGCAGCATTCTGGCGCTGAAGTTCGGAGCGGAGCTCAAGAATGGAGAGATTGCCAGGCTTGCCGGAATGAGCGAAAGCAATGTGGGTGTAACGCTGTACCGGTCCATGAAAAAACTGAGAATGGAACTGGAGAGGAAGGGCTGCCATGAGTGAGAAAAGAATGATACGTACCTTTGTAAAAGAGTTGGATATGAGCCTGGAAAGCGGGGAAGTCCCCCAATCGGCTGACAGGTCCAAGGAACATACCAATATGCTGGAGCTGGGTGTGGCATTATCCGGAGCCGTCCGAACCGGAGGAAACCACAAGGATGCCGTTCGGCAACGCGTCCTAAAGGCTGCTCAACCCGGAAGCACGAGCCTCCGGCGGACTCCCCGGTGGAGGCTGGCAAGAACGGGTGCAATCGCTGCCGCTTCCTGCTTGTTGGCTGTGCTGCTGCTTGCTCCCACCTCCTTCGCCGGAGATTGGATGCGTTCCGTGGTCCGTACCATCTCGTTGGGACACATCACCGTCTCCCAAATGGAGGAATCCCGGCCGGAGACCATGCCGTTTCCTGCTGAATTGAAGGGTAAGATTTTTACCAAGGACGGTAAACTCGTAGAGGAGTGGGCCGGGCATGAAAAACCCTTTTATACCGCGGAGGGTGAGGAAATAGCTGGTGTAGCCAACGGGGAGATAATCACCCGTAAGCAGATGGAGGAGCAGCCGGATCCTGAAATTATCCGGATTGGGGATTCCGCGGACATTCCGGAATACACCGCCTTTAAGGCAGGGCTGCCTGCTTATGTGCCGGAGGGGTTCGTATTTGACCGGGCCGAGGTATACAAGAAGGGGGATAAGTACCTGGATGTGTATTACCTCAACCCGGCTACGGGTAAAACCATCCATATCCAGGAACGGCTGGCCGATGAGGAAACCGCCTATGCCATGTCCACGGAGCACAAAGTGGAGCAAGTACGGGTAAGCGGAGTTGATGCCGTGATCATAGGAGGCAAAACCATCGACTGGGAGAAGGATGGTGTTCTCTACAGCATTATGACCGGGAAATCCGGCGTGAAGCTGGATAACCGCCAGTTGATCAGAATGGCCGAATCGATAGAGCCGCTTTCCGCCAAATAACGTCGTCCGCTGCTGTATTTCGGAACACCTTTGCAATTCCGAAGCCTCCCTGTTGGGGGGCTTTTCTTTTTGCGGATAATTCGTTATACTAAAATTTAGCACCAGGTATTAAAACTACATAGCAAAAATCCGGCGCAGCATGCCGCGGATAATACTCGACGAGCAGTACCAAAAAGATGTAATATTAGACCTGTTGCGGATTGGAAAGTTAAAGAAGGCGGTGTTGCGCCATCGTACGGATGCCCAAGCGAGAGCGCCAGGAAAGGCTGGCGATATTAATAAAGGAAAACCCGTTTGTGACGGATGAGGAGCTGATGAAGTCCTTTCATGTCAGCATCCAGACCATCCGGCTGGACCGGCTGGAGCTGGGGATTCCGGAGCTGCGGGAGCGGATCAAGGCTATGGCCGAGCAATCCTATGACCAGGTGCGTTCTATCGGACCTGATGAGGTCATCGGTGAAGTGATTGATCTGCAGTTGGACAAAAGCGGCATTTCCATGTTCGAAATCCGCGAGGAGCATGTGTTTTTGCGCAATCAGATTGCACGGGGGCATCATATTTTTTCCCAGGCCAACTCTCTGGCGGTTGCGGTTATTAATGACGAGGTGGCCTTGACGGCATCGGCGGACATCCGCTTTATCCGGACTGTGAAGCTGGGGGAACGGGTGATTGCCAAGGCATACGTGCTCTCCCTGTCCAAGGGAAAGGCGCGGGTGGAGGTCAAAAGCTATGTGCAGGACGATCTGGCGTTTGAGGGTCGGTTTCTGATTTATCATTCCTATAAAGAACGTCAATCGGAGGAAGCCATGCCGATTGCCATACCGGGGGAAACGGATGAAGGGGGATTACGGGATGCGGATCGCAATTGATGCCATGGGCGGGGACCATGCTCCCAAGGCAGTGGTGGAGGGTGCGCTGGCAGCAGCCAAGGAGTGGCCGGATACGTCGATTATTCTGGTGGGTCCGGAGGATACCATCCGTTCCCTGCTGCCGGAGATGCCCTCCAACCTGAGCATCCGGCATGCCTCTGAGGTGGTGGAGGCGGAGGATGAGCCCGTTAAGGCCGTACGCCGCAAAAAGGACTCCTCCATGGTAGTAGCTGGCCGGCTGGTGAGGGAGAATGAAGCGGACGCTATGATTTCGGCGGGCAATACCGGAGCGCTTATGGCCACGGGCCTGCTGGTTGTGGGACGTATGGAAGGCATTGAACGCCCTGCGTTGGCCCCGATGATCCCTACCCTGGACGGCAAGGGGGTGCTTGCCCTGGATTTGGGCGCCAACATGGACGCCACTCCCGAAAACCTGCTGCAGTATGCCATTATGGGCAGTTTATACCGTAAGGCGGTCCATGGTGTGGAGAAGCCGCGGGTAGGCCTTCTGAATGTAGGCACCGAAGCGGCCAAGGGCAATGAGCTGACCAAAGCGGCTTATCCGCTGCTGCAGAATGCACCTATCCATTTTGTGGGCAACGTGGAGGCCAGAGATGTGCTCCGCGCGGATTGCGATGTGCTGGTTTGCGACGGCTTTGTGGGCAATATCCTGCTGAAGTCGCTGGAAGGGACGGCGGGAGCCATTTTCTCCGTGCTTAAGGAGGAGTTCACCAAGTCCTTCCTGAGCAAGCTGGCCGCTGCCGTGCTGAAGCCGGGCTTAAGCAGCTTCAAGAAGAAACTGGATTACAAGGAGCATGGCGGCGCGCCGTTGCTGGGACTTAAAGGGCTTGTAATGAAAAGCCATGGTTCCTCCGATGCACTGGCTGTGAAGAACGGGGTCCGCCAGACGCGGCTGGCTCTGGAACATAACCTGGTAGGCGCCATTTCATCCGAAATCGCCAGCAGGAAGGGAGCAGAATGATGATGAATTTGAAATCCGTCGGGATTCTCAGCACAGGCAAGTATGTGCCCGAGAAGATCCTTACCAATGCCGACCTGGAAAAAATGGTGGAGACCAACGACGAGTGGATCGTCACCCGCACCGGCATGAAGGAGCGGCATATCGCCCGGGAGGATGAAGCCTCCTCCGATTTGGCGTATGAAGCCGCGCTGATTGCCCTGAAAAAAGCCAATCTTGCCCCGGAGGATCTGGATTTGATCCTCGTGGCTACCATAACGCCTGACTCCGCATTCCCGTCTACGGCCTGCATTCTCCAGAACCGTCTGGGTGCGAAGAAAGCGGCTGCTTTTGACCTGTCGGCCGCCTGCTCCGGCTTTATCTATGGCCTGGCCAGCGCCTCCAACTTCATTGCCACCGGCATGTACAAGAATGCGCTGGTGATCGGCGCGGAGTGCCTGTCCAAAATTACGGATTATACGGACCGCAATACCTGCATTCTGTTCGGCGACGGCGCAGGTGCAGTGGTGCTGGGCGAGGTCCCGAAGGGCCGGGGCTTCCTGTCCTTCGAGCTGGGAGCAGACGGCTCCGGCGGCGAGCTCCTGAAGCTGGCCGGCGGCGGCTCCCGGATGCCGTCTTCCCAAAGCACGGTGGACAATAAGAAGCACTATATTTATATGGCGGGCAGCGAGGTATTCAAGTTCGCCGTGCGCATCATGGGCAATGCGGCGGAGGAGGTTCTGCGCAAAGCCGGGCTGGAAAAGTCCGATATTGATCTTCTGGTGCCTCATCAGGCCAATATCCGGATCATTCAATCTGCGGTGCACCGGTTGAATCTGCCGGAGGAGAAGTGCATGATCAACCTGCACAAGTACGGCAATGTGTCCGCCGCCTCCATTCCGCTGGCGCTGGCCGAGGCCGATGAGGAAGGCCGGATCAAGCCGGGAGACTGTGTGGTGCTGGTAGGGTTCGGCGGCGGTTTGACCTGGGGAGCCACAGCGATCCGCTGGTAAACCGTTCCCCCAAAAGTGACGGGAAGCTCTGTAGCAGATGCCGAATACTTTTGGGGGAACCCCCGGAAACATACCCAAGTAAAGTGATATGACCGATAAGGAGTGGCGTTATGGGTAAGATCGCATTTGTATTTCCCGGCCAGGGAGCCCAGGCCGTTGGGATGGGCAAGGACGCGTATGAAGCCCATGCCGGGGCAAAAGAGGTCTATGAGCTGGCTGACCGAATGCTGGGTTTCCCGTTGACGGAGCTGGTATTCGGCGGTCCCGAGGAGCAGCTGAAGCAAACCGCCAATACCCAGCCTGCACTGGTAGCCACCAGTCTGGCCTTGTACCAGGTATTCCGGGAAAAGGGCATCCGTCCCGATTATGTTGCCGGGCACAGCCTGGGTGAATATAGCGCGCTTGCTGTTGCGGGAGCGTTGAGCTTCGAGGATGCCATCCGTACGGTCCGGGCACGTGGTCTGCTGATGGAGCAGGCTGTGCCGGGCGGACAAGGCGCTATGGCGGCTGCACTGGGTGCAGGCCGCCAGGAGCTGGCCGCTCTGTGCGCGGAGGTCAGCAGCTCGGTTGGAGCTGTAGAGCTGGCCAACCTGAATTGTCCGGGACAGATTGTGGTCTCCGGTACCAAGGAAGGAGTGGCTGCCGTAGCGGAGCGGGGCAAGGAAGCCGGAGCCAAGCGGGTGATTCCCCTGGAGGTCAGCGGTCCTTTCCACTCCTCCCTGATGAAGCCTGCTGCAGAGAAGCTGGCTGAGGTGCTGGACGCTCTTCCTGTTGCGGCTGCAGAAGTACCTGTGGTGGCCAATGTGACGGCCCGTCCGGTAACCGAGCCGGAGGAAATCCGCAGGCTGCTGGTGGAGCAGGTGTATTCCCCCGTCCTGTGGGAGGATACTGTGACCTGGCTGATCGGCCAGGGTGTGGATACCTTCATCGAGATCGGCTCCGGCAGCGTGCTGGCGGGACTGATCAAGAAGACGGACAAGAGTGTTGCCGTCTATTCCCTGAACAGCCTGGAAGCGGTCAACGCGTTTTCATTGTAAAGCTTACGAAGCCAGTTTTTGCTGGCGCAAAAACTCTTAGGAGGGATCGCTTATGCTATCCGGTAAAACCGCTCTTGTCACCGGGGCGTCCCGCGGCATTGGCCGGGCTATTGCCCTGGAGCTGGCAGCGGCAGGAGCCGATGTGGCGGTTAACTATGCAGGCAGCGAGGAAGCGGCCAGCGCCGTTGCCCGGGAAATCGGGAATATGGGCCGGCGCGCCATTACCATTAAGGCGGATGTGGGGAATGCCGCGGAAGCGGAGAATATGGTCAGCCAGGCCATCGAAGCCTTCGGCCGTCTTGATATCCTGGTCAACAATGCCGGGATTATCCGGGATAACCTGATCATCCGGATGAGGGAAGAGCAATTCGACGAGGTGATCAATACCAACCTGAAGGGCGTATTTAACTGCATAAAGGCCGTCACCCGGCCGATGATGAAGCAGCGCTCCGGCAGAATTATTAATATTTCATCAGTGGTGGGCGTGTTGGGGAATGTCGGCCAAGCCAATTATGTGGCGGCCAAGGCAGGCGTCATTGGCCTGACCAAGGCTTCAGCCAGAGAGCTGGCCAGCCGCGGTATTACCGTTAATGCTGTGGCTCCCGGCTTTATCGCCACGGACATGACGGATAAGCTGTCGGAGGAGCATAAGGCGGTCTTGCCCCAAATCCCTTTATCCCGGATGGGCCAGCCCGAGGAAATCGCCCGTGTGGTGCGCTTCCTGGCTTCGGAGGATGCGTCTTACCTCACCGGGCAGACCCTCCATGTGGACGGCGGCATGTACATGGGCTAGGCTGTGTTTGCAAGCCCGTCCTAGAATCTGCTTGATATTTTGCCGCGGGATATGGCATTTTGATTTTAATTCTCGTATAATACCAAAGAGGAGGTGAACCGGATGTCCGATATCTTGGAGCGTGTAACACGAATCGTCGTCGACCGCTTAGGGGTGGATGAAGCAGAAGTCACCCTGGAAGCTTCTTTTAAAGATGACCTGGGCGCTGATTCTCTCGACGTAGTAGAATTGGTGATGGAACTCGAAGACGAGTTCGATCTTGAAATTTCCGATGAGGATGCAGAAAAGATTACGTCTGTGGGAGAAGTAGTGAATTACATAAAATCTCATGCGTAAGAAGAGCACCAAGTCCCGTTTGTTATTATGACAACGGGACTTGTCCTCGTTGGTTGACTGCGCCTGAAAGCGCTACTGAATGCAGCTACGGCCCCTCCGGACGGGAAGGGGTTCCATATAGATGAGGCTTGTACCTGTTTTTGACCATAACGCATGGATACCGAGGTGATAGAAGTTGACGCAACGAGTTGTAGTGACCGGAATGGGCGTAATGACTTCATTGGGCCGGGAACTGGACACCTTCTGGGGTAATTTGATGGAAGGCAAGTCGGGCGTGTCCCTTGTGGAGAGTATGGATGTCAGCGATTATCCGACGAAAATCGCCGCTTCCATTAAGGATTTTAAGCCGGAGGATTATCTGGACCGCAAGGAAGCCCGCAAGATGGACCGCTTCGTGCAATTTGCCGTGGTGACCAGCCAGGCTGCGCTGAAGGATTCAGGAATTACCATCGGCGAGAATGCTGACCCCGAGCGGGTAGGCGTGTATGTAGGCTCCGGCATCGGCGGCCTGCAAACCTGGGAAGAGCAGCATACCATTCTCATGGAAAAAGGCCCCAAGCGGGTCAGTCCGTTTTTTATCCCGATGATGATTGCCAATATGGCCTCCGGACAGATTTCCATGCTGACCGGAGCCAAAGGCCCCAACAGCACGGCGGTTACTGCATGTGCCACGGGAACGCATTCCATCGGGGACTCCTTCCGGCTGATCCGGGACGGCGAGGCCGATGTGATGATTTGCGGCGGTGCCGAAGCGACCATCGTGCCCATGGGGATGGCAGGCTTCTGTGCCCTGCGGGCCATGTCCACCCGTAATGACGAACCCGAGAAGGCCAGCAGGCCCTTTGATAAGGACCGGGACGGCTTTGTGATGGGCGAGGGCTCCGGCATTCTGGTGCTGGAATCCCTGGAGCATGCGATGAAGCGCGGTGCCCGGATTTATGCGGAAGTGGTGGGCTACGGCATGAGCGCCGATGCGCATCATATGACCGATCCGGCTCCGGGCGGCGAAGGTGCGGCACGGTGCATGAAGCATGCTCTGCGCAGTGCGGGAATGACACCGGAGGACATCGGGTATATCAACGCACACGGCACCTCCACCGGGGCTGGCGACAAGGCGGAAACGGCTGCAGTGAAGACCGTTTTCGGCGACTACGCGTATAAGGTTCCGGTCAGCTCCACCAAGTCCATGACCGGGCATTTGCTGGGAGCGGCGGGCGGTGTGGAAGCCGTTATTATTGCCTTGACCCTGAGGAACGGCATGATTCCGCCCACTATCAATCTGGACAACCCGGATGAGGATTGTGATCTGGATTATGTGCCCAACATCCCCCGCAAGGCGGAGGTGAAGGCGGCCATGTCCAATTCCTTCGGCTTTGGCGGACACAATGCCACCATTATTTTCAAGAAATACGAAGCGTAACGCCCTACGGCGTGCTGCATGAGATACGGGTTCGCGAACACGCAAGCGGGGGGCTGCAAGGCGGCTCAACTCCGCTTGCGTTTTCATTGAACGGGGGAGGGAATAACCTTGGGAAGCGATTTGAGAAAACTGGAAAAGCAGCTGGGAGTGGCATTCCGCAATCCGGAGCTGCTAAGGCAGGCCTTTACCCATTCTTCTTATGTAAATGAACACCGGATGACGGTGAGCAAGGATAATGAACGTCTGGAGTTTCTGGGGGATGCGGTACTGGAATTGACGGTATCGGAGTTCCTGTACGCCAAGTACCCGGAGCGCTCCGAGGGGGAGCTGACCAAGCAGCGGGCTTCTATTGTCTGTGAGCCTTCACTGGTGACACATGCGGTGACGTTAAGCTTCGGGGAGTTTGTGCTGCTGGGCAAAGGGGAGGAAATGACAGGAGGGAGATCCCGTCCCGCACTGCTGGCTGACGTGTTCGAGGCGTTTATCGGGGCTTTGTATCTGGATCAGGGGCTGGCGGCAGTTCAGACCTTTCTGCGGGCCCATATGTTCCCCCATATTTCCTGGGAGGGCAGGAGCCAGATGGCTGATTACAAAACTCAGCTCCAGGAGCTGGTGCAGCAGCAGGGCAGCTCTTCCTTGGAATACCGGATTGTGGACGAGCGCGGGCCTGCCCATGAGAAGCAGTTTTTGGCGGAGGTTTGGATGGACGAGACCCTGCTGGGCCATGGGACAGGACGCTCCAAGAAGGAAGCGGAGCAGGAAGCGGCGGCCAAGGCCTTGTCTCAGTTGGGCAAGGGTGCGGATGCTTGAAGTCTTTCTATCCCTTTGGCTTTAGGTGCCGGTTCCTTAAGCGAGAGGGATAGGGCCTCCAGCATGGCGTGAAGCTGTCCGTAAGGCCGGGCGAAGCGGGTAAGGGTGCCTATTTTCAACCGGGCGGGTTATGTTACAATAGCTGTGAGGTGAACGCAAAACATGTTTTTGAAGCGTATCGAATTGGCGGGCTTTAAGTCCTTTGCGGACAAAACGGAGCTGGAATTTGTCCGCGGCATTACTGCGGTAGTCGGGCCCAATGGCAGCGGTAAAAGCAATATTTCCGACGGCATCCGCTGGGTGCTGGGCGAACAGAGCGCCAAGTCGCTCCGCGGCGGCAAAATGGAGGATGTCATTTTTGCCGGAAGCGATGGCCGCAAGGCCGTGAACTTCAGCGAGGTGTCGCTGACACTGGATAATGAAGACCGGGCGCTGCCCCTGGATTACAGCGAGGTTACGGTTACCCGCCGGGTGCACCGGAACGGGGACAGTGAATATCTCATCAACAAGCAGTCCTGCCGCTTGAAGGATATCACCGAGCTGTTTATGGATACGGGCATCGGCAAGGAAGCCTATTCCATTATCGGCCAGGGCCGGATTGAGGAAATTCTGAGTACCAAGTCGGAGGACCGCAGAGGGATCTTTGAGGAGGCCTCCGGCATTGTCAAATATAAATCCCGCAAAAAAGAGGCGGAGCGCAAGCTGTCGGATACCGAGCAGAATCTGCTGCGGATCCATGATCTGGTGTCCGAGCTGGAGGACCAGATCGCCCCGCTGCAGGAGCAGTCCCGCAAGGCCGTGAGGTTCAAGGAACTGAAGGAAGTGCTGAAGGCCAGCGAAATTGCGGTGTATGTGCATCAGATCGACCAGATTTACAGTCAGTGGTCGGAGACCAACGGCAAGATGGAGGGGCTCAAAAATGAGCAGCTGGAGCTCGCCACGGTGGTGAACGCCCATGATGCCCAGTTGGAAACCCACCGGTGGGAAACCCGGCGACTCGATGAGGAGCTGCAGAAGCTGCAGGAAACGCTGCTTGCGTTAAGCGAGGAGTTTGAGAAGTGCGAGGGTCAAGGCGAGGTGCTGCGGGAACGGAGCAAAAATCTGTCGGCCAACCGGCTGCAGATGGAGCAGGTGACCGAATCCCAGGATAAGCGTCTGGCGGAGAGGAATGCAGAGCTTTCACGGATTGCCACCGTTATGGTGGATGTGAAGGAGCGTCTGGCCTCGGCGAGAAGCGCTCTCCGGGAGGAAGAGGAGAAGCTGCTGGCGGTTGCCGGTGGGACCAAAAGCGACGAGGAGGAGCGCCTGAAGGGTGAGCTTCTGGAGACGCTGAACAAAATGGCCCAGGCCAAACATGAGGCCCGTTATGCAGAGCAGCAGATCGAAAGCCTGGCCAAACGAGGCGGACGGCTGGATGAGGAGCGGGCCCGCTGGAAGGAGGAGCTTATCCAATTTGAGCGGCGCAAAACCGCTTTGGAGGAGGAGCTTTCCGTCGTCCAGAAGGAATCCGAGGATCTGCGCAGCCAGTTCCTGCAGTTGTCCCAGAGTATGCGGGAGCGGCAGGGGCTTCTGGAGGAGCTTCAGGGGGCTGTGCGCAAGTGGGAGCAAAAGCTGGACGCCCTCACCTCACGCCGGGATACCATGCGCGAAATGCAGAATGATTATGACGGCTTTATGCATGGCGTCAAGGAGGTTCTGAAGGCGAAGAACCGGCCGATGGACGGGCTGCGGGGTATTCACGGCGCTATTGCGGAGCTGGTGAAGGTGCCTGCCCAGGTGGAGCTGGCTATGGAAACCGCCCTTGGCGGCGCCATGCAGCATGTGGTGGTGGAGAATGAGGCAAACGGCCGGGAGGCTATTGCCTTCCTGAAGCGCAAGCAGCTGGGACGGGCGACCTTCCTGCCGTTAGATGTTATTCGTGCCCGTTCGATTCCGGATCATGAGGTCCGTTCCATCTCGGGACTGGACGGGTTTGTGGGTTTGGCAGTGAATCTGGTCAGCTTCGCTCCGGCATACGCTGATATTGTAGGCAGTTTGCTGGGTAATGTGATTGTAGCGGAGCGTCTGGAGGATGCCAACCGGATTGCCGCCCGCTGCCAGTACCGGTTCCGGGTGGTTACCCTGGAGGGCGACGTGGTGAATCCCGGCGGCTCCATGACCGGGGGAAGCCTGCAGAAGAAGTCCTCCAACCTGTTGGGACGCCAGCGGCAAATTGAAGAGCTGGACGTGGAGATCAAACACTCCGTTGGTCAGTTGAACGAGCTGCGCCGTAAGGCCCAGGTGATGAAGGTGGACCTGGTCAAGGACAATGAACGGCTGGAAGAGCTGCGTCAGGCTGGGGAAGCCAAACGCGGCGACGAGCAGCGTCTCCTGGCGGAGGTGTCTCCGCTGCAGAAGCAGTGGGTCCATGCCAAGGAGCAACTGGAGCTGCATGCCCAGGACGGGGATGCGGTGTCTCTGGAAACCGATGAGTTTACCTTAAAGCGCAAACACGCCCAGGAGCAGGCGGCCGCACTTGAGGCAACGGAAAAGGAGCTTCAGACAGCGATCCGTGAGGCCGAGCTGGTCCGCAAGCAGAGTGAGTTGGCCAAAGAAGAGCTGGTCGGCGCCTTGACGGAGCTGAAGGTGAAGGTGGCCTCCATTGCCCAGGAGCAGGAATCCTTGTCCGGCCAGGAGGAGCGGATGCGCTCGGATGTAGCGGTCCAGACCGGGGAGCTGGAGCAGAACCGGCTGATGGTGGCTCAGCTGGAGCGGGAAATTGCCTTGAACGACGAGGAGATGGTAAAGCAGCGTGAGCTGTTGAACCATTTGTCCATTAAGAAGCGGGAATGTACAGAGCAGACGGACTTCAAGCGGGCTTCGAGGGCCGAGTGGCACCGGAAGCTGGAGGAAGAGGAGAACCATACCCGGGAGCAGCGCAATGCTCTGAAGGTAGTGGAGGAGAGTCTTCACCAGACTGAGGTACGGATGAACCGGCTGGATGTGGAACTGGACAATCTCCTGAAAAAGCTGGGTGAGGAGTACGAGCTGAGCTATGAGCTGGCCAAAGCCCGTTACCCGGCACCGGAGGATGTGCCTGCGGCCCAAGCGAAGGTCCGGGAGCTGAAGCGGGAGATCCACGGGTTGGGCGAGGTGAATCTGGGGGCTATCGACGAGTTCGCCAGAGTCAGCGAGCGTTACGAATTCCTGAGCGGCCAGAAGGCGGACTTGCTGGACGCCAAGGCATCGCTGTACCAAGTGATTCGGGAGATGGACGAGGAGATGTCCAAGCGGTTCCGTGCGACCTTCGACCAGATCCGCTCCCACTTTACGGTGGTGTTCGCCAAGCTGTTCGGCGGCGGCCGTGCGGACCTGGTTCTGGTGGACCCGGCTATGCCCCTGGATACAGGCATCGAAATCATCGCCCAGCCGCCAGGGAAGAAAACACAGAACCTGCAGCTGCTCTCCGGCGGCGAGCGGGCGTTAACGGCGATTGCCCTGCTGTTCGCCATTCTCCATGTGAAGCCTGTGCCCTTCTGTGTGCTGGATGAGGTGGAGGCGGCCCTGGACGAAGCCAATGTGGCCCGGTATGCCGGTTACCTGCGGGAGTTCTCGGATGTGACCCAGTTTATTGTGGTCACCCACCGCAAGGGTACTATGGAGGAGGCCGATGTGCTGTACGGCGTCACCATGGAGGAAGGCGGCGTTTCCAAGCTGGTCTCCGTCCGTCTGGAGGAGCTGGAGGAAGCGGCGGTATCGGCGTAGGCGTCTGATGTTAACGGACCGGAGAGACGCTATTTACCTCAAAACGGGGGAATTGGCTTACTAACGGACTCCAGTGACTCTATTTGCGGGAATGATGGTGGCGGAGGCGAATTTTCAGCTCAATAAGGCTCCTGGTGTCCGTTAGACTTCAGATTGGCGCTAAAAATGCCGATTAAGGGCTCTGGTGTCCGTAAGTACGGCGAACGTAGCAAACAAGGGTTACTGGGAATGCGGTAAAGCAACAAGCAAAAGAACCATTATGACTCCAGGAGGAGACCATGAGCTTTTTTCGTAAACTAAAAGAGAGCATTTCCAGCAAAACCGAAGCGGTCACCACGGTCTTCAAGGAAGGGCTGGCCAAAACGCGGGATGCGTTTGTGGAAAAGGTGGAGGACCTGTTCGTCCGCCGGAAGAAAATTGACGAGGAATTCTACGAGGAGCTGGAGGAAATTCTCATCGGCGCCGACGTAGGTGTGAATACGGTGATGGATTTGATGGACGAGCTCCGGGCGGAGGTCAAAAAGCGCCGGATCGAGGATGCCTCCGATCTGCGTCCGGTTCTGTCGGAGAAGCTGATCGGACTGCTGGATGCGGAAGGGGATGCCACTCTGACTATGGCCCCCTCCGGCTTGACGGTCATCCTGTTCGTAGGCGTCAACGGCGTTGGCAAAACGACCACCATCGGTAAGCTGGCTCACCGTTTCAAGCAGGAGGGTAAAAAGGTGCTGATGGCGGCGGGAGATACCTTCCGTGCCGGAGCCATTGAACAGCTGGAGGTATGGGGCCAGCGGGTAGGCGTTGACGTGATCAAGCAGCAGGCCGGCGCTGATCCCGCGGCGGTCATGTTCGATGCTATTCAGGCGGCGAAAACCCGGGAGGTGGACATCCTTCTGTGCGATACGGCCGGACGGATGCAGAACAAGTCCAATCTGATGGAGGAGCTGAACAAAATTTTCCGCGTAATCAAGCGGGAAATTCCCGATGCTCCCCATGAGGTGCTGCTGGTGCTGGACGCCAATACGGGACAGAATGCGCTGCAGCAGGCCCGCCTGTTCGGCGACAAAAGCGGCGTGACCGGACTGGTGCTGACCAAGCTGGACAGCACGTCCAAGGGCGGGATCGTCATCGCCATCCGCCAGGATATGAACATTCCGGTGAAGCTGGTGGGACTGGGCGAGAAGATGACCGACCTGCAGGATTTCGATTCCGAGCAGTTTGTGCTTGCGCTGTTCGCCGGTCTGGTGACGGAAGTGCCGGAGGAAAAATAGGATATGGGGTGGCCCGCAATTGTGGGCCGCCCTTTTTTTGAGGATGCGGGAGCGTTGGCTTCGGGAAACCAGCCTGGATGGCGGCATAAGCCCGGATGCCTTCCCGTCCCCGCGGCCAGCAAAAAACCTCCTCCCGCATGTGGCGGGAAGGAGGTTGACGTCTCCGGTTTTATTTGCTTTTGCCCTTGTCATTTTCCTTGCCCTTTTCCTTGTTTTCCTTCTCCAGCGGCGGCTTGCGCTCGATGGCCTTCTCCAGCGCCGGGGTCAGCTCATCCTTGATTTTGGCAATGAGCTCATCCTTGGAAATTCCCTTCTCAGCGGCAATCTCCGCCAGGGATTTTCCGGTTTTGAGCTGAGCCACCAGCTCATCCTTGCTCATTCCCAGCATCCCGGAGAGCTTCTCCGGCCCCAGATGGGGAATCATGTCTCCCCGCTTATGGTGGGGCTGGCCGGGCTCTTCTTCGAAGAGGCCTTTATGCTTCAGCTGCTGGGCCAGATGACTTTGCATTTTGGTCTTGATGGTATCCGCACGCTCGCGGGTCAGCTTGCCGCCTTGCACGGCCTCCTCCAGCTTCGCCGAACGGCCGGCCATAATCTTTTCCAGGAGGGCGGTTTCGCTAATCCCTTTTTCCTTGGCAATATCCACAATACTCTTCCCGGACTTCAGCTGATCGGTCAGAGCCGCTTTCTCGATACCGAGAATCTGCGCCGTTTCCTCGTAGAAGTGGGGTCCCGCTTTATGCAGCTCCACAGCCTGCTTGCGCCAGCGGTTCTGGAGATCCTTCAGGCTGGCATAACGCTGTACTTGCTGGCCCTTGGCGCTCAGGCTGAAGGAACCGGCTGCGGAGGCGCTTGCGCTCCCGCTTCCCACCAGCAGACAACCGGACAGCACCAGGGATAAAGCAACCGCGCTTGTTAACGTTTTTCTGGCATAGAGGGAATCCAATTCCATCACCTTCCTGTTCGTTTAGGCCATAGTATCTCCGTATACCTGTTGATTATATCCGCCCAACCTTAAGATTAGGTTAATCCATGATGTTAAATTGATTACAAATCTGATTACCGGAGTATTACAACCATATACGCAGGATGACAAGGGGCGTTGCGTCTCCAAATCCTAATTTTTTCTTAAGAGGAAAATTGTATTCGCTTACATTTTTCATTGTCCGGCAAATAAATAGTCAATAAACCAAGTTGCTAAAACATACATTTCATAATAAGATGGAGGAAAGCATTAATTTTCAGAACATTCAGTAAAAGTGATCATTCTAATCATTCCCAAATTTGAGTCTACTTGTTTTTTAAGCCGGAAACGGATCAATGAAACATGGGGAGGACCACCATCAAGGAGGGATTGCCGTGAATAAGAGTCATGAGGTGGAATATTGCAACCTGGAGCTGAGATTTGATCGACGGCAAATCCGTTTTTTCATTAAGGCGTTGATCCAGGAGGGGTTTTCCCTGTACTGGAACGAGAGCGACCAGCATTTTATCATATCCATCCGGTCAGGGCGCAAGCTGGTGAAGCTGAAATTTCAGCGGGTCGGTGATAAATACAAAATTGTGGGTAACTATTCCATAAAGGACGAAAAGCTGGCGGAGCTCATGGAGAAAATGATCGGGGATACCCGCGGCCATGCCATAGTCAAACGTTTCCGGGACCGGCAGATCCTGATCGAAAACATTATGTTCGGGGAAATCATCCGGTCGGTGGAGATTTCGGGGGTGGAGCATAAGGTGTTATTCCAACGGGAGCCAATGATTACGACGGAGCAGATCATTCAGGCGTTTAAGTCCAAGCGCGCGGAGGAACGGGCGCCGGTGCTGAAGCTGGAGATGGACTACGAGCTATCCACTCTGTTTGACGCCATGATGCTGGGGGACACGGAAGCGGTGGAGAAATCCAAAGGCCGGTTAGAAGAGATGAGACGGGAGTTGATCATGCTGGAATGCTGAAGGGTAGCCGAATTTTAAAAAGGTGAAAGGAGTCCGGACAATAAGTCGGGCTCTTTCAATTTTTTGGATTGTTAACGTGTGCATGATGTGGTATCATGAGTATCGAGGTGAACGCGATGAACGTTACAATCAAGGATATCGCCCGGTTGGCGCAGGTCTCCCACACCACCGTATCGCGGGCGTTGAACGATAGTCCCCTGATTAACTCCGAAACCAAGGAGAAGATCAAGCTGCTGGCACAGGAGATGGGTTATACCCCTAATTTCAGCGCCAAAAGCCTGGTCATGGACCGTTCCTATAATATCGGTTTATTCTTCTCCACATTGAATACCGGCACATCGGCCGGGTTTTTCTATGAGACGGTTCGGGGTATAAACAGTGTAGTGAAGGATACGTATAATCTGGTGGTGCGGGGGATCGACGACTACGAGCATTATCGCAGCATTCACCGCAAAAGCTTCGATGGTGTGATTGTCATGAGCCAAAGCGCCAAGGATGATCCTTTCCTGCATCATCTGTCCGAGGCGGGAATTCCCCATATCGTGCTGAACCGCAAGGTGGAGGGGCTGAAGGCCATCAATATTCTGTCCGATGATTCCCACGGCTCCTATAGGGTCGTGAATCATATGATCAAAAAAGGGCATCGCCGCATTGCGATTATCTCCGGTAAGCAAAACTTCCATTCTACTGTGGAGCGGAGAGACGGCTTTGTCCGCGCGTTGCAGGATGCCGGAATTGAATTGAAGGAATCCTACCAGGTTGGGGCAAGCTATGACTTGAAAAGCGGGTATACGGCTATGCTCCAATTGCTCGAACTGCCGGAACGGCCAACCGCCGTTTTTTGCATGAACGACGATATGGCTGTAGGGGCTGTGAAAGCGGTGTTTGACGCGGGACTGCAGGTCCCCGGGGATGTTTCCGTGGCGGGTTTCGACGACAGCATGTTCTCCGCTTACCTGTCCCCGGCCTTGACCACGGTCAAGCGGCCTATCGAAGAAATCAGCAGACAAGGGGCGCTTGTGCTCCTGGAGAGCATCGAGCAGAAAACCCTGGCTCCGGATATTATCTATCTGCGTACGGAGCTGGTGGTGCGTGAATCGGTAGCAGAGCCAACAAAGGCTTAGCTCATAAATCAGGGGATTTGGCAAGAAAAAATTTAACGGCTCAACCCATTCAATATTCCTACCCGCTTTTGACGCCTGACGCAGAAGAAGCTGGTGGATATAGGGCCGGTGTTTTTTGCCAAAACAAACCCTATGTAAGCGAAAACTAACCAAATTATGGAGGCGATTGACTGTGGGTGTCTATGCTAAAGCAATGGAAGGTTTGAAAAAAGGCGAGACAACTGGAGAGTGGGGCGTAAAAATTTATCCGGGTTCTTATACGGTTCAAGATGGCGCTACCCTGCTCATGGTCAAACACGGCGATGAAAAGTTCATCCTGGCCGCAGGCAGCGGGTCCTTCTACGATGAATTGACCGGCCGGGAAGAGGACGGCGGCAAAATCTGCCCCCTGACCCATGAGAACCGGCTGGTGCTGAATAAATACCTCCTGTACACCGTACCGCGGGCCTTCGGCACAGGAATCTCCACCATCGGCTTGGGCGACCGGCTGGGACTGGCTTCACCGGGTCATATCCAAACCGTCCGCGGACGGGATATCCGCCCGGTTCTGGCCCAGCAAAGCATCCGCGAGCTCAGCCTGACAGGCCGCGATTACAACCAAGTTGTGGACGCAGCATGCTTCGCCGCTTTCCAAGAGGGGTACAAGGACGGCTTTGGCGCCGATGGTGACCATCTGAAGGTAGAGGCGGACATCAAGATGTCCCTGGACATGGGCTTCACCATGCTGACGCTGGACTGCTCCGAGAAGATCGACAACACCATCGAAGGGTTGTCCGATGCCGAGCTGGAAGCCAAGTATCTGACCGTATCCGAGGAACGCCGCAGCTACTACGAGAAGAAATATCTGGATCTGGAATTCGAAGCCAAGGAGCACCGTCTGACCTTCGATAAGAAGAGCCTGATGAAGAATGTTCTGATTTATGGCGAAGCCATTGAATTTATGGTCTATATTTACGTAACCTATATTGTCAATGCCGGACGAGTGGTGGACTTCGAAATTTCCATCGACGAAACGGAAACCCCGACGGATCCCGCCTCTCACTATCTGGTGGCCAAGGAGCTGTACGACCGGGAAATCTCCATCCACAGCATGGCCCCCCGCTTCTGCGGCGAATTCCAGAAGGGCATCGATTACATCGGCGACCTGGTGCAGTTCGAGAAGGAGCTGGAGGTTCACGCAGCCATTGCCGACCAATTCGGCTACAAGCTCTCCATCCACTCGGGAAGCGACAAGTTCTCTGTATTCCCGCTGGTGGCCAAACATACCACAGGCCGTTTCCATGTGAAAACCGCTGGCACCAACTGGCTGGAGGCAGTGCGGATCGTGGCCAAGTTCAACCCGCAGCTGTACCGGAAGATGCACGCGTATGCGCTGGAGCATTTCCTGGAGGCGAAGGCATACTATCACGTGACTACGGATATTACCGCCATCAAACCTCTGGACCAAACCGAGGACAGCGCCCTTCATACTTATATGGATGACAACAATGCCAGACAGCTGCTTCACATTACTTACGGACTGCTGCTGCAAGCGAAGAACGAAGCGGGCGAGCCTTTGTTCAAAACAGAGTTTTTCCATACCCTGTCCGAACAAGAGGAGCAGTATGACGCCGCTTTGGCCGCCCATATCGGGAAGCATCTGCGCCTGCTGAATAAATAAGGTCTAGGCATCCCCACCATTATGTAAATATACGGAGGTTATATCCATGAGCATCTTGGAAACCCTGCTGCGCGATATTCCGGTACCCCGGGTCGTGCGCATCCGCCAGCGTTTTGATAATACGAAGCTTGCCGATCCGGTTGCCACCCTCCAGGAAGAGCTGAAAAAGCCGGGAACGCTGGACGCCATCAAACCCGGCCAGCAGGTAGCGGTTGCCGTAGGCAGCCGGGGCATCGCCAACATTGCGGCCATCACCCGCGCTACTGTGGACGCCATCAAGTCCATCGGCGCAGAGCCCTTCATTGTGCCTTGTATGGGCAGCCACGGCGGGGCTACAGCCGAAGGCCAGAAGGAAGTGCTGCACCACCTGGGCATCGATGAGGACACCATGGGAGTCTCCATCCGCTCCACCATGGAAGTGGTGAAGCTGGACGAACTGCCCAACGGCCTGCCGGTTTACGTGGATAAATACGCCAACGAAGCCGACGCTATTGTGGTCATCAACCGGGTTAAACCCCACACCGCCTTCCGCGGCCGGATCGAAAGCGGGATCATGAAGATGATCTCCATCGGCCTGGGCAAGCAAAAGGGCGCGGAAGCCTGCCATCAGCTGGGCTTTAAGTACATGGCCGAGAATGTGCCGGCGATGGCCAACATTATGCTGGGCAAGCTGCCCATTGTATTCGGCATCGCGTTGATTGAGAATGCCTATGATGAAACCTGCGGCGTGGAGGCTCTGCCTGCAGCCGATATCGAAAGCCGCGAGGAGGAGCTTCTGAAGGAAGCCAAGTCCCGTCTGCCGCGGATTCTCTTCGATCAGCTGGATGTTTTGGTGATCGACTACATCGGCAAAAATATCAGCGGCGACGGCATGGACCCCAATATCACCGGCCGTTATCCTACTCCGTACGCCCATGGCGGTCCGGATGTGACCAAGATGGCGGTAATGGACCTGACGCCGGAAACCAAGGGCAATGCCAACGGTGTGGGCACAGCGGACTTTACTACCCAGCGCCTGGTGGACAAAATGGACCGCCCGGCAACCTATGCCAACGGCCTGACCTCTACCGTATGCGCACCCACCAAAATCGCCACCACCCTGGCCAACCAAAAGCTGACCATTCAGGCGGCGGTGAAAACCTGCAACATTCTGGACTACACCACCTGCAGGATGGTCCGGATCCGGGATACCCTGCACCTGGGTGAAATCGAAATCTCCGAAACCCTTCTGGAGGAGGCCAAGGGCCATCCGGATATTGAGATTCTGTCAGAGCCTTATGAGCTGGCATTCAACGAGGAAGGGGATCTTTTCTAACATGAGTCAACTGGCAGCGAAGCCTTATATTCTGGCAGTAGATATCGGCACTACCAGCGCCAAGACGCTGGTGATTCGCGGAACGGACGGCCACGTGATGGCCGGCCATTCCGTGGAGTACCCCATGTTCACCCCACGGGCGGATGTGGCGGAGCAGGACCCGGACGAAATCTGTGAGGCCGTCACCGGAGCGGTGGCGGCAGTGATGACCAAAGCGGATATTCCGGCGGAGAAGCTGCTGTGTATCTCCTTTAGCTCCGCTATGCACGGACTCATTGCCGTGGATGAGCAGGGCAAACCGTTGACCAACCTGATCACCTGGGCGGATAACCGGGCTGTGCAAACGGCAGATATCATTAAGAAGGAGCATAAGGGCCGCTCCATCTATATGCGCACCGGTACGCCTATCCATCCCATGTCTCCCTTCGTGAAGCTGGTATGGATGAAGGAGAGTATGCCGGACATCCATCAGAACGCCTACAAGTTCATTGGTATCAAGGAATATGTGATGCACCGCTGGTTCGGGCAGTATGTAGTGGATTATTCCATTGCCAGCGCCACGGGGCTGTTTAATCTGAACCATCTGGAGTGGGATAAGGAAGCGCTGGCGCTGGCCGGCATTACGCCGGACCGCCTGTCGACTCCCGTGTCCACTGTCCATGTGATGGAAGGGATCGAAGCGGGCATCGCCCGCCGTATGGGCATCCAACCCTCAACTCCGGGCGTAGTCGGTGCCTCTGACGGCGTGTTGGCCAACCTGGGCTCCGGTGCCTTCGAGCATGGTGTCTGGGCCGTCTCCATCGGCACCAGCGGCGCTGTGCGGGCGGTGACCCGCAAGCCCTTGACCGATCCGGAGGGACGTCTGTTCTGCTACGCCCTGAAGGAGGACTTCTGGGTGGTAGGCGGCGCCATCAACAACGGTGGCATTATGTTCCGCTGGGTGCGGGATACCCTGGCGACCTTGGAGGCCGAGGAGGGGAGACGCCGGGGGATGGACCCCTACGACTACCTCACCCAACTGGCCGCATCAGTGCCTGCCGGTTCCGGCGGTCTGATCTTCCTGCCCCTGCTGGCAGGAGAGCGGGCGCCGTACTGGAATGCCAATGCCCGAGGCGTATACTTCGGCCTCTCCCTGGCCCATACCAAGAGCCATATGATCCGCGCTGTGCTGGAGGGGGTTATGTACCGCATCCACTCCGTGGCGGAGGCATTGACCGGCCTGGTAGGCGAGCCTGAGGAAATCCGGGCGTCCGGCGGTTTTGCCCGCTCCGAATTCTGGCGCCAGATGCTGGCGGATGTCATGGGTACTACACTGTCCGTTCCGGACGCCATCGAGGCCTCCGGACTGGGAGCAGCCCAGCTGGGGCTGTTCGCCATGGGCGAGGTCAAGGATTTCAACGGTATCCACAATTGGGTCAAGGCAGGAACGCGTCATGTGAAGCAGCAGGAGAACCACGACGTCTATAAGCGTTTGACACCCCTTTACCAAAAAGTGTATCATCAGTTGAGCCGGGAATTTGACGAAATTGCCGCATTCCAGAAGGAGCAACTGTAGTTTCTTCAGCTTCAGCTTCGTCAAATTTTGAATACGGGAAGGAACGATTCAGGCGTGAACATGTTCGATTTAACCGGAAAAACGGCTGTTATTATCGGCGGCAACAGTACACTCGGCGGCTCTATGGCGGAAGGCTTGGGCGCGCATGGCGCTCACGTGGCCATCGTCGGGCGCAATCAGGAGAAGTCCCTGGCGGTATGCGCCAAGGTAGAGGCAGCCGGCGGCAAGGCCAAGGCCTTCCAGGCGGACGCTGTTAATCCTGACGATCTGAAGCGTGTGCTTCAGGAGGTGCTGGACTGGACCGGGCACGTGGATGTCCTGATGAATTGTCCGGGCGTCAACAGCGCCACTCCCTTTTTCGAGCTTCCCATGGAAGAATGGGACAAGATTATGGATGTGAACCTGAAGAGTGTGGTGCTGGCCTGCCAGATCTTCGGCAAGGTCATGATGGAATCCGGCAGGGGAGGCAGCATTATCAATATCTCCTCCGTATCCTCCGGTCCGCCGCTGTCCAAGGTGTTTACCTACTCTGCCTCCAAGGGCGCAGTCAACAATATTACCCAATACCTGGCCCGGGAATTCGCTCCCGGCGGCGTCAGGGTCAATGCTATTATTCCGGGCTTTTTCCCGGCGGAGCAGAACCGCCAGATTCTCTCTCCCGAGCGGGTGGAGAGCATTATGCGGCATACGCCCATGGGACGTTTCGGCACCGCCGACGAGCTACAGGGAGCAGCGGTTTTCCTGGCTTCCGAGAAGGCGTCCAGCTTTGTCACCGGCTCGCTTCTGCGGGTGGACGGCGGCTTCGGAGCCATGACGATATAAGATTATTTACCTGGTGGAAGCGACTGGAGCTCAGCAGCCGTAAGCTCAACCGCAACTGCAGCCGCCGCTCAACCCAACCGTACTGCTTACGGACCTGAAATCCGTTATTTCCTGCAAAATCCGTCATTCGGCATATGAATCGGACTCAGAATCCGTTATATTGCTGATAAAGGCCGTTTTTGGCGGCCAGGGGACTGAATAGCGGATCTGGTGTCCGTTAAGTCTTCAAAAACGGGCAAACAGAAGGAATAGCGGATCGTCTGTCCGTTACGAAAGTGGCGGCAGTGGCGAAGGTGGTAGTAGTGGCGAAAACGGCGGCAGTGGCGAATGCGGTGGCAATAGCGAAGGACAGCAGTAGCGATGGCGGCTAACGTTGGTGCTCGCACCTCATGCGGCTGCGGCTCCCGGCCTCCGGGTAACCCGAACCAAAGTGATTCCAGAATCAGAAAGGATGAGAAACCCGTGTCCAAGCAGCAAATCGGAGTAGTCGGTCTGGCGGTTATGGGCAAGAACCTGGCTCTGAACATTGAGAGCAGAGGATTTTCGGTTGCCGTATATAACCGTTCTCCCGAGAAGACGAAGGAAATTCTGGAAGAGAACCCGGGGAAGAACCTGAAGGGGGCCTTCTCTGTTGAGGAGTTTGTTCAATCCCTGGAGACGCCGCGGCGGATTCTGATCATGGTGAAGGCAGGCAAACCGACGGATGACACCATCAACCAGCTGTTGCCTTACCTGGACCAAGGGGATATTCTCATCGACGGCGGCAACGCCTATTTCCCGGACACCCAGCGCCGCAACAAGGAGCTGGAGGCCAAGGGCTTCCGCTTCATCGGCACAGGCGTATCCGGCGGCGAGGAAGGTGCACTGAAGGGGCCTTCCATTATGCCGGGCGGCCAAAAGGATGCTTACGAGCTGGTTGCTCCCATTCTGACGGCGATCTCCGCCAAGGTGAAGGGGGATCCCTGCTGCATTTACATCGGACCGGACGGAGCCGGCCACTATGTGAAGATGGTTCACAACGGCATCGAATACGGCGACATGCAGCTGATCTGCGAAGCCTACCAGCTGCTGAAGGACGGGCTGGGGCTGACACCTGCCGAGCTGCATGAAATCTTCGCAGAGTGGAACAAGGGTGAGCTGGACAGCTACCTGATCGAAATTACGGCGGATATCTTCACCAAAACCGACCCGGAAACGGGCAAACCCATGGTGGATATCATTAAGGACACAGCCGGACAGAAGGGCACCGGCAAATGGACCAGCCAAAGCTCTCTGGACCTTGGTGTGCATCTGTCTCTTATCACCGAGTCCGTGTTCGCCCGGTTCATCTCTGCTATGAAGGAAGAGCGTGTGGCGGCCAGCAAGGTGCTGAACGGCCCGGCCGGAGCTGAGCTGGGTGCGGAACGCGCCGAGTTCATCGAAGCCGTCCGCCAGGCTCTCTACGCCAGCAAAATCTGCTCCTATGCCCAAGGCTTCGCCCAAATGCGGGCCGCCTCCGAGGAGTACGGCTGGGAGCTGGACTACGGCGGCATCGCCATGATCTTCCGCGGCGGCTGCATCATCCGTGCAGCGTTCCTGCAGAATATCAAGGATGCCTACGACCGCAATCCGGAGCTTCGGAACCTGCTCCTGGACGAATACTTCAGCAGCGTCATCCACAAGTACCAGGATTCCTGGCGCAAGGTGGTGTCCACTGCAGTCCGTTTGGGCATTCCGGTGCCGGCCTTCTCCTCGGCCCTGTCCTACTACGACAGCTACCGCACCGCCCGCCTGCCCGCTAACCTGCTGCAGGCTCAACGCGACTACTTCGGCGCCCATACCTATGAGCGTACGGACAAGGAAGGTTTCTTCCACTACCAGTGGCTGGAATAGGCCCATACGCACAATAAGCTCAACTCAAAAACGGGAAGTGAGGCCGAAGTGGCCTTGCTTCCCGTTTTTTTGGACCCATATATTTTATCTTTCCTTGTCCGCCCAATATTGTCATCCTATCCCTCAAGCACGCTTGCGGAGCACCGCCCGGAAAATATAAAGGGATCCCCACATCTTGCTATGGACTGCATGGTCCGGCAAGGCATAGTCCACTTGGTCCGCATATTCCAAGCCTAATTCATCAAACATCCGGTCCATTACGTTCAAATTGACGGTGGGATAATCGAAGGTCAGGATAAGCTTACCGTCGGGCTTTAATGTCCGTTTGAACTCCTCCATCGCTTTTACGCAATCCTTCACAGGCATATGCTCCAGGACAGAGATACAAAAAATCAGGTCGAAGAGATCATTCTCATAAGGAAGACTCGTCAGATTGGCATGTGCCAATGCCAGCGTATCTGCGGTATACCGTTTAACCTCTGCCGCCTCAGCTTCTTGAACCCCGATGTCATCCCGGATATTCTTCAGAATAGATTCAGTTGATAGGATTCTGGGGTCCAAATCACAAGCGTAGGTCATCTTGCAGTGTTCGGCCAGAAAAAATTTAAAAGGATGGGAAATGCCGCATGCCGCATCCAGGACAACGGCTTCATCCGAAACAAAAGAGGAGCACCACGCATATTCGTAAGGGCGGCTCCACCAGCTCTTTGGCAGATCATAAATCATGTGTTCAACCCGTTCATCGGTGTCTACAATAAAACGTGACTGCAACTGGTTCAGACCGGACATAATGTACCCTCCTATTTGGTTTCCTTTTCATCATATGCGCCAAGAAGAGGTTTATGTTTATCGAACAGACAGTCCGCTTGGTCCATTATTTCACAAAATTAACCAACGGGGCATGGGCCCCGGCTCCTTTGTTCAACCAGGGTTTGGAGGGCTCGCGGGAGAAATGCTTGGGTGAGTCCTGAAGGTCAATCATATAAATGCACATGGAAGCTAAACGGTCCATCAGCATTTTTCGTTTCTTGCTATTGTTTGCCTGCATAATCTGCAGCTTGGCAAGGTGACGATCTGCCATCTTGATAGCATTCAGCAAACGCTGAATCTGAAGACGTTCCGGCATTCCGGAGTCTTGTCTCGCAGTTGAGCCGAAATCAGAGGGAACCAGGGTAGCGAACCAATGACCGCTGGTAATGATGCTCTGCAGAATCGTGTCGCATTGTTGAAGCATCATCGTAACCGGCTGCAACAGGCGATCCCATTCCGAAGAACGGAGGTCGCCATAGCTTGTGCAGCGTGCCAAAGAGACCAATAATACCATCATATCCTCGATACTGTTCAAGGCGGCCGTATTAGTCCGTTTAAGCCCGTTTTGAATATCTACAAGCTTGCGGGGCTGGTTCTCCACCTGCATCAAAAATTGAATTCCCTTCATCCGCGGCGCTGTAATGACCATTTGGGATCTTAACCACATCAAGGTGCGGGTAAACATGACCCATCCTTCCAGAAAGTCCGGCATTGCGGATGTTGTTAAGCTGGGGGTCCGATGGACAGCACGCTGAAGAGAAGGAGAGAATAAAGCACGGGAGCGCCACAATTTAAAGAGTGCAGTTTCCAGCGATATCGTTGAGTCTATCAGATTTACACCGATTTCATTCGGGATCTTCATAGTCGGAATTGGGATCATCCCCTCTCGTTTCGAGACTAATTACATCCTCCAGTTTAAATTGTAAAAGCATCTGGTTCTTAATGATGTTCCGCAGAATCCGTTCCACGCTATGATTGATCCGCAGCATATCTTCCAATGTAACATTCTCAAATTGCAGAATCCGTTGGATCTTCTCTCCTTCTGCATTCATGATATGGGATAAGCCGATTTCCTCCATAGCGATGGACGATAACAATAAATTGATGACTTCAGCCCGCGTCAGACTGATTAAAGGCGTAATATTAGGGATATTCGGTAAGGACATACAAGAACCTCCTCATGCTGAATCACAAAACCTATCAATTACTCTTCCATGTTCGCTAGATGATACTTATTCGGGACAACCTGTAAATATGAATTGGAAGTCCGCCCATTTTTACCATTGTATTGATTTGGACCGCAATGTGTGAAGGAATGGATCACATAATTCGCCCAGCGCCACATAAATCAGTAATAAGGAGATGTGGAGAGGAGAGGATTGTATGACGAGTCCGCTGATTACCTTATGTATGATCGTTAAGGATGAAGCTGCACACATTGCCGATTGCCTTCGAAGCGTTCAACCGGCAGTAGATGCGTGTATTGTGGTGGATACAGGGTCCCGGGACCGAACGCCTGAAATTTGCCGCGGGATGGGAGCCAAGGTTCTGGATTTCCAGTGGACCGACAGCTTCGCAGACGCTCGCAATTGGGGGATACAGGCAGCACGGTCCGAATGGATTCTGTGGCTGGATGCGGACGAACGGTTGGAGCCGGCAGAAGCGCGTCTGCTGCGTACGCTGGTTAAAGACAGCACTGCGGATGCGTTGAATCTGAAGGTGATCAACTACACAGGCGTTTCCATGGGTCAAAGTGATGTGACCCAAGCCTATCAATGGACACAGACCCGGTTATTCCGAAACGGCAAGGGGGTCCGTTTCTCAGGCCGGGTGCATGAGCAGCCAGTCTGGCCGGAGGAATCCATGCCCCAGCTGCCTATTCCGGTTCTTCCCGTGCAGCTGCATCATTACGGATATCTGGAGGAGGAAACGGACCGGAAGAATAAGCTTCAACGTAACCTGCGTTTACTTGAGCTGCAGCTGGAAAACCGGCAGCGTCTGTTGGCTAAAGGGGAGGAACCGGATCCGTCCGAATATTGGTGCGAATATCATCTGGCCAGCGAATGGTATCGTGCCAAGGATTATGAGCAAGCCTTCCATATGGTCAACGAGTGTATTAAAGGGTTTGTCTCAGCCTCCATACTGCCCCCTGCGTTGGTGTATAAACTTAAATATGATATCATGCTCCGACATGGCAGCATTCAAGGGGCTTGGCCCGGAATCGATCTGGCGCTGCTGCTTTATCCGGACTACGTGGATCTTCATTTTTATAAGGGTAGGGCTTTGTTTGAATGGGAGTTATGGGATCAAGCGGAAGAAGCATTCGCACAATGCCTCCGGTTGGGAGAGGATCAGGGCAAGTATCTGAGCCTGAACGGGATGGGAAGCTTCCGGGCTGCCGAGTTCCATGAACAGTGCTTGCAGAAATTGGGGAGGATGCAGGCTGAACCGGACAAATAATAAAATAAAACGCAAAGAACCGACGGAGGGATGCCGTCGGTTTTTTCATATTCGGGTTTATCCATGGGCGCTCAACGATGGTTTAGGCAAAGGTCTGTTTGCCGGTTAACCGTCCCAATAACCAACGGCAGTCACCGCGTGTGTCGCGGAATAGTTCTTCCATATGGAACAGACTCCGCAAATCCTCAATAAACGGGTAGTGATCGTAATCGTCAACCAGTACAAAGGCATCCGGCTTCAAATGCTTATAGAATAGCGGGAAGGCCAGAGAACGGCCATTGCCATGCGGTCCATCAACAATGAGAATGTCAACGGACTCCTGTTCCAACGGCAGCATATCCACCTCAGCAAAAAAGGCATTGCGGATGGTGTAGTGGTTGAACAAATCGGAGGAAACCGGCTTCCCGTAAGAGCTCCAAACCGACATGGCCACCTCCGGACTCGCAAAAACCTCGTTCCGTTCCTCATCGGAGAGCTGCTGCAGGGTTTGTCTGTAAAAATGGATAAATCCCTCGCCAACCGGCTTTTCCTCCCAAATAGCGGCATATCCCGGATCATGCTCCAGGTGGGTCAGAATCAGGGGGAGTCCGGTTTGCAGATGAAGCTGCTCCCAGAAGATCGGACTGTGTCCTCCTCCTAGTTCGAGTATATTCCAGCTTCTGGTATTATCCAAGCGGCGGCACAAGTGAACCAGCGCACCTTTGGAAAGGGTCCTGTTCCCAAAGGCAGCGCCGTTTTGTTCGGCAGCAATGAGAGCCTTTTCGATATCCCGTACAAGCATCATATCCACCTCATCAGAATTTATTGGCATGGTCCACTATATGCAATAACGGACTTAACCATTCCGGTCCGACAGTTGTAGGCATAGTGTGGAGAGTTCGGAATATTTTTTAAAGAGAACAACTTATTGAATGAGGTGCAAAAAATGAGCCAAACCAGAATTTTGATCGGCAGTCCCATCTGCCAAAAGCCCGACATTCTAAGTGAATTCCTTACGTCCTTGGAGGAGCTGGAAACCGGCGGATTGCATGTGGAATTTTATTTTGTGGATGACAATAAGGATGAGGCTTCGAAAAAGCTGCTGACTGAATTCTCGAAGCGTCATGACCGCACTGTGCTTAATAAGTATGAGATAAAGACTGCGGATTATGTGCGTAACGAGAACACGCATTATTGGCCGGATGAATTGGTATGGAAAGTGGCGGAAATGAAGGATGGTATGATTCAGTACGCCAAATCCAATCAATTTGATTATTTGTTTCTCATCGACTCCGATCTTGTTATTCATCCGGATACCCTGCAGCAATTGATCAAAGCGGAGAAGGATATTGTATCCACAATTTTTTGGACCAGGTGGCAGCCTAACAGTCCGGAAATGCCGCAGGTCTGGGTGTCGGATCACTATTCGCTGTATGAAGCACGTGCCGGTGAAAAGCTGGAGGATGAGGAGATCAGAAGACGGACGGTGGAATTCCTGGAAAAGCTGCGGAGGCCCGGGCTGTATGAGGTTGGCGGACTTGGCGCCTGTACATTGATCAGTTCTGCAGCACTGTATGCTGGCGTTTCCTTCAAGAAAATACAGAACCTGACGTTATGGGGGGAGGACCGGCATTTCTGTGTCCGGAGCGCGGCTCTAGGATTGTCCTTGTATGTGGATACCCACCTGCCGGCTTATCATATCTACCGTGATTCCGATTTAGCGGGAATTGAAGCATACAAGAAGAAGGAGAAAAAGGAGGGGAACCATGTGAAAGCTGCGAACATCCGGGATGGCCGGAAGGTCACGGTAAGTCTGTGCCTGATCGCCAAAAATGAGGAGGATGCATTGGGCCGTCTTTTGCCTTGTGTAAAGGATATTATGGATGAGATCATCGTGGTGGATACGGGCTCCACCGACAGGACCAAGGAGGTAGCTGCCTCCTATGGCGCCCAGATTTACGAGTTTCCCTGGATCGACGATTTTGCGGCTGCGCGGAATTATGCCTTCAGCAAGGCTACCCAGGATTACATGATGTGGCTGGATGCAGATGACCTCATCCTGGAGAAGGATCAGAAGCTGTTAGCGGACATTATCCGCAACCTGGACCCTTCTATTGATAGCGTAACCCTGCCCTATCATATCGGGATGGATGCCAAGGGCAATGTAACCTTCAGCTTAAGACGGAACCGGATCGTGAAGCGGGAAAGAGGCTACAAATGGATTGGCGTGGTTCATGAATACCTGGATGTGTATGGGAATATTATCCATGGAGAAGCTGCGGTAACCCACAGGAAGGAGAAAGCCTACACGGACCGGAATCTGCAAATCTACCGCAAGCAGCAGGCGGCTGGCAAAGAACTGTCCATTCGTGATCTTTATTATTTCGGCAATGAGCTGAGAGACAATCTGTTTTTTGAGGAAGCGGTAGAGTATTATGAAAAATTCCTGAGAACGGGATTAGGGTGGGTGGAGGATCAAATTAACGCCTGCCTGAAGCTCTCTGCTTGTTACTTCCGGCTGTATGAACATGATAAAGGGCTGCAAGCATTGTTCCGGACTATGCAGTACGATAAACCAAGAGCGGAGGCTTGCTGCCGCATCGGCAAGCTTTTCTATGAGGAAACTCCCAAACGGCTGGAGCAGGCCATATACTGGTTTGAGCTGGCTACTACATTGAAGGAGCCTGAGAGTCCCTTAGCTTTTAAGGAGAAGGAAGCATGGACGTGGATGCCACACTTGAATTTGTGCTTATGCTACGACCAACTGGGGCAGATTGAAAAGGCGAACGAGCATAATAACCTGGCCCTGGCTTACAGCCCGGAGCATCCCAGCATGCTGCATAACAAAAAGTTTTTTGAGAGTAAGCTTGCGGAGCTGGCCAAAGAGCGGAAGTAAGCTTGCGGAAATGGGGGAATGAAATGAGAGAACCCGGCGCAACGGTAACCCTGTCCATGATCGTTCGGAATGAATCCGGCCGGTACCTGCGGAGAATGCTTGAATTTTACCGGGACATCATCGATGCCGCCGTTATTATTGATGATAACAGCACCGATGACACTCCAGATATCTGCCGCGAGGTGCTTCAGGGGATTCCCCTTCAATTGATCCAGCTGCCGGAATCCCAATTTATGAATGAATATCTGCTCCGTATGTTTTCGTGGAGTGAAACAGGAAAAACTAATCCCGATTGGATTTTATGCCTGGACAGCGATGAGATTTTTGAGGAAGCCTTCAAGACTCAAATCGAAGATGTGATCCGGCAAACAGATTATGATGCCATTTATTTCCGATTATATGACATGTGGAGCGAAACGCATTACCGGGATGATGCTTATTGGAGGGCACATCAGTTTTACCAGCCATTCCTGGTCCGGTACCGCCCCGGTTTAGACTACGTGTGGAAAGAAACCCCGGTGCATTGCGGGAGGCTGCCGCTGAACATTAAGGCATCGTTCACCTATTTGCTTCATCCGGCCCGGTTACGGCATTATGGCTGGGCGAAGGAGGAGGACCGGATCGCCAAGTACAACCGGTATCTCCAGCATGATCCGGGGGCAAAATTCGGGTGGCAGGCTCAATACGATTCCATACTAGATCCCAATCCGAACCTGGTGGAGTGGGGGTAGAAAAGGGGACTCATGCTGTGTGCATGGGTCCTTTTTGCTGTTCTTATGTCATCCGCGGCGGCAGCAAAAGTAAAAGAACCCCTACCTTCAGCGAAGAAGGCAGGGGTGCTTTTTGTAGGGCTGGTATTAACGAATGGCAATGAAGGTAATTAAGGCGGTGTTGATTTCTGCATCCCCGAATTCTCCGGAAGCTTCGGTATTCGGGAACATAAGAGCAAGCTGCATTTCACTTCCGCCCGAATAAGTCGAATAGATAATGGAGGACGACATAAAGACGTACTCTGTATTGCTGGAAACTGTTGCTGCGATTTGAGCTGTAGTGTAGGCTTCAAAATCAGGATCATCTGGAAGACGGCGATGCAGCAGTTCCAGACCGATAGTGCCTCCTGATGGATTGGTGCTGCGAATGGTGGCCTGGAAGGAAATTTGGTAGGTCCGGTTTGGCGCCAACCCAAAGACGTTGCCTGTATTTGAGATGGTTGGGCCTGTAACTCCAATGTAGGGCCCAATAGGATAATCATAATCACCCGACGAACCGATAGTTGCCTCCTGCGGATAAAAGTATGCGGAATCAAAGGAGTAGGTGCCGGTGGCTCCAGTGGCTCCGGTGAGGCCCTCGCCCGTAGCGCCTGTAGCACCAGTGATGCCCTCGCCCGTAGCGCCAGTGTCGCCAGTGACGCCGGTGTTGCCTGTATCGCCAGTGACACCGGTATTGCCTGTGTCTCCGGTAACGCCCGTGTTGCCCGTGACGCCAGTGACGCCAGTATTGCCTGTATCGCCAGTGACGCCGGTGTTGCCTGTGTCGCCAGTGACGCCGGTGGTACCCGTTTGGCCAGTTAAGCCTGTCGCACCTGTTTCGCCAGTAAGGCCAGTGGCTCCAGTTTCGCCAGTAAGGCCGGTAGTCCCTGTTTCGCCGGTGAGGCCAGTAGCGCCTGTTTCACCTGTAAGGCCAGTAGCGCCTGTTTCGCCAGTAAGGCCGGTCGCTCCAGTTTCGCCGGTAAGGCCGGTCGCACCAGTTTCGCCGGTGAGTCCAGTCGAGCCAGTTTCGCCCGTGAGTCCAGTCGCACCTGTTTCGCCGGTAAGGCCCGTGGCGCCAGTTTCGCCGGTGAGCCCAGTCGTGCCGGTTTCGCCGGTGAGCCCAGTCGCTCCGGTTTCCCCAGTAAGGCCAGTCGTGCCGGTTTCCCCAGTGAGTCCAGTCGCACCGGTTTCCCCAGTGAGTCCAGTCGCACCAGTTTCCCCGGTGAGTCCAGTCGTGCCGGTTTCGCCGGTGAGACCGGTAGACCCAGTTTCGCCAGTGAGGCCCGTGGCGCCAGTTTCGCCAGTAAGTCCGGTCGCACCGGTTTCCCCGGTAAGGCCCGTGGGGCCAGTTTCGCCGGTGAGCCCAGTCGTGCCGGTTTCGCCGGTGAGCCCAGTCGCACCAGTTTCCCCGGTAAGTCCGGTAGCTCCAGTTTCCCCAGTGAGGCCAGTAGCGCCAGTTTCACCGGTAAGCCCCGTGGCACCTGTTTCTCCGGTGAGGCCCGTGGCGCCGGTTTCCCCTGTAAGGCCAGTAGCGCCAGTTTCTCCGGTAAGTCCGGTAGCGCCTGTTTCACCCGTGAGTCCGGTCGCACCGGTTTCGCCAGTGAGTCCCGTAGCGCCAGTTTCCCCGGTAAGGCCAGTGGCACCTGTCTCCCCAGTGAGCCCAGTGGCTCCTGTTTCCCCAGTGAGGCCAGTAGCGCCAGTTTCACCGGTAAGCCCAGTGGCACCTGTTTCTCCGGTAAGGCCCGTGGCGCCAGTTTCGCCGGTGAGACCCGTCGTACCGGTTTCACCGGTAAGTCCGGTAGCCCCTGTTTCCCCAGTGAGTCCAGTAGCTCCAGTTTCACCCGTGAGACCAGTCGCACCGGTTTCGCCGGTGAGGCCAGTTGTACCGGTTTCCCCGGTAAGGCC
>JAEWGW010000045.1 GCA_023388055.1 Bacillota bacterium | reverse complement strand
GCCTTCGGCTGCGCCGCCGCTTCGCCGGCAGCGGCTGGCCGCGCGGCTGCTGCAGGAGCGTCCGCGCGGGCAGCCTGGGCGGCCTCGCCCGCTGTGCGCGGCCCCGGCGCAGTGACAGCGCCAGCGTCCGCGTCAGCGGCCTGCGGCATGGCAGGCAGGGCCTCCAGCGCTTGCTTCACCTGCGCCATCAGATTCCGTGTTGCCGGACTAACAGCGGCATCCGGTGCATCATTTCCCAGGAAGCCGGCAAGGTGGCTGCCCAAATTTTCGATGGTCCGGCCTACCCCGCCCCCAAAAACAGTCCGGTGCAGGGAAGCTACTGTCTCTTGAGTTAAAGGCAGGCCCCGCTTCATGGCCAATAGCGCCGATTGCCGCCATTCGCCGTCTGCCGCACCTTCAGGCTGGCTGGCAGCCATATCGGCGTAGCCCTGAACATTCTCCCGGGTAAGCGGCAGCTTGGCTTGATGCAGGTCCTGAAGCGCCCTGCGGTTGCCGGGAGTATCCTTCAGCTCGAAGCTTTTCAACAGCTCCGCCAATGAAGGCTCCGGAATCTGCACCTGGGATACCTCCACAGGCTTCAGCACAATCTTCCCGGCCATGGACTCCGGCTGGACCTGAAGCAGCGCCGACTGCCCCTTGGCCAGAGGCGCCTCCAGATGGGCCTGGACCTGGGCGCCGCCGATATTCATCAACGCATCCTGCTCGGAGAGCATCTGAAGCACGACTCCCCGCACGATCTGCCCCACCTTAAGCTCCAGGGTTCGGGCATCGGATACCTGCATATCTCCAATCACACTGCGGAGCAATTGGCTGATATTCATGGCTTTTCCTCCTTCCTCCGCTGATCTTCCGGAATTTATTATTTAGCCGGTGTTTCTTGGTGACACCGGCTCTATTTGATCGGGTACTACTTTATCGGCAGAATCCCTGTTCCTGATGAGCCGCATCCTAACCGAACACTTAGAACAGCTCCTGCTGCTGGGTCAGTATTTTACCGAGAAAGCTTCTTCTATGCAAAGGAGAGGGGCCATGGGCCTCCAGAGCCTCCCGGTGCTGCTTGGTTGCGTATCCCTTATGTATGGCAAGGCCGTATTCCGGATAATCCAGGTCCCAATGGAGGCACATCCGGTCCCGGGTTACCTTGGCAATAATAGAAGCGGCGGCGATGGATTGGCTTAGTGCGTCCCCATGGATAATCGCCAGCTGGGGCAGCGGCACATCCACCTTTTCCGCATCCACCAACAGATGGTCCGGCTTTATCTCCAGCTTGTCCAAGGCCTGCTTCATCGCCAGGCGGGCCGCCTGCTTGATGTTGATCCTGTCCACTGTTTCTGCGTCCGCATATCCGATGCCGATGGCCAGGGCCTGCTCTCGGATCATGTCGTATAAAACCTCCCGGCGTTTCTCCGAAAGCTTCTTGGAATCGTTAACCCCTTCAATCACCAGTCCCTGGGGCAAAATAACTGCCGCCGCTACCACATCCCCGAAGAGACAGCCGCGTCCCACCTCGTCCACTCCGGCAATCAGGCTGTAGCCGTTGGCCCAAAGCTCTTTTTCGTAATCCAGCATCCGTATTCCCCTATTCATGACAAATTCCGTGCGTGAGAACAATGAAAGTTCCTTCTCTTATTATACCTGCTATGTCAACGCTCTGTCCCATCACTCCCTAACGGACTGAGAGGCCGCTATTTGCTCCAAAATGCCTCCTCCGTCCATCTTACGGACCGAGAAGCCGTTATTTCAGCTCCAAGAACCTTCAATGAGCCAAATGAGCTCTTTTAGCGGAACCACGGTCCGCTAGGGCAGCCAAAAGCCTGATTCAGCCCAAATAAGGGCTGTACGGTCCGCCAGCAGCTTGCGGATTCCTCACACACAAAAAAAACCGCCCCACTGGGAGCGGTTTTCACTTGTGATGTATACTGCGCTGCTGTTGGCTGTTGGCACATCTGGCTCAGGGCGGTTATGAACGGCATAGCCGTTATCCGCCCTTCCCTTCACCTTCGGCTACGCCATATCCGGACGTTCCAGGCTGATGCGCCCCAGCTTGCCTGCGCGCAACTCACGAAGAATCAGCGTGGACGCCTTGCCCAGATCCACACGGCCTCCGGAGGCCACACAGCCCCGTTTGCGGCCGATGTTTTCCATCAGCTCAATGATAGTTTCGGCCTCGGACAGGTCCGCAGGCAGTTCTCCGATCCCATAACGCTCGGACAGTACTCCCGGATACGCCTCGGCCATATAGCGAACGGCATAAAAGGCCACTTCATCTGCCGGCATAATTTCTTCCTTGATGGAGCCAATCGTTGCCAAGCGTAAACCCACCTGCTGGTCTTCAAACTTGGGCCACAGAATACCCGGGGTATCCAGAAGCTCCAGCTCTCCACCTGCCATCTTGATCCACTGCTGGCCCTTGGTCACACCCGGTTTGTCGCCTGTAGCGGCCACCTTGCGCCCTGCCAGCTTGTTGATCAGCGTGGATTTGCCCACGTTCGGAATACCTACGATCAAAGCGCGGATCGCCCTGGGGTTCATTCCTTTGCGCTGGCGGGCCTCCATCTTCTCGGCCATCAGCTTCCTGCACCGCGGCACAATCTCACGCGTACCGCTTCCGGTTACCGCGTCAATGGGCAGCGCATCCAATCCCTTCTCCTGAAAAAAAGCGACCCAGTCCGCGGTAGCGGCCGGATCGGCCAGATCAAGCTTGTTCAAGAGTACCAGGCGGGGCTTATGCTGCAGGATGGTATCAACCATCGGATTGCGGCTGGACAGGGGGACACGGGCATCAATAAGCTCGATGGCCACGTCGATGAGCTTCAGCTTTTCTTCAATCTGCCGTCTCGCCCTGGTCATGTGGCCGGGAAACCACTGAATGGTTGCCATCTTTCTCACCTCACCTTAATGCTTGATAAATCCCAACTTGGCCAGGGGCCAGAAGCGGACATCCGCACGGCCGACAATCTTGTCAAAAGCAACAGTGCCGATTGCCCGGCTATCCTGGCTGTTGACCCGGTTGTCGCCCATGACGAATACCTTGCCATCCTCAACCGTGATCTCCGAAAAGTCCACGTTATAATTGCTGTTGGTCCTGGCCTTGTAATCGTCAACGGCTTCCTGCAAGTAGGGTTCCTTTAATTCTTCGCCGTTAATAAACACTTTATTGTTTTGGATCTTGATCTTCTCGCCGGGCAAACCAATGACCCGCTTAATATAATCCACACCCGTCGGCGCGTGGAAGACCACCACTTCACCACGTTCGGGAGTCCGGATATTATAAATAATCTTGTTCACGATAAGCCGTTCTCTGGTGTGGAAATTCGGTTCCATGGAGGGCCCGTCCACAATGAACGGTGCAAAAATAAACCAGCGGATAATAATAACGAGAACGGCGGCGATAAACAGCGCCTTGGTCCATTCCCATGCTTCGCTCTTCATTGAAACAGCCTGTGCCGGTTGTTCGGGCAATTGTTGCTCCTGTTCCATTCTTGTGAGCCTCCATCCCTAAAACTCCTCAAAAAACCGAAAGGAGGCTTGTGCTGTGCCCAAGCCCCCTGTTCAATCTTATCGGATTTCGGTAATTCTTGCTGCCTTGCCGCGAAGTGCGCGCAGGTAGTAGAGCTTAGCGCGGCGAACCTTACCACGACGGGCTACTTCGATTTTATCGATCTTCGGGGAATGGAGCGGGAATGCTCTTTCCACACCAACACCGTAAGAGATTTTACGAACGGTAAACGTTTCGCTGATACCACCGCCGCGACGCTTGATCACAACGCCTTCAAACAGCTGAACCCGTTCGCGGGAACCCTCGATAACCTTCACGTACACCTTCAGGGTGTCGCCTGGACGAAAGCTCGGAATATCCTTGCGAAGTTGTTCCTTCGTAATTTCTTGAACCAACAAATTCATTTGACTTCCTCCTTCCACACAGGTGTTCATTCCGCTTATCGGCCTACATCCCAATTGATGAGCCGCAACCGCGTAGAGGACCACCGTTATCAAATCACAACATTAAATATACTAACATATCTGCGGGCGCATAGCAATGTTTGTCTCAACTTTTTTTGATAACTATTTACCAGCCGTCCGCCTCACTCCTGCTCCCTGTTCAAAGCCGCCTGCCGCTTCAGCTCCCCCAGCCACTCCTTGTCCTTCTTGGACAGCTCCACATCCCGCAGCAGCTCCGGACGCCTTCTCCAGGTCCGCTCCAGAGACTGTCTGCGCCGCCATAGCTCGATGTTCTCGTGATGGCCGGACAAGAGCACCTCCGGCACCTCCCAATCCCGGAATTGGGCCGGGCGGGTGTAGTGGGGGTACTCCAAAAGTCCCGTGCTGAACGAATCCGTAACGGCAGACAGCTGATTGCCAAGAACCCCGGGCAAGAGACGCACTACGCTGTCGATGACCACCATGGCAGGCAGCTCGCCGCCTGTCAGCACATAATCCCCGATGGAAAGCTCATCAGTGACCAGATGCTCCCGTATCCGTTCGTCATAGCCTTCGTAGTGGCCGCAAATGAAGATCAGATGCTTCTCCCGGGACAGCTCCTCCGCCTTCCGTTGGGTGAAGGGCTCCCCTTGCGGACACATGAGGATCACCCGGGGTCTGGGTGCAGTCTTGGGCAGATCTTCCAGCGACTGAACCGGCTCCCCTACCGTCACTTCTTCCGATTCACTCTCCGGCACATCCGTCAGACCGTCGACATCATTACCGCCAACGGTACCGGGATAATGCCGCTCCATTAATTCCTCCACCGCGGCGAAAATGGGGCCGGGCTTCAGCACCATTCCTCCTCCACCGCCGAAGGGATAATCATCTACCGTATTATGCTTATTGTTGGCATAGTCCCGGAAATTCAGGGTAGACAGGGAAACAAGCCCTTTTTGGCGGGCTTTACCCAGGATACTCGCACCGAATACCCCCTCGAACATCTCGGGAAACAAGGTCAGAACATCGATCTTCATTCCAGCAGTCCTTCCATCAGCTCCACGGTAACCTGCTTGTTCTCCACATCCACCTCAAGCACGACCTCGTCAATGACCGGCAGGAGCAGATCGCGGCCTTTGGGGCGTTTGACCACCCAGACATGGTTAGCTCCGGGAGTCAGGATTTCCTTGATCTCCCCCAGCTTTTCCCCGTCGGCCGTTACAACCGCGCAGCCCAGAATCTCATGGTAATAGTATTCGTCCTCGTCCAAATCGGCCAGGCTCTCCTCGTTCACCTTTACCTGCCAGCCCTTGTATTGCTCCACTTGGTTGATGTTATCCCATCCCTGGAAGCGGGTAATGAACATCCCCTTATGCTCGCGGGCCTGCTCCACCTGGGTTTGGATCTGTTTGCCGCTCTCCGGGTCCACCAGAATGAGCGTGCTTCCCTTCACAAACCGCAGCTCCGGAAAATCCGTCTGGGACAGAATTTTCAATTCCCCCCGGATGCCGTGAGTGTTGACGATTTTTCCTACATTATATAGCTTGTCGCTCATGCGATATACACTTCCTTATGTGTGGAATACGGTAGAGCCTAAGTTACAGCATTTCAAGCCGGATTTCTTCCCCGCTTGTCCGGAACAGAAGAAAACCCTCTTCAAATTCTGTCTGATGATGCAAAAAGGGGCAAGGTTGCCCTCACCCCTTCCAATTGCTCATGATACGATTTCAACGCTAACCCGCTTGTTCTCCTTGACAGCGGCCGAGGTGACCACTGTGCGCAAAGCTTTGGCGATGCGTCCTTGCTTACCGATCACCTTGCCGATATCGGTAGGATTCACAGTAAGCTCGTACACGATTTCCTGACTGCGCTCCACGGCATTTACGCTGACATCTTCCGGATGATCCACCAACGCCTTCGCGATTACGGTTATCAGATCTTTCATATGCCGCCCTCCGTTAAGCCAAATTACTTCTGCAATTTGGACTCATGGAACTTCTTCATAATGCCGGCTTTGCTGAACAGGTTGCGGACGGTATCGGACGCTTGCGCGCCGTCGCCCAGCCACTTGAGCGCCTTCTCCTCGTCGATTGCGACGGTAGCAGGGGCGGTCAGCGGGTTATAAGTACCGATTTCCTCGATAAAACGACCGTCACGGGGAGACCGGGAATCAGATACCACCAGACGATAAACGGGAGACTTGTGGGATCCCATACGCTTCAGACGAATGCGAACTGCCATTGTTGTTTCACCTCCTTAACAGAATACACGCGGTAATATGGCCCTTGCCAAAGGCTGGATAATGAACTTTAAAAAGGAAACCGTCCACCCTTGCCCATCTTGCCGAACATGCCGCCTTTTTTCTTACCGTTGCCGCCCATCATGCCGGAGAACTGCTTCATCATCTTCCGCATATCCTCGAACTGCTTGATGAAGCGGTTGACCTCCACCACCGTATTCCCGCTGCCCAACGCAATACGCTTGCGGCGGGTAGGACTCAAAAGCTCCGGTTTGGCACGCTCATCCTTGGTCATGGATTTGACGATGGCGGCCGTCCGGGCCATTTGCTTCTCGTCAATCTTCACGTTCTTCATCTGGTCCTTCATCTTGCCCATACCCGGCATCATATCCAGGATCTGGTCCAGAGGGCCCATCTTCTTAACCTGCTCCATCTGCTCCAGGAAATCATCAAAGGTGAACTCGGCCTTGCGGAGCTTGCGCTCCATTTCCTTGGCTTTGTCCGCGTCGATGTTGGCCTGGGCCTTCTCGATCAGGGTCAGCATATCCCCCATGCCAAGAATCCGGGAGGCCATCCGCTCGGGATGGAAGGGCTCCAGGGCATCCATCTTCTCGCCTGTAGCCGCGAATTTGATGGGGCAGCCGGTAACCGCCTTGACGGAAATGGCCGCACCGCCCCGGGTATCATTGTCCAGCTTGGTAATAACCACACCCGTCAGACCCAGCTGTTTATGGAAGCTGTCCGCCACATTCACGGCCTCCTGGCCGGTCATGGCATCCACCACAAACAGGATTTCGTCCGGCTGGACGGCTTCCTTGATCTTCGTCAGTTCCTCCATCAGAGCTTCGTCTATATGGAGACGCCCCGCGGTGTCGATGAGCACATAATCATGCCCATGCTCCTTGGCGTGGGCGATGCCTTGTGTGGCAATGTCCACCGGATTCACATCCGCCCCAGGAGCGTACACCGGCACCTTCAGCTGCTCGCCCAATACCTGCAATTGCTTGATGGCGGCAGGCCGGTAGATGTCCGCAGCCACCATCAGCGGCTTGTGGTTCTGCTTTTGAAGATATTTGGCCAGCTTGCCGGTAGAGGTGGTTTTACCTGCCCCCTGCAAACCCGCCATCAGAATAATGGTAGGCGGCCGGTTGGACCGGGCCAGCTTGGCCTGAGTGCCCCCCATAAGAGCGGTGAGCTCCTTGTTGACAATATCCACCACCACCATGCCGGGTGTGAAGCTCTTCATCACTTCCTGGCCGATGGCGCGTTCCTTGATCCTGGCGATGAAGTCCTTGACCACCTTAAAGTTGACGTCCGCCTCCAACAGGGCCAGGCGCACTTCTCTTAAGGCTTCGTTGACATCATCCTCCGTCAGCTTGCCCCGGGACTTCAGCTTTCCGAACACATTCTGCAGCCTGCTGGCTAATCCTTCAAATGCCATGTGCCCCGCCTCCCGCAAGTCTAATAATTCTGTATGCGACCCCACATCATGGAGTATCTTCCTTCACTTCTATGGTCAAAAGCCGGGAGAGCAGCTCCAGCATCCGCCTGCTGTCTTCCCCCTGCCGCCGTATAATCAATGCTTCCAGCTCACTTGCTGCTTGGCTCTTGCGGGCAAATTGCTCCGCCAGCCGAAGCTTGCCCTCGTAATCCTCCAGCGCCTGCTCAGCCCGCTTCAGGTGTTCGTAAACCGCCTGCCGGCTGACCTCGAAATCCGCCGCAATTTCACCGAGGGAAAAATTGTCCTGGTAGTACAAGGACAGGATGGATTGCTGCTTGTCCGTCAGCAGCGCTCCGTAGAAGTCGAACAGGGTATTCACCCGGTTCGTCCGTTCCAGCAGCGTGTCATCTTCCATCTAGGTGACCCTCCCGATCCGGATGCACCTCGCATCCGGGAGTGACGCGGCAACCGCAGCAGCCTCGCCGGAGCGTGTAAAGGTCTATTCCTTTACACCGAACATTGACTATATTAGCCGATCCATGTGCAGATGTCAAGCATATTACCTTGTCACCCCCTCTTTCATACCTTCGGTCCAGGCCAATGGCCGGATGAAGGTATGAAAGCTTCGGATTTGACACAGGCAAATCGAAGGGATGTCCGCACTCTTCGGTCCAGGCCAGAGGCCGGAATGCCTGCTGCTGAGCTCGAAATTTCATATATAATTCTGCTGATTGAACCATTTTAGCGGTTTATACTCGAAATTTCATATATAAATGGTCCTCCCCTTGCGAATGTCTTGCATTATATATGAAATTTCATATATAACCACTCCATTTGGGCAGATCCCCAAAATTATACTCGGTTTTTCATATACAACTGGCAAAACGATAAACAGCCAAGGGCTCAAACCGCCCAGCACTCCGCACAATCGATCTTCCACAAGCACTCCATACCATCATCAGCATTGCGCATATCCGCGCCCCGCCAGCACTTCACTAACCATCAGCACTCCGCATCTTGGCCCCCGCCAGCATTTCCTCTATACCTGACCACAGGTTTCTTCCCACCATCCCAAAAAGGAAATGTATTATGCTATACTGGTAAAAGTCGAATGGGCACGGAGGCCGCAAGCTGCAACAAATACGGAAGAACGGAGGTTTTGACAACGGAACAGCCTAGATTTGCAGGAAGTCCGATTTCACGTTTGGTCAACAATCATTTTCATGCGTTAACCCACCGGAATTTCCGGTACTATTGGTTCGGACAATGCGTTTCCCTCATTGGAACCTGGATGCAGAACATCGGCCAGTCCTGGCTGGTGCTGAAGCTGACAGGCTCCCCCTTTCTGCTGGGGCTCGTAGGCACCATTCAATTTTTGCCGGTGACCTTCTTTTCCCTGTTCGCAGGTTTGGTCATTGACCGGTTCCCCAAAAGAACCATCCTGATGGTGACCCAGACCGTCGCCATGCTGCTGGCCTTCATTCTTTCCGCTCTGGTATTCAGCGGCAAGGTGGAGTACGGGTATATCCTTGTGCTGGCCTTTCTATTAGGTATGAACAATAATTTTGATATGCCTACCCGCCAATCCTTCACCATTGAAATTGTAGGTAAGGATGATCTGATGAACGCCATTGCCCTGAATTCCGCTACCTTCAATCTGGCGAGAATCATCGGCCCTGCCATCGGCGCCTCGATGATGGCGTTTTTAGGCGCGGGCTGGTGCTTTTTGCTCAACGGCTTCAGCTTTCTGGCGGTGCTGTTCAGTCTGACCCGCATCAAAGCTACGCCGTATGTGCGGCCGAAGAAGCCGGGGACCGGCATCTGGAGCGAAATCCGGGATGGCTTCGTCTACATCGCCAATGACCGGGTGCTGTCCCAGACCCTGCTGCTCCTGGTGGTTATCGGTGTGCTGGGCTTTAACTTCAACGTGCTGATCCCCTCCTTTACCCAAAGCGTGCTGCATATGGAGGAGGGCACCTACGGCTTCCTGATGTCCTGCATCGGGGTGGGTTCCCTGATCGGTGCTATTACCCTGTCCGTCCGCAGCAAAGGCGGGCCGCGCATGAAGCTGATCCTCACCTGCAGCGTCCTGGTGTCGGCATTTTTGTCTGTCATCGGCTTTACACGGAACCTGTATGTGACCGGTTTTGCTCTTGCCCTGCTAGGCATTTGCAATATTTTGTTCACCACCAGCTGCAACTCCACCCTGCAGATCCATTCCAAGGACGAATACCGGGCCAGAGTTATGAGCATCTATTCCCTGGTCTTTACCGGTTCTACTCCGTTGGGCAATTTTTTTGCCGGTATCGCAGCAGAGCATCTGGGACCGGACGGGGCTTTTATATTAAGCGGAATTCTCGCCTTTATTCCTATTGTGTGCATTATCCTATATTTCCGCCTCCGCAAACCCGCGGCCAAACCCCGGGAAGAAACGAACGGCGCCTAAGTCCTTATTGTGGCGGCTCATCAAGGCTGGACGAACGGAAGATCCGTTTGGGTCCAAGCTCGTTCAGCTTGGTCATCAGAGCCGCCATTTCCTGCGGGGTAAGCGCCATCCCTGACTCCAGCCAATGCTGGATAACCCCCAGATGAGCGGACACAATATAAGCCACCAGATAATCTCTCGGAATGGAGAGCCGGCTGTCATCCGGCTGGTATTTCATCGATTTTTTCCTCATATCCTCCATCATGGCCTTTTTCCAATCCAGAAAAAAACAGGGATCCCCATTCGGACCCATCATAACCGCAAAGAAACGGGAATGCCTGGTGAAATATTCAAATGCTCCTACCGCGCTAGGCTGTGTAATCTGAGGCGGGTTGACTGTTCCTGTCCCTGGTTTGGAGCAGTCACGTTCCGAGGCCCTTATCACCGACTCCGTCAGCCCCTTCAGCACCTCCTCCTTGCTTTGCTCCAGCAAATCCTGAATATCCCGGTAATGCAAATAGAACGTGCCTCTGTTTAAACCCGCCTGCTGGGTCAAATCCCGGACGGTCAGTCCCTCCAGACCCCGTTCCTCTATCAGATCAATGAGCGCATCCCGCAGCATCTGCCTGGTCCTCAGAATACGCCGATCCACCGTAGACACTTCTGTTGTCATCTATTGACCACCCCCAACTTAATCGACATACTCGCATCCTGTGGCGATTATCGGACAGATTGCAAAATAGTGATTATTGCATTTGCCGTGAATCTCCCTATAATAATCGTATGATCTTTTTAATGGACACTGTGTTTATTACTGTACCATATGTTCATTAACTTGACGACATAGAGATATTCAGGACAGGAGATGGAACAGCAATGAGTGCAAAAACCCAAACACAGGGAAATGAGTTTTCCCTCAAAAAGCTGATCGGCCCGCTAATGGCTGTGATTTTGGGCATGATGATGGTAATTCTGGACAGTACGGTGGTGAATGTGGCGCTGCCCCGTCTGGTGGAGGATTTCAACTCCTCAGTGACCACCATGCAATGGGCTATTACCGGTTATACGCTGGCTTTATCTGCGGTAATTCCTCTGGCCGGGTGGATGACCGACCGATTCGGCGCCAAACGGATCTTCTTGCTTACGATTATTATGTTTACGCTGGGCTCCGCCCTCTGCTCCCTGGCTGCTTCCCCGGCACAATTGATCCTCTACCGGATTATTCAGGGCATCGGCGGCGGCATGGTTGCACCCATCGGTATGGCCATTGTGTTCCGGCTGGCGCCTCGTGACAAAATCGGCTCCATCATGGGTATGCTGGGCATTCCGATGCTGCTGGCACCTGCCCTCGGTCCGGTGCTGTCCGGCTGGCTGGTGGAATACGCCACCTGGCATTGGATTTTCCTGATCAATGTGCCCCTGGGGGCCATCGCGATTCTGGTAGGAGTGAAGTATTTGCCCGCCTTTGAAACCAAAACCGTGCCGTCCCTGGACATTCTTGGCATCCTTCTGGCTCCCGTAGCCTTCTCCATGCTGGCTTACGGGGTCAGTGAAGGCGGAAGAAGCTGGACCTCCACCTCGACCCTCACCGGGCTGACCATCGGCGGGGTGGCGCTGATTCTCTTCATTATTGTGGAGCTGAGCCAAAAGCAGCCCCTGCTGGAGCTGCGGGTGTTCCGCTCCTCCGATTTCACCAGAGGCATTGTTATTGCATGGCTTATGCAAATCGCCCTGTTCGGCGTGATGGTTCTGATTCCGTTGTTCTACCAGACCGTGAAGGGCTACGGCCCGCTAAAAACAGGACTGGTTATGCTTCCGCAGGCACTCTGCTCAGGCTTGATGATGCCTATCGGCGGCAGGCTGTTCGATAAGATCGGAGCACGCCCATTGGCCGTGACCGGGCTCAGTATCATTACCTTCTGCATGTTTATGCTCTCCCGGATGACTCCGGACACCAGCCTGTTCTATATTATGGGCTTCCTGGGTCTGATGGGCGCGGGTATGGGGCTGACCATGATGCCGGTGAACACTCACGTGCTTCAATCCGCACCCAAACATCTGGTTAGCCGGGTCACACCGTTGACCACCGCCGCCCAGCAGGTGATGGTTTCCTTCGCCGTGGCCGGCCTTACGGGTTACCTGACCTCCCAGATTACCGTACACGCCCAATCCGGCGGCAGTCCCCTGGCCGCGGCAGCCAATGCTTATGGCGACACCTTCCTTGTGGCGGCAGGCATCGCGGCTTTGGGCGCTCTCCTGGCGCTGATTCTCCGGAAGCCCAAGGCTATCCCCGGTGACAGCGAAGAAGGCGCAGGCCAAGCCCAGGCCTCTATGATGGCGGGGCATTAATAGAAGTTGAACCGGCAGACAGGATGCGGATGGATTCGCCGCTCCTGTCTTTTTGGTGTTCAGACAGTCCCGGGACAAGTCATTTCCCCCCCATCGGCTTTTTATGGTAAAATAAGCTCTTATCGAAGCATTTTCCGGGAAGTTGAACCCAACCCCATCGTTCCTGTTTACCACACTTCCATAAAGGTCAGGTGAATCACATGCAGCATTACGGCTTCGCGCGTGTAGCCGCCGCCTCCCCAGAGCTGAAGGTAGCGGATTGTGATTTCAACACCGCAAAGATTATAGACGTTATTCAAGATGCCGTTAAGGCACAAGCGGAGTATCTGGTACTGCCCGAGTTATGCATCACCGGCTATACCTGCGGGGATTTGTTCCTGCAGCGAACCCTCCTGGACGCCGCCAAAGCCTCCCTTACCCGGATCGCCTCTGCCACCGCAGGCCAGTCCATTATTGTGGTTCTGGGTTTGCCGCTGGATATCCGCGGGCGCCTGTTCAATTGCGCAGCCGTCATTCAGAACGGAGACATTCTCGGGCTTGTTCCCAAAAGCTGCCTGCCCGGCTACAGCGAGTTCTATGAGCCGAGATGGTTTGCCGCTGCGGAGGAGCTGGAGACGGACACCCTTGATTGGAATGGTAAAGCAGTACCTATCGGCAGCGACCTGATTTTCGCCTGCCGGGAGGATGGCAATCTTTTGTTCGGCGTGGAAATATGCGAGGATCTCTGGGTACCCATTCCTCCCAGCAGCCATCTCGCCCAAGCCGGTGCGGTCCTGCTGTTTAATCCCTCCGCCAGCAACGAGCTGGTAGGCAAGGCGGATTACCGCCGCCAATTGGTGTCCGGACAGTCCGCCTCCTGTGTGGCGGCTTATGTCTATGCCGGCTCCAATACCGGGGAGTCCTCCACAGATGTGGTGTTCGGCGGCCACTCCCTGATTGCGGAGAACGGCCTAATTCTGGCCGAGTCAGAGCGTTTCACCCACGAAACCCGGTTAACCGTAGCTGACATCGATGTTCCCAAGCTTCATTATTCCCGTACGGTCATGGGAACCTTCCGGGCAGGCCGGGGTGCAGGGAATTACCGGGTGATCGGCTTCACACATCCTGTCGCCGCGGCAGACCAGCCGCGGAAGCTGGCCCGCAAGGTAGCGCCGAACCCCTTTGTCCCCGGCAATCCGCTGCTGCGGGACGAACGCTGTCAGGAGATTTTGTCCATCCAAACCTCCGGGCTTATGAAGCGCATCCGCCATATCGGCATCAAGCAGGCGGTGATTGGTATTTCCGGCGGCCTGGATTCCACCCTGGCACTGCTTGTTGCCGTCCGCGCCATGAAGCGGCTGGGACGTCCGGCCAGCGACGTGCTGGCTGTCACGATGCCCGGCTTCGGCACCACCAACCGGACCTACGACAATGCCGTAGGACTCATTAAGGCTTTGGGTGTTTCCATGATGGTGGTAGACATCAAAGCCGCATGCCTGCAGCATTTTGCCGATATCGGCCATGACAAGGATGTGCATGACCTGACCTACGAGAATGTGCAGGCCCGGGAACGGACCCAGATTCTTATGGACCTGGCCAACAAAAACGGCGGCATTGTCATCGGCACCGGGGACCTGTCGGAGCTGGCCCTGGGCTGGTGCACCTACAACGGGGACCATATGTCCATGTACGGTGTGAACGGGGGTATTCCGAAAACCCTGATCAAGTTTGTGGTGCAATGGTATGCGGATTATGAAGCGGACGATGCGGTGAAGGGTTTCCTGCATGACATTATTGCCACTGGCATCAGCCCCGAGCTTCTGCCGCCCTCTCCGACCGGCGAGATCGCCCAATTGACGGAGAATATTCTCGGACCGTACGACGTCCATGATTTCTACCTGTATTACATGCTGCGGACGGGGGCGCCGCCGGCTAAGATTCTGTATCTGGCTGAGGAGGCGTTTACCGGGACGTTCACCCGGGAGCAGCTGGTTTCCTGGATGCGGATGTTCTACAGCCGCTTCTTCTCCCAGCAGTTTAAACGCTCCTGTCTGCCTGACGGCCCCAAGGTGGGTACTGTCAGCCTTTCCCCGCGGGGAGATTGGCGGATGCCCAGTGACGCCTCTGCCGCGCTGTGGCTGAAAGAGGTTGAAGCGTTATAAGCCCTTGCCCAAGGACCGGATGCGGTGTTATTTCACGGTATCCGGCCTCCGGGTGAGGACCGGCGGTTTTCTTTATGATATAGTAAAAGTGCCGGTTGACACGGACATGATTACAGGGTCCTTAAGAAGGAGTTACCATGACACAATTCGTCTATAAGCAAATCGTCGATGATCTCAAGAAGAAGATCTTCGCCGGAGACTTTCCCGATATGCGCCTGCCGGATGAGCGCACTCTTAGCGAAACCTATCAGGTCAGCCGCAGTTCTATCAAACGGGCGCTGACCAAGATGGAGCATGCCGGCATTATTTTTAAGAAGCGGGGCTCCGGCACCTTTATCAACCCTCTGTACATCAAGAATGAATCCATCTTCAATTACGAGGGCTCCAACCTGGGAGTCACGGATAATTTCCAGATGCACGGGGTTAAGCCGAAGATCCGGGTCCTGAGCTTTGAGGTGATTCCACCTACTGAGGAGCTGCAGCGGGACCTGTTCCTGCAGCCCCATGATTTTGTGTACAAAATTGTCCGGCTTCGCCTGTTTGACGAAACGCCGTTTATGATCGAAACCGGCTACATTCCCATCAAGATCATCCAGAATCTGAACCAGACAATTATCGAGGGTTCGATTTTTAACTACCTGGAGGAAGCCCATAATCTGGCGGTAACCAAGTCCTTCCTCTCTGTTTACGCCGAACCTTCGGATGACCACGACCGGGAGCTGCTGAACCTGAAGGAGCATGAACCGGTGGGGATTATGGAAGGGATCTTCTTCCTGGATAACGGCACGCCACTGGAGTTCTCCAATATGCGCTTCCACTACAAGTATCTAAAGTTCAACACCTTCGTGTCGGTGCAGGAATAAAGATCGGACAAACGTCCGGTCTTTTTTTACTTGTTGGGAGGATTGTGGCCGGTTTAAAGGGAGGCAGCACCGCCGCGGCATCCGTTTGCCCCTTTATTGATTTGCCGCATGTGCCCCGGCGTTTTCGTTTCTGGCAAGGGCGCTTGTTAGGACATAGGCGATTTATACGAAAGTGCCGAATCCGCCCCGGCAGTTTCGTTGTTGGCGATGGTCCCGCTGGGCCATGGGCGATTCTAACGGAAGCAGGAGACCTTATTTGGCTGAAAAACGGTGTTTTGAAATTCTAACGGCGGTGAAAGACCTTATTCCGTCTATTTAGCCCCTCCACCCGAGTTTTCACTCCAAATAGAGGCTTTGGCCACCGTTAGATTTTTGGAAGGGCTCATTTGAACCAAATAGCGGCGCTGGCCGCCGTTAAAAATAAGGCACCTCCAAGTTAGCTCCCTCCACCGCCAGAGTCAGCCCCCTCCCTTCCTCCTTCTCTTTTTGCGCTCTTTCCCATCGCCCCCTCGCCTCTGTTTCCTCGTCCCCCGGTCCTCTTTCCCCCAGCCACCTTCACACCACCCCATCACACAAACAATCACCCCGATAATCACATATGTAAACGCCATCATTCGACAAAGTTCATAGTAAGTTCATTTTTTCACATAATTGGACCGTATTACTTTCAAAAATGATTGATTTCAATTTCCAAAGTGGTATTATGAATTTGAAATTAGGTCATGTCTGAAAACCCGCTTGAGGGCATCTTTCACCGCCCTTTCGCCCCTTGCTTCGTCACTTCCGCTTGACGTACCCCCGGTGAACTAGTGCAAAAGTTCCTTGCCTGGAACGAAAATTCGGTAAAATCTGCTCCCCTCGGAGTTATCAGACATGCCCTACGGAGAGATCAGACAGAAACAAAATTTCGATAGGAGTGGACGAAATGACATTGACTACTCAAGTTCTGGATTACTCCTCCAAGGTGTATCTGGATAAGCTCGACGCCTACTGGCGCGCAACCAACTACATTTCCGTAGGCCAGCTTTACCTGAAGGGCAACCCCCTGCTTAAGGAACCCCTGCAGGATGCCCACGTGAAGGTGAAGCCTATCGGCCACTGGGGCACCATCCCTGGCCAAAACTTTATCTATGCCCACTTGAACCGGGTTATTACCAAGTATGATCTGGATATGTTCTACATCGAAGGCCCCGGCCACGGCGGCCAAGTGATGGTGTCCAACGCCTATCTGGACGGAAGCTACACCGAGATTTATCCGCAGATCACCCGGGACATTCCGGGTATGATCAAGCTTTTCAAGCAGTTCTCCTTCCCGGGCGGAGTTGCTTCCCATGCCGCACCGGAAACACCGGGCTCCATCCATGAAGGCGGCGAGCTGGGTTACGCCCTCTCCCACGGCGTTGGCGCCATTCTTGACAATCCGGAGCTGATCTCCGCTGTTGTCATCGGCGACGGCGAAGCCGAAACCGGACCGTTGGCCGCATCCTGGTTCTCCAACCGGTTCATCAACCCCATCACCGACGGCGCTGTACTGCCGATTCTTCACCTGAACGGCTTCAAAATCAGCAACCCCACCATCCTGTCCCGCCAAACCCGGGAGGAAATGGACGCATACTTCACCGGTATGGGCTGGGAGCCGCACTACGTGGAGGGTTCCGATCCGAAGCTTATGCATCCGCAGATGGCTAAGGTTCTGGATACCGTTATCGAGAAAATCAAAGCCATTCAGAAGAATGCCCGTGAAAATAACAATACCTCCCGTCCGCTGTGGCCCATGATCGTCTGCCGCACGCCGAAGGGCTGGACCGGTCCGATGCAGTGGGATGGCGTTCCCAACACAGGCTCCTTCCGTGCCCACCAGGTTCCGATCCCCGTGGACCAAAAGAACATGCAGCATGCCCCCGCTCTGATGGAATGGATGAACAGCTACCGTCCGCAGGAGCTTTTCAACGACCAAGGCCGTCTGCTTCCGGAAATCGAAGAAATTCTGCCTACCGGCAACAGAAGAATGGGCAAAAACCCGGTTACCGATGCCGGCAAGCTGGTGAAGGACCTGAAGCTGCCCGACTTCACCAAATTTGCTCTGGACAATTCCAAGCCGGGCCAAGTTACAGCCCAAGACATGCTTGTGCTGGGCAAATATATGAAGGAAGTTATTGAGCTGAATGAAGAGCAGCGCAACTTCCGCATCTTCGGTCCGGACGAAACCATGTCCAACCGCCTGGGACCCGTGTTCGAAGTCACCAAGCGCCAATGGATGGATGCCATTCAGGAGCCGCAGGATGAATTCCTCGCTCCTTACGGTCGTGTCATTGATTCCCAGCTGTCCGAGCATCAGGCCGAAGGTTTGCTGGAAGGCTATGTGCTTACAGGACGCCACGGATTTTTTGCCAGCTATGAAGCGTTCCTGCGGGTTGTAGACTCCATGATCACCCAGCACTTCAAGTGGCTGCGCAAGGCTACCGATCAAGGGTGGCGTGCAGATATCCCTTCCCTGAACGTTGTGGCTACCTCCACCGTGTTCCAGCAGGATCACAACGGCTATACCCACCAAGATCCGGGCCTTCTGGGACACTTGGCTGATAAGAAGCCGGAATTCATCCGTGAATACCTGCCTGCCGATGCCAACTCGCTGCTGGCCGTTTTCGACAAGGTGCTGAATGACCGTCAGAAGATCAATCTGATCGTCTCCTCCAAACATCCGCGTCCGCAATGGTTCAGTGCTGAAGAAGCCTCCGTGCTGGTGGAAAAAGGGTTGAAGATCATCGATTGGGCCAGCACCGACAAGGGTCAGGAGCCGGATGTAGTGTTTGCCTCCGCCGGTACCGAACCAACTATCGAAAGCCTGGCTGCTATCTCCATTTTGCATGAGAAGCTGCCGGAATTGAAGATCCGCTATATCAACATTGTGGACCTGCTGAAGCTGAGAAGCCAAAAGCTGGATCCCCGTGGCCTGTCTGACGAGGAATTCGACAGCTACTTCACCGCTGACAAGCCCGTTATTTTCGCCTTCCACGGTTATGAAGGGCTGATCAAGGACCTGTTCTTCGACCGCCACAACCATAACCTGCATGTCCACGGCTACCGGGAGAACGGCGACATCACCACTCCTTTCGATATGCGTGTCCTGAACCAAATGGACCGGTTCGATCTGGCCAAGGAAGCTGTACTGAGCCTGCCTAATGCAGCCCAATATAAAGCCATCGCCGACGAAATGGATGCCATCGTCAAGAAGCATCACCAGTTCATCCGTGAGGAAGGCTATGACCTTCCGGAAGTGGAAAGCTGGAAGTGGACAGACCTGAAGTAAACAATTCCACATCACAATATCTGCATCATCCTTATGCGCCTTCTCCCTTTCTGGGGGAGGGCGTTTTTTATGGTTGTTTGTGCAAACTAATCGTTGCTCCGGAATAGTTTTCGTTGCTGGGATATCTCACTAGATATTAAGTAAGCGCTTTCATTTTAATTTGCAGATATTTCGCTTGCTCGGACACAACGTTAATATCTTGCCCCCTACCCTTAACACCAGCACCACTATAAAATAAAGCGTTGTTTAGCATTCCAGACTAATTCCCGGCCTGGTTAGTGATCCTAACGGACTGGAGCGATCTTATTTGCCAGTTTGGCCCCGATTTGAAATTCTAACGGACTCAGTAGCACTTATTTCGATCAATCGAGGCATCTTCTGCTCCATTTCGGGCAAATAGAGGCTCTGGAGTCCGTTAGATTTGTAAAAGGCATCTTTTCAGCCAATTAGCGTCTCTCCGGTCCGTTAGCTCAGATGCCGCAGGTGTTGGCTACAGCACGGGTGGTCGGCGTCTGTACCTTCCACTCCCACCGGTCCTGCTTCTCCGCTCCCGCCGGGTCTGCGTCTCTGAATTTGCTTCGATAGGAGGTTCGGACACTGTTTCCAGACGTCAGCATACAAAAAAGCCTCTTTGCCTGTGCAAAGAGACTTTTTCGTGCTTGGCAACGTCCTACTCTCCCAGGACCCTACGGTCCAAGTACCATCGGCGCTGGAGGGCTTAACGGTCGTGTTCGAGATGGGAACGCGTGGTTCCCCTCCGCCATCATCACCAAACGTCTATATGTAGTTTCAGGAACGATACCGCCAAGTACCGTTTTGTCGAACCGGAATCTGCACTCGTCAGATTCGTCTCCAACTTACTCCCTGAAAACCGGATGCGAAACGAGGTCACCGAAACCTCTTGTTCTTATGTCTACCGCCCTGTGAAGTTTCCGGTTTCCCGGGGTCCCCGCAAAGTACCTGCGTACTCTACGAAGCCTTTGCTTCACTTTGTGGGGCATTTGGTTAAGCCCTCGACCGATTAGTATTCGTCAGCTCCATGCATTGCTGCACTTCCACCCCGAACCTATCTACCTCGTCGTCTTCAAGGGGTCTTACTAGATTGGGAAATCTCATCTTGAGGGGGGCTTCACGCTTAGATGCTTTCAGCGCTTATCCCGTCCGCACGTAGCTACCCAGCTATGCTCCTGGCGGAACAACTGGTACACCAGCGGTGCGTCCATCCCGGTCCTCTCGTACTAAGGACAGCTCCTCTCAAATTTCCTGCGCCCGCGACAGATAGGGACCGAACTGTCTCACGACGTTCTGAACCCAGCTCGCGTACCGCTTTAATGGGCGAACAG
>JAEWGW010000004.1 GCA_023388055.1 Bacillota bacterium | reverse complement strand
AACGATACAGCCAGCACCTCGGGTGCGTTTATAATTGAGAACGCAACGGGAAGCAGCTACACGGTGTCCACGGAGAATGAATCCGATCGCTATTATTACGTAGTGGTAACGAATACCAAGAATGCGGTGAACGGCAACAAAACGGCAGAAGTAACCAGTGCGTTTGTGAGAGTGACGGTACAGGAAGTGGTGAACGCGGCCCAGCCGACGATTACCACTCAACCGATCCCCAGCACGGTGAAGGTAGGGGATGCCAATCCGGTTCTCAGCGTGGTAGCCAACTCCACGGATGATGGGCAACTGAGCTACCAGTGGTACCGCAACGACACGGCCAGCACCTCGGGTGCATTTACAATCGAGGACGCAACGGGGAGCAGCTACACAATTTCCACAGAGCAAGAATCCGATCGTTACTACTATGTGGTGATCAAAAATACCAAGAATGCGGCCAACGGCAATACAACCGCGGAGATTACCAGCGCCTTCGTAAGGGTCACGGTTACTGGTCTGGTTCATGCCGAAGAACCATGGATTTCCTCCCAGCCGGTAAGTGTGACAGTAAATGCCGGGGACTCTCCGGTATTGAGTGTTACTGCTCAATCAACGGATGACGGTACATTGAGCTACCAGTGGTATAGCAATACGGCGAATAGCGTCACAGGTGCATCAGCCATTCCGAGCGTAACAGGCAGCACGTATGCTGCACCAACGACAGTGCTGGGAACCGTCTACTACTATGTGGTGGTCACCAATACCAATCACGCGATTAACGGCAACCCCATTGCAACGGTTACCAGTGACATTGTGGCTGTTACCGTGAATGAACTCATTAATGCCGCCGTGCCGGTTCTTTCTGCACAGCCAGTGGGGGCGATCGTCAATCTCGGTGAAGCCGGACCGACCTTAAGTGTAGCTGTCCATTCAACAGACGGTGGTTTACTGAGCTACCAGTGGTACAGCAACACAAGTAACAGCACAAAGGGCGGAGCTGCTATTCCGGATGGAATAGGAAGCACGTATACAGCGCCGACTGCCGAACCGGGCACTACCTATTATTATGTGATCGTGACCAGTCTCAACCAGGCTGCCAATGGCAATCAGACGGCAACAGTTATCAGTGAACCCGTAGCTGTGACCGTCAATCCGCCTGCACCCACGCACACGGTCTTGTTCGACTCACAGGGCGGCAGTGCAGTGGCAGGTGTCACCAATGCCCTACACGGCTCGAAGCTAACAGCACCGGTATCCCCGTCCAAAAGCGGGTACAGCTTCTCCGGCTGGTACAAGGATGCAGCGGGAACGGTAGCGTGGAACTTCGACACGGACCTTGTCACAGGCGATGTTACGCTGTATGCCAAGTGGACGGAGATATCGAACGGCGGAGATACTGGCGGAAATTCTGGCGATGACACGAATGGCGGATCTGATGGCGTAACAGGCAGCCAGCCGGGCGGTACTCCGGTTCCGGCCAACGACGCCGTGATCGTGCTGGTCAATGGCCGTGAGGAGAAAATTGGCAAAAGTGCTTCTTCGACGGAGGGAGACCGTACGGTAACCACCATAACCGTGAATCCCCAGCAATTGGAGGATAAGCTGCAAGCAGAGGGTCAAGGTGCGGTGGTCACCATTCCCGTTTCCGCCCAGTCCGATGTCATTGTCGGTGAACTGAACGGACAGATGGTGAAGAACATGGAAGACAAGCAGGCCGTTCTGGTGGTTCAAACCGGACATGCCAGCTATACCATTCCTTCGCTTCAAGTGGACATTGGTTCGATTTCGAAGCAGTTGGGCTCTGCAGCAGCCCTGGAAGAGATTAAGGTGCAAATTCGGATTGCCGAGCCGGAAGCCGCTATGCTGAAGGTAGGAGAAGCGGCGAACGGACAGAATGGGCTTACGCTGGTTGCTCCTCCGGTTCACTTTACGGTAGAGGCTTCCTATGAGGGTCAAACCATCGAGGTTACCACGTTTAACGCTTATGTCAAGCGCACCATTGCCCTGCCTGAGGGAATCGATCCCAATAAGATTACCACAGGAATTGTGACGGAAGCAGACGGCTCTGTCCGTCACGTACCGACCAAGATAACGGTAATAGGCGGCAAATATTATGCGCAAATCAACAGCTTGACCAACAGCATGTATTCAGTCATCTGGCATCCGCTTACGTTCAAGGATGTGGAGCAGCATTGGGCGCAACAGGATGTGAACGACATGGGCTCCCGCTTGGTAGTCAACGGAGTGGGCGACGGTCTGTTCAACCCGGATGCGGCGATTACCCGTGCCGAGTTTGCAGCGATTGTGATGCGGGGACTGGGGCTGAAGCCGGTGGGCGGCTCTGCGGTGTTCACTGATGTGCAGGCATCGGATTGGTATTACACTGCAGTTCAAACCACTTCCAACTACAAGCTCATCGATGGCTTCGAGGACGGCAGCTTCCGGCCGAATGAGAAGATCACCCGGGAGCAGGCGATGCTGATTATCGCAAGAGCCATGGCGGTAACCAAGCTGCAAGGGAAGCTTCCGGCCAAGGAGATCGGCGAGGTACTGAAGCCCTTCGCCGATGCCGCGGCGGTGTCCAATTGGGCGAAAACAGGCATTACAGCCAGCCTTCAAGCAGGCCTGGTAACCGGCCGGAGTGCGGATGAGCTTGCTCCGCAGGCGTCCATCACCCGCGCAGAGGTAGCCACAATTGTGAAGCGGTTATTGAAGGAATCCGGTTTGATTTAAAAAGGTGATCAAAAAATAAAGGGCGTCCGGCAAGTCAGGTTAATCTGACCTGCAGGACGCTCCTTTTTTGTTGCCGAAGCTTCTATTCCACAGCCGATACTAAATAGCCGTAATGTTCTTCTTCCATTTGGTCAAGAGGAATGAACCGGATGGAGGCGCTGTTGATGCAGTAGCGTTTGCCGCCGCGGTCCTTGGGACCATCATTGAACACATGCCCCAGATGGATATTACCGGCCCGGCTTCTTACTTCGGTGCGGATCATCCCGTAGCTGGTATCCTCTTTATAGGTGACAACCTCAGGGGCAACGGGTTTGGTGAAGCTGGGCCATCCGCATCCGGAATCATACTTATCCCGGCTTGTGAATAAGGGTTCGCCTGTGGCCACATCCACATACAGACCCGGCTCGTAGTTATCCCAATATTCGTTGCTGAAGGCGTGCTCCGTGTCATTTTTGACCGCTACTGCATATTGGTCCTTGGTTAACCGCTCCTTGAGCTGCTCATCGGTGGGGCGCGGGTATAAGGCGGGATCAATGGACAGCTCCTGCCCATCCAGAATGCTCAGGTCGATGTGGCAATAACCGTTGGGGTTCTTTACCAGATAATCCTGGTGGTACTCCTCCGCCAGATAATAGTTTTGCAGAGGCAGGACCTCGGTTACGATGGGTTTGTCATATTTACCCTGTTCCCGGGCCACTGCCTGCTGAATGATTTCCGCTTCTTCAGGGGTGGTGTAGTAGATACCCGTACGATACTGGATGCCTCTGTCATTGCCCTGTTTGTTAACGCTGGTGGGATCAATCACCCGGAAATAATAATCCAGCAGGGTCTGTAAGGTAACCTGTGCCGGATCGTACTTCACATGAACCGTTTCGGCAAAACCCCGGTCCCCGCGGATCACATCCTTATAGGAGGGATTCTCGCCCGTTCCGTTGGCATAACCCGAGGTGACATCCTGAACCCCGGGAATACGTGACATATAGGCCTCCACTCCCCAGAAGCAGCCGCCTGCCAGATACAGGCTCCGCAGATTTTCCTCCGGGATAGTCATGCTTTTGACAGAGCGGGGGGAAGGAGCAGCTGCATTGCTGTCGCCTCTGCTGCCGCAAGCGGAGATGGCCATAACCAGGGCAAGGAGGCATAAACCAAGTACAGTACGTTTCATGACCCTTCCTCCTTCCTTATTTTATACCCTTCAAGGTATCGATAATTTGCTCATTGGATGCATGGCCGGGAAGCGCCTTCGCCAGAATGCCGTCGGACCCGATATAAAAGGAGCTGGGATACGCTCTGACCTGGAATTGCTTGGCCCAGACGCCATTTTCGTCGAGAAGCACGGTTACGTTCTCGTAGGGCTGCCGGTTGAACCACTCGGTAAATTCCTTGGCGGATTTTTCCCCTTTGTACTCTGGTGTGACGATGGTTACCACCTCAAAATCCTTGGTTTCGCCGGCTAAGGTATTCAAGTCCTCCAGACCCGCAAGGCAAATGGAGCACCAGGACGCCCAATATTTCACGTACACCTTCTTCCCCTGGAGATCCGCCAGCCGGTGGGAGCCGCCCTTCAAATCGGTTAAGGTAAAACCAGGCGCCGCCTCACCTTTGTTCATGATGACTGGCGAAGAGGCTGGTGACCCCATACCGGCTGATTGGGTCATGGGTTTTGAGCCACATGCGCCCAAAACAGATAACAGTCCGCCAGCAACCAGCACAATCCCTATCCGTTTCCATGCCTTCTTCATCACTCACTCCCCCATCCTTTTATTGAAACCAGCTCACGATGTTATTCAGTTTGTCTGCCATAAGCAGAATGCCCATTACAATCAGCATACATCCGGAAGCGATTTTGATTGCTCCCATGTAACGGTATAATCGGCGGAAGCTTTTCAAGATATATTCAGAAAATACTGACAATAACAAAAAGGGAATGGCCAAACCCAGGGTATACAGGAGCATGAGAAAGCCCCCATACGCGGGAGAGCCTTCACCTGCAGCGATGCTGAGTATAGCTGCTAACGCGGGGCCGATACAAGGTGTCCATCCGAAGCTGAAGGTTAAGCCAAGCATGAAAGCTCCTATGTAGCCACCCTTCTGAATACGGGGGCTGGACAGCCTTCTTTCCCGTTCCAGCCAGGAGAGCTTGATCAATCCCGTCTGGTAAATTCCGAAGAGGATCACGATGGCTCCACAAATGGCAATGAACCTCGGGCTGGAAATCACATTGCCCAGTATGCCTGAACCAAAACCCAGTAAAATGAACACCACCGACAGCCCCAGGACAAACAATAGGGTCCGCCCAATAAACACCGGCCGAAGGGGAGGGGAGGAGCTGCCATGTCCCCCCTGATCCGCGCCGCCGGCTATACTTCCGGACAAGTAGGACACATAAACCGGAAGCAAAGGCAGTATGCATGGCGCAAAAAACGATAACAGCCCCGCGCCAAACACCCCAAACAGGAATATCGCATCACCGGCCATAGGCATCACCCCCTGATAAAAGCTGTTTCCTCAACCTCTGTGCTTCATCGGCTCTGATAAACCGGAAGGGTAAACCAGAAGCAGCTGCCTGCCCCTTTTGTGCTGTACACCCCAATTTTTCCGCCGTGTAGTTCAATAATGGATTGTGCAATGGCCAGGCCCAGCCCGGCGCCTCCGTTGTTCTTGCTGCGGGATTTATCTACCCGGTAGAAACGTTCAAATATCCGCGAGGTCTCGGCCGCTTCGATGCCCTGACCTTCATCCGTAACGGAAATCCGCAGGAATTGACCCTCCAGAGCGGCAGCCAAGATGATTTTACCTTCAACAGGTGAATATTGAATGGCATTCTGCAAAAGGTTGGACAGGACCCGCTTCATTTGGGCAGGCATCATAAGGGCAGCGGGCAATTTCTCCGGCAGCTCAATCTCGACCTGCAGTTTTTTCTCGGCAAGTTGAAAGGAGAAGCTCTCCAGGGTGCTGATTAACAGCTCATCGGCATGGCTTGGAACAGGCTCGAATATTTCACCATTGGCCTCCAGGCTGGACAGCTCGAACAAGTCCTGAATCAGCCCGCCCAATCGTTTGGTTTCCAGCCGGATGGTATTGAGATAACGCTGAAAGGTTTCCTCATCCTTGATCACATCGTCCTCCAAGGCTTCAACAAAGGATTGAATGGAGGCCAAGGGTGTCCGCAAATCATGGGAAACATTGGCGATCAGCTCCCGCCGGGCGGATTCGGATTGGTGCAGATGATCGAAGCTTTCCTTCAGCTTGCTGCTCATTCCATTAAATTGCTGAGCCAGAAGCTTAAACTCCTGCGGGCCGATTAAGGGGACCCCGGTATGGAAATCCCCTTCGGCAATCCGCACCGTCTGCTGGGTGATCCGTTCAATGGATTTTTCCAGAGGCTTCGTCAACAGGTGCTGGAGGATAAAAGAGAGCAAACCGACTCCGGCCGTAAAACCGGATAACCAGTAGAATTGATCGATGGAGAGCAGCATTTTGGAATAGCTGATGAATAGACAAATGAGCAGCACGCCTATTCCGGTCAGACTGGACAATAATAAGTACGTACGCAGTTTCATAAGCTGCCATCACCCGCAAACTTGTAGCCGATTCCCCAGACCGTCTTGATGAATTTCGGATCGGAGGGAGTCTGCTCGATTTTTTCCCTTAATCTCCGGATATGCACGGTAACCGTGGTTGTATCTCCCTCGTAGCTGAAATCCCACACCTTACTCAGAATCTGAGTCCGGGAAAAAACCTGGCCGGGATGGCTGGCCAGCAGGTACAGCAGTTCGAACTCCGTCACGGTCAATTCAACCGGCTGCCCGTTGATCTCCACCTTTCGCTTCGCCACGTCAATGGTAAGTCCCTCGCATGTGATGGTGTGTTCAGCTGAAGTGACCGGCGATGCCTGGACATACCGCATCCGGCGCAGGATTGCCTTGACCCGCAGCACGAGTTCTCTGGGACTGAAGGGTTTGGTCAAATAATCGTCTGCACCCAGGGTCAGCCCCATGAGGCGGTCCTGCTCCTCACCGCGGGCGGTCAGCATCACGATGGGGATATCCTCCGTTTGCCGGATTTCGCTGCAGACCTCCCAACCGCTCTTATGGGGCATCATCAGGTCAAGTACAATCAGGTTCGGCGTTTGGCTGCGCCAAAGCTCCAGGGCCTCCACACCGTCCTTGGCGGTGATGACCAGATACCCCTCCCGTTCCAGATACCTGCGGCAAACATCGGTAATATTCGTATCGTCATCTGCAACCAGCACCCGCTCATTCATGCTGAACCACCCCAAATTCCGGAAATTCAATATGACTTCATCATATCATAAGAAGAGGGTTCCGCTCATGTTTGTCAGTTCATCGGCATGGCAGGCTTCATGTATTTCGTAATCAGCGCTTCCACCACGTAGGTGCTGCCGTCATAAATCGCAGGGGCGGTATCCAGAGTGACCTTCATGCCGTCGATCATGATTTCCTTGGAGTCAATCCACAGCTTAATCATTTTCCCCGCCGGCTTCATCATCTTGTCATCCATCATAGTGTCGTCCTTCATCATGGAGCTGTCGTCCATCATCTTGTCGTCCTTCATCATAGTGTCGTCGCCCATCATCATGTCGTCCTTCATCATGGTATCGTCACCCATCATCTTGTCGTCCATTTTATCCATGTATGCTAAGGTTACGGATCGTTCCATGTCATTCCACTCGATGCTGTAGCCATACATTTCCGATGCCTGCCTCAGATGAAAAAGCTCCATTCCGCTGTCACTTTTCATGGTTTTCAGCGCTGCGGCGTGGGCGAAGCCCGAAAATGCCAAGGATAGCATCAGTACCGCCATCATCATCAACGTCTTGCCTTTGTTTGCTTTCATCATCCTTATCACTCTCCATTGGTTTGGTATCTTACATGGATTAGAATAAAGAAGAGAGCTTACGATTCCCTAAACGAAATATTACGAATGTCTTACAACTCTGTGTGGCCTCATAAACGTTTGAATTCCAAGTTAATCCACTATTATCCTGCAAAAGTACATCTATTCTGCCGGAACTCCACCGCTCCGTGCGCCCCAAATGCAAAAGTGCATCTATTTGCCGCCCCAGGCTCCATCTGGCTCCCAACTGATGAAAATAACTGCACTTTTGCAGGATAGACCGTTAAAACGAAGGTTTGTCTACAAAATAAATGCACTTTTGCATTTGGCATTTTTTGAAGCTTCACAATTCTGCTACTTTACGGCAAACACTGATGATGGAAGGGGATGACGGCGTAAACGGCGTTTTATCCCAATCGGCATATTCGCTCTCCACCCGGAAGCCTTGACTCTCAAACCATTGCTGGAGTGTCCTTTGATCCGTAAACCGGCATGCAATCCGCGAGGCGGTTTTTTTGAAGCCCCAATCGCGAAAGGTCACCCAGTGCATGATATGACGTTCCTTCCGCATCATAAGTCTGCGTTCCCGAGACCGTAAGCTTCCTCCCGTCCTTGTCGGTAAATTCTCCCCACACCGAGGGCTAACGAATCTGTAACACGCTATCTTGCGAAAAAAGACCCCATCCAAAATCTAACGAATCTCAGCCACGCTATTTGCCTGTTTGGACGCATTTCGGCATCAATTCGAACAAATAGCGTGGCTAGGATTCGTTAGAGTTCAGAAAGGCCTGGATTTAGTCAAATAGCGCTGCTCAGATTCGTTAGAGTCTCTACCCGGCAAGCTGGACATACCAAACGGGACAGAACCCAAGGTTCTGCCCCGCCTCATGATGCGCCATGCCAGCCTTCTTTATAGCTGCTTCCTCCGCTTCCGCTGCTTCATCTGCCCCAGCTGCTTCTTCTACTTCCTCTGCCCCAGCATAACTGTGCACTCATTCCGGCCCCTCACAACGTCAACGTAGCAGATTACCGCTCTAGCCGTCTGGGCATCACCGGCCAGCTCGGGACGGTCCCACCAGATGAGGGGCAGATGGTTGAACGCCAAGTCTGCCGTGAAGCTTACGGACAGCACCTCACCCTCCGGCGTCCTTCTCACCGTCTCCTGCCAGTCAGTCAATATCGGAATTGGCTTCTTGGGACTGGTGCCCGTTTCCGCAAAACCAACCGTTGCTCCGTAGTCGATATATTGCGCAGGTGTCTGCTCCTTCTCCCGGGCCATCCACCGGGCGTCCGCGCCGTAATAACACAGCACTCCCGGATTATGTCCATGGGTTTGCCCCCAATGGGCGGGAGGGGTGCCTTTATGGCGCACGGCGGCAACCGCATCATGGCAGGTTAACGGGTCCGCCAGCTCCAGCAGCTGGGAGGGATGCTGTCCATGGGGATAACGCAGCTCCAGCCATTGGCGGACCTCCTCCAGCGTTGCCGCTACAACACCCTCAGGCAGCTGGGACAGATAATGCCCGATATAACGCTGGGACGATTCCCTGTGGGCATCATGATCCTCATTATGAATAACGAAGCAGGTAAAGTCGTTATGCGCATTGCTTACAAAACCCTCATGAATTCGTGTCCAATAATTCTCCTGCTGGTCCATAATGCCGGCCACCCGGATGTCGTCCGGATCGGTGCTGTAATATACGGATGCGCCCGGATACTCCAGGAAGCTGTTGACCAAATCTCTCGACGTCCAGGCAAATGCCCATAATGCACCGCTCTCGGCCGTAGGATAGCGGAAATTATCCGCCCGCAGCCGGTACGCGTCCCAGGGTGCACCTTCATGGTACATGCTGCTGTCACAGGTTTCATGATCGAAGCAGATTCCCCAGATGGCCCCGAACTCCAGCTCCTTGGCTGCCTGCAGGAAGCTGCTGCCGATGCCGCCTACCCATTGGTCTACACCCAGGATCTTCGGATGCATGAGCCAGCCTTGGCGGGACATGGCCGTCTTGATGGCCTCCCGGTGATGCTTGAGCATCCGGGCTGTATCTTCCACCGTAGAATCCACATTGTAGTTCACCGGATTATGGTGGAAAAATGAACTGGGCAGCACGCCCACATCATCGCCATACGTCTGATGCCAGCCGGATAACAGCTCTGCCCCGGCCTGGGCTACATCCGCATCGATCAGCCATGTCATGGGAGCTTCATGCTGGTGACAGCCCTCCGCCATGTATATGGAGGAATCCAGCGCATGGCCGTGGCACATGACAGGGTCGCCGTACACATGATGAAGCCGCGGCTCACCGGTCCGTTCAATCTCCTTGACCTTGCTTGGATTGTAACCCCAATGGAAATTGGAGGTGGTCACCATACACAGGAAGTGCTCCTTCCTGCCAAAAATCCGCGTTGGAATATCCTGCAGCCGGGTTTCGCCGTCCAGCCGGAGTTCCACCGTCAGACTGAGGTAGGCCGTTCTTCTGCTGTTGGCCCGCAGGGTGATCACCCAGCCCTGTTCCTCCCGGGTAGGTTTGCTTTCCAGCTCTATGTCTTCGGGACAATGGGCTACGGTAAGTTGCTCTGCGGCCGGGCCGCATAAACGGATGGTATGAGACTCATGTTCAACCAGGATCAGCTTTTGGAGTAAATCTAGCGTTGCGTTCAATCGGAGCACCCCTTACGATAGAATCAGATCTGTGCCCATTATAGCCACGCCGTCCGCCAGCCGGTCAACATACAAAAAAGCTGCAACTTACATAAAGGAAAAAACGTCTGATATATGACGGCATTCAAGTCATTTTTCGAGGGTGAGTCTGATAGCTCCGAGAGGAGCAAATTGTAGCGAATTTTCAGACACGCCAGAGGAGGGTAAGATGGTCAAGGTGATATTGGCTCTGTTCATGTCTCTGTCGTATTGGTTTGGATCAGGCGAGGAGGCCGGAGCGATTCCTGCCGGTTCGGCTGTGCCGGAGCGTTCCCCGGAGTATTGTACGGGAAGTATGGAGTGGGATGGTGAAACCGCGGAGTTTTTCTACGGAACCTGGAAGGTCGATAAGCTGTTGGGCTTCGCCAATTCGTATAATGATGCCTCTGAATATCCGACAGGGCAGCACGTTATCGGCGATGAGCTGATAATCAATGAGCATCTTTTCTCCTCCAAAGGACTTCAGCAATATGACGTTTATCAATATGAATTGCAAAATCCGCAATATAACATTCAAAACGTATGCTACAATCAGGATGCTTTTTACCGGCTGACCAAAATGGATATGCCCAGCTTGAATTTTAGTGATCAGGTCAAACTTATCGGTGTAGCCGACTCCGCTACCGGGTTTGGGATACCAATGAGCTTTATGTCCATCAATGAAAATAGGCTCATTCTGATTTTGGAAGCAACACAATTTGAGCTGAAACGTGTTACGGAGTAAAGAATCACAATAGAGGAGGACAACATGCCGATTCTGCCTGTTTCGAAACGATACCTTCGGTGGTTTGGTGTGGTGGCGGGTTTGATTCTGCTGGGGATTTTTGTGTACCGGACAGGGTACGCCTTGTATCACAATAATCAGCTGCGGAAGGATTTCTCTCCAGCGGCCAACGCCAGCCCGTATCAGCAAAGCATTCCCTTGGAGCAAATGGACCTGGCGGTTTACGCGCCGTATTTTTCCGGGAACTCTGCAGAGCCCGCTTATACCTTGACACATCGTATACCATCGCCTGTAACCTTGCAGTATTACGAAAAAATCCCCGCCGGCGGAGAAGCGCCTGCCCTGGAAATTCCCAAGGGCACCACCATCGCCGCTATTCCGGAAGGGACAAAAGCCTCGGCTTTCTATGAAACCGGTTACGGCTATACCAGCTATCCTACGTATGAGAAGGGCTGGCGGTATGTCAGACCGTTCCAGACCACGGAGACCTCGGACGCTACAGCCAACGGGAAGCATTATTACGTGAAGCTGGAGAGCCTGGAGGCGGTATTGGACAAAACCATTGAGGCCAATCAACCGTTGCGTGCAGCCATACGGCAGCAGAAGTGGAGCATCAGCCACGGGAGGTTTGAGTTAACCCGGTTTGTGGATGATAAACTCCATCAGCATGGAGCGTATCTGTCCCCGGATCTATCCCGGCCAACCTTCGACGGCTGGAGCATAGCGCTGCTTGGAGCCCTTGGAGGACTGGGGGCCGGACTGTTCCGGACGAGGCTCAAACCAGGGGTTTCCCGGACGTAGCTTAGTGGCTTTAATCGATGGTAAAAGAAAAACGCCCTGCTTCCTTGTCGGAGCACAGGGCGTTTTTTGGGGTTACGTCTTTTAGATATGGAAAATCCGGGAGACGGCATTGATCAGCAGGAAAATCCCAAGGACCCGCAGGGGCAGCCGCGAGGAGGTGCCATCCTTGCGGAAGAAGGCAACGGCCAGGCGTCCAATTCGGATATTGATGAACAGCCCAAGCAGCAGCTCGGCCACGCTTAGAGTGAGGATCATGATAAACTCCTCTCCTGCGCCCGGAAGCCTAGGCGCATATTGCGGGATACGATCATCAGGGCAGCAAGCATGCAGAGAGTGCCGCAGCCTGCCAGCAGTAGAAGGGTGGGCCATTGGGACTGCAGGGAGCGGCCCCCGCCGTTCACTGCCTGGAGGCTGCGGGTCAGCCACGTTCCGGGAACAAGCCGTGACAGCCCATAAATCCAGCCTGGGGCAGAGGCTTTTTCGATGGAAAAGAAGGCTCCCCCCAGTATCCCGGCCAGGGCCGTCACGATGGAGCCGAACACCGTAAAGCTGCGGTGGCTGCGGGCCAGCAGTGCCAACACCAGGGAGATTCCTGACAGAGCCCACCAATAAGCGGCCCAGAGGGGGAGCTCTGAGGCTGCACCGCCACCAATGCCGATATGCAGCAGGCTCCGGCCGCCGCCCCAGACCAGCCCGATCATTAGCAGGCCGAAGCCGAGTCCGGCGGCAATTTTGGTGAGCATATGCTGCCAATAGGGGAGGGGCGAGGCCAGAAGCCGCTGGGCGGTGCGGTTTTCCCGCTCATCAATCAGCGAGCGGAAGGCCAAGAAGGCGACGGCCCAGAGGAACATGGCCATAAAGCCGTTCAGGCGGGGCAGCGCCAATCTGCCTGCCGCGGTTTTCTCGGCGGCATCGGAGGCCTGGCCGCTGTTTGGGGCTGCTGGAGGTATTCCGGCGGCCACGGCAGCTTCGGCCTTGGTTATGGCAGCCTCCACTACGGCAATGCTGCTGTCCGCTTGGCTAACCAGCAGGCGGAGAAGCGGCTTGGCGGCAGCAGCAGACTGACCGGGGGTTTGGGACGCCAGGTCACCATAGCCGGGATCAATCACAAGCCCGGCTGCCAGCTCACCGTCGGCCATGCGGCTGCGGATCAGCTTCTCTGCGGCAGGCACAACCTTGACGGTTTTATCTTGCTCCAGATGAGCCAGAAGGGTTGTGGACAGGCTGCTTCCATCCAGATCTGCGGTGTAGAGGGCCGTCTTCGGTTCAGCTGCGGAATAGGAGAACAGATAAGCCAGCAGCAGCGGGGCGGCGATCAAAGCCAGCAACGCTGCCCGGTTCCTACACATCAGCTTGATTTGCTTGGCGGTTAATCGCAGCAGTGGCATGGATATGGCCTCCTTTTTTTTGTGAAATGAAGGATGCGGCGGCGAAAAAGGCCAGCGCCAATGCCATCAGCGTAAGCACGTCGCCGCTAATATCCCGGAGGCCCCCACCCCGCAGCAGGGCCAGATACGCATTCAGCGCCTTGCCGTTAGGCAGCAGCTCCTGAATGCGGCGGAGTCCGTCAGGAAGGCTGTATTTGCTGACGAAGCTGCCTCCCAGGAAGCTGAAGCCATAGAGAATGGGCGTTGACGTGGACGAAATGGCGCTGTGGCTTCGGGCGGCGAGACCGCAGCACAAGACAATGGCCCCGATGGCCAGCCCATAAGCAAGGGTAACCAGCAGCACCCCCGGCACATGACTCCAATGTAAGCCGAACAAAAGCCGTGTGCCTGCCATAACCACCGTTATCTGAACGCATACCGCCAATGTCATGCCCAGCAGCTTTCCAAGGCTGTACTCCCAAATCGGCAAAGGAGAGGAGCGGATTCGTCCCAGCGTTCCCTTCAGGCGGTCGTCGACGATGCTGTGGGCCAGCTCGAAGGCTGTCAGGATGGAGAACATCACCATCATGGCTACGGATTCGTATTGCACCGCGTTCAGCGGTCCGGCCACAACGGCAACCTGCTCTACGTTCAGCACAGCCGCCAAAGACGCAGAGGGCTGAGGTGCCTGAACGGGCGCCGTTTGCTTCTCAGCTCCGTCCCCTAACAGACTGCCGAGAATAAACACCAACGCCAGGGGCAGCAGAATCAGCTTGTAATAAAAGATCTTGGACCGGGCCAATAGCCGCATATCCAGCAGCAGCAGCCGTATGAATGGCGGGCTTCGAAGCATCGGGTTTTCCTCCTAATCTCGCGGCGCACCGCCGGTAATGTTCAGGAAAATCTGTTCCAGACTGGCTTCCTCGAAGGAGAAGCGCGTTGGCTTAAGCCCCTTCCTCGCCAGCGCCTCCAGCGTATCCGGCGCAGCGGTTTCGCTTGGGGCCAGCAGCAGGGCCAGACGGCCCTCCCGCAGCTCCGCCGAACGCACACCGGGCAAGGCGGCGGCCAGCTCCCGCTCGGCAGGCCCGCATTCCGCGAGCCCTACCGTCAGTAGATGCGGCAGTCCAAGCTGGGCCTGAATGGCCTGCTTCGTTCCTTCGACGGCCAGTCGTCCGTGATCCACCACGGCAATCCGGCTGCACAGCTGCTCCACCTCCTCCATGTAGTGGCTGGTATAAATCACGGTGACGCCCTGCTCACGGTTCAGCCTTTTCACCGTCTCCAGAATCTGATGCCGGGATTGCGGGTCGATACCCACCGTCGGTTCATCCAGAATCAAGAGGGAGGGGTGATGGATAAGCGAAGCGGCGATGTTTACACGCCGCTTCATTCCGCCGGAGAATGAGGTGACGTCCTCGTTTTGGCGGTCGGTCAGGCTGACGATATCCAATGCTTCCCGCACGCGCTCCTTCAGAAGAGAACCGGACAAGCCATAGAGAGAACCGAAGAATTCCAGGTTATCCCGGGCGGAGAGGGATTCATAGAGGGCAATATCCTGGGGGACGATCCCGATTTTGGCCTTCAGCTCCTTGGTGTGCCGGGTAAGCTCCTGTCCTGCGATGCGAATCCGGCCCGATGTGGGAGCAAGGATACCGGCAATCATCGAAACAAGGGTGGATTTGCCCGCTCCGTTCGGGCCGAGCAGCCCCAGCGCCTCGCCCGGCTCCACATTAAGCGACAGGCGGTCAATGGCAATGGAGCTGCCGTAAGTTTTGCTGACTTCGATCAGTTCAAGCATGGGAGAAACCCGCTCCTTTTTTTGCGGTGTGATGAGGATGCAGCTTTAGTATAGACCGGTAATAAGGAGACTCCCATTCACCAAAGCCATCTTTTCGCCGGTGACTTTCTTCATCTGTGGGGCCGGGAGAGACTGTGGTACAATACCTAATTGGGGGGAATGGGAATGGAGAGAATGCTGTCCATACAGAACCGGCGCATATCTGTACTGCTGGCCTTTAAACTGCTTGCGCTTGTGTCCGTGCTTTATGCGCTGGTTCAGCAGCAGGGAGAGCTCCCCGCCGGACGTTTGCTGCCTATAGTTTTGTGCCTGTGTGCCGTGGGAATCGAGCTGGTAAAATTTTTCCGCCATCTCTCTCCCGCCAGGTGGTTGGGAGCCACAACCGTTGCCAGCCTGATTTTTGCCGGAGCGCTTGGCTGCCTCGCCCCCTTCAGTGACAGTACACTTTATACCATGCTGCTGCTGATTGAGCTGATGATCATGTATCCCGGCTGGCCTGTGGGATTGCTGCTGCTGCATGCCGCCGCTTATGTTTTGCCATGGCTGATATGGCCAGGCTGGTCAAGCTGGGCCTCCTTGTTCAGCAACTATGTGGTTTCCGGAACCATCGGCTATCTGTTCCACAACATCATTGAGGAGAAGCGCAAAACCGAGCAGCTGAACAGGGAGCTGGAGGATGCCAACCGCCGTTTGAAGGCGTATGCCTCCGCCGCCGAGGAATTAGCGGTCTCCCGGGAACGAAACCGGATCGCCCAGGAACTGCATGATTCCATCGGTCATACGCTGGTTGCGTTGAATATGAATCTGGAATTCGCGGAACAGATGGCGCTGCGGGACCCAACCCGGTCTGCGGAGGTGGTTGCCAAGGCCCGGGCGCTTACGGGCTCCGGTCTGGTGCATCTGCGCAAGGCGGTGGAGCGCCTTCGGCCCAAGCAGGAGGAAGCTCCCGGCGGGACCTTCGCCAGACGGCTGGAGCTGCTGTTTGGGGATTACGGCAGCGGTGGACGTGGCGGTATTACGTTTGAACTGACCCTGAATGAAGCAATGGAAGCGGAGGACGCCGGGGTGAAGGAATGTGTATTCAGCGCCGTCCGGGAGGCTGTCACCAACGGTGTCCGGCATGGAGCCGCAACCCGGTTCCAGGTGGACATTGCCCTGGAGAGAGGGGAGTGGGACGTTCGCATCCGTAACAACGGCCGGGTGGAGGAGCCGGACTTCGCTCTGGATGGTGACGGGCTAAGAGGGATGCGGGAGAGGGCTGCAGAGCTGGGAGGCCGGGTGAGCATCCAGGTGATGGAGAAGGGCTTCGAGGTGGATATGCGCCTTCCGGCAAAAGGGGGAGTACGATGATCCGTGTGTTGATTGTCGACGATCAGGAAATTGTCCGCGAGGGGCTGAAGATGCTCCTCAGCCTGCATGAGGATATGGTGCTGGTGGGCGAGGCCGGTAACGGGGAGGAGCTTCTGAAGAGATTGAAGGAGCTGAAGGAGCTGGCGGAGACGGAGGCGTTGTTGTCCGGGCTGCCGGAGCAGGCCGGTGCTGCCTCCTCTTTAGTGCCGGACGTGCTGCTGATGGATGTGCGGATGCCGGTTATGGACGGCATTGAAGCGACCCGGCAGGTCAAGCAGCTTTACCCGGGAATCAAAATCCTGATTCTGACCACCTTTGACGAGGAGGCCTATTTGTTCGGGGGCCTGCGCAATGGTGCAGACGGCTACATGCTGAAGGAGTCCGGCTCCGGTGAAATCGCCGCAGCCATCCGCACCGTCTTTGGCGGCGGTATGCTGCTGGATGCCAAAGCCCGCCCAAGTATTATCCGGGCGCTGGAAGGATTGCCCCGGGAGCCGCTGGAGGAGCAAAGCCGGGACCCGTTGGCCTTGCTCACACCCAGGGAGCGTGATACGGTCCGATTGCTGCTGGACGGCAAAAGCAACCGGGAGATCGGCGAAGCCATGTACGTCACCGAAGGCACGGTGAAGAATTATGTGTCGCGGATTCTGGAGAAGCTGGAGCTGAAGAGCCGTGCGGAGCTGATCGTGTATCTGGGCTTCCTGCGCTCAGGCCGGGAGCACCGCTAACGAATCTGGCGCACGCTATTTCGCGGAAAACAGGCACGTTAAAAATCTAACGAATCTGTAACACGCTATTTGCCCGTTTATACGCAGTTTGGCGCCGAATCCGGACAATAGCGTGGCTGAGATTCGTTAGATTTTGGAAAGGCCGATAAGCAGCCAAATAGCGTGGCTCAGCTTCGTTAACGCACTGTATCGGCTCGTTAGCACACAGCCCCGGCTTCCTTCGCAGCCGCAGCGTTTATTTGTAACCAAAGGCTTGCAATTGAATGCCCCAAGCAGGAAAATGAAGGAAACGCCGCCCACAACTCAGACCGATCACGAAGGATAGATGCGTGAAACGGAGGATTCGTATGATCATTGATATCCACGCCCATGCCGCAGGTGATTACAGCACCGTTGATTCCCTCAAACAAATGGCCGCGAAATACGGGATTGAGAAAATCGGTTTATGCACCAGCCCCAGGAACATCCAGACGCTCCAGACACCGCCGGCTATGCCGTTTACCCAGAAGCCTGATAGCATCTATATGATGAACCGGTTCAACAGGCTGGCTTACCGGCATTTTCTGAAGGGTGACGGTGAAGGCAACCGGTATGTCTCCGATTTAAGGGATCAGCTGCCTGAGCTGGTGGTCCCGTTTCTCTGGGTCAATCCGCTGGATGCCGGACACATGGAGCATTTGGAGCAGCATCTCCGCATCTACCGGCCTGGAGGCATCAAGCTGCATCAAGCGTGGAATCCCTTCCGGATTGACGGTATTGAGTTTAAGAATCTCGTGGATATAGCCACTTCGCATAAACTGCCGGTTTTCATTCATGTTTATTCCAAGAAGGAAGTGCTGAAGCTGCTGCGTTTCATCAAGGAAAACCCGGACGCGGTTTTTATTATCGGACATTTAACCGGAACCGGCCTCTTCAGCAACAGTGGTGTGAGCCTGAAGAATATCTACTTTGATACCTCCAGCTCCAAGCGGATTCAGGGGAATGACATCAAGCAGGCCATCGAGGTTTTTGGCTACGAGCATATTGTTTTTGGTACGGATACGCCTTATGCCGGTATTGAGGAACAGATCGAGAGAATTGAACGGTTGAACCTGTCTGATCATATAAAAGAGCATATTTATAGCCTAAACGCGAGAAGCCTGTTGGCTTTAGGTTAATAGAAAAACGGCTAATATGAAGGATATGTATAGAAAAAACGCCTTGCTTTTTTCCAAAGCAGAAGGCGTTTTATGTTTAATATAGGGTAGGAATGGGCGGACAAGAAACAGGATTGATTAATCTCGGATCAAATCCGGAACACGATATAAGAGCCATCAGGTTTTGGCGGAGCGTAAGAAGGGGTGGGGGGAGCTCACTAAGATAACAAAACGATGACAAGCAATTCGAAGAGAACCAATGTAAGGATCGCCATGTCGCTAGGTCCGTAAAAAGGCCGGTGGCCCCCTTGGGTTGAAACTCTTACATGAATGTGACCGCTGTCGCAACCCACAATCACACCTTCAATAACATGGCCATCTAATGTCTGAATGCGGACGAGCCGGTTAATATGTGTGCTGCAAATGTGATGTACACGATCCCGGATGGATCTTAAGGTGTGTGCAACGTTCGGGTCTGCTTGATAAAGAACCTGCTGATGCACGGCCTGCTGCTGAGGAACAAAACTCATACGTATAACCTCCGTAAAGCCATAATAAAGACTCTTCATCCTATGCGAATGCCTAGTGGTTGGTTCTCCTTGCTATACCGGGAGTGACGAGCCAAGTTACCGGAGCATATGATTTCTTATTGGAGGCGATACGTATGCTCTTTGTTCTATTTCAGCTTATCGGCGGGATTATTCTGTCCTTCGGGTGGATTCCTCAAATCATTCAGATGGTAAGAACGAAATCGGCTGAAGACTTAAATATGAATACCTTTTTGCTGTTATTTACAGGAATCGGATTTATGGAGGTTTATGGGGTTCATTTGGCTATGGAGGGTGTGGGGTATGCATTTCTCATCACGAATAGCATGTCTCTCGTTTTAGTTGTCATCATTCTTGCACTCATTATGAAGTATAGGCGCCCGTAGGGCAGTGCAAGCACCAGGGAGATTCCTAACAGCTCTGGAGCTGCGCAGCCGTGCGGGGCTGATCGTGAATCTGAGGTATCTGCGCTCAGGCCGGGAGCACCGCTAACGAATCTGGTACACGCTATTTCGCGGAAAACAGGCACGTTAAAAATCTAACGAATCTGTAACATGCTATTTGCCGGTTTATACGCAGTTTGGCGCCGAATCCGGACCAATAGCGTGGCTGAGATTCGTCAGATTTTAGAAAGGCCGATAAGCAGCCAATTAGCGTGGCTCAGATTCGTTAGCGCACTGGCTCAGCTTCGATGGAATACTATTCTTTGGAGAAATATGCGAATATGAAAGAAGAATAGATACAAGAGGAGGTACACAGGCATGAGCGTGAAACATGGGGAACTGGAATGGATCGAAGGGCTGCGTCCGGAGCTTGTGGGGTATTGCTACCGGATGACGGGGTCCATCTTCGAAGCGGAGGATGCGGTGCAGGATGCCCTGGTCCGTGTCTGGCAGAGCTGGGATCAGCTGCAGCAGGAGGGTTCCCGCAAGGCCTGGGTGTACCGGATTGTGACGAATATCTGCATCGACCGGCTGAGAAGCGCGAAGCGCCGGGCTCTTCCGATGGATCTGTCGGAGCCTGCCGCGCAGATTACGGAGCCTAAGGATCAGCTGCCCAACGCCTCATGGGTATGGCCTATACCGGACTCTATCGGCAATCCCGCGGATATTGTGGTGAGTAAAGAGAGTATCCGTTTATCCTTTGTTGCGATTCTGCAGACCCTTCCGCCCCGGCAGCGCGCTGTACTGATTCTGCAGGAGGTCTTCCGGTGGCCGGCCACTCAGACGGCCGAAGCCATGGGGATGACCGTGACTGCCGTGAACAGTGCCTTGCAGCGCGCACGGGCAACGTTAGGGAAAGCGGAGCTCCGGTCAGAAGCTCTGCGGGAGCTGGATGACAATGCGGACCAGGAGCTGCTGACCCGTTATGTGGAGGCCTTCGAAAGATATGATATTGATTCGCTGTTGGTGTTATTTCATGAGAACGGCAGCTTGTCCATGCCGCCTTTTGTGATGTGGGTGGACGGCAGGCCGAATATGTCCTTGTTCTATGAGACCACACGCCTCCATTGTCTCGGCTCCCGCTTGCTGCCTGTCCGGGCAAACGGCGGTTGTCCCGGATTTGCGCAGTATGTGCCTGCCGGAGATAAGGGGTTGCTGCAGCCGTGGGCGATTCATATCCCGGAAATCAAGGACGGGAAGATTGTGCATCTCCACCATTTTATCGATCCGGCCTTATTCGGCCGGTTTGGGCTACCTCCCTTTTTGGATTCAGAAAAAAATTTATCGGCCGACCGATGATTTCTTCCAGGCCCGTTCGTCTATACTCATGATAGTGAAAATAGATGGGCATTCACGCCTAAGGAGGATTCATCGATGACCGTTAAATTAACCCCGTATATTACCCTGGAAGGAAAAGTGAAAGAGGCGATCCGGTTTTATGAGGAAGCAATCGGAGCGGAGGTCCTTTCGTTGGCCACCTATGGGGATATGCCGAACATGCCGGAGACGTTCACCGACGAGCTTAAGCAGCTTGTGGCCCACGCTAAATTGAAGGTTGGAGATTCGGAGCTGATGTTTTCGGATGCCTTTGGCGGTTCGGCCATTGAAGCGGGCAAACGGGTAACCATTTGTATTACAACCAACAACGTGGAGCAGTCCCGGGGGATTTTCGAGGCCCTGCAGCAAGGAGGGACCATCAACATGCCCTTTAGGGAAGAGCCCTTCAGTCCCGGCTTCGGTGATGTGACGGACAAGTTCGGCGTGACCTTTCAGATTTATACGGAGCTGCAAGGTTAGGCGGTAATGCTATAACAGAACTCAGCGACTCTTAGCCGGCATAATAAGGCGGATTAAAAATCTAACGGAACTTAGCGACTCTTACAGCTCATTTTGTCGGCTTATCCCCTTTTGTTACGCCTCTAAGGGGCGGAGAGTTCCGTTAAAAAACCGCAAAGGGTATTTTTGCCGTCTAAGAGTCGCTCCGTTCCGTTACAGTTTATGCGTCCCTGCTACTGAGGCTGATTGTCTCCTGCCAGGTGGTGTTTACGAAGGTTTTTGGTTGGTATTGCCTGCTTCAGGTACCGCAGAAGGTCTGGTATGCGCAGGCCGAGGGTTCGGGAGGTGCGGTATATTCCTCCTGCTCCGGTGTATACGCGTAGGGCGTGGCCAGCACAGCAAGGAACTGCTCCATCACGCTGTAATCTCCGTGTTCCACCGCCGCCTCCAATGCAGCTTCAACCCGGTGGTTCCGGGGAATCACCGACGGATTGCTGCTGCGCATCAGCTGGCGTACGGCAGCTTCGGTGCTTTCCTGCCTGCCCAATCTGGCCTGCCAGCGCTCCTGCCACCGGACGAATTCGGGACTTGGGACAAGGCTGGAGTCCTCTGTTTGGCCCAAGGTGAGCGCACGGAAGGTATTGGTGAAGTCGGCGCGGTTTTTCTCCATCCACTGAAGCAGATCCCGGATCAAGAGTTCATCCTCCGGCTCCCCGCCCGACAACCCCAGCTTGGCCCGCATACCAACAAGCCAGTTCTGGTGATAAAGCTCGTAATACTCCCTGATTGCATCCTCTGCCAGCTTAATGGCCTGTTCCTCATCTTCATGCAGAAGAGGAAGCAAAGCTTCGGCGAATCTGGATAAATTCCAGGCTCCAATGTCCGGTTGATTGCCGTATGCATACCGCCCGTAGGTATCAATGGAGCTGAATACAGTAGCGGGGTTGTAGGTGTCCATAAACGCGCAGGGGCCGTAATCAATGGTTTCTCCGCTGATGGCCATGTTGTCTGTGTTCATCACACCGTGAATGAAACCGACAAGCTGCCATTGGGCAATGAGGCTGGCCTGCCGCTTGATCACCTCATAGAGCAGGGCAAGATACCGTTCTCTTCCTTCTGCCTCCATCTCGGGAAAATGCCGCTGAAGTGCATAATCCGCCAAAGCCCGAAGCTCTTCGGTGTTTCCCTGCTGGGCGGCGTATTGGAAGGTGCCTACCCGCAGATGACTGGCTGCCACCCGGGTCAGAACGGCGCCGGGCAATACCGTTTCGCGGATCACCGGTTCACCGGTGGATACCACGGCAAGACTGCGTGTTGTCGGAATGCCCAAGGCATACATAGCTTCGCTAATGACATACTCCCGAAGCATAGGGCCAAGGGCGGCCCGGCCGTCACCGCGGCGGGAATAAGTGGTTCTGCCGGAGCCCTTGAGCTGGATGTCCATCCGCTTCCCGGAGAGAGTAAGCTGCTCGCCAAGGAGCAAGGCCCTTCCGTCTCCCAGCATGGTGAAGTACCCGAATTGATGTCCCGCATATGCCTGGGCAAGAGGGGCTGCTCCATCTGGCACCCTGTTCCCGGCAAGCACCGACACTCCGTTTTCCTGCCGCAGCTCACGGACATTCAGTCCCAGCTCAGCAGCAAGCGGCTCATTCAGCACAGCCAACTCCGGGGTACGTACAGCGGTCGGTCCTTGTTTGGTAAAAAAGGTGTGAGGCAGCCGGGAATAACTGTTGTCCAGCTTCCACCCGCCATCCGCCTTTCCTTCTTGCTCTGACATGGATCATCCCACCTTCTTCAGCAAATATTTTGTTTTCTATAGCGTGTGCCTTCATTGTATAAATAATCCGGTTCAGATGCGAATGATTAGCGGCAGCGGATAACGGTTACTTCAATGTTAACTTCAACAGGAGGTGCTTCATATGAAACATTGGCGCAAACCCCTTATAACTGGAGCCGTTCTATCCGTATCGCTTTTGCTTGCCGCCTGCTCCGGAAAGTCGGCAGCTCCGGGTGAATCTTCTGCGGAGTCGGCTGGCCATACGTCCACTCCCACGGTGTCGGGCGGCTTGAGCACACCCGGTGCCAGCATGTCGCCCAGCCCGTCTGCGGGAACGCGGCCAACTGTCCGTTCCATAGAAGTGATGACATCGGAAGGATATCAACAGAAGGAGGCGAAGCTGCAGCAAGGCCCCGGGTACTCCTTCTATATGTTTGACGGTTTTATCTTCGACCCTGCTAAGGGGCGGCTTTCGCTTGCTGCGGCACCGGAGTATTACGCAGGAATCGAGATGCTACCCGCAGATTTTTCCGTGGATACACTCCGCAAGCAGGGGCAGGAGGAGCTGGCCAAGCTCGGGGAGACCAGGGAATATACCGGGGAGCTGGTGGAGCATCCGCTGAGATTTACGGAGCTGTATCTGCAAGTTTCTGCGATGGAAGGTGTATGGGATTACATGGTGTGGAAATCGGAGAACGGGAACCCCTTTTTGTTCCGTCTCCATAATCCCAAGGGAGAAGCGGCGGCACAGTTTGCCCAGCCTGCCCAGGTGATGCTGTCGACGGTGGAGGCCGGGGGTAAGCCTTAGCAGGATTTAGGTTTAAGGCTTATCCCATATATGATAGATCTATGAACAACTTCCATAATGTTCTTCCGTTTGATATGATGTCTAGTGAATTTAAGAGCATCTGGAAAAACTGGAGAGTGTTATGATGAGCAAATATGTCAAAGTGTTTGGTGCCATTGCCATTTCGGCATCCATCGCGGCAGGCTGTTCCGGCAAAGCGTCGGATTCCGATGAATTGGTGAAAACCAAAGCGCTAGTCGAGCAGTTGACCGCTGAGAACAAGCAGCTCAAGGAGCAGCTTTCTGCAAGTGGAAAAGAAGGTAATACCAGCGCAGCAGGGGGAGCAACAGCCAAACCGAGTCCGTCTCCCGCTGCCTCGAAGATGAAAACGATTGAATCCGGCACACCTTTGACGATCAACGATTACGCCGAAATCACATTGGTGAAAGCAGATTTTACCGCCAAGGTAATGCCGCCCAAGCCGGCATCCCTCTATACCTATTATGAGGTGAAGGACCCTGCGAATATATATTTGGATACGGTTCTCAGCATCAAAAGCCTGAAGAGCTCTGCCGGGGATGCGGATGAATTCGCATCAGTAGCCGTAAAGTACGCGGATAAATATGAGTACAAAAGCTTTTCCACGATTGAAAAGGGAGGCGGTTCGGATTTTACCTACACGAATATCACCAGCATCGAGCCCCTTAAGACCGGTACGCTGCATTACCTTGCCGAGCTTCCCAAGGAGGCATCAACTGATGATAAATCAGTGGTGCTGATCATCACGGTCAATAAAGAAAAGTACGAATATAAGGTCAAGTAACAATGTGTGCCCGCCGGAAGCTCACCACCAAAATAGATCGGGTAGCTTAATCCGCATCCCATTAATTGGAATAATTGGAATAACCATTTTATTTAAAATATCCACTCCATTAACCCGCCTAGGCGGTTTTTTTTACTTTTTTTGTCCATCTCCGCCTTCTGAGGCTGAGGAAATCCATTCCAGCGGTGCTCACTAGCTCAGATCGGGCAAATTTGGCACTACTTGTGAGGTAATGATTATTTATGGAACGAACGGCATTCCGTATGCTTGGAAAGCGGTTACAAAAAAATCATTCTTCAGGAGGTCTCAATGAAAAGAAAACGCGTGCTAAGCATGGTGATTTCGGCAGTGCTTGGTTTCAATCTGATATTGCCCGGGATTCCGGCTTTGATTCCGGCTGCACATGCCGCAGAGGATTACATACGAACGGATATCATTCATGATCAATACGACACCATAACCGACCGTTCCGGACTGGAGGCAGCGGGCTACACGATTACGCCCAACCCGGGAACAGCCACCAATGATGTTACGGTATTGGATGCGGGCGCCATCGCCAATCCGTCTGTCAACAACGATAAAACCGGACATGTGTTGTATGTGAAGGATACGGACAGCGGTGACAGTAAATTTGTGCGGACCCTGCCGTCTCCTCTCACCGGACTGGTTACAGTAGAGTTTGATTGGCGCATCGAAAAAACCGGAATGGACAGCCACGGCTACAAGGTAATCCGTCTGGAGAATACAGACGGACAGGCGCTGCTGGAGCTGAGGCTCAGCGACAGCGGAGCCAACCTGTCCCAATATTTGTACGGTGTGAGCTCCAATAAACGGCTGGTGCAGGGCTACCAGAAGGATGTCTGGTACCAGATCCGGCTGGAGGTAGACACCCTGGGGAAAAAAGCCCAGGCCTTCGCCCGTGCAGGGGCATCCGGTAATTTCTCCAGCGCGGGAGTATTCGAGTTCTCCGAAACAGCTGCCAATTCTGCAGCGGAGATATCCCGGATTTCGGGCTTCACTACCTCGGCCCAAACCTCCAGCATGTATTATGACAACCTGAAGGTATATACCAAGGCCATACTCCCGGCAGCACCGGTAGGGCTGGCTGCAGAAGCGGGTGATGCCCAGGCTGCCTTGTCCTGGATCGCATCAGAGGGTATGAGCTATACGGTGAAGCGTTCGGAAACAAACGGCGGACCCTACACGGAAGTCCGGTCCGGGCTTACAGCCGGTTCCTATGTGGACCAAGGGCTGGTGAACGGCACCACCTACTATTATGTGGTGACGGCGGTTAGCGGAGGCCTGGAAAGTGCGGACTCCGCGCAGGCAGAAGCAACGCCCCAGAAACCCCAACCGCCTGCTGTCCCCACAGGGCTGACCGCTTCTCCGCAGAACGGTCAGGTGGTGCTGAACTGGAATGCGGTTGACGGAGCGTTAAGCTACACCGTGAAGTATGCAGCGGTAAGCGGGGGACCGTATACCTCTGTGCCGGAGGTTCTCGCCAACTCTTACACGGTAGCGGGCTTGACCAACCAAACCGCGTATTATTTTACAGTGTCCGCCGTTAATGCTGTAGGAACTGGCGGGAATGCGGCGGAGGTGCAGGCCGTTCCCGTACAATCTCCGCCGCCTGTAGCGCCGGTGGGAGTGAAGGCCACTGCCTCCGACTCGAAAATTACAGTCTCCTGGAATGCGGTAACAGGCGCGACCAGCTACAACGTCAAGATGAGCACGGATGGCCAGAGCTTTACTGCTGTAGCAGCCGATGTAGCAGCGACGAATTACGCTGTAGCGGGACTCACCAATGGATTAACCTACTATTTCGTGGTAACGGCCGTTAACCTGGATGGGGAAAGCGTCAGCTCTGCGGTGGTCTCCGCTGCTCCTGTTCCGCTGGATGCCTTCAGTCCCGTTTTGTCCAAAACCGGGGGCTGGCTGGAAACCGCTTATGTGGAATGGTCGCCGGTGAGCAATGCCCAGGGTTATAACGTATACGTGAAGCCGTTAAACGCGGATGATTCCGGATATGTGCAGATTGATACCCAGCTGATCCGCCAATACCCGGCCAATTGGAGGGCAGATGCAGTAGCTCTGGCGGCTGGAGATTATGTGCTGAAGGTGGAAGCCGTGCTGCCCGATGGCACAAGAGCCGCCTCGGTTTCCGATATGATCACGGTGGATAAGCATGACCGGTCCGGCTTTGCCTTTGCCGCCAACTCCACCTTCAAAACAGGATCCGGGGCCTACAACGACGACGGTACGCTGAGACCCGGCGCCCAGGTGATCTATGTCACCCCGGAAACCGCCAAAACCGTCACCCTGGATGTAATTACCAGCAGCAAGGGTGCAGTCACCAAGGGCACCGGAATCGGCAATATTCTTTCCCTGCGCCAGAAGGGGTATGATACCACTCCCTTGGCTATCCGTTTTATCGGGAAGGTAACCGCCTCCGACATGAGCGGCCAGCTGAACAGCAGCGGTTATCTGGAGGTGAAGGGCAAATCCAATTATGCGGAAATGAATATGACGCTTGAGGGCATCGGCGAAGACGCGTATGCGTACGGCTGGGGCTTCCTGGTCAGATACGCCGGCAATGCCGAAATCCGCAATATGGGCATCATGCTGTTCCCTGACGACGGTATTTCCCTGGATACGGGCAACGCCAACGTTTGGCTGCATAACAATGACCTGTTCTACGGCACTGCCGGCGGTGATGCCGACCAGGCCAAGGGAGACGGCTCCACGGACTTGAAGGGCGGCTCCACCTTCATTACCTTTTCGTACAACCACTATTGGGATTCCGGCAAGTCCGCCCTGGTGGGACTAAGTGAGCCGAATGAATTTTTCGTCACCCTGCACCATAACTGGTTTGACCATTCCGACTCCCGCCATCCCCGGGTACGAAGAGGCACCATCCATGTGTACAACAACTACTTCGACGGTGTGGCGAAATACGGGGTAGGCGCGACTACAGGAAGCTCCATCTTCGTGGAATCCAATCTGTACCGGAATGCCAAATATCCGATGATGATTTCCCTGCAGGGCACGGATATTAAGGACGGCGTGGCCAACGGCACCTTCTCCGGTGAAGCCGGAGGCATGATTAAAGCCTACGGCAATCTGATCCTTGATCCCGGCAGTCTGATCTATGCCAACTCCAATGCCGGTACGGCCCCGGCCAATCCCACCTCCTTCGATGCGTATCTGGCGGCATCCCGAGGCGAGGCGGTTCCCAGCCATTATGTGACCTTGAAGGGCGGGACTCCTTACAATAACTTCGATACACTGATCGATACCGGAGTTAAGCCGGCGGATATCCATCCCGCAGACCAGGTGGAGCTGGCAGTTACCGCCAAGGCCGGACGGATGAATAACGGGGACTTTACGTGGACCTTCAACAATGCGGTGGACGATGCCTCGTACAGCATGAATATTCCACTCATGAATAAAATCAGAAGCTATACCAGCTCCATTGTTTCCATCGGAGGCAATTCGACAGACCCGGTTATTCCGGTTCCGGTGGTGCCTGCCGCTCCGGCCTCCGTCACCGCTGATGCAGGGAATGCCAAGGTAGCCTTGACCTGGAACGCTTCCCAGGGAGCCGTCTCCTATACGGTGAAAAGAAGCACCAGTGCCAACGGCACGTATACGGCAGTTGCCTCCAATCTGACCGGAACCGCTTATACGGACACCAGTGTGGCCAACGGCACCACCTACTATTACGTTGTTACGGCAGTGAATACAGTCGGCGAAAGCCAGCCGTCCGCTCCAGTAAGCGCAGCTCCTGCGGCGCCGGTGGGCGACAAGCCCGTGGTCACCTTGTCCCATGTGGACCCGGTTACACCCGGAGAAAGCTTCACCACCCGGTACGGATTAAGCAATGTTATCACACCGGTCTATGCCCAGGACATGACCTTCCGGTATGACAGCACCAAGCTGGAATTTGTGTCGGCGAAATCCCTGAAGTCAGGTTTCTCCATTGTAAAAGAAATGAAGGAGGTGCCGGGCCAGGTCCGCCTTCTGGCTGCCAGCTTCGGGCAGACAGCAGCCGTTACCGCGGAGGGTCCGCTGATTGAGCTGACCTGGGTAGCTAAAAGCGGAGCCCAAACGGTTGCCCTTACAGCCTCCGATGTGAAGCTTTCGGGAAGCACCGGCATCATCCAGCAGGCGGCGGAGGTTTCCTTGCAGATTCAAATAACAGGTGCTGTTGATGTGGCTGCTCTGCAGACAGCAGTGGCCCGGGCAGAGGCGTATCTCAGCTCCGCCGTGACGGGAACGAAGATCAGCCAATATCCTTCGGCGGCCAAGAGTGAGCTGACGGCAGCTATTGCAGTGGCCAAAACGGTGGCGTCCAACAGTGCTTCTACCCAGCAGCAGGCTGATCAGGCCTTGGCCGCACTGAATGCGGCAGTGGATACGTTCCTGGGTAAGGCAGTTAAGCCGGTTGCAGGCCAGGTAGATATCGGGGACTTGGGCATCCTGGGCGCAGCTTACGGGCTGAAGGCCGGTGATGAGGGCTGGAATGCCAATCTGGACTTTATCCCGGACGGTGTCATCGACATTCAGGACCTGGTTTACCTGGCGAATTGGATTATGTAATCAGAAAGGAAGGCACAGGGATGAATCGCAAAATATGGAGTGTTTGCTTAGCTATAATCCTGCTATTTGCCCTGGGTCTGCAGCCGCAGACATCCCGGGCTGAGGCTAAGGCCGCCTACTCTTTATCGGTATCCGCCGCCACCCCGGCAGTGAATCAGGAGATCACCGTCACCTTAAAGGGTGACAATCTGGCGGACCTGTACGGATATGAGGCTGTCATTGAGTATGATGCCGGCAAGCTTTCCTTTATGGGAGCCGACCCGTCGGTTCCGGGAGCCGGGTTTTCCATTGCTCCTATCGTAAGCGGGAACAGCATCACCTTTGCTTTTACCAAAATGGGCAAGGAGAAGGGAATAAGCGGCAGCGCCGATTTGGGAACCTTCCGCTTCAAAGCCTCGGCGGTTGGCTCCGCGGAGGTCAAGCTGGTGAAGCTGACTGCGGTTACCCCGGATAATCAGGCCTCCCGGTCGAATGAGGTGCGCACAGTATCTGCGCAGATTATCGCCTCAGACAGCGGACAGGAGTCCAGCCCGGGTTCGGGCTCCTCCTCCGGCTATACACCCGCCGGTCCTATTGTGGAGAAAAGCGCTAACGGTGTGGTCATTGCCTTCCCGGCTCCGGTGAAAGCAAAAACGGCGGACGGCAAGGATTCGGCAGTGGTTTCGGTTTCGAAGGAAGCTCTCGCCCAGGCGGTGGAGTCCCTGCGGGACTCACCTGCAAGCCGGCTTGAGGTCCAACTGGCGGGGAATGAACCCGTGGCCCAAGTGGAGCTTCCCGCTGCTTCATTAATTGAAGCGGCGAAGGCACTTCAGGGAGTAGTTATCTCGGTGAAATACGGGAAGGCATCGTATGATTTGCCCTTGGCCGCCCTTGACCTTGCGGGGTTGGCGCAGACGATGAAGGAGGATATCGGGAATGTGAAGGTTACCGTTCAAGTGGAGACTGTCTCCGGCACGGCGGCGGAGCAGCTCTCCTCCATTGTGCGGCAAACCGGAGGGACACTTTTGGGCAGCGCGGTGAACTTTGAAGTGCTGGCAGCCGCCGGAGGTACTTCCGTCACCATCGGGGATTTTGGCGGTGTTTACATCAGCCGCACCCTGGAAGTACAGGCTGGAGTGGATGCCCGGAAGACGACGGGAGTGCTGTTTGATCCGGCCACCGGAGAGCTTTCCTTCGTTCCGACCGTGTTCCAACAAGCCGGCGGGGCTACGGTAGCCACCCTTAAACGTTCGGGCAACAGTATATACGCTATTATGGGATACAGCAAAAGCTTTACTGATCTGAGCGGCCACTGGGCCAAGGCGGATGTGGAGCTGCTTGCCTCCAAGCTGTTGGTGGACGGACGCACGGAGCAGCAGTTTGCCCCGCAGGGTGAGATTACCCGGGCTGAATTCGCCGCTTTGCTGGTCAGGGGGCTTGGGTTGTCTCAGGCTCCATCGGCAGCATCGTTCAAGGATGTAGCCGCAGCAGATTGGTATGCGGGTTATATCGGAGCAGCGGTCAAGGCAGGTCTTGCGGAAGGAATGGGCGAGGGTTTGTTTGTACCCCAGGGCAACATCACCCGGGAGCAGATGGCTGTAATGCTCAGCCGTGCCATACAAGCTGCCGGGAAACCGTTGGCTGCCGGTGCTGGTGACTTGGGGAGGTATGGCGACGAAAGCGAGATAAGCAGCTGGGCAAAAACTGCCGTTTCCCAAGCTGTTGAAGCGGGGCTGATGAACGGTGTGGAGCCGCGGCTGTTTAGCCCGGACTCCAATGCCACCCGTGCCGAAACGGCCACTGTACTGAAGCGGCTGCTGCAATATGTGGAATTCATGAACGAAACAACCTCATAGGGGGGACGCCAAGCATGAAGGGTTTGATCCGAAAAAGAGGAATGGTTATGCTGCTTGTTGGGCTCGTGGCTCTGCAATCGTGGCAGCTGGCAGCTCCTCCCGCCGCCAGAGCCTCCGGCACCTTGCCGGAGGGCTGGACGGCAACCACAATGAATGGGACATCTACCGGCACCTCCATAGTGAAGCAGGAGACATCCAGCTATAATAACGGCCAGTTCCGGCTGGGGGCCGTAGACGGCAAGCAGCAAAGCGTAAGCGGAGAGGCAAACGGGGATACCTTGTATTTTGTAAACATGCCGGTTGAAGGCGACTTTACCATTACAGCGCGTATTGCTTCGGTAGACCGGCCTCCCAATGGTTCGGCTCTGAATACCAATTCCCGCGCCGCCCTTATGGTCAAGAACGGATTATCCAATACCAGCGCATCGTTTACGGCCAGCTATTTCCCCTCGGTGGAGGACCCCGGAACGGGAAGCCTAGGCCATTACAGAAGGTTCGCCTCCAATAACAGCAGCAGCAGCTCCGGGGGCGGCGTCACACTTCCGGTATATCTGAGGCTGCAAAAGTCGGGGAACACCTTCACGGCTGCCTATTCGGCAGATGGAATAACCTACAACAACCCATACACCATACAAACGGATGCGGGCACCATGGCCTCCGGCAGCTTACACGTAGGGCTGGCGGTGACCCATGCGGCGGCTGTATTCGATCAAGTGAAAATCGTCGATGCTGCCGGCAGCACCTTGTTCGACTCCACATCCGCCGGTCCGGAGGAGGGAACGGCTCCGGACGCCCCCGCCGGACTGTCAGCTGCAGCGGGCAATCAGCAGGTTAATCTGTCCTGGCTGCCTGTGGACCGGGCGGACTCATATACGGTCAGACAAAGCACCTATGAGGGCGGCCCCTACAAGGTTCTGCAGGCCGGTATTGCCGGAACATCTTATGTGGATACCGCCGTCAATAACGGAATGACCTACTATTATGTAGTGAATGCCGTAAATGGCTACGGCGAAGGCCCTTTTTCCGCCGAACAAAGCGCCACGCCGGATGATGCGGCTGTTGTGGTTCCTGTCAGTTCTATTGCAGTCAGCTCCCTGGGAGGCAGCGTGATCTCTTCCTTGGGCGGAACGCTGCAGCTGCAGGCGGATGTCCAGCCCGGCCACGCCTCCAATGGGACGGTTACATGGTCGGTCTATGAGGCGGATGGTTTCACACCAACGGATAAAGCAGTTATCTCCGCAGGCGGCTTGCTCCAGGCAGTTAAGGACGGGACCGTAATCGTCTCCGCCCAAGCAGTGGACGGCTCCGGCATACAAGGAAGCATGACTGTTACCATCACGGGGCAGCAGCCTGCCGGGATTCCCGGCGATGTAGACGGCAATAAGATAGTGGATGTGGGGGACCTGGGCATCGTAGCTGCAGGGTTCGGCCTAACCTCCGCTAGCCCCGATTGGGACATGTACAAAGCCGCAGACGTTAACCGGGATAACATCATCAATGAGCTGGATCTGCTTCTGGTGGCAGAGCACATCCGATAGGTAGAAGCTCCCATTGAAAAAGCCAAACACCCCTTATCACCAGCCGGTTCCTTACCTGTGGACGCCGGTTATGGCAAGGGGTGTTTTTGTGCTTTACAATTCCTGGGATTTCATTTTAAATGGAAAGTGTATCCTCTTTATGAGAACGGAGGCCCAGCGTGAAAAACATATGGACGGCTGCGGTTGTGTGCGGGATATTCATTGTTTTTGGGACTTTTTCGATTTTATATGCGGCAGGCCTATTTTCGGTTCGGACGGCTGATGAAGAGAAGAAAACAGAAATCGCAAGTATCCTGGACAGCCCCCCGTTCTACAGGGAGCGGGCGGTCAAAATCGCAAAGGGAGAGCTGCCTGAGGATCAGCCGCGGATGACAGAGGAGCAAGCCAGAGCCGTGATTTCCAAAGTGGCCCGCACAGATGCAGGAGGTTTGACAGAAGCCGGGATGGACGAGTTAATCGGGAGGTTCAACATGCTGCATGGAGCCCCCGATTATACAGGAGGAAGCGGGATCGACAGAACGATTTACATTCTGAGTGAAGCCCCTGCCGCCAGTATTACATTTATGGGAGGTATCGTTACTCTCTTCAAGCCTGATCCCGACAATCCCGGCCAGTCGGTAATAATAAACTTAGTGACCCATGAGGTATTGGCGCCGCCCTCTACATCTCCTCCAACGAAATAGACCGCGTATGAGGGATCATCTCCCATTTCCGCTGTTTTCTCAGGAGGGTGATGAGGTTGATGGGCATCCAGCTGGCCAACAGAAACAGGAAGGAGCCGAAGGCCTTGCAGAAGCCGCGGAGGGTCCGTCTGTTCTGCTTGTAGGTGAAGAAGGCGGCTAACAGAATACAGAGCACCAGTCCCCACAGCATCGGCTGGCCGGTGAAGGAAAAGCTGGTGAGGCTGTATCTCCCCAGGAGGGTTTGGCCTGCCAGTACAAAAACCGACAGCATAAAGATGACAGGCCCCATATAGGTCATGGCCAGATCAAAGCAGACGGCGCTGCGGCGGCGGACGGCTTCCCTGCACAAGTCCTTCAGATAATATTTGGAGCTGTCAAAATTGCCTGTGCTCCACCGTCTGCGCTGCTTCCAGGATTGTGCGAGGGTAAGGGGCTGCTCATCATATACAACTGCTTCGGGGACATAATGAACCCGTTCCCCGGCAAGGGCGCACTGCGCACTGAATTCGAAATCCTCGGTAATAGTCCGCGTGTTCCATCCCCCTATTTTTTGCAGGAACGGAAGGGTTGCCATAAATCCGGTGCCGGTAACGAAGCTGGACAGGCCCAAGGCCTCACGGCTGGCATTGTAAAACCGGTCGATGATCCAGAAATAGATGGAGAAGCTGGCGGCCACGGCATTGTCGCCGGGGTTTTTACTGTTTTTGAAGCCCTGGGCCACCTGGGCGCCGGACTGTCTGGCCCGGTTCATATGCTGCAGGAAGTCCGGATGGACGATGTTGTCGGCATCGAAGACACAGATGGCATCATATTTATTTTCGGTCATACAGGCTCTGACAAATTGGGCCAGCACATCCCCCTTGGAGTGGATTTCTCCAACCGGGTCAAAAATACGTGCGCCGCAGGCCTTAGCAATCCCCCTTGTATGGTCCGTACAATTATTAGGGGCGACAACAATATCGAACAGCTTCGCAGGGTAGCTCTGCCGCTGCAGGCTGGCAATCAAATTCCCGATCACATCCGCCTCGTTGCGGGCTGCGATTAACAAGGCGAACCGGGTTTCCGGGGGCACGTCGCCCTTTTGCGGTTTTGGTTTTTTGCGCCATTCCCCCCACAGGGCCAGGACCACAAAGTACAGGCTGTAAACACTTGTCAATATGCCAAGCCACTCCAATAGCTGCCCGGCGGTCAATAAGGCTGAAGCATTCATCGCATTATTCCCTTCTATCCGGCCACCAAACCCATGGCACCCGACAGGCTGGCACTGTACAGAAAAAGTGCGCCTGGTTTGCACAGGATCAGAATGACCATAAATTTGTTCAGCTTCATTCCGCTGACTCCCGCCAGCATACACAGCACATCGTCCGGTGCTCCCGGCAGCAGTATCCCCAGAGCGAATACCCGTTCAAACCACTTTCCTTTATCCAGCCAGCCGATATATTTGTGATAGAGCTTGCCCGGTGTAATTCGCTCAATAAAGGATTTCCCCAGATGCCGGGCCAGCAGAAAGGCCAGCACCGAACCGATCACAATCCCCACGTAATTATAGAGAAACCCGTAGGCTGTCCCGAATAGGAGTACACCGTAGGCGCAGCTGATGCCTCCGGGAAGAATGGGGATGATCACCTGGATGATCTGGACCGCAACAAAGATTAGCGGGCCCCATATGCCGGTCCGGGGAATAAACGTCCGCAGGGCCTCCAGGGTTGCTGCAGGTCCTGCCAGATACATGTAAATGCAAAAAGCGATAGTTCCCAATAACCCCACAGCAGATACGAATTGGAACAGATTCTTGTGGCCGATGGCGGCTCTCCTTTCTCCCCTCCGGCAGGGCAAGCGGTTGTGCACAGGAAAAGTATAAAGAACGTTTCATAAGCAATACCTTGTACAAACCCAAAGATTTTCTTAAGAAAAAACAAAAAATCCGGGACCCTGTTCCGTCCCGGATTCTTCATATGCGATTATAACGTCGGGGTTTTCCATTGGAGAATGGCCTTGAAGAGATCACCGTCCAGCTCAATCCGGAAGCTGCCCCCCTGCAGCTCCACCAGATTCTTCACAATCGCCAGTCCCAGGCCCGAACCCTCCGTATGCCGTGCTTTATCCCCCCGGACAAACCGCTCCATAATCTCTTCCGGAGTGAAATTCAGCTCGAAGAGGGATACGTTCTTGAAAACCACGGTTACCGTGCCATCCGTGTTTTTTACCTCGATATAGGCCCGGGAGCCGGGGGGCGCATATTTGATTACGTTGGTATACAGGTTCTCAAAAATCCGGTAGGCTTTTTCACTGTCCAGGGCAAGCATCACCCGTTCCTCCGGCTGTTGAAGCCGGAACTGGATCCGGGAATCGGCAATCTGGTCGCTTAACTCCACCTGCACCTGCCTGATCAGCTCGGTTAAGTCCACCTCCACCAGATTCAGGCTGACATTGCCGCTGGAGGTCCGGGTGAATTCGAACAGATCCTCAATAAGCCGCTGCAGCCGTTGGGATTTGTTGTGCAGGATTTCAATATATGCGCTTTTCTCCTCAGGGGAAAGCTGTTCATTCTGGAGAAGGCCTACATAGGTTATGATGGCGGTAACGGGTGTTTTTAGATCATGGGATACATTGGTGATCAAATCGCTTTTGGTTTTTTGGCTTTTGATCTCCTCGTCCACAGCCTGCTTGAACCCGGCCATAATTTTTTGCAGCTGCTCCTTTAGCGGATTAAACAGCCCCAGATCCTCATCAATGGATATCTCCAGATTTTTATCTGCCATCTGCTGTGTGGCACGGAACAGAACCGTGTAGCTGTTTCTTGTCCGGTTCAGGTATTTCCGGAGAAAGAAAAATACGAAAACTCCGTACGGAATCAGCAGAATGATCCCAAAAAACCAGGTGAAGCTGATCAGCGCGATAATGGCAAAATGAATAGACAACACCTTGGCAACCAGCTTGGTAGGGGGATCGGACAGGTTGATTTTGCGGATGGAGACCAGATTATGTCTTACCGCATGCCTCAGCTGCCTGTAGATCCGCCCCAGAAGCATATGCTCCCGGAAATACCGTTTAGCTCCTGTACCGGCAAGCTGGAGCACTGATAAAGCAGCCATATGCCAGATGTACAGGATAACCATCCAGACTGCCGCGATGAAAAGCTGGGACAGGAATGTTTCGGATAGGGGTACAAGATTCCGGGTGATTTCCTTAAACCAGATTAGCAGGGACGAAGCCGCTCCCCCTGCTTTCCAGAAGCTGTCCCGGGCGATGCTGCTTGACCACTGCACGAAGTGTTCATAAAACAGTGCTGTGCCCAGCATTCCCAGAATCCACAGCTCCAACGGAACCCGGACGGCCAGGCTTTCGGCGGCATACCAGCTCGCTCTGGAGAAGAACAGGGCAAGCAGCAGGACACTGCCGACGGACAGCCAATAGACCGCCAGAAACCCGGCGTCATTAAAGGCGCCGCTCTGCTGGGAGGACGCTTTGCTCTGGTCCTGGTAGAACTGCCCGGATCTCGCTGCATAAATCACGGTGAAATCCCGCGGGGATGCGATTTGTGAGATATAGGCCCGCTGGGCCTCTTTTTCTTCCGCAAACAGGGTGTTGTTCATTTCCAGCAGGAGGAGAGCGTTTTTCCTTGGCTCATCCAGTCCATGCCACACGGGAATGTTGAGGGTTCCGTCCTTCCCGTACGTAATAACCGTATAGAAGGGATAAGCCTCATCCAGCAGCGGGGATTCCTGAGGATGCTCCACCAGCTCTTGGAGCGTGGACTGGAGACTGTTAGTGGACCTCCTGTTGGTGGAATGGTCGAGGGCCAGATACTCCAGACTGTGGCTCTCCGGCGCATTCCGGAAAAAATCCACCTGCCAGTCATCCATAACCTCATTAAACCGGGAGGTGAATTCCTGGATGTACTCAGAATGGTCTCCACCGGTATACAACGATTTCGGCAGAAACACATCCGAGGGCTGGAGCCGGTGATTGTTTCCATTCTGGTTGATGTCCCAGAACAAAGCATACGTACCCCGAAACAGCTGCTTCACGAACATCTCCTTCTGCCTGTCGGCAGTGCCGGAATCCGGGGTTGCCTGCTCCTGCTCCAAAGTCTTGGATTTAGTCAAAATCTGGGGATAGGTGGATACTGCAACAATCGCTATGACGGCAAGAAGGAGAAGGCGGATCGTTTGGGCTGCCCGCAATCTCCGTTTAGTGTTTTTCAATTTTGTATCCTACCCCCCAGACCACCTTGAGGTATTTCGGGTCCTTCGGGTTAATCTCGATTTTTTCCCGGATGTTGCGGATATGGACCATGATGGTTTCCGTGGAGACGGCGCGTTCGTTCCAGACCCGCTCATAGATTTCCTCGGCGGGGAAAACCCGTCCGGGGTTTTTCATCAGCAGGTTGAGGATCTTAAATTCCAGAGGGGTCAGCTTCACCGGAATGCCGTCAACGCTGGCCTGCACCAAATCCTCATTGAGCTCCAGGCCGCCGATGATATGGACATTCTCCTCTTGTTTGTGCGAAATAAACGAGCGGTATTTGAAGTAGCGGCGCAGCTGGGAATTGACCCGGGCCAACAGCTCCATAGGGGCAAAGGGTTTGGTTATGTAATCGTCCGCTCCGATATTCAAGCCCGCGACCTTGTCGATTTCCTCTGATTTGGCCGTCAGGAAGATAACCGGGAAGTCATGGGTTTCCCTGAGCTTCATGGTCATGGTTAACCCGTCCATCCCCGGCATCATGATGTCAACAATAGCCAGATGGATATCCTGACTGGCGATACATTCCAGCCCCTCGTACCCGTTGGAGGCCTTAAACACCACATATCCCTGGTTGGTTAAATAGATGCTCACCCCCTCCAGGATTTCTCTGTCATCCTCAACAATCAGCACGTGACCAGTCATGTGTCATTCCTTCTCCCCCTTCGCGTAGCCTGCGGTTATCCCCATTATAGAAGATAAAACGGAACAGACACCGGGGTAAAATCGAAAGATTTTCTAAAGGGGGCTGTGGAGAATTGGCTCATGTGGTCCCAAAGGACTTGGTAGCTGCGTCTTACAGCAGATGGGCGGTTACGAGTGCAGCCAGTGCCAGTAAAGTTGGGGCTCCTTGCTTCAGCAGAATCGACCTGTTGGCCGTTAAGCCGCCGTAAACGGCTGCAGCCGCGATGCATAGCAGGAAAAACAGCTGGAGCTGGAAGGCAAAGCCCGGATCCGGGTGCAGCAGCCCCCAGATCAGCCCGGCGGCGAGAAAACCGTTGTACAGCCCCTGATTGGCGGCCAGGGATTTGGTCTCCCGGGCGAAGGTTTCGGTGGTGCCGAAGGTTCGGCGTGCGCTGGCGCCGGTCCACAGGAACATCTCCAGCACCAGGATGTACACATGCAGAAGGGCAACCATAGCCACAAGAATCATACTAACCGTATTCATATTCCACATTCCTTTCGGATACCGGCCTATTTCCGGCATGGTTTAGTTTTATAAAATTATATTTTATAAAACTAATTTACTTGAGCAGACTCCGGCTGTCAATGCACTTTTGATTACCGGCGGACGCTGTGTTTATAATAATAGATGCCGCAGGGCTATACGGAAAACGAGCTGCCCTGCAGGCATCAGGAAGGAGTCTGCTCTTGTGCGAAAATGGGTAAAGGTTTCGTTCATTTCGGTTATTTCCCTGATCCTTGTGATGGGAGCCGGATTTTGGTGGTATGTGTCCGATTATTATCATGCCGATGAGATTGCAGTGGCAGCCGCAGCGGGTGGCCAAACCATCCAGAAGGAAGGCAATCTGACGGTTCTTTCCCCTTCGGCTCCCAGTGATACGGCGCTGATCTTCTATCCCGGCGGCAAGGTGGAGTCCATCGCATATCTTCCGCTGCTGGAGCAGCTGCGGCAGAATGGCATCATCTGTGTGCTGGTCAAAATGCCCTTCAATTTAGCATTTTTCCGTCCGGGTGCGGCTGATCAGGTGTTTGACAAGCTGCCCGCCATCAAGAACTGGTATATGGGCGGCCATTCTCTGGGGGGAGCCATGGCAAGCAGCTATGCCTCCAAGCATCAGGCCCAGGTGAAGGGGCTGATTCTGCTGGGGGCTTATGTATACGGCGGAATTACGCCTGCCGATGCCCTGACCATCTATGGCTCCGATGACCATGTGCTCAATACATCCAAGATCGACTATACAGAGAACGTCCATGTGATCAATGGCGGCAACCATGCCCAATTCGGCAATTACGGTCCGCAAAAAGGGGACGGCACCGCCACGGTTTCCCGGGAGGAGCAGCAGGCGGAGACGGCCCGTTTGATCTTGGATTTTATCAAGAGTAAAAATGCCGGTGGGAACTAAATAGCTTCTTAATGCGCCGTCTTGCTCCTGCAGGGCGGATTTTTATGGGCGCAGCGTACCCTGTGTATGGCTGCGGAAATCATTGGGGGTAATGCCGTATTCCTTGCGGAAGGCACGGTAAAAGGAACGCAGGCTGTTAAAGCCGGAATCAAAGGCAATATCCGTTACAGGCTGGCTGGTGGACTGCAGCATGATCTGGGCCAGAGCGGACCGTCGGCTGTTGAGATAATCCCGGAAGGAGATATGGTCCTGCACGGCATAGTCCCCGGGATAGTCCGCATCGATGAAGAACAGCAGAATTCTGCTGGCCTCCGCTGTCCGGTAGCTGTGGGGCTGATTGGGAAAGATGAGTGTGATATCGCCCTCTGACAGGGTGTTTTCCGTCTTATTGACTGTCACATTGATGGCCCCGGATAACACCAGTGCCAGCTCCACATGCTTGTGAAGATGGAGGGGATACGTATTGTTGGTGGAGATGAAGGAATGAAACTTCTGCTTCCGGTGCTGGTACTGGATTTTCAAAGCGGGGCCTCCGTTTCCTCCGGATCTGCTTCCTTGGGAAATTAGACAGGTCCACAGCTGACCTGCCCGTATGCTATAATCGATATCATCTATATTAACGGATCGGAGAGGTGAGAATGGGAAATACCGACATTTTCGAAAGGATGGCCGCCGGGTATGACCTTCCGGAGAGAATCCGCATTGCCAGGGTGGCGGCGGATGCCATCCGGGCATATGCGGGAGACGCCAAGGACAAGGCAGCGGTAGATTTCGGGTGCGGAACCGGGCTGGTGGGAATAAACCTGCTGGAGGATTTCAGAACGCTGCTGTTTCTGGATTCATCCCCGAATATGATTGCCCGCATCCGGCAGAAAATCTCGGAGCTCCAAATTGAACCGGTTTTGACCCGGTTATATGAGGCTCTTCCGCCGGGAGGGCATTTGCTCTGTTAATACACCTTCACTCCTTGCCCCAGCACCGATTGATTCTGCACGGGATTCCCGGTAAGAAATACCCTTTGCAGCTTGGGCAACCGGGTTAAGGGCTCTACATTGACAATGGCATTATTCTCCAGATGAAGCTCCTCAATCGCCTGCCATTTCTCCATAAATTGCAGGGACTGGAGGGAGCTGTCCTGCAGGGTGAAGGAGCGGAGGGACGATAATGCTGCGAAATAAGGCAGCACCTTGTCAACCTCGGAGACCGAATTATTGTTCATACGGAAGGATGTCTGGTTCAGGGCCAGCTCCTGAAGCGGCCCGTTCGCCGCGGCGCTCCCGGCTCCAATCGTCAGGCTGCACTCCGTACAGGCGATGGCTTTCACATTTTGCAGGCTGAATAAGGCATCGGTTTCCTTGTTGAAGCTGGTCTCATAGAGGGCCAGCTTTTGCAGCCGGGGCAGCTGATCCAAAGCACGGACATGGGTGATTCCGCTTATGCTCCGGAGCGTGAGCTGCTCCAGCTGGGGGAATCTGGCCAGATCAGATACGTTGAATTCCCTGCTGCTCCCATGGACGGTTAATGCAGTGACGGAGGGGACATCCAGACTGCGGATAAACGCTCCCGGCACCTCCACCTGTTTGGCATTGGGCAGCACCAGAGGCACCTCCTCCCCATAATGGCCGGACAGAACCAATTCCCGCAGGGAAGGCAGACTGTTCACAACATCCACGGAGCCTAACTGGGACACGGAAGCCAGCTGCAGCTTCGTCAGGGAGGCCTTGCCTGTCAGCGGCGCCAGGGTAGCCAGCTTGGTGTTATTCAGTTCCAACACCTGCAGCACAGGCATATTCTGGACAAAGTCTACTGTCTTCAGGTTCGCTACGGCCTCCAGATGCAGCTCCTTCAGCTGGGTTAAGGCATACAGTGCCTTAAAATCCGCCGACTCACTGTAGCGGATCGCCAAAGACTCCAGCCCGGTCAAGGACGACAGCCAATCCAGACGGTCGACGAAGGTCAGGGACAGGGATTTCAAGGGCAATTGGTTCAGCAGATGAAAGTCTGTTACGGATTCATCCACATACGTAATAGCCAGGCTGGATAGATTGGGGAATTCCAGCAGCATAGCCAGCTCCTGATTGCTGCGGATCTGAGTGGTGAGCTTCACGATCCTGGATTTGTCCCCGAAAAAGCCGGAAAATTTGCGGAACGATTCATTAAAGCCGCCGCCGTAGCTTTTCAGATCCTTCATATGGGCGAAGCTGATCTGATCCGATTGGGAAATTTCATAGGTTCCCAGCAGGTCCAGCGCGGTCAGTCCGCTGAATGCCTCGAAATCCTTTTGTTCAATCCGCTGGGTATTCTGCATTTTGTCCCGGGTGATATAGGTGGAGATCTCCGCTTGCGGATCCGTGAAGGGGTCGGAGAGACTATAGCCAAAGCGCCACTGGTTCTCCTCATACTCTACGGTCAAATAACGTAAGCGGGCCAGCTCCTCCCGGGTGGGGGCAGCTGCGCCTTTATTGAAAACCTCCTGCAAGAAGGAAATCAGCACCGGGCTTTCCGGCATCTCCCGCACGGCAGCGCGGGCACGGGTTTCCGGACGGGAGGCTCCTGCATTCCAGAACATATAAGCGCCGAAAACTGCTGCTATCAATAGCGCGGCCAGCAGCAGGGCTTTCCCGTTTCCCCCGGTTCCTGAGCGGACCTTGGGCTGTGACTGTGTTCCGTAATAATGATTAATGGTCTGATCCACATGGTACACATGGTTTTCCTTGAGCAGCAGCTCGGTTTCACAGAAGGGGCATTTGAAGGTTTTGCCTTCCTTATTTTCGATTTTTCCATTGCAATTCGGGCAGGTCAATTGAATGAAGTCCACGGGGATGCCCTCCTTATGGGGATTGCGTTGGTTAAATGAAATCGTATTATATAGATCATAATGGAAAGTGCGCCATTCGTCACGTAGACTGAGGCCAGGGACAAGGGAAAGGTTGGTTGGATATTTTGCAGCAAGAGAAGATCAGCAATGAGAAGCTGTTGGAAATTATTCAGGTTCAAACGGAAGTGGCGCAGCAAGGAATGGACCTGAGCGGCATTATGGATTTGGTGACACAGCGGACGCAGCAGATCACGAAGGCGGATGGCGCCTCCGTGGAGCTGATTGAGAACGGGGAGCTGGTGTACAGCGCTGCCTCCGGCATGGCGGAGCGGTTTCTCGGGCTGCGGCTGAAGATCGATAACAGTCTTTCGGGCAAAAGCATCAGCGCACGGGTGCCGTTAATCAGCCACGATATTGAAACGGATGACCGGGTCAATAAAGAAGCCTGCCGGCAGATTGGCCTGAATTCCATGATTGTAGTTCCTCTGATCTACCGCAATGAGGTGGTGGGTATCGTTAAGGTGCTGTCCCGAGAAGCGGGGCATTTCCAGGAGGGGGACATCCGGATTCTGGAGCTGATGTCGGGGCTTATCGCTGCGGAGATGTTCAGCGCCATGCGCAACGAGGAGAGCGAGCTGTTCCACAAAGCCACCCATGACAGTCTGACGGGAATATCCAACCGTTCCTTGTTCTATGACCGCCTCCGTCAAAAATTGGCCAAGTCCATACGCAAGCATGAGAATTTCGGTATTATCTCTCTGGATATGAATGGGTTGAAGGAGATTAATGATACTTACGGCCACCGTGCCGGGGATGCGGCCCTTACGGAGGTGGCTCTGCGGACGGTCAGCTCCGTGTGTGAAGCGGACACGGTGTCCCGTCTGGGCGGGGATGAGTTTGGCGTCATCGCCGTCTCGGTTTCGGACCGGGATGAGATCAGGGCTCTGATCCGTCACGTGGATGCCGAAATTGCCAAGCCGTTTGCCTTCGAAGGCCAGCCGATCCAGCTTTGGGCCAGCATCGGCTATGCCCTGTTCAGCGAGGATGGTATTGAGCTGGAGGTTCTTATCGAGAAGGCAGATCAATCCATGTACGAGGTCAAAAGAGAGCTGAAGCGGCAAAGGGGGAGCAGGCAATGAGCGGACTTCATATATGGGCTTGCCCGGTGTGCGGCGAGGAGCTGGATCAGGCAGAACGGAGCTACCGCTGCCCCAACCGGCATACCTATGACCTGTCGGCCAAGGGATATTTGAATTTGCTGCTGGTTAACCAGCGGAAAAGCAAGGAGCCTGGTGACAGCAAATTGATGCTTGCGGCCAGGCGGAGCATTCTAGAGGCGGGTTACTTCAAGATGCTGTCGGATGTGCTGTCCCGGCAGGCTGCCGCACTGGCAGAGGAGGTGGCGGGCAGAGGAGGAGACCCGTTCACCGTTCTCGATGCGGGCTGCGGGGAAGGTTATTATCTGGAAAGCATGAATGCTCATCTTCGTGAGGCCGGGGTAGAAGCCAGACTGTACGGAACGGATATCTCCAAGGACGCCATCACCATGGCTGCCGGGAATGGCTCAGGCATCCATTATGCGGTTGCCAGCTCCAAGAAGCTTCCTGTCCGCCCGGAATCATTGGATGGTATATTCCAGATTTTTGCGCCTCATAGCGACAGTGAATTTAGCAGGGTGCTGCGCAGAGGCGGAAGGCTGGTGACCGTTATTCCCGGAAAGCATCATCTTTATGGACTGAAGGAATTGCTTTATCCGCAGCCTTATCTGAACGATGAGGCCGAACATCCCTATCCGTCGTTCACGGTTCTGGAGAAGCAACGTGTCCAGAGTGAGCTGGTTCTGACTGAGCCGTCCGCCATCCGTAATCTGGTGATGATGACACCCTACTATTGGCGCACCGAACCTGCCATGCTGGAGCAGCTTATGGAAAAGAGTGAGCTTCGGACACCGCTGGAATTTATCGTGACCGTATACGGCAAGGAATAAGGGCGCCGGCCTCCGGCGTCTTTTTTCTGTTATAATGAGAAAAAAGGCGGAGTCCTGCGTCTTCCCAAGGGTATGAAACGGAGTAGATTATCGGATGAAAAAGATGCTGATGGCGCTGATTGCAGTCAGCCTGGGATGTTTTCTTTTATTATTCAGCTTATTGGAGGCCACTGAAAACAAGGGAACCGCTCCAGTTCCGGCCCAAAACGGGATGCTGGATTTATCGGCGTGGGATTTTCATGCCAATCAGGTGGTTGCGTTGGACGGGATGTGGCAATTTTATTGGAATCAGCTGCTGGAGCCGGGAGAAGAGCAGGGGGCGGCACCGGAATTGATGCAGGTGCCGGGGTTTTGGAGACAATTGGAGAGAAGCGGAGATTTTCGTTCCAAGGGTGCGGCGACGTACCGGCTTCTGGTCAAGGTGAAGCCCTCCTCTCTTGTGTACGGGCTGCGAGTCTCCAACATCCGGATGGCCAGCGAAATCTATGTGAACGGGCAAAAGGTGGGGGGCAGCGGTGTTCCGGCCCTTTCCAAAAGCGAATACGCCTATCAGAATAAACCGTACAATGTGTATTTCCCGGTTCAGGGGGATACGGCGGAAATTCTTATTTATGCCGCCAACTTCGAGAATAGCCAAGGGGGAATCCCCTACCCGGTTTATTTCGGAAGCGCCCAGGGAATCCAAACCTCCAATACCAACAGCAGCATTCTCAATTTAACCCTGATCGTGTCCCTATCGATGCTGGGCTGTTATCAGCTGGGTATATTCATCATCCGCAGAGAGGAGAGGGGACTGCTCTATTTTGGCCTGAGCTGCATTGTGATTGCTTGGTCCTTCGCCAGCAACGGCGACCGGATGATTGTGGAGCACTTCCATATGCCAACTGAGCTGTATTATAAAATTCAGGCGGTTTCCTTATATTTTTCCTTCATCACCATGGTTATGTTTATCAAGCACATGTGCAAGGGCCTGATCTCCCGGCGGTTTACCAGCATCGTCTCCTCCATCATGTGGGCATATATCGTGTTTGTCCTGGTGGCTCCATTCCAATGGTATTCCGACTTTAACATTCTGGCCAGCACCGTTCAGCTGGGGGCGTACCTGATCATTCTGGGGGTATTGCTCCATGCGTACCGCAAGGGCAGATACGGGGAGTTTACCAAGAAAAGCCTGGCGCTGTTTATACTGGCCCTGCTCTGCTATTTCGTCGGGCTCATCGACTTTGCCCTGTACCTGAGCAGCCTGGTGATGGATTTTAAGTTTGGTTTTTATGCGATGTTAAGCTTTTGCTTTTTGTCCTCCTTCATTATGTCCTACCGCTTCTCAGAGGCCTACAATACCATCGAGAATATGGCAGCCAAGCTGCGGCAGGCGGACAGGCAGAAGGACGAGTTTTTGCTCCAGACCTCTCATGAGTTTCAGACTCCGCTTCACGGTATCATCAACCTCTCCCAAAATATGCTGGAAACCGGGGAGGAATTGAATGCCAGTCACAAGCAGAATCTCTCCTTAATCCGGGATACCTCCAGAAGGCTGTCCTCTCTGGTGCATGATATTCTGGACATGGAAAAGATCAAGCGCAATGAGCTGACCATCCATCCCTCCGCAGTAGATGTCCGTGTTACCGTCTCTGTGGTGTTCGATCTGTTCCGCAATGTTATTGCCGGGAAGAAAATCCGCTTGGTTAATGGGATTCCGGAGGGGCTGCCACCTGTATATGCGGATGAAAACCGGCTGAAGCAGGTGATCCACAATTTAGTGGGCAACGCGGCCAAGTTCACCCAGGTGGGCTCCATCTCCATTTCGGCGGAGGCAAAAGAGGACCGGGTGGTTATCCTGGTGGAGGACACCGGAGTGGGAATTGCACCCTCCCAATGGGAGACGGTGTTCCAGCCCTTCGAGCAAGCCCATTCCCCTTACGAGTATGGGGGCACGGGACTGGGGCTTTCTATATGCAGGAGGCTGCTTCACCTGATGGACGGGGAAATTTATATCGAGTGGTCCGAGCCCGACCGGGGAACGGGGATTGCTTTTACGCTGCCGGCTGCAGCCTCTTCTACGGATACCCTCATGGAGTCTGCGGCTGCCAATGACACAAGCTTCCTGGCCGTGGATGAAGGTCCGGTGGACTTGCCCCACCAGGAAACAGGCTGCTTTACCCTTCTGGCAGTGGATGATGAATCCTCCAATCTGCAGGTGCTCTCCCGTTTATTCGCCAACGAGCCATACACCGTGCTGTGGGCCACTAATGGTATGGAGGCGCTGGAGATTCTGCGGACCCGTACCGATATTGATCTGGTTCTGTTGGATGTGATGATGCCCAGAATGTCGGGGCTGGAGGTCTGCCGCGAAATCCGCAAGCGGTTTTCCCTGTTTGAGCTGCCCATTGTGCTGTTGACGGTGCTTCATGCGCCCAGCGATATTGCCACCGGGTTTAAGGCAGGGGCCAATGATTTTATTGTGAAGCCCTTCGATGCTTCGGAGGTGCGGGCCCGGGCTTCCACTCTGCTGCAGCTCAAAAAATCCGTAAACGCCGTTATGAAGGCGGAGCTGGATTTTCTGCAATCCCAAATTAAACCCCACTTCCTGTTTAACGCCCTGAATTCGATCATTGCCATCTGCCAGACAGATTGGCTGCGGGCGGAGCAGCTGATTACCCATCTGAGCAACTACCTGCGGCGGAGCTTCGAACCCCGGCCGGACAGCTTCGGGGTGCTGCAGGATGAGCTTCAGTTAATTACGGATTATGTGGAAATCGAAAAGGTGAGATTTGACGACAGACTGACCTTCCTCTGCGAGATTCCTAAGGAGGCCATGAAAAAGAAAATTCTTCCCCTTACCATCCAGCCCCTGGTGGAGAACGCTATCCGTCATGGTGTCATGAAGCAGGTGGAAGGGGGAACGGTGAAGCTGACCGTCACCCTGGAGGAGGATGCAGTCTTGGTGGAGGTGTGGGATAACGGAGTCGGCATGAGCCCGGAGCAGCTGGAGCGTTTGTTGAGCCCACCGGAGAAAACCTCCTCCAAACGGCGGGGAGTAGGGTTGGCCAACATCCACCGGAGATTGACATATTACTACGGCGAGACCTTAAACGTGGCCAGTGTAGAAGGGGAATGGACGAAGGTGTGGTTCCGGTTCAAGCTATAGCTCCAGTTGGGTCACTTTATAAACATTCTCATCAGGAGGCGGGACGTTGACATTTTTTATCACGGATATCCATGGAGACGATGTGGGGCTGGAGCGTTTATTGGAGCATGCCCAAGTAGACTTCAACCGGGATTTACTTATTATCGGCGGTGATATGATTGACCGGGGAAACGGAAATGCCAAGGTAATCCGCAGAATCAAAGAATTAACGGAAGCTTTCCCGGATCATGTCATTGCGCTTCTTGGCAATCACGAAGAGATGGCCTTGGCCTATTTCTGGAACGGGGATAAGCTGTGGCTGCAGCATGGGGGCCGGGAAACGTTAAGGGATTGGGAGAAAACCTTTTCGAAGGACCAGATAAACGAATTTTTGCAATGGATGAATAATCTGCCCTTGGTTTATCAAACAGAATCCTACATGTTCACACATGCCGGCCTGAACCCGGATGTAGCCCTTCTGCAGCAAGGACGGGATATCCTATGGATGTCCGAGTCTGAGTTTTACGGCATATCACGGGAGGAGCTGCTTGCCCTGACGGGGCATCGGCCTGTGGTGCATGGGCATACGCCGGTGGAACGGATTTATTTTGACGGAGTGCGGCTGAACTGTGATTTGGGGTCCAACACCTATCCCGTTATCGAAGCCCGGGGGCTTTGTCTCGTGGAGCTGGAGCAGATGATCTATCATGTCTATCTGCCGTCCAAGGGAAGGATAGAAACCCGTTCCATTGGCCGATTTTGAGGTGCTTGGTTCTACGCCGGTCAGGACCGGGAAGACGGCAGGTGTTAAGCCTGTTTATGGTGCAGAGATGGGGGAGCGGGCAGTGCCATCCTGCAAAAGTGCAGTTATTTTTGACCATGTGCTCCCATTGGAGCCCCTATCCTGCAAAAGTGCATTTATTCTTCGCTGAAGCCGATAAATGGAGGGGATTGGCGGGGAATAAGTGCACTTTTACATTTGGAGCCCCGAAGTAAGCAGCTTGTAGCAGAAATAACTGCACTTTTGCATTTGGGGTGGACGGAGTGGTCTTCTCAACGTGAATACAAGTGTGTAAAATGGGATTTAATTACATTCGGTCCATGCCAAGGGGGAAGCGCGATGGTGTATGAGTTTAACAGCGACGGGCATTATTTTGTGTATAACGAAGTGATCCGGCGGGCAGTGGGCAAGGAGCTGGGGGATTCCGTCCAAGTGGTCCTGAAGGAGAACAAGGAAATCCGTCAGGTCGTTTTGCCGGCCTATATCGAGGAAGGTTTGGAGAGCCGGCAGGTGCTGGAGGCTTTCCTGAATCAACCGGATTATCTGAAGCGCGAGCAGATCCAATTTATTGAGCTGGCCAAAAAAGAGGAAACCCAGTTTAACCGCATCGCGGCTTTATGCGGCAGGCTGGATTCGGGTCAATAGCAGGTATATGGGGCGAGCATTGTCCGGACAAACCCGGAGTGAGAGGGGCGTAGCATCGTATGAAATCGAAAATGGGCGTAATTCAATTTGGAGGGATATGCTGCATCCTCTCGGGAATTCTTTTTTTTGCGCAGCAGCTGTTTCTTTTGCCTGTGCCCCATCCCCCTATGTCGGACGAGGCGCTTCTGGTTTGGCTGGCGGAATGGAAGCTCCAGCTTTCCATGGCGGATGAGCTGCTGGTTTTTGCCGCGCTGCTGCTAATTCCGGCCGTTGTTGCTCTATACCTGATACTGGCGAAGACGGATTTGATCAAAGCCATGTTGGGATGCGGCATATTAGCTCTAAACGTCCCTGTTTATATGATCCTGGTTGTGGTTTTGGGCCGGCTGGTCTATCCCGTTTATGATATTGCACTGTCCCCCGAAAGCTATCGTCTGGTTCTGAGCCTGTACTATGGAGGAGTACACTTGGCCTTTCTCCTATTTGGGTTAGCCATCCTTCTTTTATCCTTTGCCATCCGGAAAAGCACAATAGGAAAACCCGCGGCTTATCTGGGGTTTTTGACGGGAGTATTAGCCTTTGTCGGCGCCTATCCGTGGCTGCTGGGGAATGGGGCGGTATTGGTGATACAGCTTGTTTTGACCGCCTGGCTGGTGCTGCTGGGGATTCGAATGCTGGACAGGAAGGTTGGGAGCATGTAATGAATATCAGAATGCCACCTGGCTTCTGGGCCGGTTTGGGTCACTTGGGCATCCCTGCAGAGGAGATAGCCCTTAAAGCGCAGCTGCCGCTTAGCATTGCAGCGCAGCCGGTTTTGACCGCAGCCCAATATGATGCGGTCTGGCAGGCCTATGCCGATATCACCGGGGACACGGCGCAAGCCATCATCCGGCTGGCAGCTGCATTCGAAACCGCCCAATACCCTCCCTCCGTCCTGGCAACCTATCATGCCCGCAGTTACGGTGATGCGCTAAACCGGATGGTCCGTTATAAACAGATGTGCCCTCCCGAAAGTCTGCGGATCACCGAGGAGGGGGATTTCTGCATCATTGACTTGGCCTGGGCCACTCCCGGTGAAGCTGGACCGCCAGTGCTCACGGGCATCACGCTGGCGTTTTTGTTGGAGCTGGGCCGCCGGGGGACAGGGCTGCCGCTTACCGCGCGGCGGGTGGAATTTGCCCAGACCATGGGGGACGTGCAGGCACTGGAGGCATATTTCGGCTGTCCGGTGCGGACCGGTGCGGCCCATAATCGGCTGGTGCTGCACCGCAGGGACCTGGACCGTCCTTTTCTTTCATACAATGAGGAATTGCTGGAGATTCTGACTCCCGCTGTGGAGCGTTCGTTGGACGAGCAGCAGCCCCGCTCCATCACCGAAGCCGTGAAATGGATCATAAAACGGAGTCTTACCGCCGGGGCTCCGGAGATTCAAGCGGCTGCCAAGGAGCTGGGTGTCAGCAGCCGGACTTTACAGCGCCAGCTGGCCGGGGAGAATGCCAGCTTTAAGCACCTTTTGTCCGAAGCCAGGCATGAGCTGGCCCGGACTTACTTAACGGACCCTTCGCTGGACCTGAAGGAGGTGGCCTTCCTCATCGGTTATGAAGACCAGAATTCCTTCTACCGGGCGTTTCGGTCCTGGGAAGGCGAAACTCCTTCCAATTGGCGGCTGCGTCATTCCGGAGTTGGCGGCATCATTTAGCCGCGTATAGTGGTTTGGCGTGTTCAGCTAGAATGTTGTCGCAGCCTGCTAGTTACTTCGATAGGCCCTCCAAGGTAAGATGATCTCGATCCATTGAATAACTGCCTTGGAAGGAGACCTCAAGCATGGATATGGGACTGCACAACAAAACAGCTCTGGTTACAGGTTCAACCAGAGGAATCGGAAAGGCAATCGCCTTTGAGCTCGCCAAAGAAGGTGTGCATGTATATGTGAACGGCCGCAGCCAGGAGGAAGCGGAGCGGACGGTGAAGGAGCTGAAGTCGGCTTTCCCCGATACCAGCCCGCAGAATGCCGCAGCCGATCTGGTGGACATCAAGCAGCGGGAAGCACTGTTCCGGAAATTCCCTCAAGTGGATATTCTGGTGAACAATATGGGCATCTACGAGCTTATGAAGGCTGAGGATGTGGATGATGCGGCATTGGAGAGATACTTCCGTACCAATGTGTTTGCTGCCCACGGCCTGTCCCAATCCTATCTGCCCAAAATGAGAGACAGTCAATTTGGCCGTATCTTATTCATCGCCAGTGAAGAGGCGGTTATGCCCTCCGGTCAAATGCTGCAATACGCCATGACCAAATCCGCGCTGCTGTCCTTGTCCAAAAGTTTATCCCGCTTAACCCGGGGTACCGATGTGACCGTAAACACGATTATGCCGGGACCGACGCTGTCGGAGCAGGTGCAGCACATTATTAAGGGATTGTATACGAACGAAGCGATGACCTTCTCTGAAAAAGAAAAGTCGTTTATGGCCTCCAGCCTGCCCCAATCGGAGATTCAGCGGTTTATCCGGCCGGCAGAAATCGGCAGATTGGCCGTTTTCCTGTGCAGTCCTCAAGCGTCTGCATTCAGAGGCTCTCCCATCCGGATGGATGGAGGAATGGTGCCTACGATATTCTAGGACGTGTCAGATAACCCGCTCACTTCGCGGAGGCTGTTCCGTTCCAGCCGGACGGATGTCAGGTACGCCTGGTGTCCAGCCGGCTTTTTTCTGCTCTTGCACAGCATGGTATAATGCCAGTAAGGGTTTAGCAAAAGAAAGGGACGGAAGAGTATGAGAGACACGGCCGGATTTTTTCAGCGGAAAAAAGCGGAGCTTGGTGTGGAATTGAACGAGGTGCAAGCGAAGGCCACGGTGCAAACCGAGGGGCCGATGCTGCTGTTGGCTACGCCGGGCTCCGGCAAAACTACCACTATCATCATGCGGACCGGCTTTTTAATAGAGGAGAAGGGTGTGGCCCCTTCGCGGATTAAGGCGGTTACCTTCAGCAAGGCATCAGCAACGGATATGAAGGAGCGGTTCAGCCGGTTCTTCCCGGAGCTGTCTCCCGTGGACTTTTCCACCATCCACAGTCTCGCCTTCGAGGTGATGCGGGAGTATTTCTGGAAGAGGAGGATGGCCTACAAGATCATCGAGGGCGACATCTCCACGGAGGAGCAGGAAACCCTTCAGGAGAACGGCCAGCTGCCCCTTCACAAAAAAATCATCCTCCGGGACCTCTACGGCTCCGTTGCCCGCGAGCGGATAACGGATGATCAGCTGGAGGATTTGACCACCTATATCAGCTTTATCAAAAACAAAATGGTGCCGCCGGACGAGTGGAAATCGGTGAAGTGCGATGTGCCTCAGGCGGAGCTGGTTCTGCAGGAATATGAGTCGTTTAAGCGTTCGGGGCATTCCAGCCTGCTGGTGGATTTCGACGATATGCTCACCTGGGCCGAGCTGGCGCTGGAGGAGGACGGGGAGCTGCTGCGCAAATACCAGCGGCGCTACGATTACCTCCTGATCGACGAAGGCCAGGACACCTCTCTGGTCCAGCATGCCATTGCCGAGAAGCTGGCCCGGGAGCATGGGAACCTGTGCATGGTGGCCGATGATGACCAGTCCATCTACAGCTGGCGGGGCGCCGAACCCTCTTATCTCCTCCGGTTCAGGGATGTGTATCCCAATGCGGCCATTCTTTATATGGAACAAAATTACCGTTCGTCCAAGGGGATTGTTCATGTGGCGAATGCGTTTATTAAGCGCAATAAGAACCGCTACGCCAAGAATATGTTCACCCATAATCCTTCACGCGGCAGGATTAAGCACAAAAGCTTTTCACGATATGAATCCCAAACCCAATATTTGGTTCAGGAGATAAAAGGCATTGAGGATCTTAGCGGTGCGGCCATTCTGTACCGGAATAATTCCTCCTCCATTGCGCTCATGAACGCCTTCGACCGGGCGGGAATTCCCTTTTATATGAAGGATGCGGATGTCCGTTTTTTTAGCCATTGGATGGTTGAGGACGTATTGAATTTTATGCGGTTAACCTTTTCGGACAAACGGACGGATATTCTGGAAAAAATCCATTTGAAGCTGAACGCGTATATTACCCGCCAGCAGATGGAGGCCATCCGGGGCATCGACAACAATGAGTCCGTGTTCGATAACCTGCAGCAGTACGCGCCTCTCCAGGATTACCAAGTGAAGCTGCTCCGGGAGTGCAAGGAAACCTTCGAGCAGATGCGCGGCACTCCTCCGCTGGATGCCATCAAGACCATCCGGGGCAGGCTGGGATATGAAAAAGCCATCGAAAAGATGTGCGAACGCCTGGGCTTCCGCAAGGAATATCTGCTGGGGATTCTGAACACGCTGGAGGGGATTGCCGAAGGTTTGGAGACCATGGTGCAGTTCCACGAACGGCTGAAGCATCTGGAGGCCGAGCTTAAACGATCCAAACGGCGCAAGGGGCAAAATGCCGTGACCTTCTCCACCTTCCACAGCGCCAAGGGTCTGGAATTCGAGCATGTGTACATGATCGATCTGGTGGAGGGGGTTATTCCCTCCAAGGACGATGACCGGGGCGCGCCGGAGGTGAAGCAGGCCTTGATGGAGGAGGCGGCCAGGCTGTTTTATGTGGGCATGACCCGGGCCAAAACGAATCTCCAGATGATTTCCTACAAGGAGCGGGATGGGGAAAAAACCTCCGAATCCCGGTTTATCAGTGATGTGCGGAATATCCTGAACCCGCCGGAGCAGCGGCCGGAGAACAAACAGGCGGCAGGGCAGAGCAAGGTGGTGGGAGGGCAGAGCAAAGCGGTGGGAGGGCAAAGCAACCGGACGGGTGAACAGGGCAAACAAGCCGCGGCCTCCCGGCAAGGGGCAACAACCCAGCGGGTCTCCCAACAACAGGCTGCCGCCAACCCGAACGCTGTCCGCGAACGGTCCGACCTGGAGAAGGGGCTGTCCGTCAAGCACCGGGTATTCGGCAGCGGCACCATCTCCGGGCTGACGCATAAGGAAATCAGCATCCGCTTTACAGCCGGGGTAAAAACCTTCGACCTGGAAACCTGCCTGGAGATGGGGCTGCTGGAGCTGGTTTAAGCGTCTGTCCGCCGAATAAAAGCGATGAATATTTATTCGCCGGATTCTAACGGCGGCCAGAGACCTTATTTCGGCGATATCGCCACTTCTCAAAATCTAACGGCGGCCACAGCCGCTATTTGGGCATTTTGCCCCGCCGCATGCTCTATTTTAGCCCAATAACGGCTCCTGCTTCCGTTAGATTTTGCAGTGTCCCGTTTTGGGACAAATAGCGGCTCTCACCGCCGTTAGAATCGCCCACGGCCCAGCGGCCATCGCCAGGAATGAAAATTCTGGGGCAGACGCGGCATTTTCGTATAAAATCTAAGCCCCCAACCAGAGAAAGGGTGCACCTCCCGCACCTTTTGGCCCGCCAGACTCCCCTAAGGTGCGCATCCCCTCCTAATAATGGGCATACACCTCCTTGACAACATCAAGGGGGATATGTCATGATATTACCGACAGACAGTCGGTCTATAGAATGCGGGGAGGGATAGCGCACCATGAGAATCGTGAAGAAACCCGAGGAGCGCCGGGATGAAATATTGGATGCGGCGGATGAGCTGTTTGGCCAGAAGGGCTTCGACGGCACCAGCACCAACGATATTTTGGAGAAGGTGGGTATTGCCCGGGGTACGCTGTATTACCACTTCAAGTCCAAGGAAGATATTATGGACGCCCTCATCGAACGCTACAATATCCGGCTGATGGCTGCGGCCCGGGAGGTGGCAGCGGACAAGAGCATTCCGGTTGTGGAGCGGATCATCCGCACTGTAGTCTCTATGAACGTGAGTGGCGGAGGGGGTGATGAGGTGATGGAGCATATCCACAAACCCCAGAACGCGCTGATGCATCAGAAGATCCAGCGGATGATCGTCAGCGGCTTAACCCCCCTTTTGGCAGACATGATTCGGGAGGGGATTGAAGAGGGATTGTTCAATACGCCTTATCCCCATGAATGTATGGAGATGGTGGTCATTTACGCCAACACCGTTTTTGATGATGGGACGGGGCTGGCGGAGGAAGAGCTTGCCGGCCGCGTTCCGGCGCTCATCCATAATATAGAGCGGCTGCTGGGAGCAGAGCCGGGAAGCTTGGCACCTGCCATGCGGATGTTCGGAGAGGGTGGCAGCCATGAGTAAGACGGGAAACCCCTTCGGGAAATTTATGCTGCTGTGGTCGGGCCAACTGGTGTCGGCTATCGGCAGCGGGCTTTCGTCCTTCGGACTGGGTGTATATGTATTCAATCTCACCGGTAAAGCCTCGGCAGTTGCACTGGTTACCTTGTTTGCTTTTATGCCCGGGCTGCTGCTGAGCGCCATATCCGGGGTGCTTGCAGACCGTTATGACCGCCGGCTCCTGATGGTGCTGGGGGACAGTCTTTCGGCTCTGGGTTTGGTGTTTATTCTGGTTTGTATGCTCCGCGGCGAAGTGCAGCTTTGGCAGATCTACCTGGGGGTGACGGTCAGCTCCATCTTCTCCTCCCTTCTGGACCCTGCCTACAAGGCTACGGTAACGGATTTGCTTACACCGGAGCAGTTTACCAAGGCAAGCGGGTTTGTTCAGCTGGCCGGCTCCGCCAAATTCCTCATTTCGCCGGTTATGGCCGGATTTTTGCTCACGGTGGCGGATATCAAGCTGCTGCTTCTATTGGATATCTGCACCTTTTTCGTAACCGTCACCTCCACCTTGGTGGTGCGCAAGGGTCTCGCCTCACAGCGGGACGGTTCCCCCCAATCCTTTAAGAGAGAATTGAAGGAGGGTTGGGCAGCTGTTTCCGAAAACAGAGGTGTGCTGGTTCTGGTCATTATCGCTTCGGTCATTACCTTTTTCCTGGGATTCATCCAGACGCTCTCCACACCGCTGGTGCTGGCCTTTTCGGATAGCGCCGCCTTGGGAACCATCATCACCATCGCCGCTTCAGGAATGCTTGTCACCAGCGTCGTTGTTGGCATTTTACCCATCAAAAAAGGCTATGTAAGGCTGCTTTCGGTTTCCCTGTTTTTTGCCGGGGTAGGAATGGCGGCCTTCGGGATGAGGGAGAATATGGTATGGATCAGCGCGGCGGGTTTTTTCTTCTTCGCCATGCTGCCCTTCGCCAATGCCAGCCTGGACTTCCTGACCCGCACCAATATCGAGAACAGCAAACAAGGCAGAGCCTGGGGGCTCATCGGGCTGATTTCCCAGCTGGGGTATGTGGCGGCTTACGCGGTTTCGGGCGTGTTGGCGGACTATGTGTTTAACCCGCTACTGCTGGACGGGGGAACCCTTGCGGGAAGTATCGGAAGGCTGATCGGCACAGGCGCGGGCAGGGGCACGGGGCTGCTGATTATGGTGGCCGGCGGGCTGCTATGCCTGACCTCCATTGTGCTGTACCAGATCAAATCCGTGAAGAGACTGGAAACAGGAGGTGTATGATGTTCGCCAGAATGATCCGTAATGATGTGTGGAAGAGCAAGGCGAGCACCTTGATTACCATGCTGTTTGTTGCGGCGGCGGCTATGCTGGTTTCACTGGCGGCACTGCTTGCCATCCAGCTGTCCGGTTCCATTGATGCCATGATGGTGAAGGCCAAAACCCCCCATTTTATGCAGATGCATGCGGGTCTGGTGGACCGGGAGCGGCTTGCCGCTTTTGCGGAGCGCAACGGCAATGTGGAGTCTTACCAGGTGCTGGAGTTTCTGAATGTGGAGGGAGCGCGGATCGTATTAGGCGGGGAAACCCTGGCCGACAGCGTCCAGGACAACGGCTTCAGCACCCAAAGTGAACGCTTCGATTATCTGCTTGACCTGGACGGAAGCATCATCCGCCCGGCGGCGGGAGAGCTGTACGTTCCGGTTGCGTATATGAAGGACTATCGCATCGGGGTGGGCGACAAAGCCGTCATTGGCGGACGGGAGCTGACGGTGGCCGGCTTTCTCCGGGATTCCCAGATGAATTCCTCCCTCTCCTCCTCCAAGCGGTTTCTCGTCAGCGGCGCGGACTACGCAGCCCTCCTTAATCAGGGCAGCATCGAATATCTTATTGAATTCCGGCTGAAGCAGCTGTCGGAGCTGGGCGCCTTCGAAGCCGCCTATGCTTCCGCAGGGCTGGAGGCCAACGGTCCGGCGGTAACCTATCCGCTGTTCAGAATGCTCAATGCCATTTCTGACGGCATGATGATCGCAGTGATTCTGCTGATGAGCGCCCTGGTGGTGGCCGTCGCCATGCTCTGTATCCGATTCACCTTGCTTGCCAAGATTGAGGAGGATTACCGGGAAATCGGTGTTCTGAAGGCCATCGGGCTGCGGGTAAGCGACATCAAGAAGCTGTATCTGGCCAAATATACAGCTATTGCTGCCGTTGGCTGCGTTCTGGGATATTCATTATCCTTGCTGTTCAAAGGGCTGCTGCTGGAGCAGATCCGGCTGTCCATGGGCGAAAGCGGACATGAGGGGGCGGCATTGTTGGCCGGTCTGGCAGGGGTGTTCTTGGTATTCCTGGTGATCCTGGCTTATGTGAGCCGGGTATTGGCCCGGTTTAAGAGGATTTCTGCCGCCCAGGCCATCCGGTTCGGTATGCCGCAGGAGCGGTCCGGCAAAGCCGGGGGAATCCGCTTAAGCCGCAGCAGGCTGATGGATACGAACCTGTTCCTGGGGATCAAAGACGTGCTCTCCCGCAAGAAGCTGTATGCTACCATGCTAGCGGTGCTGGTGATAGCAGCGTTTATCATGACGGTGCCCCAGAATCTGTACAGCACCATTTCCTCGGAGCGCTTCAGCACTTATATGGGCATCGGGCAGGCGGACCTGCGGTTCGACCTTCAGCAGACCACCGATATTGACGGCAAGTCCGCCGATATTGCCAAGGCGCTGAAGGAGGACCATGCCGTAACGCAGCATACGGTGCTGGCCACCCGGACCTTTACTGTGCAGCTGGAGAACGGGACGGAGGAGCGGATATATGTGGAGCTGGGAGACCATGAGGTCTTTCCGGTCAGCTATGCCACGGGCAAAGCCCCCACCGCAAACGGCGAAATCGCATTATCCGTGCAAAACGGGAAGGAGCTGGGCAAAGGTGTAGGCGATACCCTGACCCTCCTGGTGGACGGAAAAGAAAGCATCCTGACCGTATGCGGCCTTTATTCGGACATTACCAATGGCGGCAAAACAGCCAAAGCAGTATTTGCGGCAACAAGCGGGGACACCATGCGCAGTGTCATCTATGCCAAGCTGGCCGATCCGGTGGTTGTATCCGGCAAGGTAAAGGAATATGCGGAGCGCTTCGGATATGCCAAGGTATCGGATATTGAGGCGTACATGGCCAAAACCTTCGGCTCCACCATCCGCGCTGTCGGCAAGGCAGCTTATGCCGCCTTTGCCGTTGCCCTGGCGCTTATGTTCCTGGTTACGCTCTTGTTTATGAAGCTGCTGATAGCCAAGGACAGAAGCTCCATTGCCATTCTGAAGGCGCTGGGTTTTACGGCGGCGGATATAGCCAGGCAATACGCCTGCCGCGCAGCGGCCGTGCTGGCGGTGGCCATTGTGCTGGGCTTGATTCTGGCCAACACCCTGGGCGAGGTGGTGGCGGGAGCGGCGATTTCCTCCTTTGGCGCCTCGGCCTTCGAGTTTACAGTGAATCCCCTTGCGGCTTATCTGGTTTGTCCGTTGGCCATGGTTGCGTCGGTAATGCTGGCCACCGTGGCGGGCACCCGGGGAGCAGGACACATTCTAGGGCGTGTCTGAAAACTCCGAGGGGAGCAGATTTTAGCGAATTTTTGTTCATGGCAAGGCACTTTTGCGCAGGCGTACCGGGGGTACGTCAAGCGAAAGTAACGCAGCAAGGGACGAAAAGGCGCTAAAAGATGCCCTCAACGAGTTTTCAGACACGGCCTAATATCCCAGCACATGAAGGAGTAGGCCATGAAAACAATGATACGCGGTGAGCAAATCGTTAAATCCTTCGGAGCCGGCGCTGAAAAGACCAGAGTCCTGGATGAAGTGTCCGTGGAAATCCGGGAGGGGGAGTTTGTTTCGGTGATGGGACCTTCGGGTTCGGGGAAATCCACCCTCATGTACGCCTTAAGCGGCATGGACAGCATTGACGGCGGACGGGTAATCTTCGGCGACAAGGAGCTGTCGGCCCTGCCCGAGCAGGAGCTGGCGGACCTGCGCCGCACGCGGATGGGCTTTGTGTTCCAGCAGCCCACTCTGCTGAAGAATCTGAACCTGCTGGACAACATCATCCTCCCGTCCATGCGGGACAACCGCAAAAACGCCGCAGGCCTTGTGGAGAAGGCCAGGGCGCTAATGCAGAAAACGGGGATTGCGGAGCTGGAAAAAAGAGAAACCGCCCAGGTATCGGGCGGCCAGCTTCAGCGGGCAGGCATCTGCCGCGCTTTGATGGGCAATCCGCAGGTAATTTTTGGCGATGAGCCTACCGGAGCGTTGAATTCGTCGGCGGCAGAGGAGATTATGGAGCTGCTGTCCGCCATTAACGAAGAGGGAACCACGGTAGTGCTGGTGACCCATGACGCCAAGGTTGCGGCACGGTCCGGACGGATCCTGTTTATGCGCGACGGGGCTATTGTCAGTGAGCTGCTGCTTCCCCGGTCCGGAGGCGGCAGCGGTCCGAAGGATATGGACAGCCGGGTAAAGGCGGTTCTTGCGAGAATGCAAGAGCTGGGGATTTAGGGGTTATGAAAATAATGAAAGAGCCGGCCTGCGTGAAGCAGCCGGCTCTTTTCGGCCTTGTTTTCCTACAGCTCTGCCCCCGCCAGAGAGGTCTGGTATTCCTTCGGATTCATACCGGTGTGGCGCTTGAAGGTCCGGTTGAAGTGGGAGACGCTTTCGTAGCCTACCTCCTCCGCCACCTGAAACACCTTCCATCCCGGAGAAGCAAGCAGCGCCTTGGCCTTCTCCATCCGCAGCATCACGGTATATTCGGTTAACGTTATGCCCGTTTCCCTGGCGAACAGCCGGGATAAATAATTGGGATGTACATGAAGCTTCATGGCAATGTCCTGCACCGTAAAATCCTCCAGCAGTCCGCTGTTAATCAGCTGCTTGGCCTGGGCCAGCAGCCGGCTGGTGGCATGCTGGGAACGCTCCAGCATATAGTCCATATACAGCTCCGTCACCCGGAGGGCCCAAGCGCGCAGACGGGACACGGTAGCGGGCATCTGCATGGCGTAGAAAATGGAGGTTTCCTCCATGGCCCACTCCTGGAGGGGAACCTTCCGTTTCAGGGAGGCCTTGATCAGGCTGGCAGATACCGTATTGTACAGCAGCAGCAGCATGTCGTAGGTCCGTGCTGGCTTCTTTCCCCCGTCCCCGTCGAACCAATGCCGCAGATGATAAAGCGCCTGGGTTTTATCCAGCCGTTCTACCCATTGCTCAAAGCCGGGATAACCGAACAGCGACTGCTCCTCCTCCTCCCAGCTTGCCGCTTCTGGAGCGGCTCCCTGGATAATCCCCGATTCCCAGGCCAATGTGAACCGGGCCCGCTCTTTCAGACGGGTATACTCCTCATGAACAGTCCCCGCTGCAAAAAAACGCCCGCTCCAAAACAGAGACAGGGTGCAACCCAAGGAACGTTTGGCTGTGCTGAGCAGAAGCTCGGCCATTCCCTCCATATAGCGTCTGGCCGCCTGGAGCTTGCCCTCGCTGTTCTGCTGCACCAACACCACAAGCTGGCGTTCGAAGTCATTAAACATGATGCATGATGTGCCATGAAACATAATCTCCCCCACCAGCTTCTGCAGCTTCAGCCGCTGGTACGGGTCTGTATCCTCCCGGGGCCATTCATCCACCCGGACCAGAAGCAGCAGGCAAGGGTCCTCCTCCCGGATATCCAGTCCGCAAGGATCAAGAGAGACAGAGCCCTTGGCGGTTCTGCCCGCTCCACGGACGATCCATTGCTGTAGGAAACGCTCCTGGAGAATGGGGCGGGCGCTGTCCATAGCCTGCCCGGCATTCTCCAGCAGCTGGTGCTGCTCCAGCTCCGACTCCAGCGCAGCAAGGGCCTCCTGTACAGCCTGAACCAGCTCCATGTAAGGGACCGGTTTGGTCATATAGCGGAAGACGTTCAGCAGAATGGCCCGTTGAGCCAGACGAAATTCATCCAGCCCGGAGATAATAATCACCTTGCTATGGGGGGAAAGACTGCGGATGGCCTCCGTGAAATCCAGACCGTCCATTCCGGGCATCCGGATATCCGAAATCACCAGATCGGTCCGGTATTCCCGCATCAGCTCCAGCGCCTGGGCGGCGGAGGTAGCTTTGAACACATGGGCGATGCCCTGCTCCTCCCAATCGATATTGTGGGCGAGACTGTTCACCACCGCAGGCTCATCATCAAGAATCAGCAGATTGTACACGGGGCTGTTCCTCCTCTGCAGGAATCATGATATGGACGGTCAGGCCTTTGGGCTGCCGCCGCTCCAGCTTTAGTCCGGCGCCCGGCCCGTACCGCAGGGCAAGCCGCCAATGGGTATTATTCAGCCCGCAGCCGAATTCCTCGTGCTCCATGGTTTCCAGGCTTTGCTGCAGCCGGCAGAGCTCTTCTTGCGTAACTCCCTTGCCGTCATCCTCCACGGTCAAATGGATGTACGCCTCCTCCCGGAGCCCGCGGATGGCGATATGCTTGGGGCTGCCGTCGCCGGCCTCGATGCCGTGAACAAAGGCATTTTCCACCAGGGGCTGCAGGGTAAGCCTGGGTATGGCCGTATAGAGCAGAGCATCGGGAATATCCATGGAAAAGCTGATACGCCCTGAAAAACGCAAACGCTGGATCTGGATATACGCCTCGATATTGTCTAACTCCTGGCGCAGACTGACATAGTGGACGTCGCTTTTGGTGGCGTACCGGAAGTATTTGCTCAGATACAAGGACATGTTGGCGGCGGCTTCGTTGTTTTCGCCCATGGACATCTGGTAGATGAAGTTGAGGCAGTTATAGAGAAAATGTGGGTTGATCTGGGACTGGAGCAGCTTCAGCTGGGCTTGCTGCTGGTTAAGGCGCTCCACATAAATTTCGTTGACTAGGGTATCGATTTCATCGGCCATATTGTTGAACTGGGTATACACAAAGCCAAACTCGTTGGCCGGCGGATTGGCAATCCGGGTATTGAGCCTGCCCAGCCTGACCTTGCCCATGGCCTCCACCAGCACCAGCACCGGCCGCAGGAGCTTCCGGTAGGCGAACAGAGTGTAGAGCAGGCCAAGTGCGGCAGAGCCGCACAGCACGCCGATGGTCCAGGCCCGGATGCGGTGAATGGGCTGCATGATCTGCTTCTCGGCAAACAGCATGCCCAGGGTCAGGCCGGGACCTGCTGATTTGTCGAAGAGCACGATGCTGTTTATGCCCTTGTGGGCGTAGGTGAAGCGGCCGGTGGTTCCGGCTTGGTCCGCTATAACGGCCTGGAGGGAGGACAGCTCGGCACCGGCATCAGCGGAGAAGATTTCGCCCTCCTGCTCCCCGAGGATGAAGGCGGTGCCTTGTTCCCGGCCCTGCATCACCTCCATCCGGGGCCGTAGCTGGGCCACAGGAATATCGACAGAGACAATCACGCCGTTATCCGACTGGACGCCGGAGCCTCTGGCGAAGGTCAGCACCGTGCGCTGCTCCCGCTCCTGGGGGGAGAGGGTTTGGAGCCCGCTATCTCTGTTGGTGCCGCCGGCAGGCTTCAGGCGGAAAAACCATTTCTTTTCGGCTACGGCAATCTCCCGCACAAACAGAGGGGCGTCCTCCTCAATGGGGCCAAAGCCCGTTTTGGAGGAAAGCTTGCGGTTTTTGCCGCGCAGGTAAATGGTGATATCTCCCTCCAGATCGGCGGTATTGCTGTAGAATTGAAGCTGGCGCAGCTGCTGCACGTAGGACCACAGATGCCCGGTTTCATAGGGGGCCTGGTTGACGGCATTAAGCTCACTGTCGCTGGCCAGCGAGTAGGTCAAGTTCTCAAATTTGCCCAGCGTGGATTCCAATTGGCTGGTTAACAGCAGCAGGGATTTGGAGGAGGAGGCCACCACCTCCTCTTGGATTGCTTCCATGCTGGCTGCATTGGTGTACCAGTACGTGGCGGCCAACGGCAGCAGCACCACCAGGAAGCCGCCGATCATATTCCGGGCAACGGAGGATTTCCAAAGCTGACGCATGCCTGTTTTCCCCCTTGTGGGTGATTCTCTCTCTTGTTATGATTACGCTTACATAAACATCGGGCCGATCCCTTGGATATATGTAGGATATCATGTTTCAGCTGCGGCAAATAGTCACGGAAAGGCAAGAAAGGTTAGATGAGGGCGTGGAGCGGCGGCGCCGTGCTGCTTAAGATGGAAGCAACCGGCGGAGGGAATGCATATTCATGTGGAATGACTGGGAGGGAAAGAAGTTGAGAGTTTTCCTAACGGAAAACTGGCTTCGGAAGCATACGCTTTGAGGGCGAGTTTTTTGGCGGCTTTGAACCCTTATATTCCGATCCAATCAAGGCCGACAAAACGTGTTTGAGCATCCAGGGCACTCCTTTCCCGGTAAGGAATGAAACCTGATGAATATGTGTTCCACTAAGCCGAAATGATGAGGGTCCAAAGGGGGAGCGGGAATGGGCAAAACGTGGAGGGTAGCCTCAGCCGGACTGGCATTGGCGCTGTTTGCCGCAGGGTGTCAGGAGACGGGGGAAAAGGCGGGGCCCCAGGCTGATGCAGGGGGAAGTCCAACGGTAAGCGCCAAGGTGGAGGAGAAGGGGATAGCAGGCGGAGCCGGCTTTAAGAAGTTTGATCCGCCGGTAACCTTTACCCAGAATAAAATCAACACCGAAGGAACCGTCTACCAGCCGGGAGATTCCCTGGAGAACAACGGCTATACCCGGTGGCTCCAGAACGACCTGGGCATTATCGTCAAGCCCAAGTGGATCACCCCCAATCTGGAGACGGACGTGCAGAAGCTGAATATCGGGGCGGCAAGCGGCGCCCTGCCTGATGTGATCGGGGCGGAGGCTCCTGTTCTCGGCAACCTGGCCCAGCAGGGGGTGCTGATGCCGCTGAACGACCTGATCGAAAAGCATGGTTCACCGCTGTTGAAGCATGTGATTGAGCTGGCCCAGAAGGATGCCAAGGGCAAGCTGTTTTCCCCTTTTACCATCGACGGTAAAATCTACGCCTTCCCCAAAATGATCGACCGGATGGCGTATTGGAGCACCAACTGGATCCGCAAGGATCTTCTGGAGGAGCTGGGTAAGCCCGTGCCCGCTACCCTGGCGGAGATGGAGGAGGTGTTGGCCGCCTACAAAAGCAAATATCCGGGCGGCACCGGCATGGTGCTGGATAAGGATATGCAGGGGATCGACCTGCTGACCCAGGCCTTCGATGCGCAGCCCAAGAAGTGGCGGCTGGACGGGGACGGCAAGGTGGTGTACGGCAGCATCCAGCCCCAGATGAAGGAAGCGCTGGTGAAGCTCCACGACTGGTATGCCAAGGGTTACATCAACCGGGAATTTATCGCCAAGAACAATGACAATACCATCAGCGATCTGACCTCGGGCAATACCCTGACCTGGACCAACGGACAGTGGTGGAATGTATATTTCCCGTTCCCGGATATGTGGAAGAATGTGCCCAAGGCCAATATGGCGGCGATGCCCACCTTGAAGGGAGAGAACGGCAAACGCAGCGTCATCATCGATACAGTGTCCAATTACGGAGTGGCCATCAACAAAAGCTACAAGCAGCCCGAGGTGATTATTGCCCTGTACAACATGCAGCTGGATTCCCTGTACCGCAGCAATGAGGCGATCCGCAAGGAGCTGGCGGGCAAGTACGAGTTCAAGTACCCGGTGACCGCCCTGCAAACCCCGCTCAATCCCACGGAGAAAAATGCTAGCCTGTTCAAATACAGCTACGGACAGCCGGGCTGGGGCTGGTTCAATGATTTCCCGGACAATGACGCCAATGCCTGGGGTTTCCAGGGACGTCTGGGCTCCGAGGCGGTGAACCGGCTGGAGCGGATTGCGGCAGCGCTGCAGAAGGGGAGCAAGGACGGCCTGAATGCCACCGAGGCCAATGACTACGACGGGCTGTCCGCCGAGCCCCAACGCCCCAAAGCCTTCCAATCCGTGCTGACCACCTGGCTGGAGCGGGAGAAGGGCAGCTATGTATCCGCCAATGTGTACCCGGGTGTGCCCACCCCGGCCATGACCCAAAAGAAGGCGTATCTGGATAAGCTGGAGGCGGAAACCTTCGCCCGGATTATCATGGGCCAGGAGCCTGCAGCTGCCTTCGACAAGTTCGTGGATTCGTGGAAAAAAGGCGGCGGCGACGATATGACCAAGGAGATCAACGTATGGTACCAGGCCAACAAGTAGAGCGGCGGGCCGGGGAGAAGCCCGGGCAGCTGGGGCAGCAAGGGGGGCGGACTATATCCGCCCTGCTTGGCAGACCTGCCCGGGGCGCAGGCCTGGCCAACAGCCCGGTGCTGTATCTCATGCTGCTGCCTTCAGCGGTATTTCTGCTGATTTTCTCCTATGCCCCTATGTATGGGGTTGTGATCGCCTTCCAGAATTTTATGCCGGCCAAGGGGATGCTCGGCTCCGACTTTGTGGGGCTGGAATGGTTCTCCTTCATCTTCCGGATGCCGGATTTCGGGCAAATTCTGTATAACACAGTAGCCATCGCGGGGCTGAAGATTGTGTTTGGCCAGCTGGCGCCGATCATCTTTGCACTGCTGCTGAATGAGGCCCGAGGCAGACTTTTTAAACGGACCGTACAAACCTTTGTGTATCTGCCGCATTTTTTGTCCTGGGTGATTATCGGCGGGATTTTTATGGACCTGCTGTCCACGGAGGGGATTGTCAACCGTCTGGTTCAGGCGGTTGGCTATCAGCCGGTATTTTTCCTGGGGGACAATGATTGGTTCAAGTTTACGCTGGTGGCCACGGAGGTCTGGAAAAGCTTCGGCTGGGGGGCAATTCTGTATCTGGCGGCGCTGACCACCATCAACCCGGAGCTGTATGAGGCGGCAACGATGGATGGGGCCGGCCGATGGGGCAGAATCCGCTACATTACTCTGCCCTCCCTGGTGCCGACGATGATTCTGCTGGGGGCGTTAAGCCTAGGCAGCATTCTGGATGCGGGCTTCGACCAGATTCTGGTGCTGTACAACCCCGCGGTGTACCGGTCGGGGGATATTATCGACACCTTCGTCTACCGGCAGGGGCTGCTTCAGATGCAGTACAGCATGTCGGCGGCGATCGGAGTGTTCAAGTCGGTGGTCAGCCTGTTGTTTATCGCCTTGTCCAACTGGGCGGCAGCCCGGTTTGCGGGATACCGGCTGTTTTAGGGGCGGAGTGTGTGGCCGGGCACTAACGGAACTATCCGACGCTTAGCCGCTGAAATATGCACGATTTCAATTCTTACGGAACTGAGAAGCTCTTAGAGGTGGAATTTGCTGCAAAATCACCGTGTTCACGCTTCTAAGAGCGTCTCCGTTCCGTTACATCTGCAGAATGCGGATTTTTGCGGTTTAAGCGTCGCTCAGTTCCGTTAGCGCCTCGCCTCGCCCCCCCTTCGGCAAACGCAGCGCGACCCGGGAAACCCCTGGCAGCTCGGCCCCAACGTGCGGAGCAGCCTATAGAGCCGCCCATCCAGAAAGCCAAGCTTGTGATTACGAAGTTAACTTTGCCAGAGGCAAAGTTTCAAGGAGGTGCTACTTTTGCCATACGATAAATCGGTGGCTTCCCGTGTGTTTGAGCTTGTAAACAATACGCTGCTTGCCCTCCTTGCCCTGCTCTGTGTGTTTCCCTTTGTCCATCTGCTGGCTGTGTCGTTAAGCGATTCCGCCGCCACCATGGCTAACCGGGTCACCGTGCTCCCCATTGGCTTCAACGTGGAGGCATACAGCAAGGTGTTCGGCAACACCGCCTTTTTTCAAGCCTTCGGCGTTTCCGTGCTGCGGACCGTGGCTGGTACGGCCATCAACCTGCTGCTGATTCTGGTAACCGCCTACCCGTTATCCAAAACCGCACAGGAGATGAAGGGGCGCAACACCATCATCTGGTTCTACATTGTGCCGTTGTTGTTTAACGGCGGGCTGATCCCGTATTTTCTCATCGTCAAAAGCATGGGGCTCATCGACAGCTTCTGGTCCCTGGTGCTGCCCAGTGCGGTGCAGGTCTTCAATATTCTGATGATGATGCACTTTTTCCGGGGGATCAATAAAAGCATGATCGAATCCGCCATGATGGACGGTGCCGGCCATCTGACGCTGCTGTTCCGCATTTATTTGCCCGTCTCCATGGCGTCGGTAGCCACTCTGTCTCTGTTCGCGGTGGTGTTCCACTGGAACGACTGGTTTACGGGGCTCCTTTTCCTCAACGACAACAAGCTCTGGCCGCTCCAGACCTATCTGAAGCAGATGATCGTATCCATCGATGTCAGCAAGATGACCAAGGATGACTTGGACCTGCTGGGCAAGCTGTCCAACAAATCCCTGCGGGCGGCCCAGCTGCTGGTAGCTACAGTGCCGATTCTGCTCTTGTACCCGTTTCTCCAGAAATATTTTGTCAGCGGCATTACGGTGGGTTCTGTTAAGGAGTAAGCTGTGGTGACCTGCGCCCAAATGAATATTTTTCTTCATTTATGAGAACCTTCCAACGACATATATAAAGAGAGCAATATTGGAAGCAGATGGGAGGCTCATAGGTTGGAGAACAAATTATTTTTGCTGATTGTGGAGCAGGATCTGGGTACCGTCATGGAAACCATCTGCCACACCTTCGGGCTGCCAAACACGGGAACGGGTAACACTGTGAAGGTAAATAACGGAAGGATGGAGCTATCGATTTGGGTGTTCTCCAAGGGAATGGAGGAAACCGAAGCATTTTGCAAGGAGCAGACGAATGCGGTCTGGGGTCATTTCCATGAGGTGGAGACGGAGTATACCGACCACAAGCTGAATCTGCTGTATCAAATTCAAGGGAGCGGCAGCTTCGTCATTGTAGAATATTGCTGTGAAGATGAAGATACGGCTCAGGTTAATGAGCTTCTGGAGCAATTTGCCGGCCTTCTGCACCGGATGGAGGGGCTGCTGGCGGCCGACAACGGGACAAGAATTCTGGACAAGGAGCTGCGGCTGGTGCTTTCGGATGAGGGAGACAGTGAATTGACGAGCTTTTTCCCAGCTGAACGCAAGCTCCCGCCTGACTTCTATGACGATGCCCCGCCGGAACGGGTTGCCCGCCGCAACCGGAGTGTGGAGCTTCTGCGCAAGAAGGGGATCTACGTGACGGAGTGGCTGCCGCTGATCGAAGGGGAGGAGGAGTGTCATTTCCGCACCGTTCAGGAGGTGGTCCAACGGGCTGCCGCATTGCTGGCGGTAGCCCTGCATGCGGAGGTGCTGATGACCGAGTCCATGGATGTGAAGAAGGCCCGTTTTTACAGCGATAGCATCACGAAGGCATTTGAGTGCAACAACGCGTTTTCGCCGGAGGAAAAGGCATTCCTGAAGAAAAAAAAGCCGGAGCAAAAGGAGGCCATCCGTTTCTCCTGGCAATATGAATGCCTGTATGTCATGCTGTGGGCGCTTGGTTTGATCGAGGAGCTCTCTTATCCCGACAGCATCTGCGATGTGGGTGAGTCCGTGCGGATTATGAGCGAGCATAACTCTCTGGACCAGCTTATGGAAGTGTCAGCCCTGCGCAGCCGTGAGGAGCTGCTGGATGAAGCCGACCTGATCTACCGGATGGATTGGGGCTGCGTGGACGCGCGGATCAAGGGACTTCCTATGCCGCGCAAGCTGGAGGGCGGAGTGGTGATGGAGCGTCACAAATGCCTGAACTGGCTGATCGGCGCCGACAATGCGGAATGGGACAACGTGGACGTATCTACCTGAGCACAGACAAACTCCCCCTGGCCAAGGCCGAAGGGGGAGTTCTTATGTTTACCGCCTCAAGCCCCGGCTGCGCAGGAAACCGGCGATGGAGTCCACGAAGCTGATGATGACAACCACAAGGATGAAGGCATAACCGCTGTTATTGGACCATCTCACCAGATCGTCGGCGCCATCTTTTACAAAAATACTGCTGAAGGTGCTTTGCAGAGAGTCGTTCCACAATGCTCCGTCATTGACCATCACCACGATCAGCATGCAGATCAGGAGATTGAACAGCGTGTTGCCAACGGCCAGGGGAAAGGTCCATTTCTCCAGAACCAGCTTCCAAATGGATAACACGAGAGAGAAAAGAGCGGCCACCACAATGAAAATGCTGTAAACGGACAAATGCTCCGTGTTGAAGACAGGCGTAATGATTTTGCCGGAGGAATCATGGGTCATGACGCTGATGACTTCAGGGCGGGTCAGAAGCAGGAAGGTAAGGAAAATGGTCGCGCAGATGCCCGCGATGGTTCTGCCTCTGGAGATTTTGCTCTTGGGCGAAAGGGATTGACTGGGCAGATTCTCGATCCGCCAAGGTTTGTCCTTGGTGAAGGAGGGGGCGCCTATGACGTTCTTTCGTTCCAAAATCACAAAAATGACAGTGACCCAAAGTGCGGCCTGCAGCAGTCCTTCAATCACTCCGCCTACCGTGCCTGCGATGTAGCTGGCTACACTTTCAGCTGCATTATATGCGCCTGCATCATCGAACATCCAATCCAGACTGATGAGCACCGTGAAGGTAATCGCCACAATGCCCAATACCAGCTTCAGCACTTCGATGTACCGGTCATACACAGCCGGCCCGATTAAATACCGTTTGGTGGGAGAATATTGCAAGGCAAGCTCAGCAGGGTCTCCCATGGACTCCAGCACCTGGCGGATCTCCTCCTCGCCGGGATCCTCCGGCAGCATATCCAGAATATTGGACCGCAGCTCCAGCTTCACATCCGCTTGGAGCTTCTCCGGCAGGCGGTCTGCCACCGCATCAATATACCGTTCTATCAAAGTCATTTCTCATCGTCCTCCTTCAATAACATGGCGAGCTGGCTGCTCATTTGCGTCCATTCTTCCTTCAGCTTCTCATAAACCGCCTTGCCCGTAGGGCTCAGTATATAATACTTCCGCGGCCTGCTCTCCGTGGTATCCCATTCGCTGGAGAGAAGACCTTGCTTCTCCAGCCGGCGCAGGAGCGGGTACAGGGTGTTGGCTTCAATGGCGGCTTCCTTCTCCTCCAGCTTCTGGACCAGGGAGTAGCCGTATTCGGGCGACCGTAACTGGCTCAATACTGACAGCACCAGCGTTCCGCGCTTGAGCTCCACGATCAATGTGCTCATGAGCTCGTCGATGGATTCCATAACATCACCTCACTGTTAATATACTGTACGACACACAATATAGTCAATATATAAATATCATGGATTTTAAAATAATGGTTCATTCCGCCGCCCATATAAAAAGAGAGGCATCAGCCTCTCTTGTAAGAACCCTTATTTCCGGATAACCGCCCGGTAAAAAAACTTGGGCAGCGCGGATTGCCGCCGCCACCGGGATTTTTGGCCTTTGGCCACGGGAACCGTCAGCAGCCGGTGCAGCCATTCCAGATTCATGGCTTTCCAGATGGCCGGGGCGGGCTTCACCTTGCCCGAGATGACATCCAGGCTTCCACCCACGCCAAACACCAGCTTCACTCCATCCAGCTCCCGCTTATTCCGGTAAATCCACTTGTCTGTGTAAGGCGCGCCCATGGCAATAACCAGCACATCCGGCTTGGATTGGTTAATTTCCTGCAGAATGGAGACCTCCTCGTCCCCGGAGAAAAATCCGTTATGTCTGCCTGCCACCACCACGTGGGGATAGCGGGTTTGAATATTTTCCACGGCAGCCAGACTGGTTGTTTCGTCCGTCCCCAGAAAGTAAAAGCTCCATTTCCGGTCATTTCCCTGTTCCAAAAGACGGAGAAGCAGATCGTACCCGGTGACCCGCTCCGGCACAGGATCTCCCTTGCGCTTGGAGGCCATCACGATCCCCGCTCCGTCGGGCGTGATCAGATCCGCTTCGGCGATGATGGTCTGCAGCAGCTCGTCCGTTTGGCGGACGATGGCAATCTCCGGGTTGGCGGTGATCAGGTGGAACAGCTTCGGCTGCTCCTGCCGGATGTGTTCAGATAAGAGCTCAACCGTTTCGTGCATGGTCAATTTGGAAAATGGGATGCCCAATATATCGACAGTGTCTATCATACGCTCACCTTTCCATGGGCGGGCTTAAAGCCGCCCTTTTTTCCTCTTCCCAATAGTATACCAATATGCCACAATGAAGCATATCAGGGATTTCCAATACATGGTGACAAAGGAGAAACGTATGGGAACATTTACATTCGGAATTATGGGCGCCGGGAAAATTGCCAAGAAATTTTGCGCCGCGGTGGAGCTTATTGAGGGCTGTAAGGTAACGGCGGTATCCAGCAAATCCGTGGAACGGGCCACGGAGTTTGCGGCGGAGCAGGGTATCCCTTCCGCGTACGGCAGCTACGAGCAGATGCTGGTCCAAGAGAAGCCGGACTGCGTCTATATCGCCGCCACAACAGACGCCCATTATGAATTATGTATGCTCTGTCTGGACCATCGGGTGCCGGTGCTTTGTGAAAAAGCCATGTTTGTCAGCAGCGCTCAGGCAGAGACGGTTTTTGCGCGGGCCAAGGAGCTGAACGTATTCGTAATGGAAGCCATGTGGAGCCGGTTCCTGCCTGCTGTTAACCAAGCCAAGCAGTGGCTAACGGAGGGGCTTATCGGCAAGCCTCAATCTCTGGACTTGGCCATCGGATTTGTGGCGCCGGCTGACAAGACCAACCGTTATTTTAACCCCGAGCTGGGTGGCGGAGCCGCTTATGATATTACGGTGTATGCCTACGAAATCGCTACATACATGGTGGCTGCCCCTATCGAAGATATGCAGGTGGCTGCCATTTGGGCGGATACCGGCGTGGATGTGACCAACCACATTATTGTGCGGTACAAGGATATGCTGGCATCGCTGCGCACCAGCATTGTAAGCGCCCTGGACCAGGGGCAGGGTTTGGTGATCAATGGCGACAGCGGAAAAATCGTCGTTCCCAAGCCCCATTTTGCCTCAGAGGCCCTTTTGTATACGAACCAACAGGAGCTTCGCGTGCATTATAAGGACGAACAAACCCAAAACGGCTTTGTTTACCAAATCCAAGAGGCCATGCAATGTATCCGGAACGGCCAAATCGAAAGCGCCATCGTGCCCCATGAGCTGACCCTGGCATGTGCACGGCTGTTTGACCGGATCGGGGAAACCCGGCCGCAGTTACTCTGAGATTCTGGTGCGGACAATCTGTAAGGAGGAGCTTTTCAACTCATGGATTTCCTCCATCAGGACGGACAGCTCCTCCCGGTATTGCCGCACCTGCTCCGGGTCCTTCAGCGAGGCCAGGTTAATTTCTACTGTGAGCAAGGCGGATTGTGCGGCCGCCTCCAGCAGGATGATTCCAATACCCAGATCGGAGATCACGTTTTTGTTAGAGATTTCCGCAATGCTTCGGGCATGGGCCATACCCGTTCTGCAAACCGCAATTAGGCGGAGAGGAACGGCGATGGCTTGCAGAATGGCGTGGTGCAGCGTATTTTTGCGGTGCTGTTTTTCCTCATCCGTCTGTTTGGGGAGCTTCAGGGCATCCATGTACCGGTCAAAAGAAGCCATGTCCGCTTGCAGCAGCCTTTCACATTCGCCGGTCAGCTCCTGCATTTCCTGAAGGACTTGGGTAATCTGGGGCTGGAACGCGGCGAATTTTTCGCCTTGGGACAAGCTGCCTGCCATGGAGGTCATGGCTGCCCCCAGTGCAGCGGCAACGGCGGAGGCGCTTCCTCCACCGGGTGTAGGACTAGAGCTTCCCGCCTGCCCCAAAAAATTCCGGATGCTTTCATCCCATATAGGGTTGCTCATGATCCAAACGCCTCCTTGGATTGAAGAGAAATGGCCTTCATCAGGTTTTGAAACAGGATTGCGGTTGTCAGGGTTCCCACTCCGCCGGGAACAGGGGACAGGGCTGCAGCAACCGTTGCTGCTTCGGGGGATACGTCTCCTGCGATTTTCCCCTCCGCCGTTTCATTGATCCCTGCATCGATAAGAGTCAGATCGGCGTGCACCATCTCTGGCTTCACCGTATGGAGCCGGCCTACGGCAACAAAGGCAATTTCTGCATGCCCCAAATGGAAAGCCAGATCCGGTGTGCGGGAGTGGCATACCGTTACCGTGGCATTCTCCCGCTGCAGCATATGGAACAGGGGAAGGCCTACGGTTTGTCCCCTTCCCACCAAGGCCACATTTTTACCCTCAAGGGTGTATCCGTAGTGCTTCAGCAATTGAATGCAGGCTTGGGGAGTTGCCGGATAAAGTCCCGCTTCCCCTGTAACCACCGCCAGCTTGTTGGCGGGAGTCACACCGTCGATATCCTTCAACGGCGAGATGGCAGCTGTTATGCGGTTTGCCTGAAGATGTCCGGGCAGAGGCAGCTCCAGCATGATCCCGTGAACGGAAGGGTCATCATTCAGACAAGTGATAAGCTGAAGGATTTCATTTTCCGGAGTGTGGGACGGGAAGGTATGGAGCGAAAATGCCACCCCCAGCTTTTCCGCAGTTTTTTGCTTGGCCTGGGCGTAGTAGAGAGAGGCGGGATCACCCTCCACCAGTACTGCCGCCATGTGGGGGTGAAGGGCCTCCTTCTTCAGCAGCTCCACTCTGGTCCTGACTGAATCGTACACCTGCTCCGCGGCTTCCTTGGCTTTTAAAAGTGTAACCATCTGCATTCCCTCCATACAAATAGGATTAAAAAGCAAAAAAAAGCATCCACGGCAGCTTATGCAATAAGCGCCACAGATCCTTTTCCCAGGCGAACGGAAAGATCCGCTGTATGCTTCCCCGTGGTTAATTCCACTTTTTCGCCAGTCACATACAGCATTATGTTCTTCATTCTATCAGAGCATGTGGGCAAATGGAAGGTACTTCAAGGAAACGGAGGTCAACCGCCTATGGGGCAAATGGCCAATCGGACCAACGATAATATAAACTACCTAAGCAGATGAAGGAGGAGCTGTTGAACAAAGCCATAATGAATATGAACAAAAACCTCTTTCATTCCCTGGAAGGCACCGGGCTTCAACTGAGGACCATCACCATGGAGGATGCGGCGGAGATGTTTGCTTATTTGTCCGATGAAGAGGTGTCCCGGTTTATAGGCTGGAGGCTGATGCACACCCTGGAGGATACCTTCGGGCATATCGGAACCTTGCTGGCGCGGGAGGAGGCAGGCACTCACTTGTATGCGGCTGTAGTTTTGAAGACAACAGGGGCTGTCATCGGGAACGCAATGCTGTTCAATATGGATGATGCAGGAGGCCATGCGGAGATCGGGTACGTGTTTCACAAGGAATACTGGGGCCAGGGTTATGGCACGGAATGTGTGGCCTTAGTGGATGAATTTGCATTCGATTCGCTGCAGCTCCATAAGCTGTATGCCTGCGTGAACGCGGCTAATCTCCCCTCCGCCCGTATTTTGGAGAAAAACGGCTACATGCTGGACGGACTTTTATCCGATGGGAGCCTGCGATACCAAAAAGAAAATGGGTTGATCGTCTAAAATATGGAACATCTGGATTCGTCCTTCCGTCTGTATGGGAAAGGAAGGTGTTGACCGTGAAAAGCTGGATAAAAGCGCTGCTCATCGCAGCCGGATTAATGGCCGTTCTATTCCCGCAGCATCCCCGTAACGCCTTTGCACTTCTCTGTGCACCGCCTAACCCCATTGATGTGCTCTATGAGCGAAGCGATGGTATCGTTCTTGCCAAGGTGGAGAAGGTGGCCCGGGCGGAGGACAACACGATCGTTCAAGTCCGGGTGCTCAAAAGCTACAAAGGGGTGACCGATAACCACTTTTCCTTTGGTGAAAGTCCCGTGTACGGCTCTTATTGGGGACCCAGCGAGAAGGGGCAAACCTACTTATTTTTCCTGCAGAAAACGGAGGCAGGCTGGGAGAATCCACTCTGCTCGCCAACACGCAGAGAGGCGGAGGCGGCGAAGGAGCTTGCTTTTTTGAAGGGGAAGGAGATTTCCCTGAACGGAGTCCCCGAGTCATCCAGCGGAAGGACATGGCAGATAACCGGCGGAGCGCTGTGCTTATTCGGCCTTCTTGGTTATGGTGCCTACCGGTATACCAGGCTGAGGAGGTAACAGAGGATGATGACCGTGAAAAGATGGATAAAGGCATTGCTCATCACGGCCGGAGTATTGGCCATTCTATCCTCGCAGCCTCCCCGTTTTGCATCTGCCCTCAGCTGTCCAATGATTCTTTCCATCGAGATGAACTACGAGAAGTATGACGGTGTGATTCTGGCCAGGTTAATGAAGGTGACCCATGCAGAGGACGATTCCCCAATCGTTCAGGTTCGGGTGCTTCAAAGCTATAAAGGAGTAACCGATTCCCGTCTCTCCATCAGAGGACTTCCATTCTGGGGAGAGCCAAGCCAGGAGGGGCAAACCTATCTGTTTTTCCTGAATAAAACGGAAGAAGGCTGGGTGTATCCCATTTGCTCTCCCCTATCCCCGCAGGAGAATATGACCGACTGGGAGCTTGCTTTTTTGGAGGGGAAGGAAATTCCTCTGACTGAAGTCTCCGAGTCGTCCGGTCGAAGGGTGTGGATGATTACCGGTGGAGCGCTGTGCTTAGCCGGTCTTCTGGGGTATGGGGTCTACCCGTATATCAGGCGACACGAAAAATACCTTTGACTCCGCGTCTGGCAGCGGGTTTATACTGGTCCCAGAACGCAAGGAGGGACCCAAAATGAAAATTATCGCCATTAACGGAAGCCCCCGCAAAAACGGGAACACGGCACAGGCTCTGGAGATCATGGCCCATGAGCTGGAGCAGGTGGGCATAGAGGTGGAGACCATTCAGATCGGCCACCTGGACATTCATGGCTGCGTAGCCTGCGGCTATTGCTCTACATCCGAAGGCAATACCTGCGCCTTCACCAAGGACCCGGTCAACGAAATCGCAGCCAAAATGCGCGAGGCGGATGGCTTTATTCTGGCTTCTCCCACGTATTATGCAGGCATTGCCGGAACCATGAAGTCGTTTCTGGACCGGGTCTTCTACACCAGCTCCGGGTTCTTCCGTTATAAGGTAGCGACCTCCCTGTCTGTAGTCCGGCGGGCGGGAGGGGTGGATGTGGTCCATCAGCTGAACAACTACCTGAACCTGGCGGAAACCATTCTGCCTCCGTCCCAATATTGGACTGTGGCTTACGGACGGGAGAAGGGCGAGGTGCAGCAGGACGGGGAGGGTATACAGACGCTGCGCAAAAATGCCAAGGCCATGGCCTGGCTGCTGAAGATAGTGGAGGCCGGCAAGGAAACGCTGGGGCTTCCCGAAGCGGAAACCCGGGTCCGCACTCATTTCATCCGGTAATTCCTGCATATCCTGCCTCCTCTCTAAGAACACTAGAAGAAACTGGAGAAGACAGGAGTGTGGCGGATTGAATTGGATGGACACGTGGGGAGAGCTTTGGAAGTCGGGTGTGGTTATTCTGGGGGCCATGGTGCTGCTGCGGATTGCCGGGCGGAAGTCCATCTCCCAGATGACCATTCCGACAACAGTGATCATGATCTCCATCGGTACCGTAATTGTGCAGCCCATCGCCGATAAAAGCATCTGGATGGCGTTGGTGGCGGCCACCACCTTTATCTCGATTCTGGTGGTACTGGAGATGTTGGAATTGAAGTGGAATTTGTTTGAAAAGCTGATGCGCGGCAAAACCGTGACCCTGATCCGGGACGGCAAGCTGCAGGTGAAGGAGTTGGCCAAGCTGCGAATGACGGTGGATCAGCTGGAGATGAAGCTGCGGCAAATGGGAGTCTCCCGGATGGGGGATATGAAGACGGTAACCATGGAAACTAACGGGCTAATCGGCTACGAGTATATACCGGATGCCCAGCCGCTCACCTATGGCCAGATGAAGAACCTCCTGTCCCAATATGCGGCGATGGCCGGAATCGGGCAGCCCCCTGTCCTGGCGGCAGAAGCCCAGGCCGTGGCTAAACCCTCCCGAGACACCGCGGATGCCATTACACCGTCGGATAACAATTTATTCGCAGAGCTGAGTCAGGAGGGGGAGCATCATGCTTATCCGAAGCTGGATTAAGCCCCCGCCTCCTGCCTGCTTCAACTCCGGGGCGCCCATAACATCACCCAGACTCCCGCCATACAGATGGCTGCCCCGATCCAATCATAAAGATCGGGCGTTTTTTTGTCCACCAACCATCCCCACAATACGGCCAATATGATGAACACCCCGCCATAGGCAGCATAGACCCGGCCAAAGGAAGGGAACTTCTGCAGCGTAGGGATTACCCCATACAAGACCAGAATCAAGGCGCCCACAATGCCATACCACATGGGCTTGGACTCCTTCAGCCACAGCCAAACCAAATAGCCTCCCCCAATTTCAGCCAAACCCGCGGCAACAAACAATAGTACGGCAAACATGGCAATTCCTCCTTGAGCAATGGTAAAGCTTTAGCATGAAGCACAAAATAGGCAGAAATAAAATTTTTTAATTAAGTACAACGGAGAATTTAATTAAAGAAACTCTGCGTTTAGAGAAGATCATTTAGGCAAAAAAATCACGCTAACTTTTGCATAGCGTGATTAAGTAGGGGATGCCATGTAAGTCCAATTGGAAGTTGGTTAAAGAATTACAAGTAAATAAATGATTGAGGTGGATGTTCAACGCCATAGTCTGACAACTGTCTAGGGTGCTCGTATTCCTCTATGTTTCGAAGCTTATAAGCTACTGCTTTCTTTTTACCTTTATAATAAGCTCTAAAAAAGGGATATGTGATTCCTGCAAAATTTTTGGTTTGCTTCCAAACCTCGTTAATATCATCCTCGATTATTTCTGCAATCTCTGCTTCACCTACTACCATCTTATGTGGAGAGGTAGCATAAATAATTATTTTGTCCACATCCGATTTGCACCGCACCTTTCTAAATTCAACCTGTTTTTTACCGTTAAAAATATTTTCGACATGTTCGGGATTAATTGATAATAACATTCGACACATCTATATTGCCCTCCTTGAGTATAGCGTTAAATTGTTCTGGCTTTAACCGAGTGATTGTTGGATAGCTATTAGGCCAGTAACCATTATTTTTCAGCCATGCCCAGTTTACGTTGTTTCCTGCCCCGAAGAAGCCATAGTATAGCATTTCAATAATAAACAAAGTTCTCTCATTATTATATTTATCAAGAATTTCATTCTCATCAAACACCGATTTGTTACCTATTAATTTAAGTAACTCATCAAAGGAAATCTTACAGTTATTATTAGCTTTGGCGACAATAACATTAGTTACTACACAGAACGAGGTAATACAAGATTTATATCCTTTTTGTCCACTTGTTCCTGTATATTTGCGATATATTAGGATTGGTTCGCCAATTTGGTAAGGCGGAGGGCTGGTCGGTGAACCTATATAAATTTTTGTCAATCCATTGGCAACGGATAGAGCAACCTGTTCCTGTAAAGTATTTTTTAACTCTGAGTACGGAAACAATGTGTCGTGATACACATCATCTACTACCAAATATCCCGCATTTTGAAAAGCTGAATTTATAAATGGGAAAGCCCGGTAGGGATCATCATAGATTACTCCAATGCGACTTTTTATGTAAATACATTCACCATTTTTGTTGTGACCAGATAATTGGAAGCCAAATCGCTCTAAATTTCCAATAAGCATGTTTTGTTTTTCAAAGACGGTCACATAGATTTCCTGAGCTCTTGATTTCTGCCATTTCCACAAGATAAGACCGATCGCACCTTCACCAAGACGCAACCCTCTATAACGTTCCGCGAGGCATAATGTACTGATTTTAATTCGCGGCAAAGCTGGAAGAGTTCTTTCAATCATCACTATAGGCTCATTTTCGTCTTTTAGGCAGATAAATGCGCCTAGTCCCTCTTCATCATCAAATACAAGAGCAGTAGAACCGACATGCGACTTTTTCTCAAACCATCGTTCAAAACCAATGTTATCCGTATTAGCAGGGTAATCTTTTTTTAAAGAATCAAAGAAAGGATCATCTAAATTTATTTCCGAAAATTTCTTGAATATAAATTTACCTCCCACTTTTAAACCCCTCCCAATGTAGCAGTAAAAAATCTCTTAAACTTTTATCATTGGTTCCTTCAGAAATCTTTAGTGGAATACCTAATTTTGAAGATGTTTCCTTTGCATATACAATCTCTTCATTTTGAAATTCCTTTATTTGATTTATATTATGATCTACACCATCTCTGGATTTCCTTCTTTCAGCAATAATTTCCGGTTCATCGATCAGTAATATAATTGCTTGAGGTTGGAGCGCAATAAATGTGTCTTCAGGGATACGAGTTATTTCACAACGCTCATTAAGTAAACACATATGACCGTCAAGTAGGTAATTTCGATTTATTGAATTCAATTCTTGTACAGCAATCAATAGATACTGCTGATTTTCATCAATGTCAGGGATAAGCTTGTTGGTCTGGAAATTAGTATGCTTTCGTTCAGAAATGAGTTTGCTAGCAGAAAAGGTTTCAATTCCTAATTGATTCTTCATTTTATTGCAAAAATAAGATTTTCCAACTCCATGAACACCACTAATGAAGATCATGTTCATTTCCCTTTCTGTAGATTCAATACAACTATATACTCCTCTAACTAATGAGTTACAAACGAACGTTTGTTTCAGTATATCAAGCAAATTCTCTGTTTAAAAGTGGCAAATTTACAAATAAGTTATTTTTATATTATGCTATTTTCCGATGGTCTCCTAAATACAATGGGATTTATTAAGTAACGTTAGTTACTTAGATAATCAGCAAGCATGCCTAGGCAGATATGCACGGTAAATGTTTGGTTCTGATAGGGAGATGAGGAGTAAGCCATTTTACTCCCCATTTTTTCGCCCAAAATCAATAACCAGCTTCCGCTCCCGCCACGTAATGAACGGCCGCCCCCCAGACGAAGCCAGCGTACGGTCTCTGGCCGCACTCCCGTTCCGGAAAACGGACAGCATCAGCCCGAGGAGTCCCATGTTTACGACCATGGCTGCTCCACCGTATGAGAAAAACGGGAGAGGCATAGGATTCAGAAAAATGAAGCCCAAGTTATACCCGATGTAGTGAACGGTCTGAAAGGTGAAGGTCAGCAAAACGGAAACGGACACCAACTGGCCTAACACACTTTTTTGACTCAGACATTGCCGTACACTGATCAGGATAAAAGCAATAAACAACGCCATAACCACCCCAAACACCAGCCAGCCCATCCTGTAAATGAGATAGGTCAGAAAAAAATCAGTTTGGATGACCGGAAGTGGAAAATGAGCTGCATCCTGGACTGGCACAGCCCCGGTGCCAACCAGCTTGGCATTACTTAAAAGGCTTTTGACAATCAGAACTAAATAATCATTGCCGCCGGCTCCTGAATTCTGATCAATCCATAATGCACTTGCTCCAAGGAAGGAGCCGTATATCAAAAGCCGGCTTTGCGGACGATTGCTTTTGAACCAGTCCTTCATGAGCGCGATACCGAGCAGAATTCCCCCACTGCCAACAATTAATACCGCTCCAAACAAGTCGTTCACTCCGCTCCATCCCCGCCAGAGCCAGAAAGCGGGTAAAAAACATGCGGCCAAACATATTGCTATTCCGGTTAAGCCCTTTCCCCGCATCGTGTAGATAACCCCGGAAAAAACAACAGGAAATAACAAGGAACAATAAACACTCAAATAATAGTATAGGTTAAGTAATGAGGGAGTTGTTTGATATTGGGTTTCCCAATAAAGCATGATTACCACTAGAGCCAAAAATCCGAAATACAAAGCTTTAGGATGCTTGCCCATGAAAGTGAAATCGGCAAAGTAGGCAACCAGAAGTGTTCCCATACCCAGCAGGACAAACTCCATTTGAATTCCAGACTCGGTGGCTTTTCTGTGGAGAGTCATTAAGTCCTCAAGCACTAATGCCCGGAGGCACAGCCCCAACATCACCATAACCAAGATCAAACCCAACATCCCCCATTGGGGCTTAGGCCTGTGGACACGGTCTAGCTGTGTGCCCACGGCTACGGGGTCTCCCATGTCGGCTATGGCTTGTTCCGCAGCTGTATCCTCCGACGTGCCCTCCTGTATGTACGCCTCATGTTGATCCATCAGGTGGCTGTATATTTCCTCCGATACGGCCTCACGGGCTTTTTTCCAGCGGATCTGTCTGCAGACGGTATTGGTGTATTCCCGCAGCTTTTCAATGGGTTGCATATCTGGCACCTTCATTCTCCGTGTTTTCTCCCAAAATCAATAACCAGCTTCCGCTTCCGCCACCTAATGAACGGCCGCGGGGCAGAGGAAGACAACATGCGGTCCCTGGCCGCACTCCCGTTGCGGAACACGGACAGCATCAGTCCAAGGAGTCCCATGTTTACGACCATCCCCCCAAGACCATAAGTAATGAGCGGCAGCGATAATGGGGCAAAAAGTAATATGCCGGTATTATACGTAATGTAATGTACTGTTTGGAGAGTAAAGGTCAACAGAACAGAGTATGATACCAGTTGGCCTAATACGCTTTTTTGGCGCCAGCATTGCCGGAAGCTGTGGATGATGAAGAGAACAAGCAGTGCAACGATCAGCCCAAAGGGGAGCCAGCCCAGTCTGAAAATCAGATAGGTGAGCATCAGATCGGAATGAATGGAAGGCAGCGGGAAGGATTGCCTCTCCGCAAACTGCTGGGGCATGGTACCGCTTCCCCATAGCTGGGCATTCTCCAGCAGGCTTCTCATCACCAACGCTACATACCCCCCTCCCCGCGGATCCAACTCGGGATGCAGAAAGTTGCGCAGCCGCTCGACGTTATACGGGTTGCGAAGAACCATGTAAGCAAACAGCAGCGTCGCCCCCAGAAAAGGCAGATAGGCCCATAGATAACTGCGAAGCTTGTTAATCTGGAACCAATTTTTGGAGATAGCAATTCCAAGGATCACCATCCCGCAAATGACAGTCAACACAAATCCGGCAACCGTGGGAACCATCCAGGCTAAGGCGGCAGGGAACAGAATAGCGCCTACACAGACGGTAATGCCCCAGTATCCTTCCCCTCTCATGGCATACACCATACTCGAGATGGCTAATGGAAAAAGCAGCGAGCAATATGTAGCGTAATAGGGGGCGCCTCCTCTTAGGGGAGAAAGAAAGAGAGAGATTAAAAACAAACAAAGGATCGCGATGTAGGTAGTTTTTGGATACTTACCGATAACAGAAAAATCAATTATGTAAGCTATTGCTAAGACGCCCAGGCCAATCAAAGCAAATTTAAACTGGTATCCCACCATGATGGGGGTACGAAACCGAGTCACGACATCATTTTGGACCAGCGCTTGAAGAATAATCCCCACCGCCACCATAACCAAGATCAATCCCAGCATCCCCCACTGGGGTTTGGGCCTGTGGACACGGTCCAACTGTGTGCCTACGGCTACGGGGTCTCCCATGTCGGCAATGGCTTGTTCCGTGGCGGTGTCTTCCGTTGTTCCCTCCTGTATGTACGTCTCGCGTTGGTCCATGAGGTGGCTGTGGATTTCCTCCGATACGGCCTCACGGGCTTTTTTCCAGCGGATCTGGCTGCAGACGGTGTTGGTGTATTCCCGCAGCTTCTCAATGGGCGGCATAGGTGGCACCTTCATTCAATATGTTTTGGACAGCCTGGGCGTATTTCATCCATTCCTGCTTTTTGTCAGCCAGCTGGCCTTTGCCCTTGGAGGTCAACCGGTAATATTTGCGCAGACGCGCGCCGTCTGCCTGCTCGTCATAGGACGTCACCATCCCGTTTTGCTCCAGACCATGGAGAATGGGATATAGGGTGCCGGCCTTCAAATGGAAGGTCTGGTCGGATTTTTTGGCCAACTCCTCAATCATCTGGTACCCGTACATATCCTTGTGCTCCAGCAGCTTCAACACCAGCAGCGTGGTGCTGCCGGCAATCAGTCCCTTGTCCATTTCAGGTGCCTCCATATATCGGTAATCTATATATGAATATATATCGAGTATCTATATATGTCAATGCTGAGCAAAGAGGGCTTGAATAAGCTGATGTTCCCGATTGACTAAGACGTTACGTAATAGTTTAGAATGACTGCAGGGAGGTGAAGTACGGATGATGTCCATTCACGAGTTGGCAAAGTTGAGCGGGGTCAGCGTCAGGACCATTCACTATTACGATCAGATAGACATGCTCAAGCCTTGTGCCATAGAGCCGAACGGATACCGCAAATATGACCGAGGTTCATTGGAACGCCTTCAGCAGATTATGTTTTATAAGGAAATGGATCTTCCGCTGAAGAGGATCAAAGTGATCATGAGTCAACCCCAGTCTGATCCCAAAGCTGTTATTCGGGGCCAGAAGGATGTTCTGGAGGCCAAAAGAAAGCGTTTGGGCAGGTTGATTGAAAGGATGGAGCACATTTTGAAGGGAGAGGAAGTTATGGATTTTGACGTATTCAAGCACCACGAATTGGAAGAGTTACTCAGAAGCCGGTTGTCGCAATTAGAGCCGCAGCTCCGTCAGGCCTTGATAGCGGAATACGGAGGTATGGAGGCATGTTTGGAGGAATTGATGCGTAATGAGGCCGCCATTATCGAGATAGCCGTGAAGGATTACGGGAGTTTGGGCGGCTATATTGCTTCCCTGAAGGCCGAACCGTTGCCGGATACAAATGCGGGAGAGCTGCAAATCAGGCTGGATGGCATTGTGGGACAAATCGCGGCATACAAAGGCCGGGAGATCAGCGACCCACAGGTGCAAGAGCTCGTTGAGGAGTGGAAGTGCACCGCGCATCAAATTTTTCATTCGGAGGATATATCCCAGCTGTTCAAACAGATATACACCGGCTACATGCACGGCAAGGAAACAGGCACAATCATCGATACCCGACATGGTAAAGGGTCGGCTGTGTTCGTGGGCCGGGCAATGGAATATAACGCGTTGTCATGAAAGCCGGGCTGCTTGGGTGGAAGTTTTTTATATAACCAAATTGCCCTCTTGAAGAAATTGGCAGGGAACACTATGCTCTATCTATCAACTGATAAGGGAGCGATGCAGTATGAAAAGTCTGTCCATCTGTGTGAAGAAGGGATTCGGACAAATCTGACCACGGGACAGTGGCTTCCGTGGTTCTCAAAACATGGAGGGATACGAAGATTGAACACATCTAATTGGCAAGCTTTTTTTGATGCCCATGCGCCGCATTATATGAAAAACGGATTTACCCGCAATACCTTGTCGGAAGTGGATTTTGTGCTTCAGGAATTGAACCTGGCCCCGGGCGGGAGCATTCTTGATGTAGGCTGCGGTACCGGACGGCATTCCATTGAGCTGGCCAAACGCGGCTTTAAGATGACGGGTTTGGACATCTCCCAAGGGATGCTGGCGGAGGCGGAAAAGGCTGCTGCTGCGGCAGGGGTTGAGGTGGAGTGGATTCATAGCGATGCGGTCACCTACGTTCCGGAGAAGAAATTTGACGCGGTGATTTGTTTGTGCGAAGGTGCCTTCGGTCTGGTCGGCAGGGATGAAGAGCCGCTGGAGCATGATATGGGCATTCTCCGTCAGGTAGCCGCTGCCTTGAAGCCCCAAGGGCGGTTTATTCTGACGACCCTGAACGTCTATTGCCGGATTCGCAACCTCACTCAGGAGGATGTGGATTCGGGCCGGTTTAACCCGGTGACGATGGTGGAGCAGGCGGTGACTGAATGGGAGCTGCCTGAGGGCAAGAAGCAGGTTGAGGTGAAGGAGCGGAGATATTTCCCGTTTGAGCTGAAGGATATGTTTGCGCAAGCCGGGCTGAGGGTGGACCATGTATGGGGCGGCACCTTGGGCAAATGGGAGCTGCGCCAGCACATCCAGCTCGATGCCATCGAGATCATGGTAACCGCCACGCTTCCATAACCCGGTCCATGCCGGAGGCTGGATGGGTGATGGGAGCTCGAATTGGGCGAAGCCGAAATGATGGAAGGTGCGATAACCCGGTCCGGTAGCAGACGAGGTAGTGGAGAGAAGCCTCCTAGGAGGTGCAGTTGCCGAGTTCCGGGCCCCGCTACCTAACGGACCCCACGGCGCTTATTCGGCGCAGAATCATCATTTTCTTGTTCTTGCGGACTCCACGGCCCTTATTTGCCCAGATTCTCCTCATAACCAGAGGATGTAGGGTGAATAAGGGCTCTCCTGTCCGTAAGATTTCCCCAAGTGGGCATTTCGGCGAAATAAGGTCTGTGTGGTCCGTTACGGGCGCAACCACAAGCGAACCCGCAACCGCCGACATCCGCATCTTCACCACCGATATCCACCCAAAAGTTACTCCAACTACTTCAAAACGAAAGGGGACTTTAGTTGAACCATAACGAGGTTGTTCACATCACGAAGACAGAATTATTGCAGCCCATCTCGGAGCTGTACGGGCTGGAAGGATACGACTTCAGCCCGGTCGAAGGCCATGACGGAGGCCGCAATGTTGTATTTATCTGCGAGAAAGAAGGGGCGGCGCCCCTCATACTCCGAATCTCCTATTTGCCGGACAGGAGCCGGGAGGATGTGCTGGCCGAGGCGGAATACATCCGTTATTTGGCCTGCAACGGCGGCAGTGTGGCGGATGTGATTCCCTCCCGCAGCGGGGAGCTGGTGGAGGAAATCAACCACGGGAGCCAAACCTGCCTGGTCTGCCTGTTCCACAAGGCCAAGGGAAAATCACTGGCGGAAAACCATTACCGGTACCGTGAGGGTGTGCCTCTTAGCGAATATTTCTACAACTGCGGCAAAACTCTGGGCAAGCTCCACCACCTGTCCAAGGGTTACCGTCCAGCCCACCGCCGTTATAGCTTTTTTGACAAGTACCATACAGGCTATATTAATGAGCTGATTCCTGCCTCCTTATCGCTGCTTCGGGAGAAGCTGGCCGAGCTGATGGCTGCGCTGGAAACCCTGGACAGAAGCCCTGACGTGTACGGGATGGTCCATTATGACTACAGCGACGGGAACTATAGGATCGATTACGATAACGGAGATATTACCGTATTCGATTTCGACAACTCCTGCTTCTGCTGGTACCTGTACGATCTGGCTAATCTGTGGACACATGGAACGGGCTGGATTCAACGCGAACGGGATACCGAGAAGCGCAGACGGTTTATGGAGGAGTATTTTACGGCCGTCCTGGAGGGGTACCGGTCGGAAACCGGATTGGAGCAGCAGATGCTGGATCAACTCTCTCTATTCATTCAAGTGGTGCTGATGGAAAACATCGTGGATGCGTTTGAGGTGATGAGACATAACGGCGAGGAGCCGGAGTGTGATGAGGAGCTGTTGTACAAGATCAAATGTATGGAGGAGAACATCCCGTATATGGGGTTCTTCCATGACATCTACTCCTGCGAAGCGCCGTTTGAGTATGGCAGCCAATGACCGGAGGAATGCCCAAAAAACTCCAGGAGGCTGGAGTTTTTTTGTGCGTCTTTTGGTCAGCTTTCCGCCGCTTGGTCCTCCTTGGGCTTAAGAGCGAAGGCGGACAACAGAATCCCAACGGCTCCTAACCCGGCCGCCAGATAGAAGAAGGGACCTGCCGACGACTTCAGCATCACGGAGGCAACGGGAGGTCCGGCCGCAACGCCGATGAACCGCATGCTGCTGTAGAAGGAGGTGACGGTGCCGCGCTGTTCCTTTTCGATTCCTTCGGTGATGAAGGCATCGAGACAAGGCAGGGCAATGCCCACCCCTGCGGAGCTTAATGAAATCAGGGTCATATCCAGCAGGAGGGAGTTTTCGCCGAACCAGGCACAGGCCAGCGCCGCGGCAGAGAGCAGGATCACACCGGCCAGGTTGAACCACTTCATCCGTTTCTTATGGTCCCCGATGAGCTTCCCTGTTCCGAAGGAGCATACGCATAACGCCGCAGTCGGGATGGCCAGCATACTCCCTTTTAGAACCCCATGCATCCCATGTTCATCCTCCAGCATTTCCGACAAATAAAAGAGGGTGCCGAACACCACAAACATGCTAATGCCGCCCAAGGCAAAGATGGCATACAGCCAGCGGCCTTTTTCCTTAAACAGGGTTTTAACCGATTGGAAGAACTCCGGAATACGGGGAGGTTTGTCCTGACCCTTCTTCTTGGGCACCTTGACCATAAACCACACCATCAGAAGAGACGCTGCACACAGCACCGGGATGGCCCAAAAGGGAGCGTACCAAACCAGGGCGGCCAATAAGGAGCCGAGAATGGGGCTCAGCACCTTGCCAAAGGTATTGGAGGTTTCCACGATACCCAAGCCTGCACTAACCTGGGCTTCATCCTGGAATAAGTCCCCTACCAGCGGCATAACAATGGGAAACGCCCCGGCTGCGCCGATTCCCTGGATAAACCGGCCTACCAATATCCACAGGTACGCGTTCCCGAACCAAACGGAGGCAATCCCGCAGAGCAGACCCCCGAGCCCGGTAAGGATCAGGCTGGGGATGATCACCTTTTTCCTGCCGAAGCGGTCGGACAGAAAGCCTGCCACCGGAATCAGGAAAATCGCCACGACAGAATAGACGGTAATGATCAGACTGACCTGAAAGGAGCTGACGTTCAATTGGCTGCGCATGCCGGGCAGGATCGGAATCAGCATGGAGTTTCCTAGTGTCATAATCAACGGAATGGAGGATATGGCCAGCAGGTCCTTTTTTTTAGGCGCGCTCATGTATTTCCCTCCTTGAATTACGGGTACGCACTTCCCGGTGGCGCCGAAACGATTCGCAGATTTCTGTGGTACGAGCCTGGACAACCGCATATTCTCTTATGAGGAATATGGGAGGTGGGTAAGCATGGCCGTATTGTTCAGCCATTTTCTGTTGGGTTTATCGCTGGCCGCCCCGATCGGCCCCATTAATACGGCGCAGATGGAGCGGGGCATCCGCAGCGGTTTCTGGCATGCATGGCTGGTGGGGCTTGGGGCTATGCTTGCTGACGGTGCTTTTATGCTGCTGGTTTATTTTGGCGTCATCCATTTTTTGAATGAACCGTTTATGAAAACCTTCCTGTGGCTATTCGGCTGTTTTGTCCTGACCTATATGGGTATCGAAAGCCTGCTTCGTGCCGGCAAACAGGGAGATGCCCACCGGGGAGGTGGCGAGGCGCCTATCAAGTCGTTTCTGTCAGGGTTCCTGCTGTCCGTCTCCAATCCCATGTCCATACTGTTCTGGCTGGGAATTTACGGCTCGGTACTGGCGGATATGATCGCCAAATACGAAGCACGGGAGGTCCTGCTGTACAGCAGCGCCATTATGGCTGGGATTATGCTGTGGGATGTGCTGATGGCACTGATGGCCAGTGCGTTCCGCAGATTTTTAACGCGCGGGCTCCTTGTGGCGGTGTCGGTGATTTCCGGTCTGTCCCTTATCGGCTTCGGCAGCTTCTTCGGCGTGCAGGCGTTCCGGCTTCTCTTTGGCTGACGGACCGCCGTCCTGCTTCTTCCAGACCCGCTTCATCAAAAAGGTGATAGCGGCGATAACTCCGGTGAAGCCCAGGCTGATGAAGAAGCCGGGGCGGCTGATGCTGTGGAACAAGGTGCCGAACACCGCCAGTGCGATTAGCGCCATACCTGCGAACTGCTTGGTGCGCATCATAGGTGTGGCGGGAAGCAGCCGCCTTGCCGTCACCAGAATAAAAAACCAGTTGTACAGCAGCATGATGCCGGCAGCTGTTGTCAAATATTCATACACACTCTGCGGCATAAGGAGTGCGAATACCACCGAAGCGGTCAAGCCTGCTGCCGACAAACCCACGGCAGTTAGGGGCTTTTTGCCGTTTTCTCCTGCTTTCCCGGCAAAAACCGCCGGCGCGTCATGATCCTTGGCCAGCGTGACCACCATGGTGGTGACGGCGAACAGGGAGGCGGTCATGGTGGAAAAGCCGGCGGCAATCAGGACGGCATTAAACAGATGCGGGACAAACGGAAGATTGTATTCAGCCAGGGAGACGATAAACGGGCTTTCGTTGGAGGCATATGAGGTCCAGGGCTCCAGCAGCAGGACAAACCCGATGGACAAGACATACAGCACGGCAAGGGCCAGAAGCATCACCTTTCCCGCCTTCGGTGCATCCTCAGGCTTCTTCAGCCGGGTGGTCAGAAGTCCGATGACCTCAATCCCCCCAAAGGCATAGAAGGAAAAGATCAGCGCCGACCAAAGTCCGGTGTAGCTTTTGGGCAGCCACTCCCCCGGAATCGCCGCACCATGCTCCTTGGGTGTAAGCACCCCAGCCAGCGCCAATCCTGCGATAATCAGAAACATCAGGATGGCGGCCGTCTTCATCACAGCCAGCGTATTCTCCAGCCTGTCGAATACCTTGGTTCCCCAAATAATCACCAGCAGTCCCAGCACTCCGAATCCCGCGGCAAAGCACCACATGGGCACCGCCGGAAACCAGAACCGGCTGAACAGGGACAAGGCCGTCAGCTGGCTGCCCATAATCAGAAGCTCGGCGGACCAATAAACCCAGCCGCTGCTGAAGCCGGCCCAACGTCCATAGGCTTTCCCCGCATATGAGCGGAAGGAGCCCTCCATGGGATGCTCCGCCGTCATTCGGGCCAGCTGGTCGAATACCAGGTAGGTGCCAACGGCCGCTAATGCATAGTTGAACAGCACGGACGGCCCGCCGATCTCAATGGCGATGGCGGAGCCCAGAAAAAAACCTGTACCGACTGTACAGGCAACGCCAAGCAGTGACAATTGCCACCAAGGAAGCTGCTTCTCCTGTTGAGAAGCCTTGCTATTTTGGTCCATGCCGGTAAAATCCCCTTAGGCAAACACCGGAACAGCCCGGTTTTGCTGAGTTGTTTCATGGGTTTACTATCTCCATAACCAGCAGGTTTATGTAGTACATGAGGGGAGCAAATCCTCATTCCTGCTGTTCGCGGCGCTGTTTCTCACCTCATTGATCTTCGGCAGAGCCATCTGCGGATGGAATTGTCCGGCGGGAGGTTTACAGGAGGCCTGGGCACACCAATTGACAGCTCTCTATCAAAAGGACTATAATCCGCATATCATTTTTTTTCTACATCACGGTTTTGTTCTGGGAGCGGATTTATAATGCGTATCTGGAATGGGCGGACGAGGCATTGAAGCTCCTGCAGGAAACACCGGAAAAGGAACAGGAGCCATTATGAGAATCATCATTTCACCAGCCAAAAAGATGAAAACGGACAATGATATTTTTGCCGGCAAACGACTGCCGCAATTTATGGAAGAAACCGAAGCGCTTCTGGCGTACCTGAAGGGGCTGCCGTATGAAGAGGCGAAGGCTATCTGGAGCTGCAATGACGCTATAGCAGAGCTGAATTACGAACGTATCCGGAGCATGGACCTGCGGCGTGATCTGACTCCGGCGATTTTCTCCTATGAGGGCATCCAGTATCAGTATATGGCTCCAACGGTGCTTCAGACGGAGGAACTAGACTACCTGCAGGAGCATCTGCGGATTCTCTCCGGTTTTTACGGGATGGTGCAGCCCTTTGACGGGGTAGTGCCGTACCGGCTGGAGATGCAGGCCAAGCTGAACGGACCGGAGCTGAATTCCCTGTACGCCTTCTGGAACCGGAAGCTGGCGGACCAGCTGTTTGCCGAGAGCCGCGTCATTGTCAACCTGGCCTCCAAGGAATACAGCAAGTGCATCTCCCCCTATGTGGGGAAGGGCATCCGGTTCATCACCTGCGTGTTTGGGGTTCGGATTGGCGGCAAGGTTGTGGAGAGGGCTACCCTGGTCAAAATGGCCAGAGGGGAGATGGTCCGGTACATGGCTGAGCACCGGATCAAGTCGGTGGAAGACATCAAGGGCTTCGACCGGATGAACTTCGCATTCGCGGAGGAGTTGTCCGATGGGGAAAAGTTTGTGTTTATTCAAAAGATCCAACCTTCGTAATGATACAGGGGCAACCCTTAATAGTGAAAGGAGAGCAATATGGAACCCAAGGTTACGTTTATCCAACCCGGCAATATCCCATCCCTGGCCTCGGTGGATTACCCTTATGCAGCCAATATTCCTGCGGGAATGGATGTGGTGTTTCTGGCGGGCGCCTGTCCGCTGGATCAGGACCGGACCATACCGGAGGGAGCTGGGTATGAGCACCAGGCCAAGCTCTGTGTGGACAATATCAAGGCCGTGCTTCAGGAAAGTGGCGCTGCTGTGAAGGATCTGGTGTATACCCGGATTCTGGTGGCAGCGAAGGAACAGTCTGATCTTGTGAAGGTATGGCGTACCGTCCGGGAGGAGCTGGGGGAGCATAATGTGCCCAGCACACTGACAGGAGTAACCCTGCTGGGGTACGAGCATCAATTGGTGGAAATCGAGGCGGTTGCCGCGGTGAAACGAGCGGAGACGAAATAAGCTGTAACCCCCGCCTGCCTTCAAGGCGGGTTTCTTTATGCGTACGAATTCTCCGGCGGAAAAAGACTATAATCATAGTCCGTATCTTGGCCGATAAAAGGAATATCCCCCATTTTTGAGGAAAAGGAGCTGGACCATGGAGGAGAAAGAGCTGCATATTACAGCCGCGGAGCTTTCGGTGATGAAGGTGCTGTGGCAGAATCAGCGCTGTACAGCCGCCGTTATTGTGGAACAGCTGGAGAAACGGAGACCGTGGCATTTCCGGACCATCAAAACGCTGCTCCGCAACCTGGTGGCGAAGGGGCTGGCGGGTTATAAGGTGGACGGTAAGGACAGCCGGGTGTACCACTACTTTCCCTTAATCAGCGAGGAAACGTATCTGGCCCAGGAGCGGGAGCATTTCTTGGAGGAGTATTATGACGGCAACTTTGGAGCGATGCTGAGCGGTTTTTTGAAGGACCGGCGAGGGTCTGAAGAGGAGCTGGAGGCTCTGCGGAGGCTGCTGGACGAAGCGGCAGAGCGGGGCAACCGCCCATGATTGCGCTGCAGATTACCTTCGCCCGGATGTTCGAGCTGTCTGTTGCAGCCGCACTGGTTGGGGGAATCGTGCTTCTGTTCAGAGGTTTGGCCAAAAGATGGATATCGGCCCGCTGTATGGTTGTGCTGTGGCTGATCGTACTGGTGAAGCTGGTGACGCCGTTGACGCTCCCCGGTTTGACGGGAGTGGAGAATTGGTCCGACCGATTGGTCTATCAGCAGCCTTATGGTGTGGGTTGGATGATGGACACTGCTGCAGGGTTATGGGAAAAGCTTCCTTGGCGGGAGTCTCCGTCTGCGGCTGTCCCCATGGCAGGGTATGAAGGCGGACGGGAAGCCCAATGGGGCGGCTTTGCCTTAGATGAGGAGTCCATGGTTACCCGGAGCAAAGCCAGTGCTGCAAACGGGGTGCAGCTTTCAGTTGCTTTCCTCTGGCTGTTTGGCTGTTTGGTTTGGGCTGGAAAGGAAGGAATAGCCGCATGGCGGACGAGGCGTCTTATCCAACGGGCACTGCCTTGCCGGGATGGTGCTGTGCTGGAATTGCTGGAACAATGCAAAACAGAAGCCGGCATTTCTGCTCCTGTGCAGCTGCTGCTGGGAGGAACGGTGTTCCCGTTTCTCTACGGGGTGCTTCGGCCGCGGATTATGCTGCCGCATGATTATGCCGGGCATTATACCGAAGCCGAGCTCCGCCTGATCCTATTGCATGAGCTCCAGCACTGGCGGTCCAAGGACAACCTGCTTCAGCTCGCCGCAAGCCTGCTTCGTATTCCTCACTGGTTCAATCCGCTTGTTCATCTGGCGGCTGTCCGGCTTCGGGATGATCTGGAGCTGCGGTGCGACCAACGGGTGCTGAGCAGGCTGAAGCATGCGGACAAGCTGGCATATGGCCAGCTTCTGCTCAAACAAGGGGGGCTGAACCTCCGTTTGTCCCGGCCTCGCCGGATGGGTGCAGCCGTTCATTGGCTGGAAAGCCATTCTGCCCTGACTGAACGTGTCCGCGCGGTTTCGTTTTCCCTATTCGAGATCCAAACGGCAAGGGGGTTGCGGCTGGCAGCTGGGGCATTGGCAGTGATCGTCGGTTTGGTTGTGCTTCCCGGAGGCAGTGAGCTTTCCCGGTACCTGGCATCCACAGCTCCGAAACCAACCATGTATGCCTTTTGGCTGGATGAGTCGGTGAATCCCCGAAGCCAGACTGCACTTCAGCAAATCGTCACCCTCATGTTGGGGGAAGAGGCTGCTGGCGGCGAAATTGAACTGCTGTTGGATCGGCCCTTACATAGCAGCGGACCGGAACGGTGGATCACCTCAGCCAAAATCCTGCTGCTGGACGAGGACGCTCCTGTCTATGTGGACACCCGCCCCATCCGCGAGGAGATGCAGCGCCGGGACATTGGGCATGGGCGGATTTTGGTTCTTCTCCATTTTCCTTTTTATATGGGAAGATCGGCAGGAATCAGCGTTGGCAAACAAAGCCTCACCGATCTGCCTACCATGCGGCAGCTGGAGCAGATCAAGCTGTACTAACGGATCATTTCCGTACAAACGTGAAAGGATGGTGCCCGATGTTGATCGGACAAAAGCCGGCTTCGCCTTCCCAAGAAGCATTAAATCCCAAAGGCGGCAGCCGGCCGAGTGCGGCCGAGCAAATACGCAGGCAAATCGGACAACTGCAGCAGCAATTGCAAAAGGTGAAGGAAAGCAAGGACTCCCCGGAAACCAAGTCCGGCAGAATAAAGGAATTGAATGGGCAAATTCAGCAGCTGCAGCAAAATCTTCAGCAGGCAACAATGGATGAAAGCCGGCAAATCAAGGAGGAGGCTGCTTCCAAGGCGGCCGAAAAAGCACAGGAGGAAGCGGCGCGGTACCAAAATGAGGAGCAGCTTCAGGCGGTCCGCCAATCCGTCAACCTGTTTGCGGTTACCGGCAAGCTAGATGAGATGAAAACCCTGCACCGTGTAAAAACCGATATGATCGCCAAGAAGAATTTTGCCGGAGCGGATCAAATCACGGGCCGGATCATGCAGAAATCCCTGGAGGTCCAGGAGGTGTTAAAAAGAGGCAACACAATCAAGCCGAAGCAAGTGAATGATAAGCAGGAACAACCCTCCACAGGAGATGCTGGTGAGGTACAGCAAAAGCAGGATGAGGAGAGAGAAACCTTATCCGCCGGCGTAGCGGTAGAATCCAGCGGCAAGGATAAAGGGAACCGTTGAGGGAGCTTCTTGCGGATTGATGGACTATAATTATAGTCTTTTAGAAAAGACATTTGAAAGGGTGAAAAGCATGAATGTGGTTCATTCGGTTAATTCCTCCGTGTGTACCTGCCGCTGTTATGAAGCCGGAATGGTTGCAGGCAAGCAACAAGAGGGAGGCTGGGACAAAAGCTCGTTATCTACCTTTGGGGACTGGCTTTCACTGGCATTAGCGGGACCCATGACGGCTAATCCGATGATGGCAACAAACACGCTCAATCCGTTGACCTGGGGAGGCGGATCCGCCGCATACGGCAGCTCGTTGAAGAATTCGCTTCTCATGTCAGCCTTAAGCGGGAATACCCAGTCCAATCCCCTGATGCTGTCGGGGCTGTTGCGTTACTCTGCGCTGAACAGTTATTCCAGGAAGGGCTGAAGCCCAATCTGCATAAAGCACTAATAAGGCCGTTTGGAACTATTGTTCCAACGGTTTTTTTTATCCGGAAGTGAGATCGGCGGGTCTAGAAGCGGGTCTCACTCCTAGTTGGGAATAAATGAGGTTGTTGTATGCTTGACATACAACCTGATTATTTGTATGCTATGTATACAAATAATCAATCTGGAGGCGGTGCACACATGATGGGAACCTCACCTGGCCGCTACTATAGGCTGCTTCATCAGCAGCGGGAGGCGCAGCTTCTGTTAGCCGTTCTGCGGCTGGACCTGTTTACTCATTTGGATCAATGGATCTGTACAGCGGAGCTTACTGGTTCTGTGGGTTTTCCGGAGCATCAGCTTGGGCTGGTGCTGGAGGCCTTGGAGGCAGCCGGATTCATTCAGGAGGAGACCGGCCGTTACCGCAACACGGCGGAGGCAGCGGAATATCTGTCACGGAACAGCCGCCATTGTATCCGGGACGCTCTGCTGTTCCGCTCGCAGATGACTACGCTGGCGAATATGGATTTGCTTGTTGCGTCCAATGGAAAGTCTGCCGCGGCCGGGATGCCCTATGATTTTGCCGGGCTGGCCGAGGCCGTGGTGCCGGAGATGTATGCCACCGGGAGAGTGGAGGCATTCCTCCGGGAAATGGAGAAGCCGTTTCCGGACAGAGCGAAGCCGCTTCAAGTGTTGGATGTAGGCGGCGGTTCGGGTTTGCTGGCTATAGAATTTGTTCAGCGGTATCCCAATAGTGAAGCGGTGGTATTCGAACATCCGGGCGTGGCGGGCACTACCCGGCGGATTATCGCACAGTACGGCGTACAGGAGCAGGTTAAGGTTCAGGAAGGGGATTTTAACCGGGATCAATTTGAAGGAGAGTACAATCTGGTGGTCGCTTCGGGGGTGCTGGATTTTGCGGGGGAGTTTCTGCCGGATCTGCTTGGCCGGATGAGGGCCGTCCTTGCACCCGGCGGGGTTCTTCTGGTCATTGGGCAATACAGCCAAAGGGAAAGCCGCGATTCCGCTACGGTATTGGCTTGGTTGTCGGGAAGACTGGCAGGGTTACCGGCCGGGCCGGATGCAGGGGAACTGGAGCAGGCATGCCGTACCGCGGGAATTGAGCTTGTCCGGCAGCTGCCCAACGGACCGTTCAGCGGTTATTTGTATACAGCCAGGAGGGATAGGCCATGAAAGAAATGAAGGATGAAGTCATACATTCGTTTATTGCGCTGACGGAGAAAATCGCCAACGGCAGGACCAATGTTCTGGATTTCGGCAGTGAGGATATGGTGTTTTACCGCGGGGAGATCCACATTGTGAAGACCATCGGTGACGATCCCGGCATCTACAGCTCCGAGATTGCCCGGAGGTTCGGCATTACCCGGGCCGTCATTCATAAGACCCTGTTGAAGCTGGAGGAGCGGGGGCTGGTGAAGAAGGAGCAGGATGAAGAAGACAAAAAACGCTACCGCCTCCACCTGACGGAGAAAGGCTGGACGGCCTACAAATTCCATGAGGACTATCACCAGCGCTTCGACCGGGAGCTGTTCGACTATATCGATACCTTAAACGGGGAGCAACTGGAGGCCGTCAGCGGATTCCTGAAGCATGCCGGACGGTTGATCCGCAATCATGCGTAGCGGCCCTTTGGGCCTGTCTTCAAACCCGGTTGAGGGCAGCTTTCACAAGCCCTAGTTCAAGTAAGGGCGGCCCGGGATAACCGAAAAGATAATAATGCCTTCCACAATCATATACAAATCCCGATGGGAAAAGTTCGGAAACCGATCCATGTTGGTTAGAACAGATTCCTTGGGTGCATGTATATGATAAGGTTCCGTTTCAGTTCGGTAACGTTTATCCCAATCATGTGATTCACTGTGGTACTGGGCATTCAAACGTCCATTTTTATCTACCCAATCATAATAATATTTTTCAATTTTGCCGGATTTGTTCGTGTATTCCGTGACATACAACGTTGATCCATCCGTAAAGGTAATCGTCGCTCTTTGGACATATATACTGGATACTATTCCTGACCGGTCCGTTTCCCTTATTTCACCTATTATCCCGTATCCAAGATCACGCTTAATACGGTTCAAATCACTTCGGGGATTACCGTTCACGGGTTAGCTCCTTTAAGATAAAACGCCATTCCTTTGCATCTCTGGACCAAGTCCAGTCTTGGGTTGATTCAGGGTCCCCCAGACGCATCAGAGTTTCTTGATATGTGCCACCGTATTTTTCCTCAAACGAGAAGATAACCTTAACCAGTTCCTTTATCCGTTCTATTTCGTCGTAAACGGGTTCTGAAGCTTTTTTAGTTTCATATTCGTTTACAATTTCGCGCAGAATGGTCTGTTTTCCATTCAAAGTTCTATACACAGCCGTTTCCGGGATCCGGGCTTGTTTGAATGATGGTTTTTGCTCCATGCCTTGGTAGGAAATACGTTTTTCACGAAGCCAATTATTAATGGTTGTGACGGAAACACCAAAATAAGTGCTCACTTGGCCGGTTGTATAATAGGAAGGCTTATCGGCGTTGGTTGCGTATTGGAAAGCTGAATCCAGCAGTTCAACCATTTCATTTTTTATGCTCGGTGAATGAAAAAGATCAGAGCGAAGCTCCGGAAAATCTGCAGGGTTTATTTTATTTAGTAAATTGTAGATGAGCTTATAGGCGGCCAAGCCGTATTGAGGATTGTCTAGTAAGTCTCTCATTATTTCTTCTTCAACAAGCTTCCGTTCTTCATTGGAAAACACAACCATCACCTCTGCTTTTAACTGTAACAGAACACTCTAAAAACTGCAAGTAAACTTAAATTAAACTAAAAGAAAACTGCAATAAACCATCGGGAGGAAACAGCATGAGAGAGCAGATTGTGGTTGTAGGCGGCTACGGACAAGTAGGGCAGACCGTAAGCAAATTGCTGGCGGAGCAGTTTCCGGGGAAGGTTTATGCGGCGGGGCGCAATTTGGAGAAAGCGGAGCAGTTCAGCAGCGCCACAGACGGCGCAGTGAAGCCCATGCTGCTGGATGTTTCCCGGCCCTTCAGCCCGGAGGCGATGAGCCGCGTAAGAACCGTGGTCATGTGCCTGGACCAGGAGAATACGGACTTTGCCCGGCTATGTCTCGCACATGGCATCCATTATATGGATGTGACGGCGAAGGCGGGGTTTATGACTGCTATGGAGGAGCTGCATGAGGAAGCAGCTGCCTCGGGAGCAACAGCTGTACTGAGTGTAGGGCTGGTCCCGGGAATGAGCAATCTGCTGGCTGCGGATGCTGTAGCCGGAATGGATCACGTGGAGAGTGTGGATATTGCTCTGATGCTGGGAATGGGTGAAGCCCACGGGAGAGCGGCCATCGATTGGACTGTGGAGAACATGGCTCAGGATTTTTGGACTGGAGCCGGTACGCAGAAGCAGCAGGTGTCCAGCTTCACATCAGGCAAGACCTTTGACTTCGGTGAGGGAATTGGCCGGAAAGTGGCCTACCGCTTTAACTTTTCGGACCAGCATACGCTGGCCGGGACATTGGGTATTGCCCCGGTGGCCACCCGGTTATGCTTCGATTCGGCTTTTGTGACAGGGCTTCTGTTCGTCATGAAAAAGGCGGGAGTACTGAAGCTGCTGAAGCTTAAACCGGTGGCCCGGCTGGCGGCGGGACTTTTTGCCCGGCTGCGCCTCGGCACAGAAGCATATGCCTTGAAGGTGGAAGCCACCGGCAGCAGATTAGGAGTTCCGCATAAGGCGGAGCGTTTCTTCCACGGCAGCGTGGAGTCGGATATGACGGCACGGGTAGCGGCGGCAGTAGCGGCAGAGCTTTACCGGGGAGGACAGCCCTCCGGGGTGTATCATATTGAACAGCTGTTCGACACGGCTGTGTTAGGCGGGGAAATCAGCGGCAGAATCGGACGGCGGGGGTAAGCCAAGGGCTTGTGCCGGCAGAGACTGTCCGACAGCCCGGGCCCTTACTTCCCCAGCAAGCTTGCCGCTACCTTCAACAGCTCCTCCCTGGAAACGGGCTGGGGCTGGTTTCCGGCTTTCCCCTCCGGTTGTTCCGGGTCTTGCGTAAACACACTCCGGATTTCATAGATCAATCCGCCCTGCGCGGCTTGCACCGGTAAGTAGAGCAGCCGTTCATCCTTGATGTATAGCGCCTCTTGCCCTTGGATATCCACAAGCTCATACTCCTTGTGGCTGGCGTTGCTGGAGGTCATATTCGCCAGAGACAGATCCTTTTCAGGCCGGATGCCGATGCCAAGCACCGGAACCGCCGGAGCATCCGGAGCGCCGTATTCCACATAGATCTCGTGCGCCTCCGGTTTTAGCTTCGCCGACCGGACAATGTGGTCCAATCCGGCCTGCTTCGCTTCCAGATAAAGAGCTTCCATATCCACCGGCTCCCCCTCATACCGGATGGTCCCTTGAAGAAAATCCAGCTTCTCCGGCACATAAGCAGGCAATGCAAAGACTGTGGCCGTGGCGTTCTGCAGGGACTGGGGAGTGGTGAAGACACTCTTTTGCTGGTACGGATACACATAACGGTCCAGCTCATACAGCTCTGTAATCAGCAGATAGTTCATTTCGCCGGGAGCGGCGCTGATCTCCGCATCATGCATGGTGTCACGGTATTTCCCGGACAATTGTCTGCTGCGCGCATCCTTCTCCATCTGCTCCGGGCTGGTTTGCCCGTAGCCGAATACGGCCTCCCCCTGGTTGTTCCTTAGCTTCGGCCAATCCCACACAGTGGCGGACAGCGTTGTACCTGCGGCAAAAAGTACACACATGGACAAAAGTGCGGCAGATATCCGTTTCCAGCGGTAGGAAGGGCGGGGATCAGAGCGGAAAAGCTCCTCAAGCCCTTTGGGCTCGGGAATGGTTTCCTGCTTCCAGACCTGGGTGAACTCCTCAAATGAATGAAACGCCTTCTTGTTCATGAATATCCTCCTCCTTTTGGCCGCATGCCTGACGCAGCTTGTTTTTGGCTCGTTCGAATTTCTTGCGGACAGCAGCAGGGCTTGCGCCGGTAATGACGGCAATTTCCTCATGACTCTTATCCTCCAAAATCCGCAAGATCATGATAGAGCGCTCAGCCGGATTAAGCCGCGCCAGCATAGCCGCGATAGCCATGGCCTCCTCCGCCCGGCTGTGGCTGTCCTCCGCCACAGTTGGGCTGATGCCCAGCAGGCGGACAGGGAGCAGGCGCTGAAGACGTTTTTTGGCAGCCAGATTCAGGCAATGATGATGGGCCACACGGTAGATCCAGGCGGACGGCGAGCGAATCTCCTCCAGCCGCGCCGAATGCTGGACCACCTTCAGGAAAATATCCTGGACAGCGTCCTCCGCCTCCTGCTTGTGCCGAAGCATGTGGTAGCAATACCGGAAGACGGGGGTGTGGTAGCGGACGATCAAATCCAGAATCATATCCACTGGGCCCGCCGGATGCTCCTTCTGCAAGCCTTTCACCTCCTTTATCAATTCTATATAGGGTAAGACAATCCAGCCGGGACTTCTGTGACATCCTTAACAAAAAAGGAAGGGAGAGCAGGTTGATGCATCGTGGGGTTAGTGGTAAGGTATGGATGAAAAAAGAAGGAGGGGAACGGCTTGGAAACAGCCTCTTTGCTTGGACGCGTTAAGCCGGAGGAAGTAGGCATCGCCTCCGAGGGAATTGAACGATTTATTGGATTGATCCGGGAGAGACAGGTCGCTTTGCACAGCTTTATGCTGCTGCGGCATGGGAAGGTGGCGGCAGAGGGCTTTTTTGCCCCGTTCGATAAGGACAGGCTCCACCCCATATTTTCCATCAGCAAAAGTGTCACCTCCGCAGCCGTTGGCATTGCCATCGGAGAGGGGAGATTCAATCTGCAGGATAAGGCAGTGGAGCTGCTGGCACGCCACATCACGGGAGACGTTCATCCGTACACGGCCAAGCTAACAGTGGAGCATCTCTTGATGATGACCACGGTTTACCACAAAGCGCCGTCCTCGGAAACGCCTAACTGGGTGCGTACCTACCTGACCTCCAGGCCGGAGCGGCCGCCTGGATTCCTGTTCGCTTACGATACCTCAGGCACCAATCTGCTCTGCGCCATACTCCAGGAAACCACGGGAATGACCGTTCATGATTATCTCCAGCCCCGGTTGTTCGATGCTATCGGCATGGGGCCGCTGACGTGGGATTCCTGCCCCATGGGCATTAACCGGGGCGGCAGCGGCATCCGCTGCACCACGGAGGGGTTGGCGCGTTTTGGCCAGCTGTACCTGCAGGACGGGATCTGGAATGACCGGCGGGTTCTGCCCGAAGGCTGGGTGTCCCGCAGTACGGCCCGCCATGCAGATAATTCCGGCCATAAGGGGATGCTGGATGGCAAGCCGGGGTATGGCTACCAATTCTGGCGCCTCCGCAACGGAGCGTACGGTGCATTCGGGCTGGGCGGACAATTCGTGGTAGTGATGCCGGATAAGGATGCGGTGTTTATTTCTACCGCCAACACCCAATTTGTTAAGGATGGCCATCAGGTGATTCTGGATTGTATGTGGGAGGCCCTGTATCCGGCAATGGACGGGGAAGGGGCAGCAGAGCCACAGTCTGGCCTCCCAGCGGAAACGGCTTCCGGCATTCTGCCGGTGAGCGGCACTGCTGCGGAGCCTGCGGCTTTCGCCGGGTCTGCCGGCAGAGGTTTGGCTGAGCAGTTGGCCTCTCTGCAGCTTTCACTGCCGCCTGGAGCACCGGATTCCGCCATGGCTGCTGCAGTTAACGGGCGTTTCTACCGGCTGGAAGCCAACCGTCACGGCTTTACGGGCTGCCGGTTCGAATTCGCCGGGGAAGCCTCCACCTTACGGCTCACCCGTGGAGAGGCTGCAGGCGGTGAAGCTTCTGCTCTAAGGCTGACCCGTGAAGATGGAGCAGAAGAAGCGGTGCTGCCCTTCGGCCTCCACCATTGGCTCACCGACACCGACCAATTGTTCAGCAGCGGCGAAGCCTGCTGCACCTCAGGTACCTGGGTGGACGGACATACCCTGCTCATCCACATGCATCTTTTGGACAGGCTTCAGATGGTGATGTTCATCTGTCACTTCGAGGAGGATACCATGGCCATCCAGCTGGTCATGCCCGGTGTCCATTTTAAGGACGAGCTGGAATGCGATTTGATCGGCACGCTGGCGGTGGATTAGGCCGCTAAGCAATTTAAATAAGGGAGGACCCTATGAATCCGCTGAAGGTATACAAAAAGCTGAACGCCAGACCATGCTCCGTTTTGACAGTGGGCGGCTTCCGGCCTGCCAATAACCCGTTGGCCAGCAACTTCTTCCTTGCCCCGGTGGGCAGTCCGGAGGAGGTTTGGCCTGTTCATAACGGAGAACCGCTGGCATACATTTGCCAATTGAATCTTACGGAAGCACCCTATGTTCCCGATATGCTTAAGGATATTGCCATCCTCACCTTTTATATTAATGTGGATCAGTATCTGGAAGATGAACGGAATGAAGGGGCCTGGTGCATCCGGGCCTACAGCTCACTGGAAGGACTGGTTCCCTTGCAGCCGCCGAAGGACAGCACACCGCGAAAAGGGTTCGAATGCAGATGGGAGCTGCAAAAGGAGGATTATCCGGTTTATGATGATCCGGAGCTGGCTTTGGTCCCCGGCATAACGGAGGAAAAGCTGCAAGACCTGCTGGAGGACCAGGAGCTGTATAATCTGAAACGGACCAAAATCGGCGGATGGGCCAGCAATATCCAGCATCCCCAGAGCTGGAGCTGCTCGGACGATGTGGAGCCGTCCTTCTGCCTGCAGATTAACTCGGAGGAAAAGGTCCGCCTCAACTGGGTGGACAGCGGCACCATCTACATTGCCCGGAACATGGCCAAAACTGGGGAGCCAGAGTGGTTTCTGGATTTGCAATTTTATTAAAGCCGACGGGCTGGAGCACCATGCCTGCCTTAAAGTTATAGTTGGTGTTTGGAAGTAGAGGCGTGCATCCCATAGGGGCGCACGCTTTTTTCTTTTTGGCGGCCCCCAAAAAGCGTTTGTTACTACTCCCAACCTCTTCCGAAATGCAAAAGTGCATGTATTTGGTAAACAAACCTTTGTTTTTGTCATCTATCCTGCAAAAGTGCACTTATTTTCGTCAGACGGGAGCAAACTGCGTCCCGCAGCGGAAAATAGATGCACATTTACATTTTGGGTGCAGGGAGAGGCCCAATTCCAGCAAAATAGATGCACTTTTGCAGGATGATGCTGGATTAAATTGGCGAATAGACGTTTAGGAGACGGCATAAGGAGCAGCAAGGTGTCCAGGAAGTGAGGATACTTCAAGTAGCCCATACCTACTCCATCCGGAACACCCTGCCCTTGGGCACAAAGGGGAGATGCCGGCCCTTCGGCAGCAGATAGGCATGTTCGCGCCCAACCGTCAGCCTCTCGCAGTAGCCGTCGGTGATAATCAACAACGGCGCCTCCTTGGGGAAATCCTCCGCCTGCTCCAGCAGGTCGATGCCGGGCTGGAGGACCGTGCCGCCCCGGCCCTTAACCGTGACCCGGTCGGCAACTGCCTCCACCGCCAGATAACCCTGGTCATGGGCAGCGGCGTCGCAGAACACCACCCGGACTAGCGGCACCTCCCGGGATAGGCTATAGCTGGCAATGGCGCCCAAGGCCATACCCAGCATCTTGGTGTCCATGGAGCCGGAGGTGTCCAGCACTACGCCGAAGGTCCGGCCAAAGGCCGCATCGGGGTTGGGTACCCAGAAGGGCCGGGGAATATCCGGCGTGGAGGCTTGCCTGCGGCTGATCCGGGCATAGGTCCGGATCTTCTCCACCGGCGAGAAATGCTCATCGAACCATTTGGCCAGCTCCACATCCCACCGGATCGGCGGCTGCGACAAAGCCCGGATTTCCTCGACGAGCCCGGCGGGAAGGAGTCCCCGGTTTTCCCCGTCATGATACTCCAGCCCCTGCGCCAAGCAGCCTCGGTAAAAATCATCCAGCCCCACACCTTCCCCAATGCTCCACCAGTCCGGCTTATGTCCGCCAAGAATATCTCCCGTTCCCACACCCCGGAAGGTGGCTAATTTCCGGTACAGCCTCAGATCGTTGACAATCCGGTCATAGACGGATTCCGCCGACAGCCCCGCCAGCTCCGGGTCAAGCAGCCCGCCCACCCTGGGAAACGCCCCCAATTGCAGCTCCATCAGCCACTGGTTAATCACATAATCACAGGCCACATTCCACAGATACGGGTCCCTGCCGTCCGCGCGGGCATGATGCCGCAAGCCCACATGGAGAAACTCATGGGCAAGCACGAACCGGCATTCCTGCTCATCCAGACCCGCCGCCGGATTCATATAAATCTCTCTTGCCTCCGCATCAACCGCCGCCACGGAGATGGATAGCCGTTGACATAGAATCGGGTCCTCGATGATAGTAAAATGAGCAGCCATAGCGCCCATAAGAGGGTAGCTGCTGATAAACCAATTCCGCGCTTTTTTGGCAGGAGTGAGGCTCTCCCGGTTTGCCCCCAGATAAGGCTCATAACCTGCGGTTACATTGACAGCGCTGGTTACAGCCAGCGCCAGTCCTTTTCCCAAAAGCTCCGGCCAACTGACGGTTTTCCCTCTTTTACTCCAATAATGGGCTTCCGGTGTCCTGCTAATCCAAAGCATATCCTGAAGGCCCTGTCCGGCTGTACCCAGATTGTACAGGGAGGGAGGCACTCCATTTTCCAAAAAGAAACGGTACAGCTCCTCCTCGCTTTTGGCGGGAAGGTCCACCGGACCCTCCATTCCCGCAGGCGGCTTGCCTAATTTCATATCATAAAGAAACTTCGCCACGAAGCAGTCGCAGGCCGCATTCCACAGCTCCTGCCGCTCCCTCCGCTGAAAATGGCCAAAACCGAGATGCAGCAGAGCATGGGCAAGCACATACACCCATTCCTCCGGCAGCCCCCTGCGTTTGGGGTGAACATGCACCGCTCCATGGCCCTCCACCGTCACCCACCCTTGATCGGGACAGAGAGGCTTTTCCTCATAACGCCTGATTCTTGCGCGTGCGGCCAACGGGGCGAACATGGGATGCCCGGTTATGATCTCCAGCCCTTCTGTAAAAGCCTTGGTGGCCGGGTCCTGCTGCTCTTTTCCTCTTGGTTTTCCCATCTCATCCCTCCTTTTTCCGCTGCACCAATCTGGGCAAATCCCGCACGATTTCCACCAGGAACCAGTCGGGCAGGCTCTCTCCCGACTCGCTTTCGGAGACGGCAAGCTGGGCAATCTCCAGGCTGATGGTGCTTAACTCCTTAATCAGAGCCTTGGCCCGGTGGACCAGCTGCTGATTGCGCCCGCTTAAACCCTCCTTTGCAGGAGGCAGCTCCTTGCGCAGATGTGCCCGGAAGGATTGGGCCAGGAAATAAAGCACATCCCGGTCCTGCGGCTCCCGGGGCCAGCCGGTTTCCCCCTCCAGAATGGCATGAAGCTTATACTTGCTTTGGGTTTGCTTATAGAAGGCCTTGAACTGCCCAGCGTGATGGGGAGACAGGCAGCCTGCCGCCAGAATATCCAGAACTCCGGGGGATAACCCGTCCCCGTACTCCTTCAGGGCATCGCTGAGCATATGCCAGGCCCTGGGAGTGGAGAAGGGCTCCTCATGCTTGGGCGGCTGGACCCACAGATGGTCCGGGCGGGTTTCGATGTAGTTAATAACAAAAGGGTGGATGTCGCTGTCATACGCCCACTCCAGCCATTCGCGGTGGGATACCTTCAGCTGCACATGAAACATGCGGTTGATGAGGGCGGAGGACAGGGGTTTGACGATGGCGCTGTCCTGGGCCCGGTTGCCTGCTCCAATAACCACAGAGCCTTCCGGCAAACGGTAATCCCCGATCCGTTTTTCCAGAATCAGACTGTAGAAGGCCTTCTGAACCTCATGGGAGCAGGCGTTCAGCTCATCCAGGAACAAGCAGTAGGGCTCATCCCGGGCGATCATGTCCGGAGGGCAGAATCGGCTTTTTCCTTCTACTATCTGCGGCACACCAATGAGATCCTCCGGGGCCAGCTGGCTGCCCAAGAGGGATACACAGGGCAGTCCTACCATATGGGCGAACTGCTGGACCAGAGAGGACTTCCCGATGCCGGGCGGCCCCCAAATAAACACAGGGCGGACAATAGCGATATTAAGCAGCAGCTCCATGAGCTGTTTGGAAGTAACAGATGTGGAAATATTCATTGCAATTCCTTTCATTACCATAGTTTGCCGGCAGAGCGGTTATAAACAGGGTAGCATGGAACGGCTTCCAGTGAGGGTAAAGTTTCCGTATAAGGAATTTCGGAGGCCCCTCGTAATACTTTCACCCTGTTCAATTTCTCCTTGATGCTGGAAAATAAGAGCATTCGAACACTTGGAGCTGATAACGATGGCTATCGTGCAAGTGCAATCCAATCACCCGCAATACTCCTTTCTGATCAAAAAGAACCCCAACTCCGGCATGCAGCTCCGCTCTGTCCGCAAGGGTATGGCCTACGGCTGGTATTCCAACAATGAAACCTACAATGTGTATTTTAAGGACGCGGACAATGAAATTTCCTATAAGCAATATGCTGACGAACATTTCGAATACCTGAATGTGTCCCGATATAACTCGCCATTGTTTGCGCTGAATGCCATCAATGAATTTTTCTCCGCTCCCTTGAAGGCCCATGACGAACGGGATACCGAGGGGTATGAGCATACCTTTTTCGTCAATCTGGTCCATATTGAGCGGGAGCGGTATATCGAATTTTTCCAAAAGCATATGAAGGACTTCACCTTTACGGTGAAGCATCAAGCCCATAAGAGCTACTCCCTTGCCATCGGGACGAGGAAGAGTCTGTACCATCTGCTACATGCTTCCAGTGTGGTCTGCCTGTTTTTGGCCATGTTCGGCAATGAGTATTACGATATTTCGGACAGTATCCTGGACAAATATATCAAAAGCGTGAATGTCATCGATGCTCCGTTTTATATCCGCAGCCTGTTTGTGCGCAACTTCCTGTCCTCCCGGGACCGCTTCAAGAAATACAAGGCGGAGCTGGAGAAAACGGAGCGTTACCGCATCCGGTTTGCTTACGGCGGTACAGGTTACCAGCGGAGGAGCTTTATCGGAGACGCGTTGGCTTTTGACAAGGCGATTCTGGATGTGGGCTGCGGCGAGGGCTTCTATGCCATTCCCTTCGCAGGCAAAACCGAGGGCACCTATTATGCCGTGGATATCAATGAGGAGCTGCTGGAGAAGGTCAAACGCAAGGCGGAGGCCAAGGAGCTGGACAATATCGCGGTGTTCCCCTCCTTAAGCCAGTTTCTCGACAGCTACAACGGGGAGCAGGTGGATGTGATTTTGACGGAGGTCATCGAGCATATGAAGGAGGACGAGGCCAAGGAGATGATCCGTTTGATTCTTCGGCATGTGGAGTTCGGCAGGTTCATCATCACCACCCCCAACGCCGATTTCAACACCTTTTATGAGCTGGATCATTTGCGCCATGAGGACCACAAGTGGGAGATGGGGGAAGAGGCTTTCAGGGAGTGGATCGGAGACGTTCTAAGGGATTTCAACCTTCAACCGGAATTTATTGCAGTCGGCGACTGCGTGAACGATATCACGACCACACAAGGTGTTATTTTGAAAAGAGAGGGGGTATAACCATGGAAATTCGCGCAGCGGTACACACGGTATTTATGCTGGTGGGCTCCACCGAATGCGGCAAAACCACCTTCGCCAAGGAGGTGCTGATTCCCGGGCTCCGTTTTGAGGATGTGGGGCGGAATATCAGGGCGAACATCCAGTATCTCTCCTCGGACGCCATCCGCCAGGAGGTGCTGGGGTACGAATACGACAAGTATGACCAGATTATGCTGGAGGCCAGCGACCAGGCGTTTCATCTGCTTTTCGAAAAGCTGAAGGCGGCTACCACCTTCCCGCTGAACGCGGAGTTTGTGGTGGTGGATACAACAGGTCTCTCGGAGGACTTCCGGGCCAGGGTGAAGGAGATCGCGTACCAGAACCATTACAGGGTGGACACCATCGTCTTCGATTACAAGCGGCGGGAGGACTATTATGCCTCGGAGCGCTCCAAGAAGCTGATTACGAGCCATATTAACCGATTACGTAAAGAGGTCCTGGGTGCCCTTCCGAGAGAGGGGTACAACAGCATCCACAAGGTGCGGGCCAAGAATTTTTATCTGGCGGAGGAGGGGAAGGCGAACCCGGAGTACAGCATTGTGGTTGATAATAAGGAGGAGTACCTGGCCACTGTGCTGCCCCAGGATCAGCAATATATCCTCATTGGCGATGTCCATGAATGTGTGGACGATCTGAAGGGACTGCTATTGGACCATGGCTATAAGCTGAACGGCGGCAGGCTGGAGGCAGCAGGCAAGGCGGCGGGCACCAAACTGGTGCTGGTGGGCGACTGGATCGACAAGGGCGGGTTTACCAAGGAGATTGTTGAGTTCTTATACGACAACCGGGATTACTTCTACTTCGTGCTGGGGAACCACGAAAACTTCGTGGATAAATATCTCCGGGGCGAGGTAGCCGGAGTGGAGCAGGAGCTGTTGGACAGCTATTTTGACTCGGTGCGGGTGTTGGCTGAAGAACCGGAGCTGCTGGAGAAATTCCGCCATCTGGTTTCCCTGTCCCAGCCCTTCTACCGGTATGCGGGGGCTAAGGGGCCGTCCTTCTATGTGACCCATGCCCCGTGCCGGAAGAAATATATCGGCAAGCTGGACATTGGCTCCAGGCGGCATCAGCGGAATCTTCGAATCAACCGGGAGGAGCCGTTGGAGGGACAGCTGGCTTTTCTCCGGGAGGAGGCAGTAACGAACCATCCTTATCATGTGTTCGGCCATATTGCCGCTGCGAAGACTTTCCGTATCGGGAACAAGCTCCACATTGATACCGGCTGCGCCCACGGCAACCAGCTCACCTCGGTGAGCATCGGGTATAAGCCCTTCTATAAAAGCCGGAGGTCTGCTCATACGGCAGCGGTTCAGGAGGGGCTGCCCGTTCTGTTCCGGGAGGAGCGAAAGGTAACGCTCCGGGACCTGGGCGACGAGGACCTCCGGCGGCTCCAGTATTGCTCCCGCAATCAGGTGAACTTCATCTCCGGGACCATGTCTCCGGCGGATAAGGACGAAGCGGCCGGGGAGCTGGAGTCCCTGGAGCGGGGACTGGCCTACTTCCGGGAGCGGGGCGTCCGCCAGGTGGTGCTCCAGCCCAAATATATGGGCTCCCGCTGCAATATCTACCTGCACCGCGACCCGGAGCAATGCTTCGCCGTCAGCCGTAATGGCTACCGGATGAAGCAGCCGGATATGACCTCCGTATACGGCGGGCTGCTGGCGAAGTTCGGCGGCTATATGGCGGCAGAGGGGATTTCCATGCTGGTGCTGGACGGGGAGCTGCTGCCCTGGAGGGCCCTGGGCGAGGGGCTGATTAACCGGCAGTTTGCCGTCATCGGCAAAGCGCTGGAGACGGAACTGGCATTTCTGGCGGATCAGGGCTTTGAGTCGGCTTACGGGAAGCTGCTGGAGGAGTATGAGGCCAGCGGGTTCGAGAAGGACCAGCATCATACTGCCAAAGGCGAGCTGATGGAAAAATACGGCTCCCATGTGTACCAGAACTACAAGGATATCCACGCCATCCGGCAAACTTATGCACCTTTGGCGGAGCATGGGGCAGCCTATGAAACCTACAGCCGGCAGCTGGAGCTGTATGCCCAGGACGGGGAGCTGGCGTACAAGGCGTTTGCCCTGCTGAAGCTGGTGAAGGAGGACGGGACGGAGGAGCTTCCCAGCTGGAGCACCTGGGAGATGTTCCGGTTTCTGTCGGAGGATGAGGCGCTTGTGCTGGATTTGTCCGACGGGGATGCCGTGGAGCAGGCGGAACGGTATTTCTCCAGGCTGACCACGGAGGAGGGCATGGAGGGAGTCGTCATCAAGCCGGAGCAGTGGGACGGGAAGACGGTGCCGTATATGAAGGTGCGCAACGCCGATTATCTGTCCATCATCTACGGCTACGACTACCGCTTCCCCCACAAGTACCGCAAGCTGCTGAAGCAAAAAAGCATTCAGCAAAAGCTCCGCACCTCGCAGAGCGAATACCAGCTGGGGCTGCGGATGCTGGAGATTCCCTTCGGAAGCATCTCTCCCGAGCACGAGGGATACAAGGAAATTGCCGCCAATCTCCTGTTTGAGGTGGCGCAGGAGCAGGACATCGACCCGCGGCTGTAGCGCGGCAAACCCGTGGCACCGCAGGTTAGGTTGAAAGTGGAGTAGAGGCGTGCAACCTTTAGGGATGCACGCTTTTTTGCTTTGTCTGCGGTAGGTTTCCCTGTGCCAGAATTTATACGAAAATGCTGCTTCTGCCCCGGCATTTTCATCCCTGGCGATGGCCGCTGGGCCACGGGCGATTCTAACGGCGGCCACAGCCGCTATTCAGCGAAAAACGGCCGCTTGAAAAATCTAACGGCGGCCACGGCCGCTATTTGTACCCGGCAGGGGGAAATCGGCGGGTTTTGTGCCAAATAGAGGCTCCTGCCGCCGTTAGAATCCGGGGAGGGCCGATTCCGGCCCAATAGCGGCGCTCACCGCCGTTAGAAAACCCGTCCTGCTGTTGAAGTCCACCGCAGCGGCCCAGAGTGTGTGTTCAACACGCCTTACACTGCGGAATCTTTTACTGTACCCAAAGATTCCCGGGAGCTTCTAGCTGGAGCCAGGTATAATAGAGGCAGAGGCACCAGTGGCGGAGAAAAATATGAGACACACCAAAGCGGCAAAAAATGCGTGCTGCACCAGCCGCAGCAAAATATAGAAACCGGAAGTGGAAACCATGCTAAACCAAACACAAGAAAAGAACTTAAGTAAATTTATGACCAAAGCACTCCGGCATACCCCCGGAGAATTCGGCCTAATCCTGGACCCGGCGGACGGATCATGTCCGGCGGATACCCTATTGGCAGCCATCACCGCACAGCCCAGGTGGTCCTGGGTGACCCTGGAGGATATCCGGCAGGTGGTGCTAAATTCGGACAAGCAGCGGTTTGAATGGAATGGCGACCGCATTCGGGCCAGATACGGCCACAGCCATGACCATATCACCTATACACCGGGGATTCCGCCCGCTTCCCTTTATCACGGCACCAACACGAAGGCACTCCCGTCTATTCTGAAGGAGGGGTTGCTCCCCATGGGACGGCAGTATGTCCACCTTTCGGAGGGCACCCATTTTGCCACAATGGCGGGAAGCCGCAGAGGTGAGCTCGTCATCCTGAAGGTGGACACCGTGCGGGCGCGGGAGTCCGGCGCCACCTTCTACTTTGCAGGCAATGAAGTTTGGTTGGCGGACCAGGTTCCGGCTGAGAGCTGTTCTGTCGCTGAACATGAAAAAGGAGAATGTGCAAATGAATAACCCAACCTTAAAAACCCCCATCGTCGATATCGGCATTAACCTGATGCACCGTTCGTTCCAGCAGGACCGGGAGCAGGTAGTGGAACGGGCGTTAGCCCATCAAGTTACCCCTCTGATTATTACCGGGACCAGCCTGCGTAGCAGCGAGGAGGCGGCCCGTTATGCGGGGCAGTATCCGTGCAAGCTGTACGCAACAGCAGGGATCCATCCCCATGATGCCAAACATTGCAACGACAGCACGCTCAACCGGCTGAAGGAGCTGGCGGCCCTGCCACAGGTGGTGGCCATCGGGGAATGTGGTTTGGACTACAACCGGGACTTTTCACCGCGGGAGGTCCAGCGCCGCTGGTTCTCCGAGCAGGTCCGGCTGGCGCAGGAGTTGAACATGCCCCTGTTCCTCCACGAGCGGGAAGCCTCTGCGGATTTTACCGCCATCCTGAAGGAGCAGCAAGTGCAGCGGGCAGTGGTCCACTGCTTCACCGGCACCCGGCAGGAGCTCGCTGCTTATTTGGAGGCGGGTTGGCATATCGGCATCACCGGCTGGATCTGCGACGAACGCAGGGGCAAACATCTGCGGGAGCTGGTGCGGCTGATTCCCTTGGACCGTCTGATGCTGGAAACGGACGCCCCGTTTCTAACCCCCCGGGACCTGAAGGAAAAGCCTGCGGAGGGACGGAACGAACCCGTCTTCCTGCCCCATATTCTGCGTACGGTAGCCCAGTGCCTGGGCAAGCCGGCCGAAGAGGTGGCACAGGCTACGACGGCAACGGCCCACGCATTTTTTTCAATAGGGGATGATGGTGACAGTGAAGCAGAACAAGTACGATGACCCGGCTTTTTTTGAAAAATACAGCCAAATGAACCGTTCCGTCTATGGACTGGCCGGGGCAGGTGAATGGCCTGCCCTCCGCCAGATGCTGCCTACTCTCACTGGCAAACGAGTGCTGGACCTGGGCTGCGGCTTTGGCTGGCATTGCCAGTATGCCATCGAGCAGGGAGCCGAGTCGGTGACGGGCATCGACATCTCGGATAACATGCTCAACCGGGCCAAGGAGCGGACGGATCCGCGTATCGCCTACCGCCGGACCTCCATCGAGGAAGCGGACTTTCCGGGCCAGTCCTTCGATGTCATCCTCAGCTCATTAGCGTTTCATTATGTAGAGGATTTTGGGGCGGTGGCGGAAAAGCTGAGCCGCTGGCTGATACCCGGCGGGTATGTTGTATTTACCGTGGAGCATCCGGTATTTACCGCTTCCGGCGGCCAGGATTGGCATTATGGCGAGGACGGGAGCATCATGCATTTCCCGGTGGACCGTTATTTTGAGGAAGGCAGACGCAATACGGTGTTTCTGGGGGAGCAGGTGACCAAATACCATCGGACCCTCACCACCTATTTGGGCTGTTTACTGCAAGAGGTTTTTACCATTACCGGGATCGTGGAGCCAACACCGCCGGGAGAGCTGCTCCGCACGGTGGAGGGTATGGAGCATGAGCTTCGCAGGCCGATGATGCTGATTATTTCCGCCGCCAAACTATAACAGGAGGAAGAATATGGAACTGACCCTATATAAAGAAAGACCGCCGGAGCTCATCGAAGCTCTGGTGAAGGTGTGGCGGCAATCGGTAGAGGCAACGCATACTTTTTTAAGCGAAGGGGATATCCACGGGCTGGCGCCACTGGTCAAAGAAGCCCTGGAGCAAATTCCGGTGCTGGTGGTGGCCGGGAAAGCGGGTATGCCTGCGGGTTTTATGGGGATCGCCGACGGCAAAATCGAAATGCTGTTCCTCTCACCGGATTATACAGGCCAAGGCATCGGCAGAAGGCTGGTGGAGGAGGCCATCCGCATATACGGTATATGGTATGTAGATGTGAATGAGCAGAATCCCAATGCCCGGGGATTTTATGAGCATATGGGCTTTAATGTGTTTGAACGTCTGCCCTTGGATGAGCAGGGAAATCCGTTTCCCATTCTGAAAATGCAGCTGCACAGCTGAAAAAAAGCGGCCTGCCGTTCTGGCGGGCCGCTTTCTCCACGGCGCTATGAAGAGAGCGCCTCCCCCTCATCGGTGTCCGGGGACCCGGCCCCATAACGGTCCAGCGCCTTGATGGAGGCCTCCAGCATACGCCGCTTAAGATAGTTCCCCTCCACCACCCGGACCCGTTTGCCCAGGAAGCGGATTTTGGACAAAAGATACTCCGCCTGATCCCCCATCACCGTCACCTTCACCCGGTAGGTATCCGAATCGCCGTCATAGACCACGTCCTTTTCGAAGCTGGAAAAGGCATACAGAATCCGTGACAGCTCCTCATTGTACATGGGGAGAATCTCGATTAGGACTTCGTTTCTGCGGGTATCCAGCAGCCTGCTGATTCTCCGGCTTAGGGCATCTGCGGTTTGGGGATGCACCGGCTCTGCCTCCAGAGAGAGGATATTGTCCAGCCGGGTGCTCATAAAGGCGTGATTCCGCAGGTGAAACCACAGCAGATACCATTCCCGCTTGACCATGGAGTATTCCAGCTTGTAGGGATAACCCGGCTGCCCCGTATGGATCCGGCCGTCCTTCACCCTGCAGGACAGGCGGAATCCGCTTTTGGATTGGATTAACCGCCGGAGTGTCCGCAGAAGAGGGTGGTAGACCTGTTTTTCCACACTGGCGGCCTTCTGCAGCAGATGACGGTCCGTATCCAGGGTATCATCCGGTTCCAGCAGGGTTTGCAGCTTCTCCAGGGTTTCCGGGGTGAAGGCCACCAGGGCGGCGGGATGGGCCAGCATGGTCTTCAGCCAAGCCCGCTCATGGGCCGTAACCATAAAAACACCGGAATCCTCCAGCCGGGAGAGGATCTGGTAGTTGAAGATTTTCTCAAACAGATTCATAGTAGGCCCGAATCTCCTTCCATTCGGCGATCATCTCCTGGCGGAGCTGCCGGGGCTCCAGCACCTCGCAGCTGGAGCCGAAGCTGCGCAGCCACGGCCTGATCTCCGTAAAGCCGTTCACCGTGATTTCATAGATGAAGCTATGCTCCTCCTCGTGGACAATCTCCCCCCATTGCCCCTGCAGCAGCACCCGCTCCTTCACGAAGTTGAGCTCGGAGCCCTCCGGGTTGAAGAAACGGGCACGCACCCGCACCGCCGGTCCTGTATCGATGAGCCAGCTGTACCGCAGCTTTTCATCCAGCTCCGTTTGCTTTTGCCCATACCAGTCCTGATCCACGGCCTCATGCTCCACAATTTGGGTCAAACCCTCCATCCGGTACTTCCGCAAGCCCTCTCTGCCATGGGCCAGCAGATACCATCTGCCGTATTGATGGTCATAGACAATCCGCAGGGGCAGGGTATGAATAGATTTGCCCTCCGTTTCCCGTTCGAACAGGGGATTGGTGTTTCTGGAGGCATAGCTTTTTTCCGACTTGGGCGAAAAATATAAGAACTCCACCTTGCGGCAGCGGCGGATGGCATGCAGCAGGGTAAACAGATGGGCCTCGTCGAGAATCCGTGAATGATAGTGGTACTTATATAAAAAAGGCTCCACCGCCAGCCCGCCGCCTTTCGTGCGCAGAAGCTGCTTCTTGAGTCCGTCCCGCAGAAGATAACCTTGTACGGACGGAACCTGCGTGTTCGCCATCACATCCACAAAATCATAAAGATCCACCAGCTCCTCGTCCGACAAGCTCCGCACCAGCTGATCCTGAATCCGGTAACGGTAGGGTCGGGGGCCGGGCTCCCTGCGGATGACACCCACCTCCTCCAGGTACTTGAGGTCGGAGCGGATGGTTTTTTCGTCAGGCATGGGAAGATTGACCGGCATCGCGCCGCAGCAGGTATCCAGGAGCTCCATGGCCGTTAAAGCCTCACCCTGCATCGCCCCCAGCAGCAGAGACAGACGCTCGGTTTCGGATTCCTTCACGGATTTGGCGCGGAAGAGAAACAGCAGCAGCGGGTCGGCGGAGTCGTAATAGCTGTAGCGGATGGTGTCGGACAGCTCCTTGCTTTGCTCCTTGGGCAGCTGCTGCTGCAGAGAGCCAACTACGTCCTTCAGACGGCGCAGAGTTTTATCGAAGGTGTGCACCGAGATGCCCAGCCGTTCGGCAAATTGCTGTCTGCTGAAGGCGCCACTGGTCAGCGCCAGCAAACGCAAAAATTGGATTTCCTTATCGAAGCTCTCCTTAGCCATGGGGTTCCTCCGTTTCGTCTTCTTTTTATTGTAGCAGGGGTTAGGCTGGGCGCAAATGGAAAATTGATTTGCTGTCGTAATACTTCCGCCATGTTCCGCCGGACCGGGATGAGGCACAATGGATACAAGAAAGGTTGCAGCGGCAGCGGTGCATGGGAGGAGGAGCATATATGACAGAGGAAATGAAGGCAAGAATCACAGCGGAATTGGCGCGGATTGAGGCGGAGGAGCAGGTGCGAATTCTGTATGCTTGCGAGTCCGGCAGCAGGGCCTGGGGATTTCCCTCCCGGGACAGCGATTACGATGTCCGGTTCATATATGTGCGGACGGTTGACTGGTACTTGTCCATCTATGACAAGCGGGATGTGATCGAACGCCCCATCAGCGGTATGCTGGATATCAACGGCTGGGATCTGCGGAAGGCGCTGAACCTGTTCCGTAAGTCCAATCCTCCCTTGCTGGAATGGCTCCGGTCGCCTATCGTATACAAGGAGAGCTACAGCACGGCAGAGGCAATCCGGCGTATCTTCCCCGCCACCTTTTCCCCCAGGTCGTGTATGTACCATTATCTGCACATGGCCAGGGGCAACTATCGCGAATATCTCCAAGGGGAGCAGGTTCGGGTCAAAAAATACTTCTACGTCCTCCGACCCATCCTGGCCTGCCGGTGGATCGAGAAGCATAACACCATGCCGCCCGTGGAGTTCCACTGGCTGGTGGAGGAGCTGCTTCCGGAGGGGAGCGCTCTGCGGGAGGCAGTGGACCGGCTGCTGGAGCGGAAAATGGCAGGTGAGGAGCTGGATATGGGGGCGAAAATCGTACCTGTCAGCGATTTTCTGGAGGCGGGCATCGCCCACTTCGAGCTGGCGGCGCCGGGTATGGCAGGAGCCGGAGCCAAGCAGGACCGGGAGCTGGATGACCTCTTCCGCAAGGCGCTGGTGGAGGTATGGGGTTGCGCTTAGCCGCTGAGTTCCGTTAGGGAGTTTCGCATGCAAAGTGTGTTTACATGAATAACCCAAAGGAGTGAACATAATGGCTTATCAACAAATAGACGGTATACGGGTTTGGGGCAGTCCTGATGAGGGCGCCTTGGCCCAGGCGAGGACTTGCGCACGTACCGGCAATGTAGTGCAAACCCTGCTGATTGCGGACCATCACCAAGGCTACAGCCAGCCCATCGGGGGTGTTGTGGTGTATGACGGCCAGATTTCTCCCTCCGGCGTCGGTTACGATATTGGCTGCGGCAACAAAGCGGTGCGCACTCACCTTTATGCCGCCGATATCAAGCCCGAGCTGCCGAAGCTGATGGATACCATCGCCCGGAGCATTTCCTTCGGTATCGGACGGGTCAACCAGGACAGGGTGGATCATGCCCTGTTTGATGATCCGGACTGGGCGGTGTACCAAACCCTCGGCATGCCGGTTCATGACAAGCTCAAGACGTTGGCCAGGGACCAATTGGGCACAGTGGGCAGCGGCAACCATTTTGTGGATTTATTCGAGGAGGCGGACAGCGGACGCCTGTGGATTGCCAACCACTTCGGCAGCAGGGGGTTCGGGCACCGGACAGCCAGCGGTTTTCTCAACCTGGCAGCGGGCAGAGGTTTTCTGGAGAATGCTCCAGGCGAAAAAATGGAGCAGCCGCCGGTTCTGCTGGACCTGGACAGCGAGCTGGGGGATATGTACGAGCGGGCTATGCGGCTGGCCGGACGGTATGCGTATGCAGGACGGGATTATGTGATGGACCAGGTGCTGCGGATATTGGGGACGGACGCGGATTTTGAGGTGCATAACCACCACAACTATGCCTGGCGGGAGCGGCACGACGGCAGGGAAGTGATTGTGGTGCGCAAGGGAGCTACCCCCTCTGCACCCGGCCAAATGGGATTTATCGGCGGCAGCATGGGGGATATCTCGGTGATCGTGCAGGGTAAGAACAGCGCTGAAAACAAGGAGGCCTTCTACAGCACGGTGCACGGCGCAGGACGGATTATGAGCCGGACACAAGCCGCAGGGAAAATGAACTGGAAAACCCGCGCCAGAACCGGAGGTCAAATTTCCAAGGAGCAGATGATGGGGGCGGTGGCGGCCTTCGGGGTAGAGCTGCGGGGAGCAGGCACGGACGAAAGCCCCTTCGTATACAGGAGCCTGCGCCAGGTGCTGGACGCCCATGCGGAAACCATCGACGTGCTGCATATGCTGAAGCCCATTGGGGTATGTATGGCCGGGGCAGATGAGTTCGACCCGTACAAGGATTAGCGCTGCATCTCACAACCCCAAACAGTAAAAAACGGATGCCACCTTCTTCAAGGAGGGCGTCCGTTTTCTTTACCTCTAGGCTTTAGGTTTCGGCCCAGGTGATGGTCAGCTCAATAACCCCTTCCTGGGATGACAGCTTCCCGCCGATCATCGACCAGCTCTGTTTGTTATCCTGGGTAAACCCTTGGATAATCACATTCTTCTCGTCTATGGTCTGGACGGCATCGCGGCCCAGCTTGCCGTTGAAATAATCCTTGTAGCGCTTTGTAACGGCGTCCATGCTTTCTTTCGTAGTCAAGACCAGAAGCGCGGTTTTTTTGCCGTCTGTGGTACCCGAATGGGAGGTGGTAATCTTGACATCCGCCGGCAGCGGGAAATCCTTCGGCAGGTTCTCAGGCACTTCTCCCGAAGCGGGTTTGGAGCTGGGACTTGGGCTGGCTGCCATGCTGGCGGCAGGGCTGACCCCTGGGCTGGTGCTTGCTCCGGTGACGACGGTTGGGCTGACTGCGGCTGCCGACATCCCCGGTGAAGCCGTTACGGGCTCGCTTTTCTCCTTGCCGCATGCACTGAGCAAAAGGGAGCTGGCGATCACAGCTGATGTTAGGGCAAGTATATGCTTACGCATGTTCTCACTCCTTTTCTTATGAATAAGCCTGTTGGATGCAGACCTCCTATTTAATACCCATCCAGATTAGCAATAAAACTTTTTATATAAAAATGATTATTAATCAGCCCCCATACTTTATGCATTCGTTCGCGAAGATGTTCACCACATGCTTATTCGTAATCCAGCACCACCATCTGGTGGCATTCCAAACGGGGTACCATATAGGAGATCTTACCCGCTTCTTGCAGGAAAGGAAGCTCCTCCATCTGGGGTGCCAGATACACCTTTTTCACCGGATGGGAATTGGCAATGCACACCTCCACCCCATACAACGGAAGAATGTCCTCGATGACCTCAATTTCCTTGCCACGGCGTACGGGGGAGGCGTACAGCAGGTGGTTGACCAGCCTTTGTTGCCCTTGTTGGTTCTGCAGAGTCACAATGCCCTGAGCGGGAAGCGTGGTGGTCAGTGTCTTCTCCGGGAGCAGACGGTTGAGAGCATGAATAACCGCCTCCTTCAGGATCAGGCTGCCCTTGGCTGCATAGTCCTCAAACACATTCCACGCCACATAAATCCCACTGCCGCTTTCCACCATCCCGGGACCGCCGTATACATGGCTGGTCGGGGTGTGCTGGTGCGAGCAAAAAGCTGCGGCATCCCGGTTGAAGTAAGGATCCTCCCGGCGGCCAAGCTCCACACCCCCGTCCAGCGAGATCCGCTGACCTTGGGCATAGAAGATATACGAAGCCTGCCCCAGACGGCCCGGCTCAAACGATGGGCGGAAATAATCCGGCTGGAAGGGGTTCAAGCCTTCATACCGGACGCCAAAATCCAGAACAAACCGGCTGCTGTCCGCAGCAAGCCCCGACCAGCCGGTGGCCAGAATTTTGCCTCCCTGCGCCACGTACTGCTCCAGCTTAACCTGCAGGGCTTCATCCACCGCTACATAATCCGGCAGAATTACCACCTTGTAAGGGGCCATATCCTGCTCCAGGTCGATCACATCAAACAGGAATTTCCCTTCAAGGAGCATTCGCACCGCCCCGGCATCCGAATCTGACCCAGGCTCGCGGGAAGCCAGCGGGTGCACACCTGCCGCCTCCAAAGAGAGCAAGGCCACATCGGCCACATTGATGGCCCCCGTGCACCATGCTTCCTTGGCGGCAACCTCCTTGTACGCCTCGCCGATTAGCCGGTAGGTTGCCTCGTCCATCCGGCCGTCCGGATGGAGCTGGTCCCCGATGGAGCAGCGGGCGCCGTTGGCGATGCTGAGTGCCGCCTCATAACGCAGGGCGTTGGGATGTTTGTACCCGCCGAACTCTCCCCAGGCAGTATGAAATTTGCCGGTCATACCAAGAAAATCAATACCCAGGGGCTGAACATACCGGGCCGAAAGAGGGAAATGGTCATAACCCCAGCCTCCTGTAGGCAGGGACTCCAGCTCCAGATGGGTGTTCATGGCAGCCAGGTCACGCCGTCCCCGCCGGACGTGTCCGCTGTTGTGGAAGATGGGCAGTCCCGGCTTCACGGCTTCGACCTCCTCCTTCACCCTCGCCGTATAGGTGGCGTACGTCTGCTCCCAAAGCTTTTGCATGGCGGCCTCGTCACGGAGATCCCCGCCAACACTTTGGATGCTCTCCAGGCAATTGTGGCAGTAGCATTTCCGCACCCCGACAATATCCAGGAACAGGCCGTCTGCATCATAACGGGATAACGCTTCCCTAATTTGGGCCAGCAGCAGGTCCAGATATGGGGAGTTCATGCAGAACTGGTGGTAACCCGGCTCCATGAAGCTTTTCACCCAATTGGTCCGGTCCTCAGCATCCCGGATCAGCCACTCGGGGTGGCGGCGCGCCAGCTTTTCGTCCAGGCCCGCCGAAAGATAAACGGGTGTTTTCACGCTGATTTCATGCGCTGCCTCGATCATGGCTCCCAACAGATCGAAGGAAAGGCCAGGGTGCATGTCGTTGGCTTCCGAGGGATGATAGGCCCAGCCGTGATGGCACTTGGAGAAAATGGTGATGGAGTCCACATAACCCAGCTTCAGCATGTCCTGAAACTGCTGTTTATTGAATTGCCCTCCGATAGACTGAATCGCCTCCGAGGTATGAAAATCTAGATGAACCTGCCGAAACCGCATAAGAACCGTCTCCTTCGTGAATGTGGATATGATGGATGCTTCTACAGCTTTACTATACGGGGCGGCATTCCGGCGGGGTAGGAACACAAGCGACTTTTTATAGCACAGTTTCTACCTGTTCAGACGGCGTCTATGTTAGAATGAAGGCATGATCCCTCAGGAAAAAGGAGGCCCACCGTCATGCAGTGCCTGGAGCTGGCAATTCCGCCATTACCCCAGTTAATGTTAATCGGCCATGGCTTCTGGAAACCGGGCCAGCAGCATTTTGTGCGGTCCTTCCATGTTTATGACATGATTTTTGTCGTAAAAGGCGGTTTGTACATGTGGGAAGACGGTCAGCAATATGATATTCGTGAAGGCTCCATGCTGGTGCTGGAGCCGGGGCGCACCCATGGCGGACAACGGCCCTGCGAGGATACCACCGAAATTTACTGGATCCACTTTGTTCACCCGGCGCCTGTACGGTCTGTGGACAGCAGCCAGATTCCCTGGTCGGTGCCCGTTTCCCAACGGACCGACTTTGATCTGGCGCCGTGCGCCCAGCTCATGTATCTGCCCAAGTTTGCGGAGTGGCACAAATCCGATATCCTTCCGTACCTGCAGCGGATGCTGGAGCTGGAGCAGACCTTGTCGCCGGCAAGCTCGCTGCCCCTGCAGGCCCAATTCTCCGGGCTGCTGGCCGAATTGCAGGCTTCGGCGCGAAGCCGGTCTACGTCCCGCTCCAGGCTGCTCTGCGATCAGGTCATCATGTACCTGCAGCAGAATCTGGCCCGGCCCTTCGATGCCAAGCATATGGAGCAGGCGCTGCATTTTCACTTTGACTACCTGGCCCGCTGCCTCAAGCAGCATACGGGCATGAGCCCGCTGCAGTATCTCCATGATCTGCAGATCAAAAAGGCCAAATCGCTCTTGGAGAGCACAGGCTTCTCCGTCACCGAGATCGGCCTTCAGGTCGGCATTGAGAATGTGAATTATTTTATCCGCCTGTTCCGCACCCGGACGGGAATGGCTCCCGGCCAGTACCGCACGGCGCGAACCGGACTGCATTAACTGGACTAGGCTGAGGGCTGTATATGAACCCCACTATGCTGACGGCACTAGGCAGACGGGTCTACACTAAACGCGATGCGCTAACGGTGCTAGGCAAACGGCTCTACACTAAACGCGATGCGCTAACGGCTCTAGGCAAACGGTCCTACACTACCGGTACTACTCTAACTGAACTAGGCAAAGGGCTCTACACTACCGGTACTACGCTAACGGAACTGGGCAAACTGCTCTGCACTACCCGCACCACGCTAACGGAACTCAGCGTCCCTTACAGGCCAAAAACCAACTTTTCTACATTCTAACGGAACTCTGCGACCCTTAGCATGGGTAAACGCCTCTGGTGGCATGTCTCACACAGGCTAAGCGCTTCTCAGTTCCGTTAGCCGTCGAAAACAGCAAATTTGTCAGTCTAAGAATCGCTCAGTTCCGTTACAGCAAGACGCTGCCAAAAACACCCCCGTACCCTTGGATGGGCGTGGAGAAGGTTGGTTGCATACCCCTCTAACCGGACGCGGGAGCAGTGGATATATGGGAACTTACTTTGGGCAAAAAAGGGAGGCAGGATGCGGCATGAACATTCTGATCACAGGCGGGACGGGTTTTGTTGGCAGCGCTCTCACCTCGGCGCTGGCCGAAGCGGGACACCGCGGCTGGATCATCAGCCGGATAGGGGGAGGCTCCGCTGCGCTGCCGGAGGAGGGGTATGCAGCCTTCCCGTTGGTTAGTTGGGAGGAGCTGGAGGCCCGGCCCCAGCTGTTGAAGAACGTGGACGCTGTGGTGAATCTGGCGGGAGAGACCATCAACCAGCGCTGGACCCCCGCAGCCAAGGAGAAAATCCGCGATTCCCGGGTAGAGACGGCCGACCGGCTGTCCCATCTTTTGGAATCGGCAGACGCTCTACCGGAGGTGCTGGTCCAGGCCTCCGGCGTCAATGCTTACGGCTTTTCCCGCTCCGGGACCTTCACCGAGGACAGCGCCCTAGGTGAAGGGGATTTCCTCTCCGGGGTGGTCCGGGACTGGGAGGCGGCAGCCGCCTCCATTCCCGCCCGGAGGAGAGCGGTGCTGCGCTTCGGTATTGTCCTGGACCGGGACGGCGGGGCGCTGCCGCTGATGCTGCTGCCCTTCCGCGTTTTCGTGGGAGGGCCGTTAGGCAGCGGGGAGCAGTGGATGTCCTGGATCCACCGCCAGGATCTGGTCCGGCTGATTCTGTATGTGCTGGACCATGAGGCTATGTCCGGCGTCATCAATGCCACGGCTCCCCAGCCGGTGCAAAACCGCGAGTTTGCCCAAGCGGCGGCAGAGGTCCTGCACAGCTTCGCATGGCTTAAGGCTCCGGGGGCGCCGCTGCGGCTGGCGCTGGGAGAGATGTCCGCGCTGCTGCTGGAGGGCCAGCGGGTGCTTCCCGCAAAGGCGCTGGAGGCGGGCTTCAGCTTCCGCTACCCGGACATCCGCTCCGCCCTGGAGGAAAAATAGGGCAGCGAGGAGTGCCGGCTAGAGCCAATGGCCAGTCGGGGTAACGCCGCGAGGGAAGGCCCACCGCCCTCTCCCGGGGTAACGGCCAAATGGCCACTCACCGCCCTCCCCTGGGGTAACGGCTAAATGGCCACTCACCGCCCTCCCTCGGGGGAACGGTTAAATGACCACTCACCGCCCTCCCCCGGGGGTAACGGACAAGGGTCGGCCAGAGCTTCACTCGGCTAACGGCGGCCACAGCCTCTATTTGCCCCGAATTGGCGTGCTTAGGGCCGAAAAACCGGAAATAACAGCCGTGGCTTCCGTTAGATTTCCGCGACGCCCCAAAACCGCCAAATAACGGCTCCTGCCGCCGTTAGACTTGACGGATCCCTAAGTGTCACCAAGCCGAGCTCCTACGTATCATCGCACCGCACTCCTAAGTGTCACCATGCTGAGCCCTTATGTGTCACCATGCCGGGCCCTTACGTATCATCGCACCGCACTCCTAAGTGTCACCATGCCGGGCCTTTACGTGTCACCATGCCGAGCTCCTACGTATCATCGCACCGCACTCCTAGGCGTCATCGAGCCGGGCCCTTGCGTCTCACCGTTGCCGCCCCTTACGCGGTCCCGCGAAAGAACCGTTTAGACCCATACTTTCCCAACAAGCCGCCCCCTGCCTCTGCTACACTTAGGCTAACATGTCTATCGTTAGGAGAGCTGCACATGCATATGAAAGAAGTGTTTGGTAAAAGAAGATCCGCCCGCACCTTCCTGCCGACTCCCATCGGAGCGGACATTCTGGAGGAGATGCTGGAGGCGGCGCGGACCGCACCGTCGGCGGGGAACGGGCAAAGCCACATCTTCGGCCTGGTGGATGACCCGGAGACCAAAACCGCGCTGGCCGCTGCCGCGGGTGAACAAATGTGGATTGCCGAAGCTCCGGTGGTGATTGCCTGCTGCGCCAGACTGGAGGCGGACCTGCGGGAGCTGCCGGAGGAGGATTTTGGCCTGCTGGTCAACCGGACCCGGTTTGGCAGATCGTTCCTGGATGATGTGAACGGGCTTGCCGACCGCAAGAGTGTACGCACCCTGTTCGCCAATGCCGCCCCGCTGATTCCGGCGGAGCATATGTTTCTGACGGCGGTGTCCCATGGGCTGGCGGCGTGTTTTGTGGGTTTTGTGGACATTGCCGAAGCAAGCCGGATTCTCCGTCTGCCGGAGGATGTGGTCTGCCTGTTCCTGCTGCCGGTGGGATATCCCGCCGGAGAGCCAAAGGAGATTACCCGCAGGCCGGTCCGGGAAATGGCCTTCCGTAATACCTACGGCAGTCCGGTGGAGCTTCAACCGGACCACTCTGCAATAGCCGCGCAGCCACAGGCTTGCTCTGAGACGGAAGAAGTATCCTCTCCGGCCGGATCAGTGCATGTCAGGAAGGCGCAAGCCGCTGATGTACAGGCTCTTTTTGCAATGAATGAGCAGTTTAACGGCCCGGGCTCCACAACACTAGAGCTGCTGACAGAGGCAATCCGCCACAATATCCGCGAAACCGTGCTGATCGCTCTGGTAAACGGTGAGCCGGCCGGCTTTTGCTGCGTGCAGCTTTCGGTTTCCATGTGCTACGACACCAACTATATCGAAATTACGGAGCTGTTTGTTCGGGAGGAATACCGCAGGCAAGGGGTAGCCTCTGCGCTGATGGCTGCAGCGGAGAATTTCTTCGCCGACCAACGGGTAAGGAGCTACCAGCTGTTCACCGGCAAAACCAATACTGCCGCCCAGCGTTTTTATGAGCTGCAGGGGTATATCCGCTCCGACGAGCTGATGTACCGCAAGAGGCGGTAAGCGCCGATACGAAAAAAACTTGTCCCGAACGTAACTTAATCGGCCCCTTGGAGTGCGAAAAACACGCCTTGGGGTTTTTTAGCCAGTCTCCGGATTGACGGAGGGGAGCGTATAGGTTAAGATATATATGACTAAAAAAATAAATATAGTCACAAAATGCGACGTCTTAATCGTTAACAAAGCTTGATCATAAACAAAAACGGAGTGAGTCCTTTGCCCAAAAGCTTCAGCGAGCAGGAAAAACTGAATATCCGCGGCATTCTCATCGGCAGCTGCAAATTAAGCTGGAAAAGCTACGGCTACAAACGGACCAGTATCGACGAGCTATGCCAGAAGGCCGGCATTTCCAAAGGTGCGTTTTATATTTTTTTTCCGTCCAAGGAACGGCTGTTCTACGAAACGCTATTGGATGTGCAGCAAGGTCTGTATACCCTGATGGAGGATATTCTGGCTCAGGGGCCGGGAAAGTCCGGTTTGACCAAAGCGCTGAAGGCCGTGTACGCCGAATATGACAAAAGCCCGTTCCTGTATGACACGGCCAGCGCCGATTTTACCGGCTTCATCAATAAGCTGGCACCCGAGGAACAGCAAGCCATCGGCTTTGACAGTTTGGCCGGTGCCAGGCGGCTTCTGGCCAAGTCCTATCTGGCCCTGCGGATTCCGGAGGAGATGGCCTTGTCTGTGCTGGCATCCCTTTTGAACATCGCCGCGAATAAGGAAAAGCTGCTGTACGACCACTTCCAGGTGTTTGATTTTATGCTGGACCAGATGATGGATCAAATCTTCGAGTAGGAGGACAATGATGAAAAAATTCGATTTGAAGGCCCATAACGAAAAAATGGCCGCTTTTACCAAACATGCCGCAAGCGGCACCTACCCTTCCCGGAGGGTGGCCCTTACCGGCTCATATGTCGGCAGCGCCATCGGCATTATCCTGCTTGGTGTGGGGGCTGTCGGTATTGTGCTCAACAGTATTTGGGGGTGGGGGAGCTTTTTCGGGGGGATGGCAACGGTGATATCGAACATAATCAACCTGAGACGGATCAGCAAGCCGCAATAACCGGTCCAAACGATGGGAGCTGTCCCCATAAGCACGTAACAGCTCCCCTTGGCACGGCCGGCGTCTATCCGTTGCGGATACGGCGGACATTCCGGTTCATCAGATGCCGGATCAGATGGCGGAACAATAAGCTTTTTACGGGCCCCAGCTCCTGGCGTTGTGCGGCGAACAGCTCATCCGGACCGTCGAATACCCCGAAGTCCCTGACGATACCTTCCTTTTGAATATAGGTATCGTTGCCGTCCCACTGCACCGGAGGATTTCGGAAGTCCGCCACAGCCACTCCATACCCGCAGAAGGAGCCCGTACAATCGGCAAATTTCTGCTGGAGTTTGGCCAGGTAAGGCAGGTCCAGAATAAACCCCTCCATATTGATCCACCTGTCCTGCTCCTCCACATAAACCTCTACCCAGCTGTGCAGAATTTCCCGCGGCGACAGCCGGTAATAGAAGCCCTTCATGGCCCCTTTTTGCAGTTTTTTATCAATCGTAAAGCCGTGTATCCGGCAGGGGATGCCTGCAGCGCGGAGCAGCGCCATAAACAGGACTCCCTTGGTATTGCACTGCCCGTAGCCGTGTGCAAGCACCGCTGAGGCCGGAAGGGCGTCATCCTCGTTATAACCAAACGCAATCTCATCCCGGACAAAGTTATAGATGTTCAGGATCTTCCCGGTATTGTCCAGGTCCAGCCAGCCGCGCTTCTCCACCAGCTTCCTGATCCGTAAGTCCCCGTAGTCCAAAATCGCCGTAGGCTTCAAAAAACGCTCCATCGAATTCGTATGCGCCATCGTCAAGCACCTCCTGACCCTAGGTTATCACGGGGCGAAGAGGGAAACTTTCAAAAAGACGCTATCCCGCCGGATGGAGGTGGCACTCATGCCCAAGATTTTTTTGCTGGCTGCCGCAAAATGCGAGGGACTGTCGAAGCCCGCCTCCATGGCGGCTTCTGTGGCATTGCCATGCTGCAGAAGATGCTGCATGGCGCTCTCCAGCTTGTGCAGGGCCATATAGCTGCCCAGGGGCATGCCGGTTTCGGCCTTGAACAGATGGGAGAGCCTGCTGGGCGAAAGCAAGGTGCGTCTGGCCAGCTCTGTTATGGTCAAACCGGTCAGGTGGCCGGACCGCAGCGCTTCCACCGTTTGCTGTACCCGCCCGTCGGTGATCCGACGGTTCACCGCTGCCCGGTCCTCAATGCCCAGCAGCGCCAGCACGCGGGATAACAGCAGCGGATAATTCCCGGCCTGCTCCCACAGCTCCGGCTCCATATCAAGCAGCTCCCCAATCCGGCTTCCTGCTTCCCGGGGCAGCAGGGCGTAACGTCCGCCCGCCTTCTCCAAAAAAGCAGCCCGCAGGCTTGCAGCCAAACCCGAAGCCCGGTCCGCCAACAGGAACAGCTGCCTGCCTCTGTTGCTGTCCATGCCGTGCTCCAGCTGCGAATCCAGCACGATCCCCGGGCACAGGAAACGTGCACCGTCTACCTCCATATAAAATTCCTTGTCCAGCGCAATGGAAAGCTGCACGTACAGATGGCGGTGGAAGCTGGCATCCACCGCATCGGTCAGTACCATAATATGATCATCGGCCGCGTAAATCCGCATCAAAACGGCCATCCTCCTCTGCCTGCCCGTTTTTTTACCCGTTAGGCTTGTACGCCTGGGGCCTCCAGAGCTGCAGCGGATTGCTCCTGCTGGCTGTCCCGGTAGCTGACTCCCCAGTCGTAGATAGCCTTCAGAATCGGGGTCATGGACAGTCCCAGCTCCGTCAGCTCGTATTCCACCCGGGGCGGCACCTCCGCGTAGACGGTGCGCTTTAAAATTCCGTCCGCCTCCAGCTCCCGCAGCTGCAGGGTCAGAGTCCGGTGGGTCACATTGGGAATCCGCCGTTTGAGCTCATTAAACCGTTTTTTGCCGTCCAAAAGCCGGTACAGGATAATGCCCTTCCATTTGCCGCTGATAATATTCAAGGTGATTTCCACGGCGCAGGGCTGATGCTTTGCCGGAGCTTCACAATGGTCCATTCCTCAAACCTCCCCTAGGATAAAAAAGATACTTAGGATATTAATATGATATTGTATATCAAAAATGTGCGTACTACAATCCGGTACAGGGTTATGCTATGGTAAGGGCATACCCATTGAGAGGCAGGTTTTGAGGATGTCAACCCTTTCCACGAAGAATCAGCAGTTCCTGGATGTTATGGAGTTCCGCCATGCCTGCAAGCAGTTTGATCCGGAGAAGATGATAACCCCGGAGGATTTCAACACGATTCTGGAGGCGGGCCGTCTGTCCCCCAGCTCCTTCGGCTTTGAACCATGGAAGTTCCTGGTGATTCAGGATAAAGCGCTGAAAGAGAAGCTTTTCCCGGTGTCCTGGGGGGCGCAAAACAGCTTGAACGGCGCCAGCCACTTCGTCATTATCCTGGCCCGGAAGTCCGGGGATGTGATCTACAGCGGCGATTACGTCGCGAAGATGATGACCGAGGTGAAGAAGCTGCCGGAGGCTGTGGCCGAAAGGATGAAGGCCGTTTACGAAAACTTCCAGCGTAACGAATTTAACCTGCTGGGCAATGACCGGGCACTGTTCGACTGGGCCTGCAAACAAAGCTATATTGCGCTGGGCAATATGCTGACAGCGGCAGCCTTCCTGGGCATCGATTCCTGTCCCATCGAAGGCTTCAATCCGGCAGCGGTGGAGAGCATTCTGCAGGAGGAGGGCATCCTCGATCCGGAGCATTTTGGCGTATCGGTCATGGCCGGATTCGGCTACCGCGCCAAGGAGCCCCAGCCCAAAACCAGACGTCCGATGGAAGAGGTTGTTCAGTGGATTTAATACCGGAATAAGCCGGATACACCCAGTTTCGCCTTGTTTTTCCCCGGTCGACTCCGTTACAATTTAGGAGACGGCCGGCCAAGGCCGGAATACGTGATGGAGGCGATGAAATGGCATTTACGCTGCAACTGGGTGAGCAAGCGCCGGATTTTTCCCTGCCGGCTACTGACGGAAAAATTTACTCGCTGCAAGACTTTGCCGGAGCCCCTGTACTCGTTGTTTTCTTCACCTGCAACCATTGTCCCTATGTTGTTGGCTCCGATGAGGTAACCCGCCAAACTGCGCTGAAGTACCAGGAGCAGGGGGTAGCCTTTGTGGGCATTAATGCCAACAGCGAAAAGACCAAACCCGATGATTCCTTCGAACATATGGTCCAGCGGATGGAGGAGCAGCTTTTTCCCTGGACCTATCTCCGCGACCTGGATCAAAGCGCAGCCAAAGCCTATGGCGCTCTGCGCACGCCGCATTTCTATGTCTTCGACGGGGAGCGGAAGCTGGTCTACTCCGGGCGGGGGCTGGACAATCCGCGGGAAGCGGATAAGGCCACCGTCAATGATCTGGACCGGGCCCTGTCGGAGATCTTGGCAGGCAAGCCACTGTCTGTGCCCTTGACCAATCCCATTGGATGTAATGTCAAGTGGGAGGATCAGGATGAGCACTGGATGCCGGCGGATGCCTGCGACCTGGTGCCGCGGAGCTGATTTTTTTGGAAAAAGAATGAATGGAACCGCCGGGAGCAATAAACGCCCGGCGGTTTTTTGCTGTCCAAGCGGACAGCCGGGAAAGGAGCCGGCCCATCCTGCAAAAGTACAGTTATTTCCGCGTTATCCGGGGAAATTCCCTTGTCTACCTGCAAAAGTGCAGTTATTTATGGAGCAAACGCCAATTTGAAGGCGATCGGCCCTAAATAACTGCAGATTTGCAGGAAGAGGTGCCGTCCGGCAGTTATGTTAAAAAATAACTGCAGAATTGCATTTGGCTTGCCTCTGCCTTTCAACGGATTTTCAGGTTGGGCCGTTATAATCAGGGCATCCTGCCGGAAAATCACACGGAAGCTTGAGGAGGGATTCCATGGTCAAAGGAATTCACAAACTATTCTACATCCTGCTTACCCTGTTCCTGGGACTATTCGTCGCCGCCTCCTTTTTGGTGCGGGCAAAGTATCTGTATGCGGTATACGGAGACACGCCTGTGCTGGAAAAGCAGCAGCAGCTTCTGTTCATCGTTACAGCCGCAGCGGTGCTGTTGGCGGGTCTTGGCCTGTACGCTCTGTGCCGGAGACTGGACAGCTTCAGTCCGAAAATCATCATTCCGGGTGTACTGGTTGTTTCCTTCGCCATCCAGACTGCAATTATTTTCCTGTTTCCCCGGCTGCCCACGGACGACTCCCAGACGGTGCTGACCCTGGCCCAAAACATGCTGTACCGGGGGGATTATTCCTCGTTTCAGACCACAGGCTATCTGCATATGTTTCCATTTAACTTTTCTATTGTGCTGTATTTGAAGACGCTATTGCTTTTGTTCCCGGACAATTACTTGGTCATCAAGCTCTTCAACATCGGGTTCACCCTGGTCACGACGCTGATGGTATACCTGCTTTACAAGGAGCTGAATGTGAAATCCCGCAGCCGGGATTACGGCGTCCTTGTACTGGCAGCTCTTTATGCACCGGCGCTGTTTATGAACAACCTCATCTATAATGATGTCATCGCTACGGCGTTTCTTACCTCGGCGCTTTATTTCGCCGTCCGTTTTATCAAGCAAGGAACCCTAAGCCATATGCTTTATGCTGCGGTTCTGCTGGCAATCGGGAATTACTTCCGAAGCATCGGAGCAATCTTTTTGGTGGCTATTGTCATCACTGTCCTGCTTCAAATCCGGAGAATCGGTGTCAAAAAATCTTTCCTGGGGCTTTCTGTAACGGTGCTGGTTTTTATGGTGCCGGGCTGGACCCAGAATCTGCTGCTTCAGGCAACAGGCAAGGTGGAGGGCTCCGTTAGTGCCAACTCCGCACCCGTCTACATGTGGCTGAACATGGGGGTGAACCAAAGCACCTTCGGTTTTTGGGACAACCGCCAAAGCTACACGATTTATCAGCGGCAGGCCGGCTACAACAAGGAGAAAAGCACAGAGCTGTTTAAGGAGGAGATCAGCCGCAAGCTGTCCGAAGCGGAAGCGGGAGATCTTCTCAAGATGTACGCCAAGAAGCTGGTCTGGACCTGGACCGAAGGCACCTACCAGATGGAACGGTACGGCATTGGCAACGGCTCCTCCACCTTTGGCCGCGGCATGGGCGCCGTAGGGGATAAATACAGCTACACCACCTTTGCCACGGAGCTGTTTAAGGGTGACTCCCATGCCAGGGTAGGCCTCATATGGGCCATGTACGCCATGAACATCCTGATGTACGGCTTTATCCTGGTCCGGCTTATCGGCGGGCTCAAATCCGGGCGTTTTGCCGAAACCCCGCTGGTGCTGGTGATTCTGGGCTTTATCGCATTTTATCTGCTGTGGGAAATCAAATCCCGTTATCTGTTCCCTGTTTACCCGCTGCTGCTGGTGATGTCCTACATGGGCTTCAAGGATATGTACGATGCTCTGTTTGTGGAAAAGGAGGCATGAAGGGATGAGAAAATGGAAGACTGCCGCCCGTCTTGTGATGCTGCTCATCTGCTGCCTGTCGCTGGCCGCCTGTGAATACATCTCCGCCCAGACCATTCCGGATAACGGTCAGAACCAATCGCAAGGCCAAGGGCAAGGGCAATTCCAGGGTCAGGGGCAGGGGAGGATGGAACGGACGCCTTAAAAAATATGCCGCCAATGAAAGCACCACCCGGTATGCCGAATACGGCAGCGACGGCTGGGATCCGGCGCATTAAGCAGGGGCTGCGTTCCGGATGAGAGACACTTGCCGCGGGACATCCGCAGCTTGACAAACCACCTCATTATGGATACGATGGTAAGCAAATCGAAGATTCGGCTGTGACGGAGAAATCTATGCGGCAGCCTGCTGTTGAAGCGAACCGGGGATAGTGGAAGCCCGGTACAGCAGCCGCAAGACAGGCGCTCCCGAGCCGGTGACAAGAAAGCGGATGCGCATCTTCTTTTGTTCTGGCCCCTGCAGCTTCACCGTATGGGCAGGACACAAGAGAAAGCATCAACTGGGGTGGAACCGCGGGAGTATCCAAGCTCTCGTCCCCGGACATGACTCATGTCCGGGGACGAGGGCTTTTTCGATTGGGCCGACGGCTGCCGGGCGCAACTTTAACCGATAAAGGAGAATGGATCATGAAGGAAGTTTCAATGGATCAGGTTGTTGCCATTGCCAAGCACCGGGGTTTTATTTTTCCCGGCTCCGAAATTTACGGCGGTCTCGCCAACACCTGGGATTACGGCCCTCTGGGTGTAGAACTGAAGAATAACGTGAAGAAGGCCTGGTGGAAGAAGTTCATTCAGGAGTCCCCGTACAATGTAGGTCTGGACGCTGCCATTCTGATGAATCCCCAAGCGTGGGTCGCTTCTGGCCACGTGGGCAACTTCAACGACCCGATGGTGGACTGCAAACAATGTAAGGCCCGCCACCGCGCCGATAAGATTATCGAGAACGCCCTGAACGACAAGGGCATCGAGATGGTTGTGGACGGCCTCTCCTTCGACCAAATGATGGACCTGATCCGCGAGCACAACATTGTGTGTCCGGATTGCGGCGCCTTCGACTACACGGACATCCGCCAGTTCAACCTGATGTTCAAAACCCACCAAGGTGTCACCGTCTCCAGCGCCAACGAAATTTACCTGCGCCCGGAAACGGCACAAGGCATCTTCGTGAACTTCAAGAACGTACAGCGCACCATGCGCAAGAAGCTGCCCTTCGGCATCGGCCAAATCGGCAAAAGCTTCCGCAACGAAATCACTCCGGGCAACTTCACCTTCCGTACCCGTGAATTCGAACAAATGGAGCTTGAATTCTTCTGCAAGCCCGGTGAGGATATGGAATGGTTCGGCTACTGGCGCAGCTTCTGCAAAAACTGGCTGCTGGCCCTGGGCATCAAGGAGGACAGCATCCGTCTGCGGGACCACTCCGACGACGAGCTTTCCCACTATTCCAACGCAACCACCGACATCGAATACCGCTTCCCCTTCGGCTGGGGCGAGCTGTGGGGCATTGCGGACCGCACCGACTATGACCTGAAGCAGCATATGGAGCATTCCGGCGAGGACTTCAACTATATCGACCAGGACAACAAGGAACGCTACATCCCGTACTGCATCGAACCCTCCCTGGGCGCAGACCGGGTTACCCTGGCCTTCCTCATCGACAGCTTCGAGGAGCAGGCTCTGGAAGGCGAGGACAGCCGCACCGTGCTGCATCTGCACCCGGCATTGGCTCCTTACAAGGCTGCCATCTTCCCGTTGTCCAAAAAGCTGGCCGACAGCGCCCAAAAGGTGTTTGCGGATCTGGCTAAGGACTTCATGGTGGATTACGACGACTCTGGCTCCATCGGCAAACGCTACCGCCGCCACGATGAAATCGGCACGCCGTTCTGCATCACCTATGACTTCGAATCCGAAACCGACGGTCAAGTCACCGTCCGCGACCGGGATACCATGGAGCAAACCCGCATGCCCATCAGCGAGCTGAAGAGTTTCCTGGAGAGCAAGCTGGCCTGGTAGTAAATATCCCCAACCGTGATGTCATGCCCCGAAGCAAATTCCGGTTACGTTTGGGGGAACCCCATTAACGGTTACTCTAGAACGAATCCCCATTGTGGCGTCTCCCTTTGACGGGAGGCCCAGAATGGGGATTGTTTGTTTTTGCGGGAAGAGGCAGGACAATGGTCCGGGGCTATCCTCCCAGAAACGCTAACGGAAGCAGGAAATCGTTGGTGGCTCACCTGCCGGGAGCGCTAACGGAACTAGGAGTACCTTAGCGGCGAAAAAATGACCTTTGGCAGCTGTAACGGAACTCTACGACTCTTAGCGTGGAAAAATTGAGCTGCAAGGGTTGTTTTCCCCTCCTAAGAGCGTCTGAGTTCCGTTAAAACTCAAACCAGCTGATTTCCCGCCTGTAAGAGCTTGTTAGTTCCGTTACAGCCAGCGCCGCATCCGCTGTAGGGGCTGCCAGCACTCGTGCCGTACGCTGGACCGGCAGCATCGCCGGCACCCTCGCTACGGCAAGCCTGCGGCTTTCGGAGCCCACATTCGACTTACAGCAGCCTTCTCCTAAGCTCCTTTTTCGCCACGCCGTTCTTCTTGGCCATGGAGTGCCAGAACATGGTTCCGGCAATCCTCCAGGCAATCCGCGGAAATTTGGGGCTAAGCAGGATCGATTCACCGCTTCTTCCAGACTGGAGGTTGGCTGCCAGGGTATCCAGGGCGCCATGCAAATTTTTCATGGGACCATGTCCATGAGGTACTTTTTCCACCGCTTCCAGCATCTCTCCGGCGCCTTGCCCAATCGCCTGACCGAAGCGGACTCCTGCCCGGACACACCAATTTTGCAGGATACTGATGGCAATCCGGTTCTGCACTCCTTCGAAGAAGCCGTTGTTCACGATGGCGTAAAGTACAACCTCTTTGGTCCGCTCCGTCTTCATATACTCCTCCAGCTTGGTAAGGATCTCCAGCAGGTGGGCGGGAAGGGCGTCTACATACAGGGGGAATGCCAACACCAGGGCATCCATCTGGCAAAGTGCTTTATAGTCTGATTCCGCCAGAGGCTGCCGGCCCGCACGGCAGTGGAATAGTTCATGCTCCTTGCCGAGCAGAGGCTCAAGAGATTGAAGCAGTATTCCGGAGTTGTTTTTGCCGGCCTTAGGGCTTCCATTGATTAAGGCGATCTTCATTGCAATCCCTCCCATGCGGCTTCAGCATTCGGATAGAAATATACCTCGTTGCCCGTGCTGTAGAAATTCAACGAATTCGCTGCTACCAGTGAGCGGGCAGTATCCTGCTCCGTGGAGGTCAGGTCATTGCCGTAGAAGCGAACCGTCAGCTTGAAGCTGCTATCATAACGCCGCTGGTGATGGGTTTCCCCGTTGACGGAAGCGAAGTAGGGCAGCATGTAGGAGATATTCCGGTCCAGCACACTTTTGACGAAGGGGCTGTAAGATCCAAAGGTGCATTTGCTGATGATGATCACCTCATCAGTGGCAGCGGTCCATTCTCCCAGGTGCTGGTAGTCATCCTTCAAGACACAGATGCCCGGGGTTCTGTGCCAGCAGCCGAAGCAGCCGGTGCATCTGCGGATGGTGCCGTTGTCGGTGATCATACGAAGCTCACTCTCTTTTGCGTGTACGAAGGGCGGGTAGTCCTTCCGCGGCAGGTCATGAATAATCATTTTCATAATTCTTTCTCCTTTTTGTCCAAGGTAGCCATAAAAATATCTGTCCAGTTACCGGAATACTTAATGCTGCTGGCGGCGGAGAGTGCAACAATGCCATGCACCAGGGCCCAGGATGCGATCAGCGTGGCGGCATGCTCCTCCTCCGGCAAACCCCATTTGCGGAACATGCGAAAGGCGGTGGATCGGAACAAAGCGAAGGGAGGGTAATCATCCGGCTGCTCTTTATTCAGATCAATGGTTAATCCGGAATAATGGTACTGGAATTGAAAATAGTGCGGGTGCTTAACAAAAAAATCAATGTATGCCTGCCCTATAAATGCCAGCGCCCCCGGGTCCTCCTCCTTTCCCGCAACAGCAGAATGCAGACTGTTCATAAATTGCTCCGTTACATATTCCCCCATGGCAGAAATCAGCGCATCCACATCCTTAAAATGGCTGTAGGGTGCCGTATGGCTCACCCCGCACCGGGCTGCTACCTTTCGCAGAGAAAAGCTTTTTGGCCCATCCTCATTAATCAGTTGGATGCCCGCTTCAATCAGATCATTGCGCAAATTTCCGTGGTGATAGGGCCTTTCCTTCATACTCCAACTTTCCTTTCTATTTAAACTTTACAATGTAAAGATCTTAGCATAGAAACTTTACGGTGTAAAGATGCTGTTTGACTTCTATTGATCGTGACGGATATCTCCCTGTTTATGGCAAAAGGAGTGTATAATGGTCCTTACAAGTAAGTGCGGAACAGGTGATGCCGTATGAAGCTCCATGAGGCGGTTGAAGTGTGCCGGGCCTCCGGATTGGAGGGGGTAGAGCTCATTGAGTTTGCCCAAAAACTGGTTGGTACATGGATAGCCTATTCATATTCCAATTCCTTTGATTTTCCCTCCAGAGCCCTGGAGAAAGGAAAAGGCTACTGCTGGCAACAGGCCAGTATATTGAACCGGATACTGGCGACGTTGGGATTTCAGAGCAGGCTGGTATATGCCGTCAGAACGGTAATGCCGCAGCGTGTCCATGGGGGAAGGACTGTCCCCGGACATCTATCCGGGCATGTCTGGTGCCGGGTCAGATACGGTGAGCGGGAGGGTGATGTCTGCCCGGGCCATCCGGGCAACCGGTTTGGCAAGGTCCATTTTGAGCCGGTGTCGGCGGTTAGGAATTGGAACGGATGGGTTTGCTTTTGGACGTATTGGGGTTCGGCCTGGGTGAATGCGGTCAGACGGAGAAGGTTAGAACGATAGAGGTTTTGGAGGAAGCTTATGGATAAGCCGCAACGGTTTAAGAAGGTCATCCACTATATCGAGGAGCATCTGCAGGAGGAGATTTCCCTGGAGGGGGCCGCCCAAGCGGGCTTCACCTCTCTGATGCAGCTGTACCGGGATTTTTATGCCCATACAGGACATTCGGTCAAGGAGTACATCCGCAAAAGGCGACTCTCCAATGCCCTCAGCCTGATCCGCTGCTCGGACATGCCCTTGGCCGAGGTTGCGTATACCTGCGGCTACAGCTCCCAGCAAGCCCTGTGCAAAAACGTCAAGGCCGCAGTCTCCATGACTCCCCTGGAATATAAGCGCAGCGGAGTCTCGTACTACTTTCCCAGGTATGACAGCCTGTCGGCCAAACAGGTGACGGTTGCGGCGGAGACCCTTCCCGCCACTGTCCGGGCGGCCTTCTATCATTCCCGCTTAAGCGGAATTGAGGAGCAGGCTATTGCGGCCTTGCAGGAAACCCTTCCCGACTACAGGGGAAGAGTCTTCGGAAGGAACGGCAAGCAGTTGGGCAGCCGGTTCTGTTATTGGTTATGGCTGGAGTATACGCCGCAGGCAGTGGAAGGTTTGCTGGCCAGCCGGGTGTTTCGGGAGGTGCAGATTTTGCCGGAGGTGAGTCTTACCGCTGCCAAGGTTCTTGTCCGGAATGAAGAGCCGGAGATTGGCCAGGCATGGAATTATCTGTACAGCGATTGGCTCAGATCCAGCATGTTTGCGCAGGCCCCTGAGCCGTACTTTGAGGAATTTCTATGGCGGAACGGCAGGGTGAACCGGCTGGCATTGGTTATGCCGGTTATGAAACGGACGGATTATGACCGGATTTCGCTGATCCGCAGTCCGGGGATGCTTTTTTTGGCCTCAACCCGGGAGGGTCCGCATGCAGAAAAGGAAGCGTCCCAGGCTGTGATGGGCTTTCTTGCCGTGTACAGCCCTTCGGCCGCCCGTTCGGCAGATACCTTTTTTATCGCCAAAAATGGGAGGGCCTGTACCTGTGGAGTGAAGCTGGAGGAGAAGCTGCCGCTTCCGGCAGGAGGCGGGCTTGAGCTTCTGGAGCTGCCCGCTGGCAGCTATGCCGTGCTGGAGACGGACTGCGCCGGAGACAGCCGGGTGCTGGAGGAGCGTCTGGAGGCTTGGGTGCAGGACAATGGCTTGCGCCGGAGCAGCCGGCCCGCTTTTGCCATATATGAAGCCCAAGGGGGTTATACGGCGAACCACATTACCACCACCTGCCGGATACAGCTTGAACATGTTAAAAACGGATAATACTCTTTCGGGAAACCGCTGGTAAAGTGGAGACAGGAAAGGGAGGGGACAGGATGGGCGCTATTCGGAAGCTGTTGTTTGAGGAGGTGCCGCAAAGCTATTCGCCCAAGCATCTGCCGGAGATTGTCAGGCTGGCCGGAGAGCTGCATGAACAGGAAGCTGTTGTCTACCGTCAGGGGACGGTTAGGCCTGTGCTTTTTGAGACGGGGAGGCTGTTGATCCGACGGTTTGTTCCCGGTGATGCAACGGCGGTGCAGGAGCTGGCAGTCGACCGTCATCATTCCGAGATGCGGTACCGGGACCACCCGTGGCCGACGGATGAGAAGGGCTGCAGGGAAGCAACAGAGTGGTTTGCCGGGCAAGATAATATGTGGGCCGTATGCCTGAAGCCGGATTATTCACTTATTGGTATGGTGGTCTTCAATACGGTGGACGAACGCAACATGGTGGATCTGGGTCATGTGTGGCACACTCGGTACTGGCATGCTGGGCTGGATAAGGAAGCGCTTTCTATTATGGTGCGGTATGCTTTCGAGGTGCTGGAAGCGGATGGAGTATTCGCCTATAATCCGCTGGATTGTGCGCCGCAGATTGCGCCGCTTTTGGAGCTGGGGCTGACCGTGACGGAAACCAGCCAAACCTCCTTTGCCCGGGATGAGCAGGGGGAACCTATTTATTTCACTGGCTGCAAGCTGGTACTGGAGAAGGAAAGGTGGAACGCGCTATGAGCATGAGAAAGCAAGAGCTCCCGGAGCATGGGGAAGACCCGGGTCAAGGCCAAGGGACAGAGGGCTACAGCCCTGTGGTAAAGCCGGAAATTCTGAAGCTGGCGGAGGAGATGAGCCGTATGGGGTTGCCTGAAGAGGTGCAGGTGGAGCAGGTTAGTGAATTTTGCACCATTGTGGACCGGCCGGAGATGAAGGTGGTGGGTTATGCCCTGCCGATCAGCTACGAAAGCCGGGGGTATGGTGGTTATTACGGCTTCGAACATGCCAATTGTATCCTGAACGATTATTTCTTCACCAAGAAGCTGGTGGGGGAAGGGGATATGGGGCTGCTGGCGGGGCTTATTGGAGATAGCCTGCTGCATAGGGAGATTGTGACCGTTCGAACGGATGTCCGGGGAGACGGCAACTACAAGGTGGTGGCCGGATTTATGGTGGAGAGCTTCGAGCGGCTGCCGGATTATCTGCCGGAGTATACGGAGACGTTTGTTTTGCCCCCCTGCCGGTATGCCAAGGTGCTCATTAACGAAGGCAAACGGGAGGACCGGAAGGGATATGACGAGCGGATGCATGCGGACGAGTATTTCACCGGCCAGTTCCGGCAGGACACGAAGTATGTATTTAACCAGGGAGGCTGCGGCTTCAATACCTATGATGAAACCGGGGATATTCTGACCAAGTATGAGCCGGTAAAAGTAGCAGAGGGCCTGAAGGAGCGGTTTGATTCCTTGCGCTACAGGGTGGTGACGCTGCCGCCGATGAAGATCGCTTGCAGTGTGACCCATCCGGGTGACGAGGAGTTCGTCATCACCAAATACTTTGGCGTGCAGAATCAGGTATTCGCTGCGGAAGCGGCTAAATATTATCTGCATGATTATTACGGCTTCCCCATGGATTATCCCGAAAAAGGCTCATACAGCTCCTGCTTCGGCACACGGGTCAGCACCTTCGAGGGGCTGCCGGACTGTGTGGAGAAGGTAACGCTCCCTGGCGGAATCTATGTGCATATTTCGCAGCTGGAGGTGAATGGGGATAATCCCTCCAATCCCTATGAGGTGGCGTTCCAGCATCTGCCGGAGCTGTTCCTGGCGGAGCATCCCCAATATAAGGTCGATTGGAGCCGCAAGGCCATCGCCAGGTTCCGACAGGCCAACTGCGCCTCCGTGTTTATGCCGCTGAAGCTGGTGGAGACGGCGGAGTAGTGTAAGTGGGCAAGGCGTGTGAGCCGGACATAAAACAGCCCGTAGCTTCTTGGGAGAAGCAGCGGGCTGTTGTTGTTTTTGGTGGATGGGGGCAGCTGTGGTGTGAGGACATCGCGTGATGTGAAAGCACAGGCGAGTGTGGGAAGGGAGCATGATGGGCAGCACAGGCCAGTGTGAGAAGGTAGCATGATGCGGAAGCACAGGCGAGTGTGAGAAGGGAGCATGATGCGGGGGAGAGAAACGCTATTGGCACGAAGTCGGATGTAGATGCCCCGCAATAATTTATACGAAACTGCGGCGTTTGTCGCGACGTTTCGTTTCCAGCGCTGGTTCGTTGAGCCATGGGCGATTCTAACGGAAGCAGGAGCCCTTATTTGGCGAAAAAGCAGGGGGTGAAATTTCTAACGGAAGTGAGCGCCGCTATTTGGTCAGAATGGTGATCAAAAGGGCATGTTCGGCCGGAATAGCGGCTGTGGCTTCCGTTAGATTTGGGAAAAGCCACTTTTGGGTCAAATAGAGGCTCTGGCCGCCGTTAGAATTTGGCTGCATGGCAACAGGTTGCCGGAACAGGTCCGCATGGGCGCTAAACGTCCGATACAGGCGATGATCACCATGTTTCAGTATCCAGGTGTTGAGTATCGAAGGGCGAGCACCATGGTTCAGTATCAAGCGTCGAGCGCAGAGTGTCCAGCACCAAGTGTCGAGTATCAAGCGTCGAGCGCAGAGTGTCCGGCAGCAGGTGTCGAGTATCGAATGGCGGGCGCCGAATGTTGGCACCAATGCTGGCATTAAGCGTCGCGCAGCACCGAGTGTCGGGCACCAAACGCCAAGCGTCAGGAGGAAAGGGTTTCCTCCTGGCGCTTTTGGTGCTTCAGGCGGCGCTGCCGCTGGGATAGTGCAGCCGTGCCCAAGCTCGCCGCGACCAGCACGGCGCATAGGACAAACACTGCGTGGTAGCCGCGGAGGGAGCCTCCGGCAGCTGCTGCGACCGCAGAGGCAGCACTGTTTCCGGTGGCCGCCGCTGCTCCAGCCGCTAACAGCCCCCCGCCTGCCACCGTGCCGAACATCATGCCCAGGTTCCGGGACAGGGCAAGGATGCTGCTGATCACTCCCAAATGCTCCCGGGGCGTCTCCCGCATCACCAGGCTGTTGTTGGGGGAGGTAATCATTCCCATGGAGATACCCAGCAGGATAATGAGACCGGCCAGCAGCGCCGGCGGGTACGAGAGTGACAGAAATCCCAGTACCAACAGGGTAACGGCCATCAATTGCAGCCCGGCCGAAAGGATGGGCATAATGCCGTGTTTGTCCGACAACCGTCCAAAAAAGGGAGCGGACAGGATCAGCGCTGCGGGATAAGCCATCAGCAGAAGGCCCGCAGCGGCAGGTGACAGCCCCAGCTCTTGGCGCAAAAACACCGGCAGGACCAGCTGTGCGGAAAAAGCGGCCATATACGTGGCAATGGTAATGAAAATGCCGCTATTGACACCTGCATTCTGGAACAGCCCCAAGGGAATGAAGGGCTCCCTGTGGGCGCGGCTTGGGGCTGAAGCGGCAGACCATCTGGCGGGCAGACACCACCAGATGAACAGCCCCAGCCCCAACCCGAACACCGCCATCGCCGCCAGCACTGGCGGTGAGCCAAACCCGCTGGTGCCCGCCAGATTCAGGGCGGTCACCAGTCCCGTGAGCCCCGCCGCGAACATGGCGGCGCCGGTCAAATCCAGCCGGGAGGCCCTGCGGGGCTCCTCCCGGGGGATCAACCGCTGCGCCAGCACCCACGCAGCGGCAGCCACGGCGGCCAGCATGGCGAAGCTGGTCCGCCAGGAGAACCACTGGATGAGCACGCCCCCCAGGCTGGGTCCCACCATGGACCCTGCCGCCACGAAGGTGCTCATCAGCCCAAGGGCTCTTCCCCGCTGGTTCGCGGGGAAGATGGACACGATCAGGGCCATGTTGGTGGCCTGGTACATGGAAGCCCCCAGCCCCTGCAGGATGCGCAAGGGGATCAGCCATCCCAACGAAGGAGAAAAAACGCAGGCGAGGGCACCCAGCATAAAGATAAAGTAGCCGGCGTTATGGATCCGCGTGCGCCCCGCCAGATCCCCCAGCCGCCCCATCAGCGGCAGACAGACGGAAATCACCAACAGATAAGCCGTCACCACCCACTGGGCGGATTGCAGGGTAACGCCGAACTCCCCGGCAATGTCCACCAGCGCGATATTGAACATCCCCGCCGACAGATTGGAGAGAAAGGCGCCAAGGCAGATGACATACTGCACCATCATGATTTTACGGCGGGACTGCACCGTATGCGGCAGCGGATCAGCTTCGGACGTATTGGGAACAGCTCCAGCAGCAGAATGGCTTTTTGACTTTGCGGCTTTCTTGGCCAGCTTCGCCGCATTTGAACCTTGTGCCTTCACCGTATGCTCCACATACCCCGCACCATTCCGGTTTTCTGCACTTTCCGCATCCTCCCCGTAGCCCGCTTCTGCTTCCTGCCCCTGCCCAGCTTTCCTTCGCTCCTTATAAGAGGTTACACTCATAACCGTTTCACCAGCTTTGCCGCCTCCGCCCCTACAGGGCGAGGGTCGATTTTTTGCCTTGCATCCACATATCCGTAAGCTCTCCGCTTGAGGCCACCGTGCCGAAATAACCCTGAATATTGACCAGCGTCATCTCGTGGGCATCCCGGGAATAAGAGGCGCAGGCATCCTCCACCAGCACAATATGGTAATCCAGCATAAACCCGTCCCGGGCGGTGGATTCCACGCACACGTTGGTGCTTACGCCGGCGATAAGCAGGGTGTCGACCTTCAGCGTCCGCAGCACGGAATCCAGCCGCGTATTCACAAAGGCGCTGTACCGGTGTTTGTTCACCACAATTTCGCCGGGCCGGGGGCTAATCTCGTAGAATTCCGCCCCCCAGCTGTCCTTCCGGCACACTTTAGCCGACCTGCCCGAGGACCGGGTGACCCAGGCCTCCGAGTCCGTGGCCTCCTCATGGAAGGTCTGAATGAAGATGATGGGGATGTCCTCCTCCCGCACCGCACCCAACAGCCCATGCAGCCGGGGCATCATCTCCTTGACTCCGCTGACATCGCAGCCTGTTAAGCCCAATGCCCCTTCGGGATGGCAATAATCATTCTGCACATCCACAATTACCAGAGCCGGACGGTTTCCCGCCAATAAATGTTCCAATTTATCCATTTTCATCAGCACCTCACTTCACCGCAGCTTCATTGGCTTTTTTGGCAAACTGCATATCCACCAGACCGTCATAGGTATACGTACCCTTGAATATCCCGGTTTTGATCATCACATTCATGTCATTCTCCAGCGCCTTCTCCGAAATAATGCCGTCAGGGCTCCACAGGCTGTCTGCGTACGCCCGGTCCAGCGAAGCCTTCACTGCTTCCTCCGAAAGAGTGGGGAATTCCGCCTTCAGATTGGTTTTGGCCAGCTCCTTGTCGGACTGCACCTTCTTCAGCGCCTTAATCATGGCATTGGTGAACTTCTGGACCGTTTCCGGGTCCTTGGTGATAGTCGACTTCTTCACACTGACTACAGAGTAGGCGAAATCACCCAAGCTGGGGAACTTGTAAAAGGGCTCGTCCCACACTTTCTGGTTGATGCCGTCCACAATCTGCGGCTCGGCACCGTTGGCAATATCCGCCGCCCCTTGTTTCACCATGGTAACCACCGTAGAACCATCCGCTGGCTCCAGCAGCTGCACATCCTTCTCCGGATCAAGCCCCACATCCAGCAGCAGGTAGCGGGTCAGCAAATTCGGCGTTCCGCCGTGCCGGTTGGCATTGACCTTTTTGCCCTTCAGGAACTCCTTCAGATCCTCCTTGGAGGTGCTTTTGGGGGCTGTGCCGCTTTTGGCCATCAAATAAACGTTAGCCCGGTTCACCACATTTACCACAGACATAATCGGGTCCGAGCTATTGGTATTCGCCAATGCATTGGACTCAGGCCCGCCAATTACACCCCAGGCATCGCCGCTAACCACAGCGGTTACATGGGCGCCGCCTGTCGCTTGAATGACCTGCACCTCCAGACCCTCCTCGGCAAAATATCCTTCACGCTGCGCCACATACATAGGCAGGTATCCAGTCAGATGAAGAGGCTCGGCAATAACGATTTTCTTGAGGCTTTTACCGGATTGGGCTTCGGCGACGGGAGTGGTGGACTTTTCTCCACAGCCGGCAAGTGCGGCGGCAACAAGCAGGGACAAGGACAAAACCAGTGGAGCTTTGTGGATGCGGGGCAGCAACAGGCGTTTGTGGAGGCGTTCGGTCATAGATGAGTTCATCCTTTCCGTAATGGGCTTTTATTTTGGTCTGATCATACCAGGACGGGCACTAACGGCGGTGGGAGCTCTTATTTTTGCAAAAATACCACTTCAGAAAAGCTAACGGCGGCTGCGGCCGCTATTTGAGTGAATTACTCGGACGCAGGCCATTTACTAGCCCAATAAGGGCTTCTGCTTCCGTTAGATTTTGCCGTCCCCCGTTCTGGGGCAAATAGAGGCTCTCACCGCCGTTAGAAGTAGAGGCCCCTAAAAAAGAGGCGCCTGCGAAGCTTGCATCACTTTTGGAAGATTATTTCCAGGGCAATTACTATTGCTTTGTTAACCCCTTGGCCAGCCATTTTTCCAATATGACCACGCCCCAATACATCACCATGGACAGCACGGACAGCACGACCACACCCACCCAGACCAGGTTAATGTCCAGGATGGTTCCGGCGTACATGATCATGCGTCCTACTCCCTGGCGGGAGGCGATGAATTCGCCGACAATTGCGCCGGCCAGGGCCAAGGCGATATTGATCCGCAGGCTGCTGATGATCCAGGGCATGGACCAGGGGACCACCACCTTGGTGAACACCTGGCGGCGTTTGGCGCCGAGGGAATACATGAGCTTTTCCATATCCGGGTCAACGCTTTTTACACCGCTGTAGGCGGAGAGGGCGGAGACCACAACCGTCATGGAGAAGGCCAGGGCCACCTTGGAGAAGAAGCCGATGCCCAGAAGAATTACCAGGACGGGAGCCAAGGCCAGCTTGGGCATGGCGTTCAGGATGATCAGGTACGGCTCGCTGACGCCGGCGTAGGTCCGGGACCACCAGAAGGATAAACCCAGGAGAGCGCCGCACAGTGTTCCGAAAATAAAGCCGAGAATGGTGGCGGAGGAGGTGTAGGCGATATCTCCCAGCAGCTTGCCCTCCGTCATTTGGGTCCAGGTAGTCTTGAGAATAGCCCCGGGGCTGCTCCAGAAATACGGGTCCATGACACCGATCCGGGTGAAAACCTCCCACCCAACGAAGATCAGGACAGCGGCGAGCAGCCGGAGCAGCCGGATGGTCATCAGCTTTTTACGCTCTTTTTTCTCCTCGTCGATAATGAGGGGGACAGCCTTCAGCGCAGGGGCGGCAGCGACAGCCTTCTCATCGGCATGGGGCAGGGCATGAACCACAAAGGCTTTCTTTTGAACGGATTCCATGGGCTTCCTTCCTTTCTATTCGGGATTTCAGGATATCTGTGCTTCCTCGTCATGGCCGGCGGACAGCAGCTCCATCAGGTGATGCTTCAAATCCATAAAGGCGGGGGAGGTCATATCCTCCGTTTTCCGGGGACGCTCCATAGTGACAGTGATCTTGGACTTGATCCGGCCGGGGCGGGAGGAGAATACATAGATATCATCAGAGAGATAGATGGCCTCATCGATATCGTGGGTGACGAACAGCACCGTTTTGCGGAAATCCGCCCAGATCTGCAGAAGCCAATTCTGCATGGCCAGCCGGGTCTGGGCATCCAGCGCGCCGAAGGGCTCGTCCAGCAGGATGATGTCCCGGTCATAGAGGAGGGTCCGCAGAAGCGCCGCCCGCTGCCGCATACCGCCGGACAGCTCCTTAGGATAATGCTTGTCGAAGCCCTTCAGGCCGTATTTCTCCATCAGGGGCAGCGCCCGGTTCACCGCCTCCTTGCGGGGAATCCCGCGGATTTCCATACCGAGGATAATATTGTCCAGAATGGTCCGCCAAGGCAGAAGCATATCTTTCTGGAGCATGTACCCCACATAACCGGCCTTGCCCACAATATTGCGCCCGTCTGCGATGACCTCTCCGGTGGAGGGGGGAGTGAGTCCGGCGATAATGTTGAACAGGGTGGATTTGCCGCAGCCGCTGGGGCCGATGATACTGGCAAAACGGCCTTCCTCAATGGACAGGTTGGTTTCCTTCATGGCCGAGACCTCTTTGCCGTCCCGGCGGAAGGTTTTGCTGACTCCGGAAATCTGGATTTTGTAGCTCATGAACCTCACTCCTTTTTTTGGTAATAAAAAATCGCCAGTCCAGTCCTCTCCGACAACTCCTGTCGTTAGGGGGCTAAACTGACGATATCCGGCCGCTCTCCTTCAGAGGAGTTCGGTTGATTCGTTCAGGCATGCGCTGATGTCACGCTCCAAGACGATAATCGTACCGGAAAATTCGGTCTCAGGATCATAGTCTTTGAGTATGGCAAGAATATTCAGTTGGAAACGCTCCTCCAGGGCCAAGGTGATCTGCTTCTTGAACTGCTGGAACAGAAGATAATCGATCTGGCGGGTGGCAAAAGGGTGATCGCCGTCCAGCAGCTTCAGGACCGGGACTCTGCTGTTCAGGGACATAATCAGAATCTTGTTATCGACGAAATCCACCTTCTGCTGTTTTACACCCACGTTAAAAATCCGTTTATTGATCGCGTTGTAAATCCTCAGAATCTCCTGTTTGGCTTCGCCTTCCGATAGTCCCATCGCTTCACGCCCTTACGGAGAGAAAACATGTAAGATAATGTAACTTGTGTTGATAGGTTAATGCCTTTTGTTAGTTTTATTATAGCCATTAATACTGGAGTGTCAAGAGGGTTGTGTGAAAAAACATTACATAAAAATCAGTTCTATCAACTGACGGTTGAAGGCTAGGTTCAAAAGTAGAATAACGTTACATTGTTTTTGCCATAAAACAAAGTAGAATGACAGGTAAAGGAGGGACAAGCATGATTAACAAAACCGTAGTAGGCAGCAGGATTTCAGCGCTCCGCAAGGAGCTTGGGTTTTCACAAGCAGTTTTTGCCGAAAAGCTTCATGTCAGTACACAGGCTGTTTCCAAATGGGAAACTGGCCTTGCTCTTCCGGATATCGAGGTGCTGCTGAATATCTCATGGATATGCAATCTTTCCATAAATGCGATTCTGGAGGGACAGGATTTCACAAGTCTCCCATACGGGCTCGATAGAGGGATCGCATTTATCAGCAAACATCTGGTATGTCCACAATGCCATAAAGCGTTAGCTCTGCATTCGCCGAATAAACAGGATACCCCCAGTTTTTACTGTGAGGAGGGACACCGGTATGAGATTATGGATGGGGTTATTCATTTTGGCTCCCGTGAAACAGAAGGGGAATATTGGTCTTTATGGCTTCGGAATTACCAGCACTATCTGGAGGAGCAGCGCCATCCGGGAAACCCGCGGTATTGGCAAGGCTCCCCTCATTACAGGGAGGTGATGTGGCAGCAGATCAAGAAGCTCCGGCCGCGGGTCATTGTGGATATGGCCTGCGGTACCGGCAGCGGCATCAAATATATGATAGAACGGATCGATTGGCCTATTACGGTCATCATGACCGATTTAAGCCACAGAATATTGAAATGGAACCGGGTGTTCTTCTCCGAGGAATGGCAAAATCCATATGTCGACATGGTCTATATAGCTTGTGATTGCGCTGCGCTGCCTTTGGCGGACAATTGCGCAGATGTGGTTTTTTCCAATGGAGGCTTTCAAAGTATGCGGGACAAAATGAAGGCTGGTTTTGCGGAGGGCTGCCGTGTGCTTAAGCATCAGGCTCATGCGGTTTACAATATCAGCGCGGTCGAGGATAAAAAAAGTGCCAATACCCAAAAGTGGATGGAGCTTCTTACCTGTCTTGACCCAATCGTCAGCTCCGAAACAGATAAGCTGCAGGATATCTCGCAGTGGCTTGATACCTGCAGGAGCATGGGCTGCACCGCGAATGAAGCAGACTTGATATACGGAGAGCTGCTTGCTCCTGCAGATGATGTGTTTCCCTTCGAAAATGAGGTGCTGCAGTGGATGGCCGAATATGTTGTGGTTTCTCAGAAAGGATAGGGATTCCGGTGGAGATTGCCTGCCAGGACTTCCTTACACCCCCAAATCCCGCTTTCGGTAAAAATAGAAGGTCCCCCAAGCGAAGGCGGCTGACAGCAATAGCGAAACCGCCGCAATGCCGGGATGAAGCCCTGCCCCCTCCGCCATATCGGCGTAGCTGAAATATTTGAAGGGTGTCAGGATGTTGAGAAACCGCAGGCTTTGGTTCAGCTCCGTAAATTCGTAGATAACGAAGGCGGCCATCAGCACTCCTGCGGAGATGGAGCCGGAGGTTTTGGCATTGCGCAGCACAGCGGCCAGCAGCATCCCCAGGGTGAGGAAAATCAGCTGCACCAGCAGCAAACTCAGCAGGAATGTGGTAATTTCGCCGGAGATATCCGGCCCTTTGTTATAGGCGGAGACCGCAGCCAGAGAAACCCCCAGCGATATCAGATTCAGCACCACCACGTTAATCAGGGCGGCGCCTAATTTGGCGCAGACGATAGAGGTCCGGGACAGGGGCCGCGTCATGAGGAATTCCGTGGTTTTATCCCGCTCCTCCTTGGCCAGAATCCCGCTGCCCAGCAGCACGGCATGGATGCCTGCTGCAATTTCGATATAGAGGAACAGCAGAGCGAAGAATCCGGTCATGGTGGTCACATCCAAAGACCCCATTCCCAGCAGCGATTTCAGGGTCTGGGGCAAATCCGCCAAGGCCTGTGCGCCTTCGCTCCCGGAGGAATAGGCCGTATATTTGCCCATCCCGGACAGGATAAGCAGCGCCATGCACACGGACCAAATAATCAGGGGCTTCCGGTTGGCCTTCAGCTCTCTTATGAACACATTCATATACAATCCTCCCGTATTCCGCTGTCCACCGTGTCAGACGGCATGGATGTCCTTGCGGATGTAAATGAGATAGGTGAGGGCGGTGCCTATGGCCACAACCGCAGCACCCAGCAGCAGGTATGGCATTTCATAGCCGGCATGCTCCACTACATAAGCAGGGCTAAAGTATTGGAACGGGGACAAGGCTCTGGCGGCAGCGGTGGAATTATCTGCGGCCAGAAGCGCCCCCACTACATACAGCCCGAAGACCACTCCAAGCGAGATGGGCAGTACACCCTTCAGCTTGTTGAAGAACACCGAAACCGCGGCACCCAGAGCAAGGAAAATCAGCTGCACAAAAAGCAGCGTCAGATTGATCAGGAAAAATACCCAATGGTCGAAGGTCTCCTTCGCCGCCAATCCGGCCATCCCGGTGGCTGCCGCATAGAATACTGCGTTGGTGAGTGCGAGGACCGTCACTGCCGCCAGCAGCTTCGCCGTGACGATGGATTGCCGGGAAACAGGCTTCACCAGCAGGAAATCTGCTGTCCGCTCCCGGGTTTCCTTGGAGAGAACGGATACCCCTATAATCATGGCTTGAATGGCCCCGCCCAGAGCAATAAAGGAAAAAATAAATGAATAGAACCCCAGCATGGAGGCGATGGATTCCAGCCGGATGCCCAGCATGGCTCTGACAGACGGAGGGTAACCCTCCAGCAGCTTCCGGAAGCTTTCCGCATCTGCGGTCATACCCGGATAGACGGACATATAGAGGGCGGTCATGCCGATCAGCGCACAGATCCAGATGAATGCGGATTTCTGCAGGGCCTTCAGCTCATGGAGATACATGTTCATGCCGCTTAGTCCTCCTTTTCGTAATAATGTAGGAAGATTTCCTCCAGATCCGGCTCCGTGATGGAAATATTGCGCAGATCCAAACCGGCGATTTCCCTCATCACGGCATTGATATTGCCTCTGTACATAAAGCTGGCACCGTTATCCTTGGCGGTGAAGCCGCTGACCCCTTCGAGCTGCTGCAGGCTTTGCCCGATAGGAGCTTTGGCCTCCAGAGCGAATTTCTTGTAGCTGTTTTCCTGGAGGACACTGACCTTCTCCTGCTGGATGATTCTGCCCTCCTTGATAAACGCCACCCGGTCACACAGCCGCTGTACCTCGCTTAAGATATGGCTGGAGAAAAAAACCGTGGCCCCTTTCCGGTTCTCCTCGGCGATCAGCTCGAAAAAACGCTGCTGCATCAAGGGGTCCAAACCGCTGGTAGGCTCATCCAGAATAATAAGCTTGGGCTCGTGGAGCAGCCCCTGGACAATACCCACCTTTTTCTTATTGCCAAAGGAAAGATCGTCAATCCGCTTCCTCAAATCCAGATTCATGACCTCTGCAAGCTGGGCAATCCGCTTTTTGCAGTCTTTTTTGTAGAAGCTGGCGGAATATTGGAGCAGCTCGCCCACCCGCATGCGGTCATAATAGAACACCTCGGAGGGCAGATAACCCACCTCGCGGCGGATGTCCGGATGCTCGGCACAGCTTTTGCCAAAGATGAAGGCGCTGCCGGAGGTGGGGGAGATCAGTCCCAGCAGGGTTCGGATGGTGGTGGATTTGCCCGCGCCGTTAGGCCCGATAAAGCCGAAAACCTCACCCTGCGCCACGCTCAGGTTCACGTCGGAAATGCCTCTTGCCCCTCCGTATTGTTTTGTCAGGCTTCTGGTTTCGATGGCATTCATGGAAAGCACCTCCCTCAATGGCTTTTATAGATATTCCGGTTTGTACAGATGAGTTTTCAACAAAGCCATACACGCCTCAAACTCCTGAAGCAAACTGTCCAGCTCCAGATCCAGCTTGCCGTCCGTCATGTTGAGATAACCGTAGGCAAACCGAACCAGCATCTTCAGCACCAGCGCCGGATCGGCGGTATCCTTGAACTTGGAGACATCCAGATTCTCCAGGGTCAGCCTGGTCCGGACCTGGTCCCATTCCTCCTTGGTATAGTAGGCTTGAACAGCCCCTCGCACCTCTTCATCCGTCTCAAAATAGGTGCCCTCCAAAAAAGTCAGCATGGCAGGATGTTTCCCCAGCACGGACAGCTTGATCGTGGTCGCTTGTTTGATCCGGTCAAAAAAATCGGTGACGGCCGGGTCCAGCCTCTCCCGGATTTCACCCACCATCATCTGGCAGCAGTAATCCAGCAGATAGAGGTAAAGGGCTTTTTTGGTGCCGAAATAATGGAACACCATGGCCTTGGATATGCCTGCCTCACCGGCAATGTCGCTGGCGGAGGCTTTTTTGTAGCCGTTGGCGGCGAAGCAGGCCATAGCTCCGTTCAGGACGGCGTTCTGCTTCTCCACGGGCAGGCTTTCGAATTTCTCCAACATGTGCACCTCGCTGTAAACAGAATAGACCGAATCGGTCGATGAGCTAAGGATAGCTCCATAAACCGATTCGGTCAAGGGGGTGGCGCAAAAAAAACAACTCATTTATTGGGCAACAGGAGCTCAATAAATGAGTTGGTTCGGGAGACAAGTAGGTCATCCTGTTGGCCGCGTTTGTCGCGGACATCGAGCTAAACTCAGGGGCGCCGTACGCCGGATTCCGCCTCTAAGAGTCGCATAGTTCCGTTAGCGCGATAACCAACGCTATTTGCCGCCAAAGAACAATAAATAATCCTCGACATGGCTGCTCCAGTAGTCCTTGGTATGTTCACCCTCCCACAGGTGGTATTGCACGTCGGTTCCTTTTTGCAGCAGCTTGTTATAGAGCAGCTCCGCACCCTCGTAGAAGCGGTAGCCGTCGTTTTTGCCGGAGTCGAGGAAAACGGACAGGTTGTCGAAGGTAAGGGTTTCGGCCAGGGACAGGGGGTCACGGGTTTTTCGGGCTGCCTCATCCGGGTAGAGCCAATCCTTCAAATCTCCCGTATCCGCCCAATACTCCATCCACAGCGCGGGGCTGTGACCGCCTGCCTTGCTGTACAGGTCAGGATGCTGGAAGGCATTGTTCAGCGCCGCAAAACCGCCCATGGACAAACCTCCTATGTACCGGTTTTCCCGGGATGCCAGAGTACGGAAATGCTTATCGACAAAAGCCACAAGGTCCTTGGTGATGTAATCGCCGTAGGCGCCCTTGATCTCCGTATTGATGCCGTAGCTGAAATCAAATACAGGCGTCACGATAATCATCGGATGGATACGCTCTTCGCTGATGAGCTTATCCGCGGCTTTGTCCAGTCCCAGGTCGGGCATCCACTGGTTTTCGTTGCCGCCTGTGCCGTGGAGCATGTACAGCACGGGATAAGCCTCGCTTCCGGCAGCATAACCCGGCGGCAGGTAGATGTTGAAGCGCTTGTCCTTGCCCAACGCGTTGCTCTTAAACGTCAGCTTGCGGACGTCGGGTGAGGTGGACAGCACTTCCTCCTTCAAAATTCCTCCTACTTGAGTGGCGGGGGAAGCAGAAGGTTTTGGTGATGGCGTTGCTGTTGGTGTCCCGGGTTTGGCTGACGGTGAAGGGGACGGAGTAACAGCTGGTGACGGTGTGGCTGCCGGGCCGGATGGTTCTGCAGATGACGCTGCAGAGGTGGCGGACGGCAACGGAATGTCTGACATGGGTGCAGAGTAGTCTGTTGTGGCGGGGAATCCGAACAGTGCGCTTAACAACAGCCAAATAAGAGCTTTCATTCAGTCGCCTCCTTCCATGGTCTGAAGCGGATCTGGGTGACAAAACTCCTATTCATTACCCGTTTTGCGCCAGGTTGAAACAGAATGGAGCAAAATTTTTTTGATGAACTGCCGTTTCATATCGGGAGGGGATGCGGAGAGGTTTCTAACGGAAGCCAGAGCCGCTATTCCGGGGAAAAGGGGGTTCTCAAAATCTAACGGAAGTGAGTGCTCTTATTGGACTCCAAATAGGCAGCTTTGGCCGTTTTTAATCCAAATAAGAGCGCTGGCCGCCGTTAGATTTTGAACAAGGCGGATTTGCAGCAAATAAGGGCTGTGGCCGCCGTTAGCCAAGGCCTGCCCGCCTCTCTACACCCCAGGCGGCTGCCATTTGCCCGCAGCGGCTTGTTTGGCGTATTTGCCCGGCGGCATTCCCACCAGCTCCTTGAAGGTGCGGATAAAATGGGAGTAGTCGCGGAAGCCGCTTTCCAGGCAAGCCTCGGTGGTGGAGATATTCCCCGCCTCCAGCAGCTCCTTGGCTTTTACAATGCGGAATTGGACCAGGTATTGGTGAAAGGACAATCCCGTCATATTGCGGAACAGCTCGTTCAGCTGATGCCGGTTCAACCCGAACAGCCGCCCGGTTTCCTCCGTACCGAGCTCCTCGGGATAATGGGCCTCCACATAATCCAGAACCGGCTTTAAGAGCAGGTAGCCGGGAGGCGCCTGCTCCGGGCTGTCTCCCCGGGAGGCTCCCGGGCGGGTCAGCTCCTCCAGCTCCAGAAGAATTAAAGCCAGCTGGATTCGCATCCGGACATCGGCCCCATAACCGGTTTCCTTCACCAGCGCCCCCAGCTCCTCCAGCATCCCCGTAAGCCGGGCAGCACCCTCCTGTCCCAGGTTGATCCGGTGGCTGCCGTTTGCCCGGAGGCGCATGTAGCTTTCCAGCAGATTGGTGGCGCCGGTATTCATGGACGTGATAGAGAAAGGATTGAAATAGAGAATATAACGTTCGTACGCAGTTCTGTCATGGATGATGGACCGGTGGAGATCATTGGTGCCAAGAAGCAGCAGATCATAAGGAGCCAGCAGGTACTGCTTGTTGCCCACCCACATTTCCGCGCCGGGGGTCACCACCAGATAAAGCTCGTACACATTATGGAAATGGTAATAATCCATAGTCCAGTCCGCACCTGTATTATGCTCCAACCGGATATCCTCGGTATAGGTGTTTTTGATTTTGTCCATTGCCACAAGGAGGCTCCCTTCGGTGCTGCCAGTTTACTATGTCGGTGGATTCATGTAGTCGGGGGATCTTTCCTAAGCGTATCACAAAAAAGCAAGAAACTCCTCCAATAATGCAATAATTCAGCGGCACTCCCCCGGTATAATGAAGCCATCCTGAACGGCAAAGGGGAGAAGAGGATGGACAGAAACACCATTTGTGCGCTGACCGATAAGGTGGCTGCCAAAATGCAGCATCTGGGTAATGAAACGGGGCTGCAAGAGGAATGCCCCATCAGCATCATCCGTATGGACACCTGGGAGTGGGCCCAGGGGGTAGGTTTGTACGGGTTGTACGCGTATTACCGGGAAACCGGCAAAGCTGGGGTACGGGATTTTTTGATCACCTGGTTTGAGGACAATATCAGACGGGGCCTCCCGGAAAAGAACGTCAACACCATGTGCCCCATGCTGACTCTAAGCTTCCTGGCTGAGGAAACCGGGCGGGAGGATTTCCTGGCTTTGTGCCGGGAGTGGGCCCAATGGGTGATGGAGGAGATGCCGCGCACGGAGGATCAGGGGCTCCAGCATGTGGTGTCCGGCGCGGCCAATGAAGGTCAGCTGTGGGACGATACCCTGTTTATGACAGTGCTGTTCCTGGCCCGGGCGGGCAAGCTGTTTGACCGGCAGGATTATCTGGCGGAGTCCGTTCGGCAGTTTCTGGTTCACATCAAATATTTGACGGACCGCAAAACCGGGCTTTGGTTCCACGGCTGGACCTTCCGGGGGCAGCATCATTTTGCCGAGGCGCTGTGGGCCCGGGGGAACTGCTGGTATACGGCGGGAGTGGTGGATTATCTGGACATTGCGGAGGAGCTGGATTTAGGGGTCAAATGGTTCCTGCTGGATGCCCTTAAGGCCCAGGCTGCTGCGCTAGAGCGGCTCCAGCACAAAAGCGGCATGTGGCATACGCTGCTGGATGATCCGCAGAGTTATGTGGAAGCCTCGGGCACAGCCGGGTTTGCTTACGGGATTCTGAAGGCGGTCCGTCTTGGTTATCTGGAGCCCCGTTTTCTTACGGTGGGGAAAAAAGCGGCGTCGGCGGTTATCCGGGAAATCGGTGAGGACGGCACGGTAGGGCAGGTATCCTACGGCACCGGCATGGGAAGGACATTGGATGATTACCGCAGCATACCCTTGTGCCCCATGACATACGGCCAAGCGCTGCCGGTTCTGATGCTCACCGAGATGCTGAAGCTGGAGCCGGAGCCGAAACAACAGGTATAGGGAAACTTTCCTTTGTCCGCAGAAGTCTGGGCATGATATGCTGCAACTATCTAGAGGAACGGAGGGTTGTTCTCATATGGGTGTTATATCTTACGGAAGATTTCGTTTTGTACATTGCCTTCGCAGCAACTAAACATGTACAAAAGCTCTGCCTGCACGCGGAGCAAAACGGAATCGGTCTGCCCATTTGAGGATACCCGTGAACAGGAAACGCCGGGAGAGGGGACGACAGGTCTGCCTCTTTTTGGCGTTTTCTTTGTTGGCATTCGCAGTTTCATGCTGTGGAGTGCTGCTATTCAACTTTACCTGCCCAAAAGGCCGGTTTATTCGGGTACGTCTTTTTTATAGGGGGGTCCACCCACGGTTATTCCCGCAGCAGGCAGATGCCTGCTTTTTTTATTGAATTCGGGGAAATAACCTGCGGGGAGTGGCTTGATATGAAGATGAAACGAAACCGGAATAAACCCAACACCGGGGCGGTCCGTGCCGTGCCCAATTTCTCCGGGCAGCATCTGCTGCACCACCGGAAAACCATTGAAGACCTGGTCCGCCTCTCAGGGGCGGGGCCTGCAGATACTGTATTGGATATCGGAGCAGGGAAAGGGGCTTTGACTTTGCCGCTTCTGGCTGTGGCAGGCAAGGTGATTGCCGTGGAACAGGATGCAGAATTTGTGCGCAGCCTGCGGGCAAAAACAGCAGCTTTTGCCCATATTACCGTGCATCAAGGGGATTTCAGAGTGATGAAGCTGCCGGATCGGCCGTTTACTGCCGTGTCGAATCTGCCTTTTTCCATAACCACCGAGGTGTTGGAAAGGCTCTTGGGACGGGAGAGCCGGAATATGCAGCGGGGAGCTTTTATTGTGGAAAAAGGCGCAGCTATCCGGTTCACGGCATCGGGCTGTACGGATCCGCGGGTGCTGGCCTGGAGGATGAATTATCTTATGGAAAAAAGAGGACCGGTCCCCCGCACCTGCTTTTCACCACCGCCCAGAGTGGATGGAAGCATCATTTATGCAGAGCGGAGGGAGGAGCCGCTTTTGCCTCAAGGGCAATACGGGCGTTTTTGCGCCTTTGCCGGTTTTCTCCTGGGTGCTGCCGGGCATCCTATCCATGAGCCGATGAAGCTGATTTTTACCGCGGCCCAAATGAAGGCAGCCCTGAGAGAGGCTGAAGCAGAGCGGAGCCAGTCTGCAGCGTCCCTGACCCTGCGCCAATGGAGCGTATTGTTCCAGGCGATGCTCCGTCATGTGCCTGCTTACCGGTGGCCGCGCTAACCAGTGTGCCAAAGTTAACCAATAACTGTTCCCATTGATATCGCGATTCGGTTCCAACTGTTAATTTGATTAATTAACAAGACCAAATCGACATATTCCTTTTCACTGAAGTGCTGCCTCACTTCTTGATACAGGGAATCAGGAACCTTCTTGGTTGCAATCAGGGAAATATGCTCTGTTAATTCCAAGGCTGCTTTTTCCATTGGAGTGTAGAAGTTACATTCTTCCCATGCACTTAATCCATAAATACGCTGCTCTGTTTCGCCCATCTTTCGAGCATCTTTTGTATGAGTATCGATACAAAAGGCACAACCATTTATTTGTGATGCTCTAATTTTTACAAGCTCTCTTATTGTACTATTAACGCTAGATGCTTTTGTATATTTCTCCATTTCCATCATGATTTTTAAACCTTCGGGTGCTACTTCATAATACGAAATACGGCGCTGTGGTACCATGTACTATCCCTCCAAATGATACTTTAGTATTTTACAAGGTCTACCAAAGGATGTTCATTGTCGATAATGTTAATCGACGATTGATACAGTAGCTAATATATATCCTTCACATTCTTTTGTCAAACCATTTGGAGTTTTTGGTGGTGGTTTTACAAAGTTACTTTGGATGCTTATAATATTATTTTTGAAGGAAATAAGTAAAAGAATAGAAAGTGGTGCTATATATGCAGTACAGTGTTATGGTCGAGTATGCTCTGCATAGTCTCGTTTACTTAGTAGATGCGCCAACAGAAGATAGTATAGGAATTAAAGAGCTTTCCGAATTTCAAGGTCTTTCTGAGACATATCTTTCGAAGGTATTTGGAAAATTAACCAAAGCTGGAATCGTGAATTCTGTGCCAGGCGTAAAGGGAGGATATAAACTTGCCAAGCCTGCTGAAGAAATTTCATTCTGGGATGTAATAGAGGCGGTAGAAGGAGTAAAACCCATTTTTCAGTGTAAAAATATTCTGAGGAATCATTATTCATATCGTGATAATCAAGCATGTTCATCGTGTTCTACCAATCCGTCCTGCACGATTAATGTAACCATGCTTGAGGGAGAGAATCATATGAGGGAGTTCTTTCGAAGTAAGACCCTGTCGTGGTTAAATCTTGAATTGGATCGCGTAGTTCCTGAAAAATCCAGAAGAGATAGTAAAGAATATTTTGGAAATAAGTAATTTAAAAGACTCCCATTTGCGATGTGAAACCATATGGTGTTATTATATTTATGAAACCAATAGGTGTCACAATTAGAGGAGGAACATAGATGCAGCATCAGGGAACAATGCCGGAAATCCGGAAAACGGTTATTTTGAATGCGCCGATCGAAAAGGTTTGGAAAGCGGTGGCTACCTCCCGGGGTATTGCCGCCTGGTGGATGGAGAATACCTTCGAGCCTGTAGCCGGACATGAGTTTGTCCTCAAGTCGGGGCAATTCGGTGACTCTCCCTGCAAGGTGACAGAGGTGGACCCGCCCAACAAGCTGAGCTTCGACTGGGGGAAGGACTGGCAGCTGGAGTTTTTGCTGGCGGCATTGGAGGATGGCAAAACAGAGTTTACCCTCATCCATTCCGGCTGGGAGGCGGACAAGCTCACCGAATTCGGGCAGCCCCATCCTGTTATCCGCGGCATTATGGACGGCGGCTGGGAGAGCCTTGTGCATAAGGCGCTTGTCCAGTATGTGGAGGCTTGACCGTGGCTGCTGCACCTGCCCTCAAGCATGACGTGTTCCAGGCCATCGCCGATCCCACACGGCGCAAGCTTCTGAGATTGCTGGCGGATGAGGAGCTGCCCATTGCCGCCATTTCGGAGCATTTTCCCATCTCCCGCACTGCTGTGAACAAACATCTGCATGTCCTGTCCGATGCCGGACTTGTCCGCTCCCGGAAGACGGGACGGGAGACCCGCTACCGGCTGCGCCCGGAGCCCCTGGCGGAGGTCAGGGAATGGCTGGTGTTCTTCGAAGCCTATTGGGAGGACAAGCTGTCGCTCCTGAAGGCCTTCGTGGAGCAGGAGGATTCCGCCGATACGGGAAATTCTTAGGATAGATAAGCAGAACCGCCCCTGGAAACGAGTCCGGGGGCGGTTTTTTTAGATTCAAGTAAGCTTCCTTATGATTCTATTCATTTGTCAGCCGCACCAGCATGGCATCCCCATTAGAAGACAGCTTCACCTCCGCGTAACGGACCTCATCGACCAGATCGATACCTGTACCCTCGGGGATAAAATAATGCTCGATGCCAAAATCAAAGCCGCGGTATCCGTCCCATTTGCCACGGATCAGCACCTCCCCTTCCCGCAGGGGACTTTCTTCCTCATACAGCCGCTCCAGCCGGTAAACACCCGCTTCATCGGGTGCAAGCACCAGAGCTGTTTTGGTTTTGGACTCCAGCCTCTTCCATTCCGCATCCTCCCATTTGGGACGGGAAATCTCGTAGGAGAGGATCACGTAATCCCCCTGCAGCATGGAGCGGGGGTCCACCGGCGCTAATTCCAGCTTAATGGTTTGGCCATGGGCCAACAGCCATTCACTGCGGGCGGTTTGCGCCGACAGGATGCCGAGCTGCAGCAGGGTTACCACAGCCAGGAGCCATACGGCAGTACGCCGCTGGCTTGTGCGCAGAGCGGGCTGATCTCCGCTGCCTCCCCGTCTCCTTTCGTACCACATGGTCAGCCCCAGCAGGATCAAACCCGCCAAGGCCAAACTGAAGGATTTGTGGAGCAGCTTCCAGGCCAAATCGTAATATTTGTACACCAGGAAGGCGGTCCAGAAAACCAGACTGATGACATATACCCAGGTCACGGATCTGCGGATACAAAGTAGTACGGCGGCCGTAACCGTGAGGAAAAACAATCCGTTCATCAGATAATAGACCGTGCCTTCGGTAATAAAGGTGAGGATAAAAAAGACCAGCAAATAGGACGGGTACCCGCCGTATAACAACGGATTGCGCAAGCCGGGCTGCTTGATGAAGAGCCAAGCGGCCAACAGCAGCGTAAGCAGGACGGCGCCCAGGACAGAAAATACCGCAACGGAGCTGTCCAGCAGCCAATCCAGCACAACCCAGCCCATCACCGCACCGGCAACCAGGCAGTAAATCCGCTGAACAGTGCCCGGAATAAACACAAATGCCCCCACCGCTGTCAGCAAGAAGAAGAGCAACACGGGAAGACTGTCCAGGATGATGCCGGAGGATACCCCTACAACCATACCGCAGGTCAAAAAGGTGTACCGCACAACTCCGTTCAGCTTTCCGGCGGCAATCGCCCCTACAGTGGCAATGGCGCCAAGCCCGCACATGGCATACTCCGGATGGTCAATCCCCAGCGTGAGGACGAGAAAGCCGATGATGACGGCTGTTCCCAGCACTGTGGCAATGGCAATCGCCGCTGCCGTCAGGATTCGGGTAGCCCACGTGGTAAGTGCGTTATGCTCGGAAACGGCATCGCTGTTTGGGCTGTCCTCCGCTGCGGCGGAGGGGGAGGAACGGATCAGCTCCATGAAACGGACATTCCCCCAAATAAATAGCACCACGAAGATGAGGCTCCACAGAATGAAGCTTTCGTCGAGAAAATGAATCAGCAGCTCCGTATATTTCACAATGGCCAGAACGGAGACGAACAGCCCGGTCAGCAGCAGGAAGAATTTTTGACGGGTCCGGTAATAGTAGGGGGCGGCCAATACCAGAAGCAGGAACAAGGGCAGGTTCACCGCAACGCCCAGGCTCTCGTGAATCAAGGAATTGGAGGCAACCAGCAGGAGACCGAAGGCGGCTGTAAAGGATAGGGCTTTGATGGCAGGTGAAGCAAGCACGTGGCGTTCCGCCAGAATGAGGATGACCACATTCACCGCTGCCGCAGCCAGCAGAACGCTGATGATGCGCCATTCCGAAATGGCGCCGGAGCGGAAGCCCGGAAAGAAATACAGCAGGTAAGCCAGATGGGCCAGGATAAAGCTGAGCACAAAGAAGGGCGGCCAGCGGGTGATAACGGCCAGCAGCAGAGCGGGAATCAGCCAGACCGCGAAGAGGCTGTAGCTGTCCGCATGGGAATTATACATTTGGCCGACCAGGGCAACACCCACGCCGAAAAACAAACAGCCTGCCAATAAGGCTAAGCGGCTGAGAAAGGTGCGGCCTGGTCTTCGCGCGAAAAATTCGGATAGCGCATACATCAAGGCGATGGCAGCAAGAAGAGGCGCCAGCTTCTCCCAACGGCTGAGCGCCTCCCAATTGGATGCGTAAAAGTAAGCTGCGGCAGACAGCAGCAGGCTTGTTCCCAAGGTATAGCCAAGCTGAACCTGACTCTTCATGCGCGATCCCTCCTATTTAACTATACCCTTTTTCCGGCCAAAAGCCACCAGCCTCTGCCGTTTGAGTTAATGGATCAGCTCCGGCGGCTGATTTTTTGGCGTTTGCCGCCGGCCAGACTGAGGTAACATAGCAGCGCCCCGACCTCCGCTGCGGCAATTAGCGCACCCATTGGCAGGGCGGTTCCTTGCCCGCCCAGTCCCACCAGGGGGCTGATGATTCCCCCGGCGATGAAGGAAACCAGCCCCAGCAGGGCGGAGGCGCTGCCTGCCGCATGGCCGTAGTGCTCCATGGCCAAGGAGGTGCCGGAGGTGGAGGCGATGCCGATGCTGGAGACCACCAGGAACAGGCAGCACAGGATGGCTGCAAGTCCGGCATCCGCCAGCACAGACGCCAGAAGGCCAAGCCCGCCGGCCAGTCCCATGGCGATGCCCGCAGCAAACAGCCGCTCCTCCCGGACCCGGCCTGCCAGCCTGCCGGCGGTTTGCCCGGCCAGGATAATGCCCAGCCCGTTCACGGCGAACACCAGGCTGAAGCCTTGAGGTGAGACCTTGTAGAGATCCTGAAGCACAAAGGGAGAACCGGAAATATAGGCGAACATGGCGGCATACATAAAGCCTTGGGATAAGGCCAATCCCACAAAACGCCGGTCCCGGAGCAGATCCCGGAACGCTGCCAGCGTCTGGGGCAGTCCGCCCCGGGCCCGGCGCTCGCGGGGGAGGGTCTCCGGCAGCCACAGCCAGACGGAGGCCAGCATGATGATGCCGATGGCTGTCAGGATCAGGAAGATGCCCCGCCAGGAGGTCCAATTCAGGAGCTGGGCGCCCAGTATGGGGGCCAGGACAGGAGCGGCGCCGTTGACCAGCATCAGCATGGCGAAGCAGCGGGTCAGCTCGGTGCCGGTGTACATGTCCCGGACTACGGCCCGGCTGAGGACGATGCCAGCCGCCCCCGCCAGTCCTTGAACCAGGCGCAGGGCGCAGAACACCCAGATGCTTGGGCTGTAGGCGCAAGCCAGAGAGGCGACGAAATATATCGCCAGACTGATGAGCAGCGGACCACGGCGTCCGCGTACATCGCTTAAGGGGCCGGCCAGCAGCTGGCCTACGGCCAGACCCAGCAGGCAGAAGGTGAGGCTGAGCTGGGCCTGGGAGGCGCTGCTGCCCAAATCCCGGGCCAGGGCAGGCAGCGAGGGCAGGTACATGTCCAGGGACAAGGGGCCGAAGGCGGACAGGGCCCCGAGAATCAGGATCAGCCGCGCCCCGGATTTTGCCCTGCTGGAGGAGGTGCTTAGATCGTTGGGTGTTGGGTGTAAGGTGTCATTCATGGGCGCAACCTGCCTTTCTGTTCCTACCAGAATACACCAAAGCGCAAGGGTTGAACAGGATGAATATGCAAGGCGTGCCGGAACTCCGGTGGAAGTGGAAGAGGGGGGCGGGCGAGGGCGGTGAGGGAGGGAAAATAGAGTAATCAGGGGACTTGGAGGGCGTGGGGAGAAGACGGTGTTACGGTAGTGGTAGTCAGGGGGGCTGGCCAGATGCTGAACTCGAAATTTCGTGTTTCATTTTGGAATTTGAGCTTTTCTGAGGGGTTATACTCGAAATTTCATATATAAATAGCCCAGTATAACCAAATCGGCCCAATTATGCATGAAATTTCGTGTTTAATGACCTGTTTGGAGCGTTTCCCGGAAATTATATATGAAAATTCATATACAGCTGCTTGTGGTACCCCGCCAACGCACCAACCGCCAACTAGCTGCCTCCGCTGCCCGCTTCCAACTCCCATCCGACCCCCATCCGACCCCCATCCGACCCCCATCCTTCACCAATTCCACCCTCCCTGCGCCTCTTTTGCCCCCATAACCGTCTGCCTCTTGACAGTCCCCGGCACCCGGCCTACAATTTACATAACAGTGTTATGAAAAATAATGGCGTTATGCCAAGCTGGGGGGGACCGTCCTTATGGCAAGAGATGAGCAGAAGCAGCGCAGCGACAAGGTCCGCCAGGCCATTCTGGAGACTGCCTTGGGCATTGGCATCCGGGAGGGCTTCGAGGCGGTTTCCGTGCGAAAGATCATTCAGGAGATGAATTATTCCACAGGTGTGCTGTACCACCATTTTAAGGATAAGCAGGAGATCATCGACGCCATTGAGGAGCAGGAAACGGCCTGGCTCCATGGGGAAATCCGCGGCGTATTGGACGAGAGCCGGGATTTCGTCTGGAATGCGAGGCGGGTGTTCCACAGGATTCTGAGGCTGGCCTTGGAGGAGGCGGAGAAGTATAACCTGATTGTCCTGCACAAGTACAGCAGACATCAGGGGGACACCGGCACCCCGCCGGAATGGATCGGCTATATGGCAGCCAGGCTGGAGGAGGGGATAGCCGCCGGTCAGATCCGGCAGTTGAATCCGGCCCACACGGCCTTTGCCCTGTGGAGCTCCTTTCTCGGCTTCAATCTGATGATTTCCCGGCGGCAAGGGATAAGCTTCGCGGAGGCGGAGGAGCTTTTTGCCGTACAGATGGACCTGGTATTAAACGGTATTCTGGCCTGTCCCGGAGGAGCGGACGGAGATAAGGAGGAGCTATGATCACCTTGCTTGCGGATGAGGGGAAACACGGCATAGGCCATATGCTGCATAAGGAGCTGCTGGCCTTGGGGGCGGATTGCAGGTACATTTCCTTGGACCAGACACGGGTAGAGCCATGCCGCAACTGCGGGGGCTGCACCTACCAAAGCTATAACCGCTGTGTGGTGCGGGATGATGCGGACTGGATTTTTCCCCAGGTGCTGGAGGCCGGGCTGCTGGTTCTGGTTACGCCAATGGTGTTCGGGGGATACTCCGTCAAGGCGAAGCGGGTGCTGGATAAATTCGCACTCCTGATGGACCGGCGTTATTTTGTGGAAAAGGGAGAAATGGTAAAGGGCGGTTTCTCCGGGCGGCAATTCCGGCTGATGGCCGTGGGGGTGCGGGACGGTGTTACCGGAGCGGAGACGGCGGCATTTTCCAGGCTGATCCGCGAGATGCTGACGATTACCCGGGGTGCGGGCAAGCCGTTTGTGGTGGATTCGGGGAAGCCTGCGGAGCTTGAGATCGTACGGACAATTGCCAAGGAGGCGGTGGGCATATGAGAAAGGTACTGCTGTTGAATGCCAGTCCGCGGCCAAAAGGAACCAGTGCGCGTTTAGCCGATATGGCGCAGGAATACCTCACCGGGCACGGGCAGTCGGCCGAGGTCTGGCAGCTGTACGCCCATCTGAACCGCCCCGGCAGACTGCTGGAGGCCGTTTCCCAGGCGGATGCTCTGGTGATCTGCGGACCCTGTTACATCAATACGTATCCGGCCGATACCGTGGCGTTTTTGGAGCTGCTGGCAGAGCACCCGGAGCTCCTCCACGGGCAGGACCTGTACGGCATCATCCAGGGAGGGATGCCATACCCCCACACCCATGAATGCGGACTCCAGCTGTTGGAGCTCTTCGCACAAAGCTGCCCGGTGAAGTACAAGGGGGGCTTTGTTATGGGGATGGGGGCGTTACTGAACGGCAAGCCTATCCATACTCTGCCCCACGGCAAAAGGGTGTTTGCCCAGCTGGAATTGTTCTTCGGCCATGTGGAACGGGGAGAGGTTGCACCGCCACGTGTATATGAGGCGGCCCAGTTCCGGCTGCCGGGAGTAATCTGGTGGTTGATGGCCCGGAATATGAATCGGGTCATCAACAAAGACCTTCGCAAACGCGGCATCGACCCCAATCAGCCCAGTCCGTATCTCCAGACACAGCCCGACGGGCGCGAGGCCTGATCCTTGGCGTTGCCGTTCCGCAGTGCTCTTAGGTGTCTTGCAGCAGCTACTACAGCTGCCCGTCTGGGCGGCCGGATTCTGCTTGACACCTGCAGCAGGCGGGAATAATATATGCATATACATGAAAATGCGGATCGATCCTGCTTGAAGCCAACAAACCTTTCATGTTCTATATATGCATATACATATAAAGGAGGCAACCGGCATGACACTCACCAAGGAACAGCTGATCCGCCAGCGTGCGGAGGAGCTGGGGTATGAGGGCTGCGGCATTATCCCTATCGACGCTATGGGCGGTTACAGGGATAAATTCGCCGAGCGGATGGAGAAGCTTCCGGAATCCGTGCCCTTTTACCGGAACCAGCTGCGGTTGACGGAGCCGCTGGCGCATTTTCCCTGGGCAAGGTCGGTGGTGGTCCTCACCATGCCTTACGGCAAATACCGGATTCCAGAGCAGGTGAGAGGCCGTATCGCCAAAGCCTATCTGACGGATATTCGCGCGGATGCGAATACAACGGAATACCAAAGCAGTCTTCAGATGGAGGAATATCTGCAGGAGCTGGGGATGCGCACCGCTGGCAACCGGAAGTTCGGCGTGGTGGGTCTGCGTTGGGCGGCTCTGGAGGCGGGGCTCGGCATCATCCGGCGGAATAACTTTTTGTACACCAAAAGCGGCTCCTGGATTCATCTGGAGGCATGGCTGACCGACGGAGAGATGGAGCTGCGCCAGCAGGAGATATTGCCCCAATGCCCCAAAAGCTGCACTAAATGCCAGTCCGCCTGCCCCACCAGCTCCTTGTCCGCTCCCTACGTCATGCAGCCCACCGCCTGTATCTCCTACATGACCACCTTCGGCGGCCGCGATCTGTGGCAGGAGCCCCTCCGCAATAGCTTCGGGACCTGCATCTACGGCTGCGATCTGTGCCAGGATGCCTGCCCCATTAACCGGAACCAATGGAAGGAGGCCCTGGATTTCCCCGGATTGACGGAGGTGGCGGGGCTTTTGGAGCCGGAGCGGATTCTGGAGCTCTCCGAGGAAACCTACCGGGAGAAGATCCAGCCCAAATTTTTCTATTTATCCGGGGAAGAATTATGGAAGTGGAAAATAAATGTGTTAAACTATATGCGCAACAATTACCGGGACAGCTACCGCGACCCGATTCTGCAGGCCTGCGGCAGCAGCCATGACGGCATCCGCCGTATGGCCGAAACCGTTCGGGATGAGTTGCTGTTGGAGGCATAAAGAGGGAAGTGACAAGTATGGCAGCAGGCCGTTCCGTCCATAAATGCGCATGCAAGCAGATGCGGATGACCGCCAGAGCGGTGACGCAATTTTATGACAGGCATTTTTTGCCCGCGGGGCTGCCTGCGGCGCAATTCGGGCTGCTGGTGGATATTTCGGCCCACCCCCAGATATCCATCGGCGAGCTGGCGGAGCTGGCCCTGATGGACCAAACCACCGTAACCCGGAATGTGGAGACTCTCCGCAAAAAAGAATACGTCCAGGTAAAGCCCGATGAAACGGATTCCCGGAAAAAATCCGTTTCCTTAAGTGCCGGCGGCCAAACCAAGCTGGAGGAGGCTATGCCCTTATGGGAGGAGGCCCAGGCGGCTGTAGAGCGGGAAATCGGCGCCGAACGGCTGAAGGACTTTTTCGAGGTGTTAAGTAAGCTGCAGCGGATCGTGTAGCCGGCTGGCCCGGTGCAGCGCGGAGCAAGTCATCCTGTCTTCCCTATGGACAGGATTTTCTTTTGGGAATATAATGACTATACAGTCAGTGATTAAGGAGTCATCGAATGAAGAAAACAACGCGCCAATTGCAGAAGGAAGAGACCCGAACGGCGCTGCTGCAGGCTGCTTATGACGTCTTCTCCGCCCAGGGCATCCAGGCCGCCCGGATGGCTGATATAGCCAAGGCGGCTGGTGTTTCCCACGGCACGGTGTTCCTCCATTTTCCCACTCAGGAGCGGCTGGTTGCAGAGGTGCTGGAAGCCTATTGCGGTGAAATTGCCCAAGACACCCACCTGTCAGCGGTTTCCTGCCGGACACTCCGGGAGTTTCTTGACGTTCATATTGCCGGCATAAGCAGGCATGAGCCCTTTTATACCCGGCTGGTCATCGAGAACCGGCTGCTTCCGCAGGAGGCCAGAGATGCCTGGACGGGGCTGCAGTCGGCGGTGTCCTTCCATTTCAGCCAAGCGCTGGAGCGGGAGCAGGCGGAAGCAGGTGTGGACGGAGAAACGGAGCTGCCCTTGAGCTTGCTGTTTAATACATGGATGGGGCTGATCCATTATTATCTGGGCAACGGGGATTTGTTCGCGCCGGAGGGAGGGGTTCTCCGCCGACATGGGCAAACCCTGACGGAGCATTATTTGAAGCTGGTTCAAAAAAAAGGAGCTGATCTGCCATGACGCTGCGGAGGACGCAAACTGACCCAATCCCATTAATGGCGAAGCCATGCTACGAGCATCTGGGGGGGACGCTGGGAAACCGGCTGTTCGAGCGGCTGCTGGAGCTGGGCTGGTTCCGGCGGGATGAACAAAATCCCAAGTACTTCGTTCTGACGGAGCTGGGAGTAGAGGGGTTTAAAGATTTGGGAGTGAATCCATATGAGGGGAAGCGGTAACTATGTCAGGTAAAAATGCATTCCAGGTGTTCCGGGAGGAGTCGCCGGAGGCGGCCAAGGCCTTCGACCAACTGATCGGCACGCTGTCTCAATTGTCCTTGGACGATAAGCTGCGGCAGCTGATCTATATCGGCATTAAGGCCTCGCGGGGGGAAGCGGGAGCAGTTGTGGCCCATGTGCCTATGGCCAAACGGGCGGGAGCAACCCGGGAGGAGGTCCGGGACACCATTGTAATGACCCTGACCGTCAGCGGTGTAACAGGAATCACCCAGTGCCTGGCTCCGGCATTAGAGGCGTATGAAAAAGCATGAAAATATGTATTGCCTGCGGCATGCCGATGACCCAGGACACCGATTTTCCCGGTGGGGATAAAAGCAAGGATTATTGCGGCTTCTGCGCCAGACCGGACGGAACGATGCAGTCGTATGAAGAAAGGCTGGAGGGAATGACCGGCTTCCTCATCCGTACTCAAGGCCTGGACGGACAAGCCGCCCGTGGTATTGCGGCACGCACCATGGCCAAGCTGCCGGCTTGGAAGGATGCCGCTCCAAGCTAAACCCGTCCGCCTCAAGCTCGCCGGACAACTCAAAAAACCCCCGGATTCCTCCACAAGAGGGCCGGGGGTTTTTGTCGCCGTAAGGCGTCTACGCTTCCATTTTCTGTGCGGAATACAAGCGGTAATACAGGCCACGTTGGGCAATAAGCTCATCGTGGGAGCCTGCCTCCGCCACACCCTTGTCGGCCACATACATGATCTTGTCGCAGTTCTTTACGGTGGACAGCCGGTGGGCGATGATGAAGGAGGTTCTGCCCTTCAACAGCTCGTTCAGCCCTTCCTGCAGCAGGCGCTCGGTTTTGGCGTCGATGGAGGAGGTGGCTTCGTCCAGGATCAGAATACGCGGATTCGCCAAGAGGGTCCGGGCGAAGGAGATCAGCTGGCGCTGGCCCTGGGATAGCTTGGAGCCGCGTTCGTTCACCTCGGTTTTGTACCCCATTTCGAACTCCTGGATGAAGTCATGGGCACGGACAGCCTTGGCTGCGGCGATTACTTCCTCCTCGGTAGCATCCAGCCGGCCATAGCGGATATTGTCCAGAATAGTGCCGGAGAAGATGAAGCTGTCCTGGAGCATAATGCCCATTTGGCTGCGCAGGGACTTCAGGGTTACCTGGTTGATATCATGACCGTCCACGAGAATCCGTCCGCCGGTAATGTTGTAGAACCGGGAGATCAGGTTCACCACGGTGGTTTTGCCTGCGCCGGTAGGGCCTACCAGAGCGATGCTCTCCCCGGCTTTTACCTTAAAGGACAGATGCTCCAGAATGTTGCGGCCCGGCTCATAGGCGAAGGTCACATCGTCGAAGGTGACATCCCCCTTGATGGGGGGCAGCTCCAGGGCGTCGGGAATATCGCTTACCGTCACCGGTTCGTCCAACGTTTCGAAGATCCGCTCCAGATAAGCCACGGCATTGATGAAGGAGTTGTACAAGTTCGACAGGTTCAGGATCGGCTGCCAGAACCGGGCGGCGTAGCTGGTCATGGCGATGATCACCCCAAAGGTGACCTCCTCCGGCCCCAGGATCAGCAGTCCCACCAGATAGATGGAGGTGGACACGATGGTGGCCAGATTATCTACGGCAAACGGGACAAAGCCGTTGTACAATTGGGCATGCATCCATGCCTTGCGGAAATTGCCCGCCAGCCGGGTGAAGGTGCCCTCATTGTATTGCTCCCGGGTGAAAATCTGGGTGACGCGGATGCCGCTGATGCTTTCCTGGAGGTAGGCGTTTACGTTGGAGCTTTTGTTGGAAACCGCCTGCCAGGCCCGGCGCTGGCCGTTCTTGATCAGAATCATCAGGGCCAGGAATACCGGAAGTCCCGCCAGAATCAAGAGGGACAGCTTGGCGTTGACCATAAACATAAAGATGGCGATAAACAGCAGGTTGACGATTTCAAGAACAAAGTTGATAATTCCGTTGGACAGCACATCCGATACGGAGTTGACGTAGTTGACCACCCGGATCAGGATCTTGCCCTGGGGTCGGTCATCATAATACTGGAACGGCAGCTCCTGGAGATGCTTGAACAGATCCGTGCGGATATCGAAGATAATATCCTGCCCCACCCGAGTCATAATCCGGGAGCGGTAGGTAGCCATAATGACGCTGGCCACGATGGTGAACAGGATCAGGGCCGACCAGCCGACCAAGGCGCCAACTGCTTTATCGGGAATCACCACGTCGACGATATGCTGCATGATCAGCGGGGCGGAGAGGCCGACAGCTGCAGACAGCGCACTTAAGGTGAAGGCCAGAATCATGGGGCTTTTTTGCTTCCGGATATAAATCATGGCCCGTTTGAAGTGATTGATGTCAAACGGCGATTCCAGGTTTTCGTCAATATCGAATTTATTCCTTGCCATTGGCGTTCACCTGCCTTCCGATACCCTCATTCTGCAGCATAAAGACTTCGTAATAATACCCGCGTTTGGCCAGAAGCTCCGCGTGGGTGCCTTCCTCGATCACCTTGCCGTTGTCCAGAATGAGGATCCGGTCGGCGTTGGCGGTGGTGGACACCCGCTGGGCGATGATGATCTTGGTGCAGGAGAATTCCAGCTCCCGAAGGCTCTTCTGGATATGCTCCTCTGTCTCCAGATCCACGGCGGAGGTGGTATCGTCCAGGATGAGGATCGGCGGCTGCACCGCTATGGCACGGGCCAGGGCGATCCGCTGCTTCTGTCCGCCTGACAAGCCGACGCCGCGTTCGCCTACGATGGTGTCGTAGCCCTCCGGCATTTTGCTGATAAAATCATGGGCTGCCGCCAGCTCGGCCATCTTCACTACGTCCGCTTCGGGAAGCTCAGGGTTGCCGTATGCGATGTTGCCGTCGATGGTGTCGGAGAACAGCAGCACATCCTGGGTGGCGATGCCCACATTCCAGCGGAGCTCGTCAAGCTCCAGCTTGCGCACATCCACACCGTCCACCAGCACCTGTCCTTTGGACACATCGTAAAAGCGCGGGATGAGGTTGATCAGAGAGGTTTTGCCCGAGCCGGTGGAGCCCATGATGGCTACGGTTTCTCCGGGGTTTACCTTCAGGTTAATATCATCCAGAACGGTAACATTGTCATATTTAAAGGTGACATGATCGAATTCGATACGGCCTTGGTACCGGCGTTTCACCACGGCATTGTGTTTGTTTACAATCCGCGGACTGGCATAGAAGACGTCGACAATCTTATTGAGGCTGGCAATAAAACGCTGAATATCGTTAATGATGATGCCGATGTTCCGCATCGGGTTGGACAAGCCCCACAGGAGCGACGAGAAGGCGGCGAATTCGCCGAAGGTAATTCGGCCATTCATGACGAAAATCCCGCCGGCCAGCATCAGAATGACGCTGAAGCCTTGGGCGAAGGTTTCCAAAAACGGGAAGTAATCCAGCCAGACCATGGCGGCCGCTTTGTTGGCTTTGGAGAAATTGACATTCTTCTCGGTGAATTTCTCCACCTCATATTCCTCCCGGGCGAAGGCTTTTACGACCCGGTTGCCGGCGATATTCTCCTGGGTGGTGGTATTCAGCTGGGAGAGCTTCTCGCGCAGGTCCACGTACATGGGGCGGACCCGTTTGGCAAACAGGAAAGCCGTCATAAAAATTGCGGGAGACAAAATCAGGAGCCACAGAGTCAGCTGCACGTCGATGCTGAAGAAATAAATCAGCGCCGCCGCAAACACCACCAGCGATTCAATGATCATCTTGACAATCCACGCCATGGAGTGTCGTACCATTTCCAGATCGCCTGTCATCTTGGTCATCAGGTCTCCGGTCCGGTTGTGGTCGTAGTAGTGCATATCCTGGCCCTGGATTTTGTTATACAGGAAGATACGCACCCGGTACATCATGTTCTGGGAGGATCGTTCGTACTGCATGTAGGTCAGATAAGCAAGACCCGTCCGCAGAAGCGAAAATCCGATCATGGACAGACACAGGGTAATGAGAAGCGCTTTCTGGGCGCTCAGGTTCTCCAGTGCGTCGTTTCCCGAGATGAAGGTGTCCACAATCTGCTGGCTGATGTAAGGGTTTACTACAGTGAGCGAGGCTGTCAGCACGGACAGGCAGAGGGCTATTACATACCGTGCCCGGTCCCCTTTCAGATTCTGCCACAACCACTTGATTTGAAACATGTCATCACCAGATTTCTTTGTTTTTAAAAGCACCTGTCGATTATACCTAAGATTATACGGCAGGTGGTAGAGAAAGTTTTTATTTATTCTTTTATCTGTCTATAAGAATATGCTATCGGTATAAAGTGGTATATTTGAATAGAACTGCATCATTTCCGGGCGGCGGAAAATCGCAGTATAGACGGATTTCATTTATATATGAAGAAAGGGAGATGGAAATGGAAATGGAGATTGTGCAGGCGGATTCATCTCACCTGGGAGTGTGGGCGGAGCTGGCTTCCCGTTTGTTCGCTGGACATGCCGCCGGGGAGCTGGAGGCGGAATTTGCGGTATTTTTGGCAACGGGCAAGGAAACCGGATTTCTGTGTTTGGAAAATGGGTATGCCGTGGGTTTTATGAATGTCTCCGTACGGCAGGATTATGTTAACGGCACGGAGGGATCACCGGTGGCCTTCCTGGAGGCCATCTATGTGCTTCCGGAATGGAGACGTCGGGGCGTGGCCCGTCAGCTGATCGCCAGGGCCGAGCAATTCGCCAGAGACAAGGGGCTGGCTCAGCTTGCCTCCGACTGCCTGGAGGACAATACCTTAAGCCAAACCTTCCATCAGAACAGCGGCTTCCGAGAAACAGAGCGGGTTATTTACTTTGTGAAAGATATACAGGGTAAATCATTCCTTAAGGGGGAAAAATAATGGTCGGAAAAACAGGGATCATCGTGGTGACCGGGATTATGGCGGCAGGGAAGTCTACGGTGTCGCAGCTGTTGGCGGAGCGTTTCGAGCGTGGGGTCCATGTGCGCGGGGATGTATTCCGGAGGATGGTGGTGTCGGGAAGAGCGGAGATGTCCCCCGATCCTTCCGAGGAGGCAATGAGGCAGCTCCGGCTCCGCTACCGGCTGGCAGCAGCGACGGCGGAGGCTTATTGCGAGGCAGGGTTTCAGGTAGTGGTGCAGGACAATTACATTGGACGAGCCTTGGGGGAATTTGTAGACATGATCCGCCATCGTCCGCTTTATGTGGTGGCGCTTTGTCCAAATCCGGAAACGGTTGCCGGAAGAGAAGCGGGGCGGGCCAAAACCGGCTATGGTTCTTTTACGGTGGAGGGCTTCTACCGTCTGTTCCATGAAGAAACGCCCAAAATCGGATTATGGCTGGATAATTCGGAGCAAACGCCGGAGGAAACCGTCAGCGAAATCCTGGCCAGAGTGGAGGCGGAGGGCAGGATTTGACGAATGGATGGAGCCTCCGCATGCTCAAGGCCTCCATCCTGTCATTACCCGGGAAATACTGACAAAAGGGCGGGAGCTCCGGCCATGCGACAGCAATAGCTGTTTCCCGGAAGAACATGACAGGAAAGCGCTGCCGAAGATCATGCGGTTATGCCGAAGTTTCGTGTATGGAATGAATTGGAAGGGGCATCCTGAACCTATATCCGGATGAAAGGAAGCCCGATGATGACAAAAATGCTGCTCTGGGTGGGCATGATAGCTCCATGGTTTTCGCTTTTTTTCATGAAGAGACAGGATATTAAGCGGTTTATGCCGGCTACCCTTCTGGCTATGCTGGTAATGCCCTTAATTTCGGAGGCCGCCTTTTATTACAATTGGTGGACTATTGACCAATATCTCTTTCCATGGGGGAGCATTACGATGCTCTCGATTTTGTTCGGCCCCTTCTTCATTGGGACCCTTTGGATTTTCCGGCTGACCTATCACAAGTGGTGGTTGTTTTTTCTGGTAAATCTTGTTGTCGACGCAGGGTTCACCTTTGTACTGAATCCGTGGTTTCTTGACGGTTGGCTTTACAGCTTCCAACAGCTGAATTATTGGGGCGCGTTTCTGATTATGTTCGGAACCGCCATCCCGATTTATTTCTATCAGCGGTGGCAGGATGAGGTTATTGTCGGGGCGTCGAGGAGGGGGAAGAGTCTGGAGCTTACAGTAAACAATCCGTTCCGGCTGAAGGAAAAGGGCAAGTCTTAGGGCGTGTGTGCAAACTCGCCCTAGGAGTCCCTTTCCTTGAACAGCAGCCCCCGTTTATCGAGGTTCAGGCTGGGGGAGGACAGATGCAATAGAAGCTCCTCGCAGGCGGAGAGGACGGAGAGAATGCAGGCGGGCCACAGAAGAGCGTAATGCCCGGAGGCGATGATGAAGGGGGCGATAAATAGAAGCGCTCCTGTCAGCTTGTTTCCCCAGGTATGCAGGATGGCGAAGGTGCGGTATTTCCACGCGGCTACGGCAAGATTCAGCCCCCGGACTGCGATGGTCAGGATCACCCAAGGCAGGAACGGCCGGACATCCGGCCCCATCCGGAGCCAGCACCAGACAAAAACGGCGGCGAACATACAAAGATCCGCAATGCTGTCCAGTTGGGCCCCCAACGGGCTGTGGCTGCCGGTTTTGCGAGCGATCCACCCGTCAGCCGTATCCGTTGCTCCGCACACAAGATACAGGATACAAAAGAGCATCACATTCCCGGAGGCCAGGGGAAGAAAAGGAAGCATGGCGATTCTGGACAGGGTGACGGCATTGGCGATATGCTTGCGCTGCATGGTTTTCCCTCCTTTCTCTATATTATGATGGGGCTCCCGGGCTTTTGCCATACAATTCGACGGCAGATGGGCAGGGCAGGGAAGAATGTGGTATAATGGCTTGTACCAAAACTATTTCTTAATGGAACAGGATGCGATCAATTGGCAAAAAACACTAAAAAGGAACCCCTGCCTGCCGGCTACGAAGAGCTGAAGGCTGCTGCAAGCCGCACTTCCAGCTGGAAGGACCGTTTGGACGCGGTCAAGGAACTGGGACAGCTGAAGCATGAGCAGGTTGTCGATATTTTGAAGCACCGTTTGGAGAACGATCCGGTGTATGCGGTTCAGGAAGCGGCTTACCGCTCCTTGAAGCAGTTGGGAGAGCATGTACAGCTGCCGCCGCGGCGCAAGGGCGAGGTGATTAAGGGTGCAGGCAAGGCCCTGATCCGCATCAAGAAGAGCCTTCCCGAAGGACATACCTACGAAGAGTTTAAGGAGAAGCTGCGCAAAATGCGGCTGGATCTGTATGATGCCTTCGAAGGCGACAAGGGCGACGAGTTCGAAACCTGGCTGGAAGCCCAATGGTCGGGAATTTCCACCCGCCGGGAACAATAAAGTTAGGGGCGTTGTTATGTCAGATTCCCAAAGCGGATATGCTTCCATTGATGCTTATATAGCGGACTTCCCCCAGGAGGTCCAGGACAAGCTGGAGTCCATGCGCCGGACTATCCGGGAGGCGGCTCCAGAGGCGAAGGAGATCATCAGCTACCAGATGCCGACCTTTTATCTGAACGGGAATCTGGTCCATTTTGCCGCATTCAAGCATCATATCGGGTTTTACCCTGCCCCCAGCGGAATCGAGGCCTTCCAGGGGGAGCTGGCTGCATTTAAAGGAGCGAAGGGCTCCGTCCAGTTCCCCTTTAAGGATCCTCTGCCGCTGGAGCTGGTGCGCCGGATTACCGCCTTCCGCGTGGAGGAAAACCTGGCGAAGGGCAAGAAGAAACGGTCTCCCCAATCAGAATAAAGCAGCAGTTTCCGGACCCTGCCACATGGCGGGGTTCTTTTTGTTGTGTTTATTGTCGCGCAACTCCCACAATTCAAAAAATAGACACTTTATAAACCGCCAGTCGGTTTGTTATGATAATTGAGAGATAAACTTACATAGGAGATGAGAAGAGATGACAATGCGTGTATTATTTTGTGACTTTGATGGTGGGAATGTGCTTTTTGAGGAGGAAAGGAACGATATTCCCAGCCTGATGGCCTTGTTCAATTCCAACGGCGGCCGGCTGATGCTGCAATATGACGGGGATCAATATTTCTACGGCTCCCTCCAGGAATGCTGTATGGAGATGCTGGAGGATGAGGATACGGAGGAGCGGTACGAGGTTGTCAAACTGTTCTTTGCCAAGGAGCTCCGCAAGGTGTCCATCCGTGGTAATATTTTCCCGTACAGTTATTATTCCAAAGAAAAAAGCCAAAAGGAATGAAGCTATGAATGGACCGTACCTCTCTTACTCTAAAAGCTGTGCTGGAAACCACCGAACGGCTTGCCGCTGAAATCGGCTGCCAGAATACGACCCTCCAGGAGATTATTAAACGTTCGGGCATGTCCAAAGGCGCCATCTATCACTATGTGCAGAGCAAGGATGAGCTGTTCGGGCTTATTCTGGAGGAGCACATGATCCGGAAGGTGGAGGAATACCGCACCAAGGCAGCTCACCATCGGGAGCATGGGACCGGCGGGGCAGGCCAACCCTCAGATCACCCACCAGGCCACCCACCAGGCCACCCACCAGGCCACCCATCCGGCGGGCCGGTTGGGTCGCTGGCTCCGGGAAGGCTGGGGCCGCTGACGGTCATTGTCAGGGGCCTGCTGGAGCCGGGCGACCAACGGCAGATCGTTCTGCGGCGCTGCTTCATCTATCTGCTCAGCCGCCAGGAGCAGCCGGATGTGGCCCGGATTGTGGGCAATCTCCAGCGAAGCTGGATCAGCTTTACCGCCGAGTGGATGGAAGGCTGCCAGGTTAGAGGGCTGCTCCCCTCTTCGTTCCCTGTGCGCCGGACCTCGGCCATGATTATCTCCTTCCTGTTCGGCCTGATGGTCCAGAAGTCCATCAGCGAGCATGAGGAGCTGGCCGAATCGGACAGGCTGGACCCCGACACCGTATTGGCAGCTATCGCCGGGATGCTGAGGCCGAGTTGAACAGCCGAAATGGATAATGATATGATGCCTGTAGAGTCAAATTCAGGCCCATGAGGCAGGAGGGATAACCGATGAAATACCGCAGGCTGGGCAAAACCGAGCTGAAGGTGCCCGTAATCGGAATCGGCACCTGGCAGTACGGCGGGGAATGGGGCAAGGAGTTTACGGTGAAGGAGGTGCAGGCGATTCTCGGAAGAGGGCTGGAGCTGGGCTGTAATCTCATTGATACGGCAGAATGCTACGGTGACCATCTATCCGAATCGCTGATCGGGGAAGCCATTCAAGGCAACCGTTCGGAGTGGGTGATTGCCACTAAATTCGGGCATCATTTTCACGGGCATCTCAAACGGCAGGATGATTGGAGCCCGGCTGGTGTTGTAAAGCAGCTGGAGGCTTCCCTTTCAGCGCTGCGCACGGATTATGTGGATTTGTACCAATTTCACTCCGGCAGCGATGATGCGCTTCTGAACGACGAGCTGTGGGACGTGCTCCACCGGCAGCAGGAGACCGGCAAAATCCGTCATTTAGGTATTTCTATCGGCAGCAACGAAAATGTCAGGCAGGTGGAGGCCTCTCCGCGTCTGAAGGCGGAAGCCATTCAGGTTGTATATAACCGTCTGGACCGCGCGCCGGAAAAAGAGGTTTTCGCCAGCTGTCTCCGCCATGACCTGGGGGTCCTGGCCCGGGTTCCGTTGGCCAGCGGCTTCTTAAGTGGCAACTACAAGCCGGGTGCCGTATTCGGGCAGGATGATGTTCGCTCCAGCCGGGACCGGGAAGCCACGGACAAGCGGCTGCAGGAGGTAGCGGATATCCGGGAGCGGGAGGTTCCGGAGGGTGTGGATATGGCTCAATGGGCCATTGCCTGGTGCCTTCAGCATGAAGCTGTCAGCACCTGCATTCCCGGCTTCAAAAGTGTGGCTCAGCTGGAATCGGCTCTGAAGGCCGCCGAATTGGATATGGTGTCCGAGGATCATCCCGCCGCTTGGCGGCAGTGACAAATATAAAGGGACAGGAAGGAACCTCCAATGGATATTCTATTTATCGGCGGAACGGGTGTGATCAGCTCTGCCGTTTCGGAGCGTGTTATCGCCCAGGGCCATACGCTGTATCTGTTAAACCGCGGCAACCGTACAGCATTCATTCCGGAAGGGGCCAAGCTGCTGCAGGGGGATATCCGGGATGAGGCTTCCATCCGGGAGCTATTGTCCGGCCGAAGCTTCGACGCGGTGGTGAACTGGATCAGCTATGTGCCGGAGCATGTGGAGGCGGATATCCGGCTGTTCTCGGGGATTACGGGGCAGTATGTGTTCATCAGCTCCGCCTCCGCTTACCAGAAGCCTCCGGCAAGCCCGTTCATCACGGAGGAGACGCCTCTGGCTAACCCGTTCTGGGACTATTCCCGGAATAAGATTGCCTGCGAGGACATCCTGCTGCGGGCCTATGGGCAGAACGGCTTCCCTGTTACCATTGTGCGCCCCTCCCACACCTACGGGATTGATAAGCTTCCCACAGCCTTCAACAGCCGGAAGCATCAATGGAGCATTCTGGAACGGATGCGCCAGGGCAAGAAGATCATTGTTCCGGGTGATGGAACCTCCTTGTGGGTGCTGACCCACAACACGGACTTTGCTGTTGCCTTCGCCGGATTGCTGGGACGAAAGGAAGCCATCGGCGAAGCCTATCAGATTACCTCTGATGAGGTGCTGACTTGGGACCAAATTACCCGCTATCTAGGTGCAGCGGCGGGTTATGAGCCGGATCTGCTGCATTTGTCGGCAGATTTTATGACGGGCTGCCTGCCTGCGCTCCACAGTGAGCTGGTGGGGGATAAGCTGAACAGCGTGTGCTTCGATAATTCCAAGATCAAAGCGCTGGTTCCGGAATACCGGGCTGTGAAGCGGTTTGAGGAGGGCATCCGGGAGTCCGTGGACTGGTACCGCAGCCAGCCGGAGCTGCTGATCCTGGACGAGGAATGGGATGTTCTTTGTGACAGGCTGGTCGCTGCCCATGAAGCAGGGTTGGCCTATTTTAAACAATCGGCACAATAGGCAGATAATCAGGAGCCCCTTCCGGTAACGGAGGGGGTTTTTGTGCGTGGGTGTGCGTGCGGAAAACCCTGGAATTTTCTTGTTGACAATCCCCAAGTACAGCAGTATCCTTACTTTATGGAAACGACTTGTATAATGTAAGTTAATAATCACTATAAAGAAGGGTTGGATGAACATGAGTGAACTGCTGGATGTTGTGCAAGCCCGCCGCTCGGCGATGAATTTCGAAGAGGGTGTAGAGATCGCCCCGGCCGAGCTGGAGGAAATCTTCGCTCAAACCCGCCTTGCCCCCTCCGCATATAATCTGCAGCACGCCCATTATGTGGTGGTCAGCGATCCGGAGCTGAAGGAGAAGGTACGTGCGGCGGCATATAACCAATATAAGGTCCACACGGCCTCGGCGGCGATTGTGGTCCTGGGAGATAAGCTGGCCTATGAGAAGGCGCCGGAGATTTATGGCGGACTTCGTACCCTGGGTGTGATGTCCCAGCAGGATTATGACGGACTGATCGGCACCATTACCGGAGCTTATGAGAATAATGATGCCTACCAGCGGGATGAGGCCATCCGCAATGCCTCCTTGTCCGCCATGCAATTTATGCTCATTGCCAAGGAGAAGGGCTGGGATACCTGCCCGATGATCGGCTTCAATCAGGAGGAGATGCTGCGGGTGCTGGATATCCCGGACCGGTATGTGCCGGTGCTGCTCATCACCATCGGCAAGTCCGTGAAGGACAATATCCGTCCCCGCGGCTACCGCAAGCCGGTAGGGGAGTTTGTGACCTTCCGCTAAAAGCGCCTAGGCTCTACTATACACACCTGCATTCCCAGCCTCCGGTTCCGTGGAACCGGGGGTTTTTGCTGTTTCGCGGCGTCGCCGATAACGGAAGCAGGCTTCCGCTATTCCCCGCCGCAGGTGCCTGCGCCGCCATGCTTGTTGGCCGATCTCATTTCGCCGCAGGTGTGCTTGTGGTCCACTATCCCTTTGGCTCAGGGGAATACCGCCATCCCGTCTTCCCGCCTTCATCCACCCGCCCTGAGTAAAGGGGATAATGGACGAAAAGACGGAACAGAGGCACACCTTATTGACTGGAAACCCCACTTTATGGTATAAAAAATAAAGGATTAGCACTCGTTATTGTTGAGTGCTAACATTTGACCAAATGATCGGCATGGAAGGGAGATTTATTCATGGCCAAGAAGCAATTTAAGGCTGAGTCCAAGCGTTTGCTGGAAATGATGATCAACTCCATTTACACACAAAAGGAAATTTTCCTGCGGGAGCTTATTTCCAACGCCAGCGACGCCATCGACAAAATGTATTACAAGGCGCTGAGCGACGACAAGCTGGAGTTCAACCGGGAAGATTACTATATCAAGATTACCGCCGACAAGGCTGCCCGCACCCTGACCATCACCGATACGGGGATCGGCATGACCAAGGAAGAGCTGGACAATAACCTGGGTGTCATCGCGAAGAGCGGCTCCCTCTCCTTCAAAACCGAAAACGAGTCCAAGGACGGCCACGACATTATCGGGCAGTTCGGCGTAGGCTTCTACTCTGCCTTCATGGTAGCGGATGTGGTGACCGTCACCAGCCGCGCCTTCGGCAGCGACGAGGCTCACCGTTGGCAGTCTACCGGAGCCGAAGGATACACGATCGAAACCGCCGAAAAAGCCGCTCCCGGCACCGAAATCGTACTCAAGATCAAGGAAAACACCGAAGAGGAAAAGTACGATGAGTACCTGGAGGAGTACCGCCTGAAGGCTATCGTCAAGAAATACTCCGACTTCATCCGTTATCCCATCAAGATGGAGGTCACCACCCACAAGCCCAAGGAAGGGGAAGAAGGGGAGTTCGAGGAGGTCCGCGAGGAGCAGACGGTGAACAGCATGGTTCCCATCTGGCGCAAAAACCGGAGCGAGCTGAAGGATGAGGACTACGAGAATTTCTACCGGGACAAACGCTACGGCTTCGACACACCGTTGAAGCATATCCATCTGAGTGTGGACGGTGCGGTGAACTACAACTCCATCCTGTTCATTCCCAGCAGCACACCCTTCGATTATTACACCAAGGAGTATGAGAAGGGTCTGGAGCTGTACTCCAACGGCGTGCTGATTATGGAAAAATGCGGCGATCTGCTGCCCGATTATTTCGGCTTCGTCAAGGGCATGGTGGATTCCGCGGACCTGTCGCTGAATATCTCCCGTGAGCTGCTGCAGCATGACCGCCAACTGAAGCTCATCGCCAAGAATATCAAAAACCGCATCAAGAGCCAGCTGCAGAAGCTGCTGAAGGATGAGCGGGAAAAATACGATACCTTCTACAAGGCCTTCGGTCGCCAATTGAAGTTCGGCGTATACAGCGACTACGGCATGAACAAGGAGGATCTGCAGGATCTTCTGATGTTCTACTCCTCCAAGGAGAAAAAGCCGGTTACCCTGGACGAATACGTGTCCCGTATGCCGGAGGAGCAAAAATATATCTATTACGCTGCCGGCGAGTCTGTTGAGCGTCTCGAGAAGCTGCCGCAAACCGAGTTGGTTGCCGATAAGGGCTACGAAATCCTCTACTTCACGGATGATATCGATGAATTCGCCGTGAAGATGCTGACCAACTATAAGGAAAAGGAATTCCGCAATGTGTCCGGCGGAGACCTGGGCATTGAAGAGACGGAAACCAAGGATGAAGCCGAGGAAACCAGCCACAAGGATCTGTTCGATGCCATGAAGGATGTTCTTGGCGACAAGGTGAAGCTGGTGCGCGCCTCCAAACGCCTGAAGAGCCATCCCGTATGCCTGTCCTCCGAAGGTGAGGTTACCATCGAGATGGAGAAAACCCTGAAGGCGATGCCCGGCGGCCAGGACGTAAAAGCCGACAAGGTGCTGGAGATCAACGTCAACCACGATATCTTCAAGTCCCTGAACGGTGCTTTGGCCCAGGACAAGGAGAAGCTCGAGCTGTACACCAAGCTGCTGTATAATCAGGCACTTCTTATTGAAGGGCTGCCCGTAGCCGATCCGGTGGATTTCGCTAACGATCTGTGCAAGGTCATGGTTTAATACAACAAAGAAGCTTCTCCCGTTGTGGGGAAGCTTTTTTTGTACCTGTTCTCCCCGTTCCGCCGGAACTGCGGGCAGGCTATAATGGAATGGCCGAATAAACATGCTGACGGGAGTTGCTTATGACAAGGATAAGGGACGAAATTCTGTTGCTCTTAACTGACCGCTGGTGCGATTGGGAAGCAAGCTATGCCATTGCAGTCGCCAATTCCTTTACGGATTATACCGTCAAGACCATTGCCCTGGACCAAGCTCCCAAACAGTCTATGGGCTGCATTAAAGCATATGTGGATGTTACCATAAGCGACTATCGCAATTTTGATACTCTTGCAATGGTTATTCTTCCGGGCGGTCTTTCCTGGGAAGAGAATGAGTATGGTGAGATTGCTGATTTCATCAGACGAGTCCAGGGAGCCGGTATTCCTGTTTCAGCGATATGCGGGGCAACGACCTTTCTGTGTAAGCACGGTTTCCTTGATCATGTCAGGCATACGGGAGACAGCTTGGAGCTTTTCCAAAGTCAAACAGGCTATAACGGCCAGTTGAATTATATGTCCGCGCAGGTTGTGGTTGACGGGGGACTTATTACTGCCAATGAAACGGCCGCTGTTGAATTTGCTTATGAAATTTTCAAGCTGCTAAAGGTGGACAGCGACGAAGAGATGGCACAATGGTTCGATAACTTTCGCAATGGGGCTGTCCGTTAGTCTTATCAAGATACAGAGGGAAGGGGAAACTGCCGCGGCAGTTATAAATAATCTTCCCCTTCTCCCGCGTCCCTTTGGACGGCGATGAGCACGAGTGCCGTTTCCTCCCCGATATTCTTCACCGTATGCGGAACACAGGCGTTCCAGGAAAATGAATCCCCCTCTTGAAACACCCCTTCATCCTCACCCTGCCGGGCCCAAATGGTCCCTTTCACCACTAGATGAATTTCCTCCCCGTTATGGGCATGAACCTCCGAACCGGTTGAACCTCCGGCCGGAACCTCCACCATCATCATCCGCATGTGGCTGGTTTTCGCCAGATGCTCCACCCGAAGCTGCTCCGGGCCGCTGGCCGTAATCGTCCTTTCGTTTTTGCGGATAATCGTCATACGCTCTTCCTTTTGCAGCAAAAGATAAGGCAGCGGTACACCCAACGCCCGGGCAATACTCTCCAGTGTGGCAATCGAGGGGGAGGTCCGGCCTGTTTCCACCTGGCTCAGGAAGCCTTGGGATAATCCCGTATCCTCGCAGATCCGGGCAATGGTGATGCCCTTTTTCTTGCGGATGGCCCGTATGGAGGCACCGATATCCATAACCCATTCTCCTTTTTAACGAAAAATTAGTAAAAGAAATGTTATATTTATATTAGCAAATTTTCATTTGACATGCCAGTACGCCAGAGTTAAAATTAATATAAATAAACAATTCATATTGCTAATATTTTTACTCCTGGTCAGGAAGGAGAGACATGTGATGAAGCAACCGGCTTTTACCTATAAAATAGAGCTGCCTTCCGGCGGCGTAAAACCAAATGAGCAGCTGCCTGCTTTGTTTACTCTCCATGGAATGGGCTCCAACGAGGAGGATATGGCCGGGCTTACCACAGCTATAGGCTCCCGTTTCATCCGCATCCATATCCGCGGCAGCCTGGAATCGGGGCGCGGCTTTCAATATTACACGCTGCACGGGCTGGGGAACCCTAACCGGGAAAGCTTCGACACCGCCATCAAGCAATTGGAGGAATTCATTACTTACGCCACCGAAGCATATCCCATTGATGCGGGAAAACGGTACATTCTCGGCTTCAGCCAAGGAGCCATTCTCGCTATGACACTGGCCTTGACTCTAGGAGAAGGCGTTAAGGGGATTGTCGCCCTGAACGGATATGTGCCTGAGTTTGTGAAACATGAATATACGCTGCGGCCCCTGCCCGGAACCTCCCTGTTTATCTCTCACGGGGAGATGGATCAGGTCTTTCCCGTCAGGATCGCCTATGAAACGGAGAATTTTCTCCGGCCGTTAGCTCCGGAGTTGACCTTCAGGATTTACCCGGCGGGCCATGGAGTTACCGAGGAGAACAGACAGGATATTGAGAATTGGCTTGAACAGGAGTTATCCAAATAAATGAATGGGAGTGAGCGAGTTATGATGCCATCTTATTTTTTCGCCCATGGGGCCCCTACGATTGTGTTGGAGAACCATGCCTATAACGACTTCCTGAAGAGTTTTGCCGCCAACCACCCGAAACCCAAGGGGATTGTGGTGTTCTCCGCTCACTGGGAAGCGAGCGTCCAAACGGTCAGCGCTGTGGAGGGGAGATATGAAACGATTTATGATTTCGGCGGCTTCCAAAAGGAGCTGTACGAGATGACCTATCCGGCGCCGGGAGACCTGGCGTTAAGCCGTAAGGTGTCCACTTTGTTCGCAGAGCGGGGGATTGTCAGTGCGAAGGATGAAAGCCGGGGGCTGGACCACGGCGCTTGGGCCGTTCTCAAGCTGCTGTATCCGGAGGCAGATATTCCGGTTGTGGCTCTCTCCGTCAACAGGCATCTGTCCAATGAGCAGCAGTATGAAATCGGGCGGGCGCTGGCAGAGCTGCGGAAGGATGATATTCTCATCATAGGCAGCGGCGGTACGGTGCATAATCTGCGGCAGGTGAACTGGGGAGCTGCAGGTGTGGACGGCTGGGCCGCGGACTTCGACAAGTGGCTGGAGGAAAAGCTGGTGAGCTGGGATCTGCCCGCCCTGTTCCGTTATCAGGAGCTGGCCCCTCAAGCCAGGGCCGCAGTGCCCACCAGTGAGCACTTTATTCCGCTATTGCTGGCAATGGGAGCAGGTGACGGCACCCGTAAGGCGGAGCTACTGCACCGGAGCTACCAATACGGCAATCTCAGCCTAAGCGCTTGGGAGTTTAAGTAATTCCCCCGGAAAAGAACACCCCAAAAAAATGACCCCCATACCGAATGGTGTGGGGGTCAGGCTTTTCGCACTTATTTTTCCTTATAGTCGACAATCGGTTTGATGATCTGGGAGATCAGCCGAATTTTTTCGGCGGAGCATCCCTCAAGCATGGCGATGATTTCGTTGCGCATATAGTCGCGTGTGCCGTTGTTGGCGCCGCTTAGAATATATTCCGGCGTTTCCTCCAGCATAATGCACAATTCCGAAAGACGGTCCAGATTAATAGGTGTCCGTCCGCGTTCGATTTTGCTGATGTAAGCATTGGAGACATCCAGCTTTTCAGCCAGCTGTTCCTGCGTCAGTCCCTTGCCTTCCCGGGCCTGACGGATTCTTTTGCCGATTACCGAGTAGTCAAATGCCATATGATCACCTATCCAAACTATAGCAATCCAGGAAAAAAGGAAACATACATGAAAATTCAACTTGAACCCCTAAGTTCATTGGTATATAATGGAGGAAGGAAAAAATTACATAACCTGTGTCCCTCAGACAAGAAAGGGTGGCTAATGGATGGCCCTTATCATCATTATGTTCGGCCTCGGATTCACCGGGGTTGCCATCATCACGATCTTGGAGGTCTCTTATAGGAAAAAAATGAAGGAAGAATCCACAAAAGAGTAGTGTAAAACGGAGAGGGAATCCGCCGCAAACCATATTTTTGGAAAAGCAAGAAATCAAGAGGAATTCTCTGTATTATGAAGGAAATATGAAGAAAATGGGGCCCCCATTCCGGTGAGCCTCATTTTTTGTCATTTTTCTTGATAATGTTGGGCCTTTTCTGTATAATCGTGCTTGTTTGATTTTTAATCTGTGAATTGGGGGTTAGTGAGTTGGGAAAAGCTCTGATTATTGGCGCCGGCGGCGTTGCAAGTGTTGTTGTACACAAGTGTTGCCAGAATCCGGACGTATTCGAGGAGATTTGCATTGCCAGCCGCACGAAAGAGAAGTGCGACGCGCTGAAGGCCAAGCTTGATGGAGGCAAGACCAAGATTGAGACTGCCAAGCTTGACGCTGATAATACGGATGAGGTGATTGACCTCATTAAGAGCTTTGGCCCGGACGTGGTCATTAACGTGGCTCTCCCCTATCAGGATTTGACCATTATGGACGCGTGTCTGGCTACCGGAGTCCACTATGTGGATACGGCCAACTATGAGCCGCCGGAAGTGTCGAAGTTTGAATATAAATGGCAATGGGCTTACCGGGAAAAATTCGAAAAGGCCGGCATCACCGCCCTCCTGGGCAGCGGCTTCGATCCCGGCGTAACCGGCGTATTCTCCGCCTATGCCCAAAAGCATCATTTCGACGAAATTCATTCCATTGATATTGTGGATGCCAACGCCGGGGATCATGGGTATCCCTTCGCCACCAACTTCAACCCGGAGATCAATATCCGGGAAATTACCGCCAACGGCCGGTACTGGGAGAATGGCGAATGGATCGAAACCCCGCCGTTGTCCGAGAAGAAGACTTACGATCTGCCGGAAATCGGACCGAAGAACATCTACCTGCTGTACCATGAGGAGCTGGAATCCCTGGCTCTGAATATTAAGGGCTTGAAGAAAATCCGCTTCTGGATGACCTTCTCCGACAACTACCTGAACCACCTGAAGGTATTGGAGAATGTGGGCATGACCTCCATCGAGCCGATTATGTTCGAAGGCCGCGAAGTCATCCCGCTGCACTTCCTGAAGGCGATTCTGCCGGATCCGGCCTCCCTGGGCCCCCGCACCAAGGGCAAAACCAACATCGGCTGCATTATCCAAGGCATCAAGGACGGCAAGCCGAAGACCTATTATGTGTACAACGTGTGTGTGCATGAGGAGTGCTACGCCGAGGTTGGCTCCCAAGCCATCTCCTACACCACCGGTGTGCCTGCCATGATTGGCGCGATGATGATTCTGAAGGGCATCTGGAAGAAACCCGGCGTATATAATATCGAAGAGTTCGATCCGGATCCGTTTATGGAAGAACTGAACAAACAAGGTTTGCCGTGGCAGGAAGATTTCTCCCCCACGCTTTTGGACTAAGGAGCTGTGAGCACATACATGGATATTGACTTCGGGGCGCTGCCCTCACCCTGTTATATCGTGGACGAACGGCTTCTGGTGAAGAATCTGGAGATTCTGGATTCGGTGCAGAAACGCACGGACTGCAATATTCTGCTGGCCCTGAAGGGCTTCGCCATGCATGAGGTATTCCCGCTGGTGGGCCAATACCTCAAGGGTGTGACCGCCAGCTCCCTTCATGAGGCCAGATTGGGCCGCGAGAAGATGGGCAAGGAGGTTCACGCTTATGCCCCTGCGTATGTGGACCGGGAGTTCGACGAGCTGCTTGGTTACGTGGACCACATTGTCTTCAATTCCTTCCACCAGTGGAAGAAGTTCAAGGACAAGGTGCAGGCTGTTCCCGGCAAAAAAATCGAGGTGGGCATCCGCATCAATCCGCAATATTCGGAGGGACGCACGCCTATCTATGATCCTTGCTACGCGCATTCCCGCCTGGGCGTCACGCTGGACCAGTTCCGGGGCGATGAGCTGGATGGGGTGGACGGACTCCACTTCCACACCATGTGCCAGCAGAACTCCGATACCCTGGAGCGGACCGTTGCTGTGGTGGAGGAAAAGTTCGGCGAGCATCTGAAGAAGCTCAAGTGGCTGAACATGGGCGGCGGACACCACATTACCCGTGAGGACTATGATGTGGACCGGCTGGTTCGTGTGATCAACCGCTTGAAGGAAACCTACGGCTTCCAGGTGTATCTGGAGCCGGGGGAAGCGGTAGCCCTGAACACAGGCTTTATGGTGGCCACGGTAGAGGATATTATCTGCAACGGCATGGATATCGCCATTCTCGACACCTCCGCGGCAAACCATATGCCCGATGTGCTGGAGATGCCGTACCGGCCGGAGATCATCGGCGCCGGCGAACCCCAGCAATACCCGCATACGTATCGTTTGGGTGGATTGACCTGCCTGGCCGGAGACGTGATCGGCGATTATTCCTTCCCGAAGCCGCTTGCTCCGGGGGATAAGCTGGTGTTTACGGATATGGCCATCTATTCTATGGTCAAAACCAATATGTTCAACGGCGTCAACCTGCCTGCCATTGCTACCTTCAACGAAGCAAACGGCATCAAGGTGGTGCGGGAGTTCGGGTATCAGGATTACGCCTCGCGTCTGTCCTGAGAAGCTGACAGCCGGAATCACTTCGAATAGGCAGGGTTCAACCCCCTGTACAGGTATTGAGCGAACCCTCTCCGGGTAATGAACGGAGAGGGTTTTTGCGCGTGGGCAGATGGTGGTTTTGGGAGTGGGATGGTAGGCGGGGGAGTGAGCGTTGGACTGCTGGCAGTAGTGCAGCCGTCTGGAGGGGGAGCCTAACGGACTGGGAAGCCGTTATTAGGAGCCATAACGTTATGTGCTCCTATCAACGGACTGAGAAGCCGCTATTTGCCCGGTAATAGCCTCTTGTAGCGCCGGAATGAGCAAATAACGTCCCCTCGGTCCGCAAAAACCGAAAAAGGCGCAAATTGGCCGGAATAGCGGATCTACAGTCCGGATAACAAAAGGAAAATAATGATTCGGTTGTATGCTACGGGGCAATACTGATATCTTAAAGGTATAAGAGCTGTAAGATGGAATGGGCTGGTATGTCCGATAGAGGAAACGGCCCTGAATGTTAAGAGTGGGACGGCGGGGGTAATGGATGATATGGCATATACGTGGAGCTGTTTGAAAGGGGGAGGATTATGAACTATCTGCCGCAGGCCCGTAGCAGACGTTGGCTGGTCTGGTTCGTGTGGTATGCGATTATGATGACCATCGTGATGTGGCTTGCCCGCTTCGCCGTCTGGCGCAATGAAACCGATCTGTGGCTTGCACTCCGGCTTCTGCTGTTCAGCGCCGTTGTGTCAGCGGTCATTAACGGGATGGGCTGGCTGGGGGCGCGCTGGTTCTGGCTGTTGTCCTCAATAGGCATCGGTATCGGCCTGGCTTCCATGATCCGGAGCGCTTATCTGAATATTGATGCTTGGGGGGATCTGATCGGTTTTCTTTATTTCATGCTGTTCTCCGCGGCGGGAATGGCCTTGGGCTTAGTGGTGGAGCTCATCCGCTATATCCGTTTCCGCCTCCATCAACGTAAGACCTCCTGACTTTTCCCTCTAACCCAAAAACACTCCCGCTCACCGCAATTATGCGGCGGCAGGGAGTGTTTTTGGGTTAGGTTGGTTTGGCTCAGGGGGCCAGCCGGTCCTCCGGGATAAAGCCGTAGATAATCTGCTCAGTTCCGGTCATATCGAATTTCACGATATAGCCGGCATCGCCTGTTTCGTACACGGACAGATTATCCAGAATGGATTGGATCTTGCTCTTGTCCGTGACGGCAGCCGGGGTGTTGACGGAGGAATGTATCCTGAAGGCCTGACCCGACGGATATGAGAAGCGGTCCGACGTCAGCGCACGATCCAGCAGCACCACCTCCATGTCGGTTACATTGGCAGGAATGAGCTTGACCTTGGTGGCATAGCCCTTGCTATCCATCCAGGCATCCAATTCCTTAAAGGATTTTTTCCATCCGTAATTTTCCTTTTCGCTGCTCCCGGAAGGCAGAATGCTGATGGAGGCCCATTCCAAAAGTCCGTCCACCTGGTCCTCATAGGACATATTCAGGATTTCCCGCTTCAGGATATCCTGAAGCTCCCTGATTTCCTGTGCGTTGGTGATCACGACACTTTTGGGGTTTTCCTGATACCGGTTTTCAGCCGTGTAGGTTCCCGACAATGTAATCCGGTCAATGCTCTGATCCAACAGATCCAGATTATAATTTGCCCGTTTGAAGCTTTCGTTTTCCAAGAGGGGCTTTAATTCCTTCTCGATCAACGGCAGGGCAATGTTGTTATATTCCCGGGAGACCACAGAGCCGTTCTTCAGTGAATATACAATAGATGTATCCATGGTTTTAATGGGAGTAGGACTAGCAGGCATCGAGCCTTTCGCACGAATGTCCACCAGTTTTTTGTGAAGGGTACGGACTGCATCGCTGTACTCCTCATCCGCCAGGTTGGAGAACTGTCCATGTCTGGATACATAATACCTTTCGGGATACAGGCGAAGGCCCGTTTTTTCTAGCTTTGCCGTTTCTGGCACCCGTGTGACATACCCGCTGATATTGGTCACAGGCGCGTACAGGATCAAGGCACAAAGCAGCGTGTAACCTCCGAAGCGGATCAAGGCCTTGCGGCTGAAGATCTGCCAGGACTTCTGCAGCAGCATCTCCACCCCGATAAAGCCCACCACGGCTCCCGCAATATAACCGAACCAGGTCCAGCCGAAACGATCGGTGGATTGGTGAAAATAAGCGCCTGCAACCATCATGGTGCATAGCATCACGCCACCGCGGAACAGAGGGTTGAAGTAGGTAAAGGCGATAGCCTGGGTGGCGGCCTCTGTTTTGCGCAGGCGGTACAGGAAAAAGGCGGCAACGCCAAAAAGGATGGACAGACCCGTATAGATCAACGCGGAATAACGGTTGAAAAAATCCATGGTCTGGTTCAGCAGCTGCACCACCGGTGAATAGCTGGACCAGTTCATGCTGCTGTTCATTCGATTAATGGAATATCCGTACAAATAGCTCCTGAAATGAAAGTCCCACAGCTCTCCCAGGGCTGCCGGCAGGATCAGCAGAATAAACACCACCACCGACTGGAGAATGGATTGTCCGGTACATACACCGATGAAAACAGTGAATATGTACAGAAAAACAGTGAGGATTAACATGGTAGCCAGCCATTTGAAAAGCACGTACCATCTGAAATCATAGGCCTGATCGGGCATCAGCTTCACCAGCGCGAGAATGCAGGCATTCACCAGAATGGGAGCAACCAGAAGGATCAGGCCGCTGGCCAGATGGGATACAAGCAGCCGCTCGCGGCTTAAGGGAAGGCTGTGCTGGAAATCCGAAGAGCCCTTGGCCTGCAGATAACGGAAGGTAAAAATGCCTGCAGCTGCCGGGAATATCAGGAGGAGCATGAACTGCATTCTCCCCACCCTGTCGGAAAACAGATCGGCCAGGATAATCGGTGAATCATAAGGTGACCGGTTATTCATCAGCAGCTGAAGCGGAAGATAAAAGAAAATGCCGAGCAGATACAGAATGCCGATCCAGCCATGCTGGCGCAGGTTCTGGCGGAGCACGCCGGTATTAAAGAAGAATCGGTTGGACTTCATAACCCGCATCCCCCATTTCATAAAAGAATATCTCCTCCAGCGTCAGCGGCAGGAGGTCCAGCACCAACGGATTCAGGAGGCGGAAGGCTTCTTCAATCTCCGCGCGTTCGCCCTTCACAATATACATCCGGACACTTCCCCGGGACTCCGAATGCAGAATCCTGAGATGTCCGGGCAGCTCAGGCTCCCCGTCCGCGCTGCAGAAGGCGGTCTGGACCTTGTGCGTATCAGCCTTCATCACATCCAGATCCTTGTCGATGATTAACCGGCCTTGATGCATCATGCCTACATGGTCGCAGAGATCCTCGATTTCCCGCAGATTATGGGACGAAATCACGGCGGTCATCCCCCGTTCGGCGGATTCCTGGAACAAGAGATTTTTGATCTGGCGGCGCATAATCGGATCCAAGCCGTCAATGGGCTCATCGAGAATAAGCACCTCCGGCATACAGCTCAAGGCCAGCCAGAAGGAGGCTTGGCGCTGCATCCCCTTGGAGAAGCGGTGCAGCTTGCGCTTTTCATCCAATTGAAACACCTGTGAGAGCTGCTTGTACCTCGATTCATTCCAATAGGGATAGACAGAACGGTAATAGTCCGCCATCTGCCGCAGGCTGGTTTGGGGGAAGAAGTAGGGGGTATCGGGGACAAAAATCAATCGCCCCTTGTTCACCGGGTTTTCATAAACCGGCTGCCCCTCCACCAGGATATGGCCTTCATCGGGCTTCATAATCCCCGCCATCAGCTTCAGCAGGGTGGTTTTGCCGGCACCGTTGGAGCCCAGCAGGCCAAAGACGGATCCTTTATGTATGGTCAGGCTAAGCTCCTTGACCGCTTGATCCCGTTGGAAGCCTTTGCTGATGCCGCTGATTTCAATCATGTGTGTCACTCCTTTTTCGAGGCTTGCACCTTTTGATAAAGCGATAATATTTCGTCCTGAGTCATGCCCAGCCGGGCGGCCTCCTCCATCAGTCCGGCCAGCTCCCGGCGAACCTCCGCCAGTCTGGCCAAATCGGCGTGGGCCTTGCCGGGGGAGACGAAGCTGCCCTTGCCGGGCAGCGAATAAATGAACCCTTCCCGCTCCAGCTCCCGGTATGCCTTCTGCACGGTGTTGGGATTGACCGTAAGCTGTGTGGAAAGCGTCCGGACCGACGGAAGCTGCTCATCCTGCTTCAGGACCCCGTAGAGGATGGCGTCCTTGATTTTGTCCATGAGCTGCTCATAGATGGGCCTGCGGCTGCGTAAATCCAATTCAAACATGGCTTCGCCCCTTTCTCCCGGTAATGGTCTGCGCTCCCGCTTGCGAACTAACTGTATTAATAGTAATAGTACAGTTAAGTTGTGTCAAGGGGGAAATAAAAGGAGCATACAAAGCAAGGAACAGGAGAAGACAACGCCGAATAAGATAAGCGAAACGGATGGACAGGCGGGAGATAAGAATGGATGGAGGAGAACAATGGGGATCAAACCAGTACATAGCCGTATCCTGGCGGCGGGACGTCGCCATTCCGTGGGCCTTAAAGCCGACGGAACGGTGATGGCAGCAGGGGATAATAAATGCGGGCAATGTGATGTAACCGGCTGGAGCCAAATCGTAGCGGTGGCTGCCGGTAATGTGCATATGGCCACGAACACGGGCAATACGCATACTGTTGGTCTTACCTCTGAGGGTACGGTGAAGGCTGCGGGGTGGAATAAGCATGGCCAATGCGATGTCAGCGGCTGGCGCGATATAGTAGCCGTTGCGGCAGGCTGGTGCCGCACCATTGGGGTTACATCGGAGGGTACTGTGGTGGCTGCAGGCCGTAACAACGAGGGTGAATGCGGCGTGAGCGGCTGGTTGGATATTGTGGCAGTCACAGCGGGGGACTGGCATACCGTCGGCTTGAAAGCAGATGGAACGGTAATGGCGGCAGGCAATAATAAATACCGCCAATGCAATGTAACCGACTGGCAAGGCATAGCGGCTGTTTCGGCAGGGTATCTTCATACGGTGGGGCTTAACTGGGATGGAACGGTAGCGGCTGTGGGATGGAATAAGCATGGCCAATGCGATGTCAGCGGCTGGCGCGATATAGTAGCCGTTGCAGCGGGCAGTTATCATACGGTGGGTCTTACCTCTGACGGCAGGGTGTTGACTGCGGGTTTGAATATACATGGCCAATGCCAAGTAGACGGTTGGCAGGATATTAGGGCTATTGCGGCGGGGTGTGCCCATACGCTCGGAGTTCAATCCGACGGCACGGTGGTGGCAGTAGGCGCTAACGATTACGGACAATGTGATGTAAGCGGGTGGGGCAGCATCCAAGCAATAAAAAAAGACTGTTGAGACGGTCTCAACAGTCAACGGACAGCTCTACCGCTCCAGTGCCCCCGGGGGTTTTTCCAGCCATTCAAAATCCACCAGAGTTTTGGTCATGCTCTCCGCCAGCATTCCGACCTGGCCGATCTGCTTCAGGTACAAGACGGCTACATCATTGCGCATGGTATAGCTCATGGCATTGCCATAGGCTTCGATAAGGGTTCCGTTCAAGCCTGCGGCATGGCAGAGCATCAACCGCTCGGAGAAAAGAGCCTTGGTGGAGTTGGTGACCTCCGCCACAAAGGAAACGGGAGCAGGCAGATCGTCCTTTTCCAGAACCTTCTCCATGGCTTGTTTATGTCCGGTTGTCAGCTCCTTCATCCGCAGAAACTGCTCCCTGACCTTGGCGTCGGAGGATACCTGGGCAAAACCGGTGCTGATGGCCTCCATCAAGAGGACAAGCTCCATGGAGCTGTACAAGCCGCTGATTTCCATACCGGTCAACGGCCGTTTGTCACCGAAAAAGCCGTTTAAGAAGCTGGTTTTCTGGATGAACTCCGGATGGTCGGGAGCAGTCAGAACAGGCGGGCGGAAATATTCACCCCGGTTCTGCATCAGGGTGAGCACAGAGTTCTGCAGGCGCTCCGTGGCTTGCAGGCTGTCCGCGCAGAAGAAGCGGACGTCCTCCCGGCAGGCGACTCCCAGCGCCTGTGAGTAGAACAGGAGTCCAAGGCGGGTGGCAATGGAGAGATAGGTGAGGTAGAAACGGTCGGAGAACAGCCTCGGCGCCGACATATGCACCTCTTCCTCGACGATGAAGCCCTTGGGCAGCGGCATACCCTCTCCGGACAGGATCCGGCTTCTCCGGTTCACCTGCTCCTGCCCGAATTCCGCGGCGGTTTTCAGCAGATCCTTGACCTGATCATTCGTTGCGTGGCGGCCGTAGCCGGACAGGATCGAGACGGACATGCTGTCCACGGCATAACCCGCCCACAAGTAGCTGATTTCCAAGGCGCATAGCCCGGTATGGGTCTGATTCAAGTAAAGCCCCCCAATCGATTACACCAGTGATTTTATGCCTACCCAGGGTCTTAACAGGTACGAAACGGCACGAAGCAAATCCACCTGCTTCATGTTGAACAGCTTGTGGCCGACGGGTGTGTCAAGCCACTTGACCATGGAGTCCAGCTGGTCATTGCCGATCTGCTCCATTGCCTTGCGGAGGATAAGGGAATTGTCATAGCTTTTGCGTAAAGGGCGGGTCAGCTTTCCGTAGTCTCCCAGCCCGCACATGTCCCAGGCCGCATACACACCGGTTGCCAAGGAGGAAAACTGTCCGAAGCCGAGAAAGGGCATAATGCTGCCGAAGTTGTTCCCCACAAAAAAAGTATTCCCGATCCGGGATTCACGGGATATGCCAATGGGATAATGATTGATCTCGAATCCGTCTGTGACAGTCAGCACCTGTTGGAGATCGGAGCAAACCCTGGGGAAGAACTTGTCCCAAAGCGAGTGGATATCCATATTTTGGTTTAACGGGTAATCCGGATAGGCGATGACGACACTGGCTTCCTTTTCGGAGAGGGGAATAAGATACCCGTAGCCCTTGGGGCAATACGCGTCATTCAGCCAGGTATACACCCGGTTGAGATCGAAGCTCCCCGATACGGTGCAGCCCTTCATGGATACGGTCATGGCCAGATCGTAATTTTTGAGCCGCCGGGCAATGGTTGTTTCGCCAGTTGCCACCACCACGTGGGTATAATCCTCCAGTAATTCCTCATAGGTTGCCTGGGAACGAAAACGGATAGGGGACTGCAGCTGCTGCTGGAGATGCTTCTCCAAGGCTTTTTCATGACGCCCCCGGATATTGGAATGTCCCAGACTTCCCTCCATCACTGCGGTTTCCTCGGGTCCGTGAATAGACATGGTGCGGATCATGTAAACGGGGTTGAGGTAAATCCCCAGCTCATTCGCCAGATAGGTGACACAATCCCGGGCGGGTCTGGCAGTTATACCGAAGAAAATTTCGGCATAGACAAAGCGGTCCCCAACCTGGGAGCCGGTTTCGTAGATATCCGGCATAATGCCGTGTTTCTCTAATGTAAGGGCACAAGCCAGTCCCGATAACCCGGCGCCCATAATCGCCACTTTCATGACAACACCACCTTTTCCTTTTAAATTTGGTATAATCAGTTATTTCTATGCATCCGGAAAATAAGAAAACCACCCCGGAGGAAGGGTGGTTGGTTCATAAGCTGGATGGTTGCAGGGCGGCTACAGCATCAGCCGGTAAATATTCGCCACATCCTCAGCGTCCAGCTTGGCAAAGGTGCCGAGGGTGCCCTTGCGCACATCGCCGTGGCAGGCAAGATGGGCCATATGCCCGATATCCTCCGGCTTGGCTCCCAGCTCCGCGAAGGTGGCGGGCATGCCCAGAGAGGTCCAGAACTGCTTCAGTGCGGCAATTCCCGCTCTGGCGGTATTCTCCGGATGGGCGAAGTCCATCTGGCAGCCCCAAACCCGGACGGCAAGCTGGGCAAACCGGCTGACGTTATGTTCCATGGTGTAGGTCATCCATGCCGGGAACACCACGGCTAGTCCCGCCCCGTGGGCGCAGTCGTAAAGCGCCGACAGCTCATGCTCGATATAATGGCTGGCCCAGTCCTGGGTCCTACCCACGCCGCAGGAATTGTTGTGGGCCATCATCCCCGCCCACATGATATTAGCCTGGGCCTGGTAGTCGGAGGGATCGGCCATAACCTGCGGAGCCTCCTTGATTACGGCCAGAAGCAGGCCCTCGATGAGCCGGTCGGTTACCTCCACATCCGGTGTGGTAGTGAAATAACGCTCCAGGAGATGCGCCATGATGTCGGTTATCCCGCAGGCGATCTGGTAGGGCGGAACCGTCTGGGTCAGGACCGGATTCAGAATGGAGAAGGCGGGGCGGAGATGGTCGCTGTTGGCGCCCCGTTTGTACATGTCCTCCTCCTTGGTGATGACGCAGTTGGGTGAGCCCTCGCTGCCTGCCGCGGCAATGGTCAGAATGGTGCCGATTGGCAGCGCCTTGGTGATGGGTTTGCCCTGGTGATGGTCCCAGAAGTCCCCCTCATAAAGAGCGCCTGCGGCAATGGCCTTGGCTGAATCGATGACGCTGCCGCCTCCCACCGCCAGCACAAAATCCACCTGCTCCTTACGGCATAATTCAATTCCCTGATACACCAGCCCGCTGCGGGGATTGGGCTTTACCCCACCCAGCTCCACGAAGGAGATCCCCTCCTCCGCCAGAGAACGCTTCACCCGGACCATCAGGCCTGAACGGATCACGGAGCCTCCCCCGTAATGGATCAGCACCTTACTCCCGCCGAAGCGGCGCACATAAGCGCCTACATGGTTTTCCTCATCCTTGCCGAATACAAAACAGGTGGGGCTGTAAAATACGAAATTATCCACTGGTTTCCCTTCTCTTCCCGGAATTCCGCTTCATCAGCGGTGTATGCTCTATCAGCATTATAAGCGCAGAACAGAGGATTTCAAGAAACAATCCGGTTACAGCCGCAGGCCGGAGGGGCTTACACCATACCGTTCCTTGAAGAATTTGGAGAAATGGCTGAGATCGCAAAAGCCCAGGGTCTGGGCAATCTCGGTAACAGGCATGGCAGTGGAATGAAGCAGCTCCATGGCCTTATCCGCTTTGATATTCAGGATATAGCGGTGGAGCGGGGTACCGGTATGCCGGACAAACAGGCGGTTCAGATAATTGGGATGGAAGCTGAAGCACTCGGCCAAGGCCCGGTTAGTCAAGGGCTGATCCAGATGGCTGTGAATGTAATCCATGATCCGGTCCGCCAATTCCCGGTGACGGTGGGCGGCTTCTCCCTGATGTGCCAGCTGCCGGTAGACGGAGGCCAGGAGGGTCAGCAGCATTCCATTGAGGAGAGGGCCGCTGAACAGCTTCTGCAGCCTGTATTCCTCCACCATCTGGAGAAGCGGGCGTTCGCTTTGAAAGCAGGCCGGCAGACGGAAGGGGCTGTTGAATAATGGAGCGTCCGAAAACTCCACTCTTTCTGTAATGTGGTCCGCCCGGAATTGGGGGAGGAAGGGGGCCGGAGGCATAAACCGCTTTTGCCGGTGGTTTTGGGTGAAGTCAAAGTGGACATTCACGACTGTTAGCGGGTTCTGTGCATCCCGGTGGACGGCATAGGACACATCAGGCCCCCAGTAGAAAAGATCGCCCTTTTGGCAGACATACGCCTGGTTTTCGATGTGAATTTCGCCAGCGCCGCCGCATATATAGGTGAGCCGGTGGTCGTAGAGTTTTTTCCATTGGCCGGTGATGGCGGGGTCCAGGGTAACGTGTTGGACGTAACGGACATGAGGCGCAATGTCGCTGCAGGTTAAGGCGGTTGCGGGTATACCAGTCATGGCGGAGGTCCCTGCTTTCGTTTATGGAAGTGGACAGAGCCGGAACAGCTTTTCTAGGGTGTGTCTGAAAACTCCGATGCCCTCAAGCGGGTTTTCAGACGCGCCCTAAGCAGCGGTTAAAGGTTTGTTTTGTACAAATATAAGCTTACTATACCTAAATACGATCTCGTTTTCCAGGCCTATAATCAGGGTTGTGAGGTATACAATTCTACAAGTGGGGTGGAAGCATGAGAGCCATTGCACATTCGGATTATTTGCGTTTGCTGGAGCCGTGGATGAAGCCGTTCCGGGAATATTGCTATACACCTCCGGCACGGATGGACCTGCTATGTTACGGGACCGGGTTTAACGGCTGGGGGATGCAGACCCATCAAAAGGCGTTTGCCGCTATCGCCATATTGGCTGCCGATCCCGGCACTGACAGAACCCGAACCGGCATGAGCCGGACGGAGCTGCTGGACACCGCATTGCGGATGCTCCGGTTTACACTGGAGAGCCATGTGGAGGGGAGTTATCAGTGCGAGGATGGCACCTCCTGGGGGCATACCTGGATCAGTGCGTTGGGTGTGGAGCGGATGATTCATGGTGTGGAGGCGGTTGAGGTGCATCTGACGGCAGAGGATCGGGAGCTCCTGCGTCGGGTGCTGGTGTCCGAATGCGACTGGCTTTTGGACCATTATGAGATTCTGGGCCATCCCTTGAATGAATCCGGCTGCAATAAGCCGGAGTCCAATCTGTGGAACGGCAGCCTGCTGCACCGTACTGCCGCCCTGTATCCGGATATCCCCCGGGCGGAGGCGTACAGGGAGAAGGGCTCGCGTTTTCTGATCAATGCCATATCGGTTGCCTCCGATGCTCTGTCAGCGGTTGTGGTAGACGGCCGGCCGGTGTCAGAGTGGTTTGTGGGGGATAACTTTCTTGAGGAATCCTATGCCCTGAACCATCACGGGTATTTGAATGTGGGGTATATGGTCATTTGCCTGTCCAATGCGGCCATGCTGCATTTTACCTTCAAGCGGCTGGGGATGGCTCCGCCTGAAGCGCTGTACCACCATGTGCGGGAGCTGTGGGACACGGTAAAGCCCATGCTGTTCCCGGACGGCCGGCTGATCCGCTTGGGCGGGGATACCCGGGTGAGATATTGCTACTGCCAGGATTATCTGCTTCCTGCGCTGCTGCTGGCAGCGGATGTGTTCGGGGATGGGGATTGCCCGGCGCTGGAGGCGGGCTGGCTGGGGCAGGTGCAGGCGGAAGTGGCAGCCAATGGGGACGGCAGCTATCTCTCAGCTCGGTGTGCGGAGCTGAAAGGGGTGTCTCCCCTGTATTACACCCGGCTTGAATCGGACCGGGCGGTGGGCTTGTCCTACGGCGCGTATTGGCGCAGGCTGTTTGACAGCTTGCCCGAAGGCCGGGGCGAGGGGGGCTTGTACAAGCCTGTGGTGCCATATGTCTGGAAGGACACGTACCATGGGGCCTGCTTCGTCAAAGGGGAGAGGCGGATCGCCTCCTGGACCTGGCTGGCCGCCGAAGGGCCCCAGGGACTCTGTCTGCCGGCGGACGGCAGCGATCTAGCGGAGTGGCGCTATAATCTGGCGGGCCGAATTCAAGGGACCGGAGTGCTGAATGAGCATCAGACGGTGTCCCATGCCCAATGTATGTTTGAAGGCGGGTTTGTGACCTGGGGCAAGACGCTGGCTTGCTCCGGAGAGCTGCTGGCGGAGCAGCAGAGCCGGGATGTGCTGGCGGTAGCGCAGACGGCTTTTGCCGCGCTTCCGGATGATTGCACCGTGGTGGCATTGCACTATGCCAAAACCGTCACACGCAGCTATATTTCCTCCGTGCGGGGGCTTCTGCTCCATGTGCCCAACGACGTGTTCAACGGCAGCCGCAGGACGTACCGGTACGGGGAGTCGGAAGCGGTGCTGGAGGGAGCGGGCGGCGGGGAGCGAACAGGCACCGTGCGGAGGAACGGGACAAACCCGGTAGACGGTGCGGAGGAGCGTATCGGGATGGAGGAACTGACTGGAAGCGGACAGCGTATTGGAACGAATCAGCGGGGGAACGGGAATCGGATTGAAACGGACCAGCGAGGGAACGGACAGCGGATTAACACGGGTTCACGTTGGCTGAATGTGGACGGGAGGCTGGGGGTGGTCCAGGCTTACGGGGACGCACCACTGACCCTGTACCGTCCCGGCCGCAGGCAGATCGGCCTGAAGCACAGGCATCAGTCCGATACGCTGGGTATGCTGTATGCCGATGAAATCTGCAGCCCCTTTTGGGACAGTCTGCGGGATGTGCCGTCGGATACGGTACTGGTGGATACGGGGTTTGCCGTATTGGCGGGCTGTGGTCCTCAGGAGACGCGGGAGCTTGCTGAAGGCGGGGGATGTGCTGCCGTTGTTGAGGAGGGTGCGGCAGAAGCCGTCCGGGTGGTGCTGGTGAAGGGTGCTGACGGATTGCGTTATCTGCTGGCGGCCAATTTTGGGGAGGAAGGGGCTTGTCTGGAAGTGAGGCTTCCAGCCGGTATTACGCCAGCCGCTCTCCTCCGGGATTTGGCCACATCCAGCGGAGTCCCGCTAACCGGCGGAAGCGTTACCCTGAAGCTTCCCGCAGGGGAGGCGCGGTTATACGTGGTGGAGGAGGCCGGGCGGACGTAAGGCTGCCTGCTGCTGCAATTGTGGTTGCGGCTGTTACTGCTGCTGCTAAGGTCGCGACTGCGGCTCCTGCTGCTGCTAAGGTCACGACAGCGGCTCCTGCTGCTGCTAAGGTCACGACAGCGGCCCCAACTGCTACTGCTGTTGTTAGGCTGCGACTGCGGGCTGGGCGTCTGGACATGACCCTTTTAACTGCAAAAGTGCAGTTATCTTCAGCTCCCCCGCCTGAATGGAGGCTCCATCCTGCAAAAATGCAGTTATTTTACTCGAAACCACCTTTTCGCCCTTCGATATCTTGAAATAACTGCAGATTTGCAGTTACGGCTGGCTTACCGCAGCAGCCTGCTTCAAATAACTGCAGTTTTGCATTTCGTGGAACGGTTTCACTCCGGGAATCAAGCGGTTTCACCTCGGCGATCAGATGTTCCGCCATGGGCAGACGTCATTTTTCTCTAGTTAATTTGCAAACCTGGGCTGAGTGGTTGAAAAATTTTACTCCGACTTTTTTCCGGAATCACCCTTGACACACCGAGTAATGTTGCCTATAATAATCCTCAATATTAAGAAAATTGCTGCAACGGCCATGATGAGGACGAAGTGATAAGGGCTCTTATGAATCAGAGAGCAACGGATTAGCTGAGACCAATGCCTTAATCCCTTATTAACGAGCTCACCTCGGAGCTGTTCTCCTGAAAAGCATACACGGATGCAACACCGGGTATGGCTATTAGGGGGAACCGGAAGGACACACGTTACCGTGTCGGAGTATCAGGACCGCTGCATGCGCGGTGCTCGTACTTGTCAAGGCAGCCATTCGCGAGAGTGGCCGTAAACCATGGGTGGTACCACGGAAGTTAACCCCTTTCGTCCCTTCGTACGCTTCTTTAGCGTCGGGACGGAAGGGGTTTTTTGGTTTTCTGGTGAAGCAGCTGACATATGCTTGCTCCATACATTGAGGGGAGGATCACTATGAGTATCGAAAATCCGGCAAAGGTGCTGAATGGGGAACTGAGAGAAAGGCTGCTGGCGCCCGATGTGATTTCCGGCTCGGAAATATTGCTTCGCTGCCTCTTGCTGGAAGGTGTGGAATGCGTCTTCGGCTATCCTGGTGGAGCGGTCCTATATATTTATGACGCCATGCACAACAATCCCGACTTTAAACATCTTTTAACCCGCCATGAGCAAGGTGCCATCCACGCAGCGGACGGTTACGCCCGCACCACTGGTGAAGTGGGCGTTTGTATTGCCACCTCCGGTCCCGGTGCGACTAACCTGGTCACTGGCATCGCCACCGCTTATATGGATTCTGTACCGCTGGTGGTTATCACAGGCAATGTGGCCACTCCGCTTATCGGCACGGATGCCTTCCAGGAAGCGGATATTACCGGCATCACCATGCCGATTACCAAACACAACTATCTGGTGCGCAACGTGGAGGACCTGCCGCGGGTGATCCATGAAGCCTTCCATATTGCCAATACCGGACGCAAGGGCCCCGTGCTCATCGACATTCCCAAGGACATCTCGTCCCATACAACTGTATTTAAACCGGCTATTGACGATAAAATCAGCATCCGAGGCTACAACCCCACTACCGATCCGAATAAAAAGCAGGTAGAGAAAATCCTGGCGGCCATCGAAAAGGCTGAACGTCCTGTCATTCTGGCCGGAGGCGGCGTTGTCTATGCCGGTGCCTCTGCGGAACTCATCGAATTCGTGGACAAAACCCGGATTCCCGTTACCACCACCCTGCTTGGCCTCGGCGGCTTCCCCAGCGCCCACGAGCTGTGGATGGGCATGCCCGGCATGCACGGCACCTTTACCGCCAATAAGGCCATTCAGAATGCGGATCTGCTGATCTCCATCGGCGCCCGTTTCGATGACCGGGTAACCTCCAAGCTGGCTGGTTTTGCCCCTAAGGCGAAGATTGCCCACATCGATGTGGACCCGGCGGAAATCGGCAAGAACGTACCTACGGAGATTCCTTGTGTAGGCGATGTGAAGTACGTGCTGGCTTACGCCAACACCAAGGCCAAACGCGCCAACTCGGAAGCGTGGATCGCGGAAATCGCCGAAAGCAAACGGAATTTCCCCCTGCGTTACAACGATTCGGACAAAGAACTGAAGCCCCAATGGGTCATCGAAATGCTGCATGATACCACCAATGGCGAAGCCATCGTCACCACTGACGTAGGCCAGCATCAGATGTGGGTGGCCCAATATTACAAGTTCAACCATCCCCGGGCATTGGTTACCTCCGGCGGGCTGGGCACCATGGGCTTCGGCTTCCCGTCGGCTATCGGGGCCCAGATGGGTAATCCGGACCGGCTGGTTATCTCCGTCAATGGTGACGGCGGTATGCAGATGTGCTCCCAGGAGCTGGCGGTTTGCGCCCTGAACAAAATTCCGGTGAAGATTGTGGTTATCAACAACCAGGTGCTGGGGATGGTCCGGCAATGGCAGGAGCTCATTTACGATAACCGCTACAGCCACATTGATCTGGCAGGCAGCCCCGATTTTGTGAAGCTGGCAGAGGCCTACGGGGTAAAGGGCTTGCGGGCCCGGAACAAAGAGGAAGCCCAGGCGGCCTGGCAGGAAGCCATGGATACCGATGGCCCGGTTCTGGTGGAGTTTGTGGTCCGCAAGCACGAAAACGTATATCCCATGGTTACGGTTGGAAGCACGATAGATGAGATGCTGATGGGGGATGAAGTGAATGAAGCCGACGAAGCACACTATATCAGTACTGGTGAATGACCAGCCCGGGGTCCTGCAGCGGGTGTCCGGCCTCTTCGGCCGGCGGGGCTTTAATATCGAAAGCATCACGGTGGGGGAATCCGAGGAAAAGGGGCTCTCCCGTATGGTTATCGTAACCACTGGCGACGATAAGACGATGGAGCAGGTGGAAAAGCAGCTGTACAAAATCATCGATGTCATCAAGGTGGTGGACCTGAGCGCCAACCCCATGGTGGCCCGGGAGCTGGCCCTGATCAAGGTCCATGCTGAACCGTCCGCCCGTCCCGAGATTGTGAGCATCGTAGAAACCTTCCGCGCTTCAGTGGTGGACATCGGCCCTAGCAGCATGATCGTGCAGGTGGTGGGCGATTCCGAAAAAATCGACGCCATGGTGGAGGTGCTCCGCCCTTACCGGATCAAGGAGCTGTCCCGTACGGGAGCCACAGCGATGGTACGTGGGGCGGTTAAGTAGACTCGACGGCCAGTGCGCTAACGGAACTCAGCGCCCCTTAGCCGGCTAAAATCGCATGTTTTTCTTTCTAACGGAACTCAGCCGCTCTTACAGGGCAAATGAGGCGGATCTGACAGTAATAATAGTGTTTAAGGGCGTCTCAGTTCCGTTACGGAAAAGCGGCGGCCGAAATTCCCTTCTAAGCGCTTCTCAGTTCCGTTAGCGGTAGAATGCTGGGGGTTGCAGAGAAAGTGGGGGAGTAGAGCGATTCCTGCTCCAGCAAAATCACGGAAAAACCGAATATTAACATCAATAGATGCTAAATTAGGTGCTAAATTTATTTTTTCCACTTTAATGCTTTACATGATTGGAGTTATAATAGGGTTTAATCACAAGCTCCCTATCCGGGAGCGGACGCCCGAGAAGACGGGCAGCGTGGAGCGGCCGGATCGACCCATGGTCTTCCCTGCAATAGCCGGGCAGGGTGGAGCGGCAGGCTCCCAGAGTGCTCCGCCAAGAGGCGGCCAACCGTCAAGCGGCAGTAAATGCCTCGCGGCCAGCTCGCGAGGAGCCGTCAAGCGGCAGGGAAAGCCCCGCGGCTAGCTCGCCAAGAGCCCTTAAGCGGCCCCGCACCGAGCCCGTGTCCACCGTCTTCTGCGGCGTCCGCTTCGGAGGGACTTGAACTATTGACGACGCCCATCAGGCGTACATCCAAGGAGGAAATATCGCAATGGCCAAGATTTTCTATGAAAAAGACGCAGACCTGAGTGTACTTCAAGGTAAAACAATCGCAATCATCGGCTACGGCAGCCAAGGCCACGCACAAGCCCAAAACCTGCGTGACAGCGGCCTGTCCGTTATCATCGGCCTCCGCCCTGGCAAGTCCTGGGAAACCGCCAAGAACGACGGCTTCGAAGTGCTGGAAGTGGCTGACGCAGCCGCCAAAGCGGATGTGATCCAAATCCTCCTGCCTGACGAAACTCAAGCCAAGGTGTACAAGGAAGAAATCGAGCCCAACCTGAAGAAGGGCGCCACTATCATGTTCTCCCACGGCTTCAACGTTCACTTCGGCCAAATCGTGCCTTCCGCCGACAAGGACGTGCTGCTGGTCGCTCCTAAATCCCCCGGCCACATGGTACGCCGCACCTATGTGGAAGGCTTCGGCGTTCCGGGTCTGGTCGCTATCCACCAGGATGCAACCGGCTTGGCTACCCAAATCGGACTGGCCTATGCCAAGGGCATCGGCTGCACCCGTGCAGGCGTATTCGAAACCTCCTTCCGCGAAGAAACCGAAACCGACCTCTTCGGCGAACAAGCCGTACTGTGCGGCGGTACCTCCGCTCTGATCAAGGCTGGCTTTGAAACGCTGGTGGAAGCCGGATATGCGCCGGAAATGGCCTACTTCGAATGTCTCCACGAGCTGAAGCTGATTGTGGACCTGATCTATGAAGGCGGTCTGGCGGCAATGCGCCACTCCATCTCCAATACTGCGGAATACGGCGACTATGTGACCGGCCCCCGCATTGTAACAGACGAAACCAAGAAGGAAATGAAGCGCGTCCTGTCCGACATCCAACAAGGCAAGTTCGCACGGGATTTCATCCTGGAGAACCAATCCAACCGGGCCTTCCTTACCGCTACCCGCCGTGCCGAGTCCGAGCATCAGCTTGAAGTAACCGGCCGCGAGCTGCGCGAAATGATGCACTGGATCAAGAAGTAAGCTTCCCCCGGCCATCAGCCGGACATGCGGCCTGTGCATCATGCGCAGGCCGTTTTCCCCGATAAAGGAGACTGAAGTAACATGGTCCCAGCCGCTATGGCCGGATAATGTTACGGAAGCCTCGAAATCGGCAACGCCGATTTGAGGGTCTTCTTCGAAGCTACATCTGTCCTTGACGCCACCCGATATCGGCGGCGGATTGAAATGAGGACACATTTCCTGGAGGTGATGATCATGCGGAAAATTTATATTTTTGACACCACACTCCGGGATGGCGAGCAGTCGCCGGGCGTGAACCTGAATACGGAGGAGAAGGTGGAGATTGCTCTCCAGCTGGAACGGCTGAAGGTGGACCGGATCGAAGCCGGCTTCCCCGCCGCTTCCCCGGGCGACTCGGCAGCCGTACAGGCAGTGGCCGGCGCTGTGAGAAACTCCACTATCATCGGGTTGTCCCGCTCCCGGATACAGGATATCGACGCGGCATGGCAGGCGCTGAAGGGCGCCCAGGACCCTTGTCTCCATCTGTTCCTGGCCTCCTCCCCCATCCACCGGAAGTACAAGCTGAAGATGGAGAAGCATCAGGTGCTGGAAACAGCGGAGGCAGCCATCCGGTATGCACGCCAATTTTTCAGCAAGGTGGAGTTCTCCCCGGAGGACGCCGGACGGACGGAACTGGACTTCCTGTGTGAGGTGACGGAGATGGCCATACGGGCGGGAGCCACGGTGGTCAATATCCCCGACACGGTGGGGTATCTGTACCCCGCGGAGTTCGGCAACATCTTCAAGACCTTGAAGGAGAATGTGCCGGGTATCGAAAAGATCCAGCTCTCCGCTCACTGCCATGACGACCTGGGGATGGCTACGGCCAATGCCCTGGCTGCTATCCTGAACGGCGCTGACCAGATAGAAGGCACCGTGAACGGCATCGGCGAACGGGCCGGCAACACGGCCATTGAGGAAGTGGCTATGGCGCTTAACACCCGCCAGGACTTCTTCCAGGCCAAAACCGGTCTGCAGCTGGACGAAATCGCCCGCACCAGCCGCCTGGTGAGCAAACTCACCGGCATGGTGGTTCCCGGCAATAAGGCCATTGTGGGCGCCAACGCCTTCGCCCATGAGTCCGGCATCCACCAGGACGGCATGCTGAAGGAAAAAACCACCTACGAGATCATCTCCCCCGAGACTATCGGCCTGAAGGAAAGCAAGCTGGTATTGGGCAAGCACTCCGGCCGCCACGCCTTCCGGGAGAAGCTCATCGACCTGGGCTACGACCTGGCAGAGGAAGCAGTCAATGCGGCCTTCGCCAAGTTCAAGGACCTGGCGGACAAGAAGAAGGAAGTGGGCGACGAGGATATCCGCGCTCTTCTGGACGAAAAGCTTGTTTCCATCCCCGAGGCCTTCACCCTGGAAACCATGCAGGTTTCCTACGGCAACCAGTCTGTGCCTACGGCAACGGTTCGCATCCGCAAGCTGGACGGCGAGGTGTTCGACGAGGTGGCTATCGGCAACGGCTCGGTAGATGCCATCTATAAGGCCATCGACAAGGTGACCAAGGAAGAGGTGGAGCTGGGCGACTACTCCATCAAATCCGTTTCCCACGGCAAGGATGCCTTGGGCGAGGTTCATGTGGTCCTGCGCCAAAACGGCATCGCCGTCTCCGGCCGCGGCATCAGCACCGACATTCTGGAGGCTAGCGCCAAAGCGTACGTCCATGCCGTCAACCGGTTGTTGGATAAACGCTCCGGCCAAACTGCCAGCCGGAACAATGTCACGCTGATTTAATGCAAATCAACACATCAATGCGCCCTGGACTCTGCTTGCGGAGCCCGGGCGCTTTTTGTTGGGTAAAGGAATCCAAGGAGGAGAACGCAATGAACGCAGCATTTTTAAACAAAAGGGTATGTGGGCTTTGGCTGATTTGGGTAGCGGTGATCATCCTGATCGCCAAGCTTATCGGGGGGAGCCAGCTTATTTCCATGCCCGTATTTTCATTCGGCTATATGGCAGGGATTTTCGGCATATTATCCAATAAAAAATTGGCCCGAAGGCTTTCCTACGGACCGGCAACCTCCAGACAAAACAAGCTGACGCTTGGCTCCATCATTTTTATGTTTGTGGTCATGGTACTGGTAGGCGGCCCTCATTTCGGAGACGGGAACTACCGGCTGGTCTGGCTGGGTGCCTTTCTGGCAATCGGGCTTCATTTTGTTCCAATGGCATGGGTGCATGGACGCTCTATGATCCCGCTGGCTGTCCTGCTGACTGCCAATGCACTTGCGGGGATGTGGAATGCGGATATTTCCTTTGAGATAATCGTCTATATAGATGTGGCTATCAAGCTCCTGTGGGGAATTGGCCTCTTGCTGACGGGCAAACCTGCGGGGGTGAGACCGGAGCTGACCCAGGGGCATTAAGGCTTTCAGGTAGGCAAGGCTTGGAAGATAGGGTAAGATAGGCATAGAACCAGCTGTTAGGGGTTTCGGCATACGAGGGAAGCCGCATAGACATCTTTTGGGAGGCGCCAGCAGATTGAAGCAGAAAAAATGGTTTTACCGTTTGCTCTTATCCTATTTTCCGGTTTTTTTCACCTTGGTATCCGTGCTGATTGTCCTTACCTTCCTGCTGATCAGCCAGCTGTCCCACCGGGAGACGGTGAACGCTAACCGGGCGTATGTGAATCATGTTATCCAGCTTATTGACCATTCCATGAAGGAAATCGACAGCATGCTGGTTCAGGAGATTGAATCTGCTGCTCTGCTGAAGCAGTTTTTCGCATCCACCCAAGAGGAACAGCAGCCTTATACCATTTACGAGGTTTCCAAGAAGATTAATCAGCTGTCCAATTATAATAATTATATCGACTCCGTCTATCTGTACCGGACTGCGGATTCCACTGTGCTGAGCGGCAACATGCTGCTGCCGGTGGACAGCTTCGGGGACAAGGGGTTTATTGAACAAATGAGACAGGTGCCGGATTTGTACCAGCTGTCCAAGGTTCGCCGTTATCAGGAGCTTCCGGGCCAGGACACGGGGACGCCGGAGGTGGTGTCCATTAGCCGCAAATACCCGCTGCTGACCGGCGGGGAGGGGCTGGTGGTGGTAAATATCAGTCTCCATAATCTGGAGCGGTCCTTGGTGGAGCTATCCAACTCCAGCATCAGCTATCTGGAGGTCCGGGACAAGGGCGGCTCTCTGATGCTGAGCTCCAACCCCAACGGGTCGGTGCCCGGCTCCGTTCTGACGGAAATCAGCTCCCCGTATACCGGCTGGACTTACCGGAGCGGGGTGCATGACATTAAGATTTTTCAATTCTTCTCGGTATTCTCCTATATCTGGGCAGCCATTGGCATCGGTGTGGTGGTGGCCGGATCGGCGTGGATCACCTTTATTACCAAGCGGAATTACCGCCCTATCGAATCGCTGATCAACCGGGTTGAGGAATATGCGTCCAAGAAGAATGAGGCTTCGGGCAAAAAAGGAGAGGACGAGTTCCGCTTTATCGAACGGGCCATCGACAGGCTTATTGAGGAATCGGATACCTTCCGCAAGATGCATGAGGAGGACTCGCAATTCCGGAGACGGCATTTTTTCCTGGAGCTGCTGGAGGGTTACCGCACCATCGGCCATGACGAATGGGAGCAGGAGCTGCAGCGCTTCGGCATGAAGACTCCGGGCGGAGGCGAAGCCATGACCATCGCCCTGTACGAAATCGACCGGTACGCCGAGGTGACCGGCAAGTACACCTACCGTGATTTCTCTCTCCTGAAATTTGTGCTGATCAGCGTCATCCGGGAGGTGGCGGAGAAGGAAGCGCTGCCCATGGAGGTTTGGACAGAGTGGACGGACCAGCACCGGGTGGCGGCCTTGTACCGGATTGAGGGTTCGCCGGAGGCCTGTGAGCTGCTGGTTGCCGGTTTGGCGGAGCAGGTCCGGGCTTGGGTGGAGCATAATCTGGAGTTTACGGTGACAGCGGGGATCGGAACGGCTGCCGGGGAATTGGCCGAGCTGCCGCCCAGCTACCGGACGGCATCCAAGGCGCTGTCCTTCAAGCCCGCCTTGGGGCTTAACCGGATTATCCGGCAGCGGGACCAGGCGCCTGCGGACAACGGCGGCGGGTTGCCTTATGACGGCAAGGAGCTGCGGAGCTTCGCCCATGCGTACCGGGCCGGGGAGCCAGACTGGCGTCCGCTGTTTTCGGAGATTTTCCGGGAGCAGCGCAATAAAAGCTTCACCCGCGAGGAGCATATCCGCCTGCTTGAGGCGATTATCGGGCAGCTGCGGCGGGAGCTGTCGGAATTTCCCGAGGAGGTCCAGAGTGACTGGCGGGAGGATACGGAGCCCCAGCTTCTGGCGATCAAGGAGCAGTTCGACTTGGCGGAGGATACAGAAATTCGCTTCATGGGCATCCTGGAGGCTTTTCATCAGCGGCTGCAGACGTACCGGGAGAGCCGGAGCCATCTGGCGTTGATGAAGGAAGTCAAGGCTTACATGGAAACGGAATTCGCCAATCCGGACCTTTCGCTAACGCATCTGTGTGACCGTTTTGGGCTAAACGGCAAATATTTGAGCCGTCTATTCAAGGAAGCCTTCGGCGTGAAGCTGGTGGACTTTATGGTCCATGTCCGGATTGAGGAGAGCAAGAAGCTGCTGACGCAAACGTCGCTGTCCCTGCAGCAGATCGCCAATGCGGTGGGCTACATCCACGATATTTCATACATCCGCGCGTTCAAAAAAATCGAAGGGATCACTCCCGGCGATTACCGCAAAAGCCATACCGGGTAAGCTTGGTGCCTTCAGGCAGGTACGCCTGTTGGTTAGCTGGCTGGTACCTGTGCGCGGCGGGTCATAAGACGAGGGCCGCGTTCTTCCGCGAAGGGAGAATGGCGGCCTTTTGTCATCCAGCGAAATACCTGGGGAATCTAACGGAAGTGAGAGCCCTTATTAGGCGCAAAATAGGTCTGTGAATGTTTTAACGGAAGCAGGAGACGCTATTCGCGGCATAATCGGCTCGGGAGGTCGTGCCGGAGCCAAATAACGGCTGTGGCTTCCGTTAGATTTCGAAGGAGCCAACTATAGATCAAATAACGGCGCTCACTTCCGTTAGATTCGGAAGAGGCGTGTGCGGTATAAATTAACGCTGGCTGCTAATAGATTTTATCGGCCCGGCGAGGAGAAGCAAAATTTCGGAGGCATACTGTATGCCATGAGATTTCATTTGTAATAGAATGGTTGATTATGGAAAACACAGGAACAGGTTGGATATTCCCCGAAAACCCGCGCCACATCAGGCTTTTTCGGTTGGGTGGCCGATGTTTTTTTCTGTTTGGTTTATCGTGGATTTCCGGTTAGCCCCGTGTTTTGGCCGATCGGTTAGTCCGGGAAACATGTAAATTGCCCGATGCATTCAGGCTGTTGTATTCTGCAATCGAGGAGCTTTACGAAAGCGCCCAGCATCGTCAAAAGGGAAACACATCACCGCGAGTAAGCGCTTTACGTTAAGCACACGCATCTATCCATGCGAAGGGGGATTTACAAGAATGGCAAAGCATAATTGGAAGAAGGCAGCATTAGGCGGCACGGTAATGGTAACTGCGGCAGGCATGATTCTGGCAGGCTGCGGCAGCAGTGACAACGGCGCATCCAGCAGCACAAGCCCCACCACCGGAGCTTCCGCAGCCGCGGGCGCTTCCGCAGCACCTACCGCTGCAGTAAGGGGCAAAATTACCGCAACTATATATGACCGCAACAATATTCCTCCCCAGGAAGGCAACTGGGACAAAAACCGCTGGACCGAGTGGATCAACAAAAACGGCCCCGTGGATGTCCAATATGTTCCCGTACCCCGCTGGGAGTCCCTGCAGAAGCTGAACACTCTGTTCGCCAGCAACTCTGCACCTGATCTGATTCTGGAATACGATACTGGCTACCGGAATTTGTGGTACAGCCAAAAGCTGCTGGCCCCCATCGACGAAATGGTGGAGAAATACAGCACCACCTATAAAGATTTGATGAAGCAGTTCCCCCAATTGAAGAAGCTGGGCACCAAGGATGACGGCAAGCTGTATGAGGTGGGTAAGGTCTCTCCTCTCACTGCCGGCCACATGATCTATATCCGTCAGGACTGGCTGGATAAGCTGAAGCTCTCCACCCCCAAAACCGCCGATGAGCTATTTAATGTAGCCAAAGCCTTCACCGAGCAGGACCCCGATGGCAACGGGAAAAAGGATACCTTCGGCGTTAACTTAAGCGGCAATGCCTTCTCGATCATCAGCCATATGTTCGGCTACGGGGAAGTGGCCTGGCGCATAGACGGCAGCAATTTTGTCCATGAGTGGGAGCGTCAGTCCGCATCGGTGGACTTCCAGAAGAAGCTGTTTGACGCCGGTATTGTTGACAAGGACTTCCTGGCAGACAAAAACGGCGAAAAAGCCAAGCAAGATTTCCTGAGCGGCAAACTTGGCATCTACATGCATCAAGGAATTGCTGAAAAGGATTATGACACCCTGAAGCAAAGCGCCCCGGATGTGAAGCTGGCTATTCTGCCGCTGCCCTCCACCCAAAACGGGCAGTTCAGTCCGGTTGTATCCAGCCCGATTCAGATGGTAGGCATCGTAAACGCCAAGGCCAAGGATCAAAAGGCTATCATGCAATACATCGACTTTATGATCAAGCCCGATGTTTCTCTTACCGTCTCCAAGGGTCTGGAAGGTGTCCACTGGAAGCGTGACGCTGACGGTGTGCCGGAGACCATCGATGCAGAGAAGAATAAGATCGAAGCCTCCTATACCGGGGACCTTGCTATGATGAGTTCATCCCTGCTGTGGGGCAATACCACCTTTAAGCCGAAAAACGATACTCAAGCCGTTATCCAAAAGCTCGCAGACGATGCCAAGGCTGCCTATGTCAGCAAGGATCGTCCGATTCCTACGCTGAAGCCGGAGTACCTGCCTGTGCTGCCTGCCGATCTGACCATGATCGCGAAGAATGTGGACCAGCAGATCAAGGACAACTGGCTGAAGGCCATTGTCAGCGGCAAAACCTTCACCGCCCAACAAGCTCTCGACACCTCCAAGAAAACCTGGGAAGCCGCTGGCGGCACCAAGGTGGATGAGTTCTATGCCAAGTGGTACACCGCGAATAAGGACACTGCCTTTATGCTGAAGGATCTGTACGAATTCGGCGAGCAAGCCGACAAGCTTCTGAAAAAATAAGCCAACCTGCCGGAGCATCACGGCTGGATTCCAGGACCGGCAGGGGAGGGAAAACCTCCGCCTGCCGGCTGGTTCTTCCGGGGGTGACCGGAGTGGACAGACGGGCTGAAGGAAGATCGGAAACGGAGTGAGGTTGATGAATACCCACCAGGAAAGAGCAATACTGTCGCTGGATACAGCGCTGGAGGAACAGTTCCGCAGGCGGGCGCAGCTGCTGCTGGATAAGCTGCCGGAGCTTGCGGTGCCGGATTGGGACCGTTCCCGGAGACATGTGTTTTTGGCCATCGGCCGGCTGGGTGCAGGGAAGGACAAGGACTGGGCTTTGGAGAGTCTGGCCCAGGTGTGCAAGGATCCGGGAGGAGAGTCCATGTTTGTCCGCCACGGGCTGGCGGATTGCCTGTACCGCTTCGGCGGACTGATGGATGCAAGCCTCACCGGAGCAATCAAGGCGTACCTTACCGCCAAGGATCATTACCGGATGGAGGGTGGTACGGAGAACCATAAAATCATGCATGCGGCGGCAGGCATACTGGCTGCGCAGCGTTGGCCGGAGTGGGAGCTGGCGGCGGAAATCAGGGAAAGATGCGTTTCCTATCTGGAGCATTATTTCTCCCGGGTGGTCCGCTACGGGCAGGGGGAATTTGATTCCACGACGTATAGTGTGTTTTATCTGACGGCATTAGCCAGCCTGTATGATTTTGCGGAGGACCCGAAGCTGGCCAAACAAGCGGGCATGATGATGGACTGGTATCTGGCCAATACGGCAGGGGACTGGCAGAACGGACGGTTTACCGGAGCCCATTCCCGGGATTATCATCCAACTAATGAAGAGGGTGCTGCGGAGGGCGGAATTGCCTCCTCCTGGCTGTACTTCGGCGGACGGACACCGGATCTGTCCTTGGGCGAGCCCCATTACAGCTCCATTCTGGCATTGTCCGGCTACCGGGTGCCCGATGCGTTGGTGGCGGCGGCTCGGGAACGGGAGGAGTCTTTCCTCCACCGGGAAACCCATGATATGGCGGCCCGGGAGGATCGTGCCCACGACGGACACCAAACCCATCAGGTGGAAAGCGCTGGTGCCAAGGGTTATGGCTATATCAGTCGGCGGGGTGTACGCAAGCTGAGCTGGGTTACGCCCGGATACACCTTGGGAAGCATGTGGGACGGCAGGCAGGGGGATATTGTCTGGTCCGGCCAAATGAGACGCTGGTCCTTGATGTGGGATGGGGAAGCGAACCGGAGCGCGTTCTTTTTCACCCATCCGTTCCCGGATTTTGGCCATGAGACAGAGGATTATGTAGGCAAGTGGCTGGGCTCGTCCCCGTATGAGCAGGCGCTGCAGCATAAGGGAGCGCTGGTGGCACTATATAACATTCCTTCCGGAGAGAGCTATCAATACGGGCCGCGGCAGCCCTTTCCTTCGGACCGTGACCCTTACATTGACGGTTTCCTGGACCCTTCGGCACTGCTTTTTTCGGAGGAAAAGGACGGTTGGCTGTTTGCCCATGGCGGAACTGCGATGTTTGCCTTTAAAACCCTGAAGCCCTGGAGCTGGATCGAAGCGGCGGGAGAAAAAAGGCTGCGCAGCCCTGGCCTGCGCAATGCTCTGCTGGTTATAACCGCAGAGCCGGACAGTTTCATCCGGGAGCCGGTGTCGGATTCGGAATCCGCCCACGCTCATTTGGAGCTGGCGCGTTTCCGCAAGCAGGTTCTGGAGGAGACGGATATCCAGGCGGATCTGGGTGCTGACCGGCCGGAGGTAGCCTTCACCGTGCCGGGAGGAGACCGGCTTTTTATCCAGTATGATGGCGCAAGGCTGGTCAATGGGGAACAAGTGGATTATGAGGGGTGGCCTCTGCTGGATAACCGGCATCTCCATTCGGAGCTGGGCAGCGGCATGATGGAGTGCAAGCCAGGCTTCGGCGGGATACGGTGGGACTATAATGCCTGGGAGATTTCCGTTCCCGGAGCAGTCCCGAAAGGAGCGGAATCATGAAATCAAGCGCGAATGAAACCATACAAGCCGGCATTCCCGGAACGGTAGGCCCGGCTGCAGGTGCAGCCCTCGGACGGAAATACAAAGGAAGACTGCGGCGGAATATGCCGCTGATCCTGATGTTTTTGCCGGTGGCAGTGTTTTTCATTACCTTCAAGTATGTTCCAATGCTGGGTAATATTATTGCCTTTAAGCAGTATAACCTGGTACAGGGAGTGCTGGGAAGCCCGTGGGCCGGCTGGGATAACTTTCGCATGATTTTCAGCAATCCCCAAACGGTTCTGATTATCCGCAACACCTTTATGATCAGTCTTTTATCCATCATAATCGGCTTTCCGTTCCCGATTCTGGTTGCCGTCATGCTGAATGAAGTCAGGAAAACCTGGCTGAAAAAAACGGTGCAAACCCTTTTGTACATGCCTCACTTTTTCTCCTGGGTGATTATCGGGGGGATTGTGGTGACCTTGTTCGGTACCCAGGCCGGGGCCATCAATGCCTTGATCGTCAAAATGGGCGGGGAGCCCATCACCTTCTTGTACCAAACCGGCTCGTGGCTGGCCATCTTCTTCGGCTCCGGGATCTGGAAGGAGGCCGGGTTCAGCGCGATCATTTATCTGGCGGCGGTGGGGGGGATTGATCCCCATCTGTATGAATCCGCAGCACTTGATGGGGCCGGCAAGCTGAAGCAAATCTGGCATGTGACCCTGCCCGGCATTCTGCCTGTAATTACGCTGATGTCCATTCTGTCCATGGGACGGATTATGGAGGTAGGCTTCGATCAGGTGTACAACCTTCAAAACGCCGTGGTCTCGGATGTATCCAATGTAATCAGCACGTATATCTTCACCATCGGCATTCAGAGCGGTCTGTACAGCATTACCACTGCCATGGGGCTGTTTGAGTCGGTGATCGGCTTCACCCTGGTGCTGACTGCCAACCAGTTAGCCCGCAAATTTAATCAATCCCTGTGGTGAAAGGAGCTTACCCGCTATGAGAATGTCCAAGGGCGAACGGATCTTTTACATTGTGAACAACTGCTTGCTGATTCTGGCTGCCTTGAGCTGCCTGCTTCCCTTGATGAATATCGTGTCTCTTTCCTTCAGCAGCTACGGGGCCATCGCCAGCGGCAATGTCGGTATCTTCCCGGTGGATTTTACCCTGGAATCGTATGAGACCCTGATTAAGGGCACTCCGATTCTCCGCAGCTTCCAGAACAGTGTGGTGATTACGGCAGGCGGCGTCCTGTTCAGCATGGTGTTCACCATTCTGGCGGCTTATCCGCTGGCCCGCAAGTTCTTCTATGCCAGGAAGTTTTTGACTATGGCCATCGTGTTCACCATGCTTATGGGCGTTCCTCTGATTCCCGGCTTTCTGGTGAACCGTGCCTTGGGTATCTTGGATACTTACTGGGCCTTGTGGCTGCCGGGTCTGGTAAGCGCATATAACATGATGGTGTTGAAATCCTTCTTCGAAAATATTCCCGATGAGCTCTATGAAGCTGCTGAGATGGACGGCTGCAGCGAGATGCGCCTGCTGGCTAGAATTGTGCTGCCTTTGTCCCTGCCGGTGCTGGCCACCCTGACGCTGTTCTATGGCGTGGGGTACTGGAATGCCTTCCAGAGCCTGCTCATCAACATCAACACCACGGCCAAATACAACCTGTCGGTGCTGGTGCAGAGTATGGTGGCCAACCAGTCCCTGTTGCAGAGTCTGAACAATATCAGCCCGGAGGAGGCGCAGCAACTGATTACGCCGGAATCCATCCGGTCCGCAGGGGTTGTGGTGATGCTGGTGCCGCTTCTGGTGGTGTACCCGTTCCTGCAGAAGTATTTTGTGAAGGGCGTTATGATTGGTGCGGTAAAAGGGTAGGATATTGCGATGTGAGACCCGCAGTGGTTCGGACTGCGGGTCTTTTTGCTGTGATTGGGAGCGGGCGGGAGTGAGGCGGCGGGAAAACCCTTTTTTGCGTAACGGAACTCAGAAGCTCTTAACGGCTGAAAACGAACCTATTTGAATTTTAACGGAACTTAGAGTTCCTTAGCGCCTATTTCGCCGCCTAATTTTCCTCGTTAAGTTTGCTAAGTGCTTCTCAGTTCCGTTAGCGCGTCGGGAGGCCGGATTCCTGTCCCTAAGCGTCACTGAGTTCCGTTAGAGCGGGAGAGGTAATAGCTCTAAACACACAGAGAGCCGTTATCGCTCGTTATGCTGCTGGAGCTGCTCCTGCTCTATAGAATCATAGCTTCGCCTTCGTAGGGGTATAATGGATGCACCAGGTAAAATTAATTGACCAATATGTGAATAATGGGGAATGTGTGATGAAGATCACGGATATTGACCCTTGTTTAATAGAAAATAACAAAGGATGTCAAGTCTGGTTTAACGAAGTAAAGCATTGAAACGTTGATAGGATGGAGAGTGCGGACAGCATGAATTTGTTTCGAAGGAAAAGCGTTGCGACTTTACTCGGCGCGGATGACGGGGGTCACGGCGGCGGTGTGAGGCTGAGCAAGTCTCTGGGAGCCTTTGATCTTGCGATGCTGGGTGTAGGCTGTATTATCGGCACAGGCATTTTTGTTATTACCGGTGTGGCGGCAGCGGAGCATGCCGGACCGGCGTTGGTCTTATCTTTTATTATTGCGGGTATTGCCTGTGTGTTCGCCGCGCTCTGTTATTCGGAGTTTGCCTCTACCGTCCCTGCAGCGGGAAGCGCGTACACGTACAGCTATGCCGCCTTCGGTGAGCTTCTGGCATGGATTCTCGGCTGGGACCTGATCTTGGAATACGGGGTCGCCGCATCGGCCGTGGCCAGCGGTTGGTCAGGCTATTTCCAAAGTCTTTTAAACGGCTTCGGGCTGCATATTCCCCATGCGCTTTCAAGCGCCTTCGATCCGGCCAACGGCACCTACTTTGATTTGCCGGCGGCAACAATTATCCTCCTGATCGGCTTCCTGCTTACCCGGGGCGTGAAGGAAACGGCCCGGTTCAACACGCTTATGGTGATTATTAAGATTGCGGTTGTGCTGTTGTTTATTGTGATTGGTGTTTGGTATGTGAAGCCTTCCAACTGGACGCCTTTTATGCCCTTCGGCTTCCAGGGTGTTGCCTCCGGAGCGAGCGCCATTTTCTTCGCTTACATCGGCTTTGACAGTGTATCCACTGCGGCGGAGGAGGTCCGGAATCCCCAGCGGGACATGCCTATCGGCATTATTTCGTCCCTGGCCATCTGTACATTGCTTTATGTTGTCGTTTCCCTGGTTTTGACGGGGATTGTGCCGTATACCGAACTGAATGTCAAGAACCCTGTAGCATTTGCGCTTGAATATATTGGTCAGGACTGGGCTGCCGGTCTTCTGTCCCTTGGTGCTATTGCCGGGATTACCACCGTTCTGCTAGTGCTGCTGTTCGGACAATCCCGTTTGTTCTACGCCATGTCCCGCGATGGCCTGCTGCCGGGTATTCTGTCCCGGATGAACCCTAAAACCAAAACACCTGCAGTAAACACATGGATGATTTGCGCAGCAGTTACATTGGTTGCCGGATTTATCCCTCTGGGCCGTCTGGCCAGTCTGACCAGCATCGGCACGCTGTTTGCCTTCTCTGTGGTATCCCTTGGCGTATGGGTGATGCGCCATACCCAGCCGGAGCTCCGCCGCGGCTTCCGGGTTCCCTGTGCGCCTTTGATTTCCAGTCTCAGCGTGCTTTCCTGCGGGTACCTGATGCTGCAGCTGGAGCTGTTCACCTGGATGGCGTTTGGAGTTTGGCTGATTATTGGACTGTGCATTTATTTCCTCTACGGCTACCGCCACAGCGCGTTGAACCGGACCGGGAAATAAGAATAGGTGGAAAGCTCCATCCTTCTCATATAAAAAACCGGCCCAAACGTGGGCCGGTAAAAGTCTCCGGATCAATCGTGATCCGGGGGTTTTTTGTTGTAACGGTGAGGGCAAGGAGGAGGGGGCGGAGAGTTTTAGCGGAAGGAGATTTCCGTTAACTTCTCCCGGATAGGGGTGAGGCGCGGGATAGTGGAAGGAAATTTTCGCTAAACCGTTGCTCACTCGGCGTGGAGCTCTCCGCATCAGGCGGTTAACGGAAACATGCTTCCGTTAATCGCCCAGCCTTACTTCCTCCACACTGGCGGTGTAACCTTCAGGTGGAATCACCTGAAGCTCCACTGCCGCAGGCGCTTCCACCCGAATGCGGATGGTGCGCTTCTCTTTATCCGCCTGCCACGACACATCTACCCGGCCGCCGCCCGGAAGGGGGACGGCGCCACGGGCCCAGTCCAGGGAGCCGGGCTGCGGCTCCACAATGACCCGGCTCCAGCCGTCGCTGTCCCCGCGCACACCCAGCACATGCCTGCCCAGGAAATACCCTGGACCGGCGGACCAGGCATGGCAGTGGCTGCGGGTCAGCTCCAGCGGGTGGGCCCGCTCCTGCAGCGGCTTGGGATAGGTTTCCCAGCAGGTGGTGGCTTCCTCGTCCACCATCTCGCTGTACCGGCTGCGCAGATCGGCGAAGAGCAGATCGTAGCGGCCCAGCTTGGCCAGCGCTTCGTGATAGAAGAAGGACATAAACGGGCTGCCGATTTGGACAAACTCCGGAGGAGGGGATTGGATCATGTCTGCCACCCGCTTCTGCTTCTCCCCGTCAGGCACACCGGCCAGAAACGCCGCCACCTGGGTCTGCATGCTGAACACATTGGAGAAGGTGCCGTCGGCATGGATACAATCCACATACGCCTGCTTCTCCTCCCGCCAGAGCCGCCGGTTGATGGCTGCTTTCAACTCCGCTGCTTGCCGGCGCAGCTCGGCTCCCGCAGTCGGGTCCGTGTAATCCGCCAGAAGAGCACCTGTGTCCAGGGACTTGACCAGGAACATATTCTGGTGGGCCACCGTGCCGTCCCGGGGCTGGTCAATAGGTGCCCAATCCAGGAAGTTCCAGCCCTTCATGTTCAACAGCCCATGCTCATCCAACAGGCGGCAGTAAGCGTCTAGAGTGGAGCGGACATGGGGATACATTTCCGCCGCGAAATCTGTGTCTCCCGTAAATTGCACATATTCCGCACAGGCGGTGATCCAGAAGAAGGTCCAGTTGGGAATGACGCTGTTCCACCCGCTGGGCACCTGGTCCACATACAGCTCCGACTGGAACCGGGAGCCGGGCACCAGTTTTAGACAGCGCTTCACGATTTCGCTTCCGCCGAACAGATAATAATTCACCAGGGCTTCGTTGCGGGCATCCCCCACCCAGAAGACCTGCTCATAAGCCGGGCAATCCACGAAGGTATCCTCCATGCACAAACGGGTGGTATGGCGGCTGATTTCCCAAATATCGTTCAGCATCGGATCGGAGGAGTGGAAACGGCCCACCTGGGCCACGGGGTAGTTGCTTTGCAGCAGGCTCACCCGTTGCAGCCGGACTGGCCCTGAGGCATTGCGCACCGCCACAGCCAGGTAACGGAAGCCCCGGCGGATGGGAGAGGAATACCGCTGCCAACCCTCCCGGCATACGTAGCGCATGGTGTTATCCAATTGGTAGGTGTGATGGCGCCAGCCGTTCTTCATATATTCAAAGCCGTACAAATCCAGAATGGTGCCCTCCGCCGCCTCCAGTTCAAACTCCACATAACCGGAGTATTCACGGCCAAAGTCAATCACCATTTCCGTATCCTCACCGGGAAAAAACGGAACTATTGCAGCGGCGGAATTGGCCATCACAGCATTTTGCAGACCGTGGGGCACCGGCAGTCGGGTCCTATCCGGAGTCCAAACGAATAACCCGAACAGATCCTCGGCACTCACATGCTCCTTACGGAAGGGCTTGATCCAGCCGCCGAACTCCTCCAAATCCCCAACACCTGCAATGCCGCGGGCACGAAGATATTCGGCAGGCTCCGGGTCCCAGGTTTGACCCTCCACCGCTTCCTCAAAGCTGCTGAACGGTCCGATGCCGATAAACGGCGTGGCAGTTTCCTCTGTCTCCGCCTTATTTTTCCCGCCGGACGCCCCAAAAGGTGAAAGCAGCTGAAAGTCCGCATCACTGTGGATTCCGAAATGAAAGCCGTGCCCGTGGATGGTCCCCTTAAGATCCATCAGCAGAAGGGTATCTCCTGCCGGCAGTTCCATATCCAGATAACGCTCGCCCATCTCCCCATAGCAGGCTGAGGAGTCCAGCCAGTTGCCGTTCAGGCTGATAGAAACGGAGGTCCGGCCGCCGTCCGGGATGCCGATGATTGCCCTGGCAGGAGCATCTGTACGGATTACGGTGGCCAGGTACCCGGTGAATTGCACGTTATTGGCATGATATTGGCTATTGGGAACAAAATGGTTCCGCAAATCCAACACGGTTCCCCAAACCCGCGGCCGTACCCGGCTTAGCTCCTCCACCCGTGCGGGATACACAGGTTCTTCCGTCAGCATAGGGATATCCCGGGGTACAAGCCCGGTCCAAGGCTCCATACCGGCCGCCCCCAGCTCCTCCGCCGGCGCCCAATGATTGTCGTCATAACCGCAGCCGGTCCAAGCTTCATCTTGCACCCTGGCATCAAAGGCTTCAACAAACGGCAGTTGGCAGGACATCCGGGAGGTGAAGGGATTCATTCCTTCATAGACCGCTGTTTTCCATGTGCCGTCGGTAGCCAGCGCAGCTTGCGGTTTTGCCCCGGCAGTCTCCAGCTGTGCCAGCAGTCCGCCTCTGCCCCGCAAATATTGGAAGGTGGGGATTCCGTAATGGTTCACCAGTACGGCAATGGCATTAGGGGCTCCCGGAACGAGAAGGCCGGTAAGATCATATTCATCATAGGACAAAGCGGATGGCCAGGAGCGGACGGGGCCTCTCCCCAGACGCTGGCCGTTCACATACAGAATATACCGGGAATCGGCGGTCAGCTTCAGCCTTGCACTCCCGTTATTATTGTCGTAGAAAAAGCTTTTACGGAAGCAGCGCCATTCATTGCGGGGGCTGTCTGCACCACCGCCCCATATCCAGCGGGCTTGCCACGCGTTAAGGTCATTTTGCATAGATAGAGCCACCCTCCATCATTTTTAAATTGCAATTGTACACCCATACTATAAACTAAGAGAGACGGAAGAAATTCGCCGATCCGGACAATAATAAGGGTGAATCCGGACATTCCATACGGCTGGAGGGGACAGCACCGTGCAGAAAGCCAAACGTTATATTTGGACCACACCCAGGGAGCTGTTTTTGGCAGAAGGCCCTGATCTGTATATGAACCGGGTGGAGGAATCCTTCCAGCTGGAGGAGCATACCCATGAATTCATTGAATTGAACTATGTGATGGAAGGCCGGGGGTATCAGCACATTGGGGATACGGTGATGGAGGCGGCGGGGGGAGATATATTCTATTTGCCCTTGGGTACGTCCCATGTTTTCCGTCCGGCGGGGGCGGATGTCACCAAAAACCGCCTGATTGTCTGCAACTGCCTGTTTGGACCGGAGCTGCTGGAGAGCCTGGTGTCCCGGGGCGGGGAATACGCGGAGCTGCTGGCGGTATTGAACAACCGGTCGGAGCTGCAGGAACCAGGATGGAAGCAGTGGAAGGACCGGGACGGGGAAATCCGCAGATTGTTTGGCGCTATGCTGGAGGATTACACGAACCCCAGACCCTTCAGCAGGCTGCTGCTCCAGACCCGCTTCACCGAATTGCTGGTCCAGCTTCATCGGCTGGAGGAGCAGGCTGGAGCGGGAACTCCCGCGGCGGCCCGGGACGATTTGATGGACAAAACCATCCATTGGATCCGGGAGCATGCAGCGGACCGGTTAACGGCAGGACAGGCTGCGGCTGTGGCAGGTTTGAGCGAGCGCCAGTTCCGGAGGCGTTTTGCCGCCAGGACGGGTATGAGCTTTTTGGATTACGTCCATATGCTGCGGATTGAACAGTGCTGCGTCCGGCTGGCGGGCTCCGGTGACCGGGTTGCCGATATTGCTGCAGAGGCGGGTTTTTTGGATGTAAAATTTTTTAACCGCCTGTTCAAACGTAAAACCGGCAAAACGCCCAGGCAGTACCGGGCTTTCACCGCAGAGTCACCTGAGGACGGGAAACGATAGGCGAAACGAGGCGTTATTCCATAAGTACAGCATCTATAGGTAATGCCTATAGAATCCATAGTTATTATATCTTGGCGCGGTCCACTGGAAGTATGGCACAATATAAGCTACAGTAACACTTAAGAACGTAAGAACAAGGGAGTGTTCATCCATGTCGGATGCAAAGAAAATCGCAGTCATTGCCGGTGACGGCATCGGCCCGGAGGTTATTGAGGAAGCGGAAAAGGTTCTGAAGCGCACCGAAGAGCTGTTCGGATACAAGTTTGAGCTGGAATACGGTTTATTCGGCGGTATTGCCATCGACGAACGCGGCACCCCGCTGCCGGAGGACACCCTGGCCATCTGCCAAAAAGCGGACGCTGTCCTTTTGGGCGCCGTAGGCGGACCCAAGTGGGACACCAACCCCAAGGAGCTGCGTCCCGAAACCGGGCTTCTCGGCATCCGCAAGGCTTTGGGCCTGTATGCCAATATCCGTCCCGCCGTTATTTTCGATTGTCTGAAGGAAGCCTCCACCCTGAAGCCGGAGGTTCTGGAAGGAACCGACCTGATTGTGGTGCGTGAGCTCACCGGCGGCATTTACTTTGGAGACAAGCTCCGCCGCGAAGGCCCCAATGGCCAGGAAGCGGTGGATACCTGCACATACAGCGTGAAGGAAGTGGAGCGGATTGCCCGTTCCGCCTTCGAAATCGCCAAAACCCGCAAGAAAAAGGTTGCATCCGTGGATAAGGCCAACGTGCTGGAGACCTCCCGTCTGTGGCGGGAAACCGTCATCCGCGTAGCTGCCGATTATCCCGATGTGGAGCTGGAGCATGTGCTGGTGGATAACTGCGCCATGCAGCTGCTGCGCCGTCCTTCCAGCTTCGATGTGATTGTCACCGAGAATATGTTCGGCGACATCTTAAGTGATGAAGCCGCCATGCTTACCGGCTCCATCGGTATGCTGTCCTCGGCATCCCTGGGCGAAGGCAGCTTCGGGCTGTACGAGCCTATTCACGGCTCTGCGCCGGATATTGCCGGCAAGGGTGTTGCCAATCCCATCGCCACCATCCTGTCTGTTGCCCTGATGTTCCGCCTGACCTTCGGCTATCATGAAGCTGCTGAAGCGGTAGAAAAGGCGGTCAAGGAGGTTCTTGACGCCGGCCACCGCACCTGGGACATCGCTACCGACAAGAGCGCGGCTATTGGTACAGGCGCCATGGGCGATCTGATTGTCGCCGCTATCAAGGCGTAACACCACTTACGGAAGTACGTTTTACCCAAACCAAGCCCCTTCCCCCGCACCGGAAGCAAGACCTCCGGAGCGGGTCTTTTTTTTTGCCGGCACAAAAGAAAAGAAGCCTGGTTCCTGTATGGAGCAGGAACAAAGCTTCAGTTAATTTGCATATTTTTACATTAAAACACCTTTCATGCCACTTCCGTTAACGGGCTCCGATGTTTTTCCCGGAGGGTGTACCGGAACCGATCAGATCACTGCCGGAGGTTAGCTTCAGGAAGTTGCCCAGGTTGGGCGAACCGTCTGCATTGCGGGTAACGCTGGGGGTGAGGCTGAGGAAGTCGCTGCTGTCGGCGAGGAGCCCCTTTGCGTTGGTGCTTTTATTGCTTTTCCACCAGACGTTGGTGCTGGAAACATCCGTTCCGCTGGTTTTGTCACTGGAGCTGCCGGCGAAGCTCAGGTTATTAGTGAACACATGGGTGCCGGAATCAAAGGCAAAGTTGCTTTGCCCGTTGCTCCAGGAGGTATTGTTGGTCATTTGGATGGAGCCGGGATTGCTGTTGTAGGTAAAGCCGTGTTTTTTGTTCTGGAAGGCGATGGAGTTCTGCACAATATGGTTGACCGCAATTTTATCTCCGCCCAGCTTGAAGCCGTTGCCGTCGCTGTTGGCAGTGGTGTTGCCGTCAGAGGTTTGCCCGTTTTTGTAGGCGATGCTGTTGCGGATGGTGACAACACCGATGGGGCCGGTGTCGGTTTTGGTGTACAAATCCCAGCCGTCATCCGTATTCCAGGCGGCGATACAGCCGTCGAACACGTTGCCCGGACCGATGGTCAGCTTGGCGGCAAACCCGTCTGCATCCTCACCGTTGTCCGGATCATAGTTATCGTGGGAGTATACATTGATGATTTCGTTGTAGCTGGGCCATTCGCTCATGGAGGTGGCGGTGGAGGCATAACGGCTGATCTGCAGGCCGGAATCCCGGTTGTGGTGGGTCTCCACATTTTCGATACGGTTGTAATTGCCGCCGATGAAGATGCCGTTATCTCCGGCCCCTCTGACCTCAAGCCCCTTCACCAGCCAATAATGGCCGTTAATTTGCAGGCCCCGGTTGGTGGAATCGAAGGTTTGGCCATAAAAATCGAGAATCGGCTTTTCGGAACCGTAGGCAACAATGCTCTTGCGGCTGCTTGTGGAGCTGCCACTGTTGTTCCGGTCTATAATAACTGGCACGGAATACGAGTAAATCCCGCCCCGCAGGTAAATGGTTTTGCCTGTTGCGACTTTGGTGAGGGCGGAGGTTAAGGTGGTCGGACTGCTCAAGGTTCCGGGATTGCTGTCAAGCCCGTTGGGAGCGACAAACAGATCGCCGGCAGCAGGTGAAGGAGTTGCGGTAGCGGTAGGCGTTGGTGTCGGTGTAGCCGTTGCGGTAGGTGTCGGAGTGGGAGTTGCTGTGGGCGTAGCGGTTGGCGTAACCGTAGGAGTGGCAGTGGGTGTTGCGGTCGGAGTTGCCGTAGGAGTGGCTGTTGGGGTCGGAGTCGGTGTTGTGCCTGATGCGGAATCATACAGCACACTGCCGTTCTGGATGACCTTCACTTCACTGAACACAGCTGTGGTGGCCGAAACCGCCAAACCGACATAAGCGCTCCCCGTTCCGATGGTGCTGTCGGAATCCGTATCCGAGCGGAAGGGGGTAGAACTGAAGGTGCTGGTTGTGGAGTAGTAGGTTTTGAACACATTGCCGGTGCGCTCCAGCTTCAGATATACCGGAGCCGTGACGGTTGTACTGCTGGATGCGGCGATGCCTCCGCTTGTGAAGCGTTTGTAGGTGGTGACAGAAGGTGTTGTATACGAATTAAAGGCTACGGAATAGCTGGGAGAGGTGGCAGCATTGGTGACCGGGCTTTTTTTGACCATGAGCATGGCCCGGGTGTTATTGGATATCTTCGTTGCCGAGGCTACCTTGGCGGTAATGCTGAAATCTCCGGTTCCTACCGGCATGTAGACAAAATGCACATTATCGTCAGCCGATTGCAGCTTGCCTGAGGCAGCCGACAGGGTGAACTGTCCATTGGCGAAGCTGGACGAGGTTGTGCCCAGGCTGGAGGAGCCTTGAATATTGGCGGCGTTCCAATCTCCCGGGTAAGCCCCTGCTGCTTCGGCACCGGCCGGGATCACGGCGGGTAACAGGGTTAAGGACAGCATCAGGCTTAACAACGGCCGCCACTTTCTTTTGCCCGAATGGGCAGGTTTACTGGCATTCATCATGTACATCCTCCTTGTTTTAGGAACATAGTGACAACGGTTACATTTTGAAGGGTTCAAAACTATTGCCGCTTCGGTGGACTTGGATTTGAGAAGCAGGACCCCCTCCTTGGACTGTGGGATAAATAGATAACCAACTCGATGCACAGGGCAACCAGATGAAAGTTTACTTGTAAAATCTTACCTTGAACACGTTTTCATTATAAAATACTCCACATTAAACTTCAAGGGGAATTTTTACAATAATCCCTTATATATCTTCCCGATCCAAACCCTGAACTTGTTCACAAAATGTTTATATTTATTACTAGTAAATATTAAATCCATGAATTGACTTTCTATTAGTTGAGTGTTAGGATTTGGTTTGTAAAATGTTAAATAATAGATTTCCTCTATTCATCCCAGGAGGTTTTTTGAACATGGCAGAACGTTTGGTAGGCAAAACAGCACCGGATTTTACAATGGAGACTGCTCTAGGTAATGGTGAGGGCTTCAGCAAGGCAAGCCTGTCCGACTACAAAGGCAAGTGGCTGGTTCTGTTCTTCTACCCGTTGGATTTCACCTTCGTTTGTCCGACGGAAATTACCGCGATCTCTGACGCTGCCTCCAAATTCGAGGAGCTGGATACCGAGATCCTGGGTGTCAGCATCGACAGCGTACATACCCATAAGGCATGGATCAACACTGCACAATCCGCCAACGGACTGGGCAAGCTGAGCTTCCCGCTGGCCTCCGACATCACCAAGTCGGTATCCAAGGATTACGGCGTATATATTGAAGAAGAAGGCATTGCCCTGCGCGGCCTGTTCATCATCAATCCGGAAGGCGAGCTTCAATACCAGGTGGTTCACCACAACAATGTGGGCCGCAGCGTGGAGGAAACTCTCCGTGTGCTGGAGGCTCTGCAATCCGGCGGGCTTTGTCCGGTAGGCTGGAAGAAGGGTGACAAGCACTTGGTTGCCAACTGATCCGGCAGCTCTCAGATAGACAAGACCTCATCGCTCCGTTGCACGGGATCACCTTTGCAGCGGAGCTTTTTTTCGCCATCAGGCAAATGCCAGGTTTGGTGTTCAAAATATTGCCTATTCTTATATAATAGAAGAACCGGCGGATAAGTCGGACAAGCAGGCTGCGATAGAAGTATGCCGCTGTATGGCAGAGCACGGTTCACCAAAATAATCTGTAGGGAGGCCTTCCATGCTGTTCATCGACAATAAGGGTATTACCGATCCTGCGGTCAATCTGGCTCTGGAGGAATATGCGTTAAAGCACATCAACACCGGTGAGGACTTCTTGCTCTTCTATATTAATGAACCCTCCATCATCATCGGCAAAAACCAGAATACGGTGGAAGAAATCAACGGGGCTTATGTGAAGGAGCACGGCATCCATGTGGTGCGGCGGTTGTCGGGCGGCGGAGCGGTCTACCATGACTTGGGCAATCTGAACTTTAGCTTCATCACCAAGGACGACGGGCAATCCTTCCACAACTTCCGTAAGTTTACGGAGCCGGTGGTGCAGGCCCTCCATTCCCTCGGTGTAGATGCCCAATTGACGGGACGCAATGATATCCAGGTTGGCGAGCGCAAAATCTCCGGCAACGCCCAGTTTGTGACCAAAGGCCGGATGTTCAGCCACGGCACCCTGATGCTGGCTACGGAAATCGAGAATGTGGTTTCGGCGCTGAATGTGAACCAGGACAAGATTAAGTCCAAGGGGGTCAAATCCATCCGCAGCCGGGTGGCCAATATTTCGGAATTTTTGGCGGAGCCCATTACCATGGAGGAGTTCAAGCGGAAGCTGCTGGTTTCGATTTTCGGCGGTGAGGATATTCCCGAGTACCAGCTTAGTGAAGAGGAATGGACAGCGGTGCGGCAGCTGGCGGATGAGCGCTACAGAAGCTGGGACTGGAATTACGGCAAGTCTCCCGCCTTCAATATCCGCAAGACAGGCAGGCTGGAGGGAATCGGCACCTTCGATCTGAGGCTGGATGTGGCGGGTGGTGTCATTGCCGGCGCCGCCATCTACGGCGATTTCTTCGGTGCGGAGGATGCGGCCGAGTTTGCGGAGAAGCTGCAGGGTGTCCGGTATGAGGAGAGCGCTGTGGAGAAGCTGCTGGAAGATGTGGAGCTGTCCCGCTACTTTGGCCCGATGACCCGGGAGCAGTGGCTGGGTTTGATGTTTTAGGTATGTACATAGGAACACCGGGCTAAGAGAGCCGGTGTTTTTTGGTTTTCTATACAAGTTTCTTGGGGAAAATCCGAAGAACGTCAAAGATATGTCATATTGTAAGCGTTATAGACGTTTTGAGCGCTGCCAACCGGAGGTAAAATAAAGGGGAACGGAGCTTCGGGCAGTCATAGCGCTGTATGCGGGACGATGGGAAGAGCGGGTTTCGTAGTGAAACCGAATGGTAAAAGTAAAAGAGCCGGCTGATCAAAAACCAATGATTGGTTTTTAATGACAACCATCCAATGACACTATCCAATGACATGTAAAGGGGGTTATCCCATGCTGAATGAAATTCGTATCGGCCCTACCTCCTGGCTGTGGACCAAAAAGCTGGCAGGCGGCAAAACGGCCGTTGGTTTAACGGAGGATGCCGCAGATGAATGCGGCTTGATCGTCCATGTGGAGCTTCCGGTGGAGGGGGACCATGTGCTGCGGGGACATCCCTGTCTCCTGATCGAGACCCTGGCGGGTGAGATTGAGCTGCCGCCTCCGGTATCGGGCAAGGTGGTGCTGGTCAACGGGATGGTGGAGAAAAACCCCGGGATTCTGCATTATCAGCCGGGGGACCGCTGCTGGCTCATGGAGGTGGAGGAGGCGGAGGGGTTCTGACGAGGAGCTTCGCCGTATCTCTGCAATACATGGTCCAAGCCGAAGGATGATGATGGGCTTTTCCGGCTGCGGCGGTGGGAGCAGACTCTCGCAGGCGATGATAGCGATCAACAAATGTATGCTATTGGCGCAGAAGGCCGGTTTTTTGCCAAATAGGATACATAAAATGTATGCTAAGGCATCAAAATTGGCCTTTTTTAGGTGAATCAGAAGGGATAGCGTACATTTTATGTACGCTATTTTGCATTTTTGGGTACTCTGCGGAGGAATAGCATACATTTTATGGCGCTTACATTGCCAGAGGGGGAGGTGTATTTCAGGACAACCGAAAGGGGAGGGTGCTAAGGCGAGGGGGCTAGGAGAAACTGAAGGTGAGGAGTGCTAAGGCGAGGAGTGTTCAGAAAAGGCAAAGCCAAGCGGAAAAGCTTCCACTTGGCTTTTTGGCATGCAGCTGAACAGGGGCCGCGGCGCAGCTTTACATAAAGCCGGGCATACGGCTGGCCACCGGGTCCTGGATGGCGCTAAGCTGCCGGTATTTGGTGGCATATTTGACCACGGCGAGGATGAAGGTGGCATGGGACCAGGTCAAGGGAGCCACGGATACCGGGCTGCCGTCGAAGGGGTCCAACTGCTCCGGCAGAATGCCGCTTTCCATAGCATGGGACACCACCCATTCCAACGTGCGCCGCGGCGTTTCCAGCTCGTCTAAGGTTTTGGCCATCTCGATTTCCCACTCCGCCGTCCACAGGGTGCAGATGATCCACGGATTGCCGGGCACCAGCTCAATATTGGAGCTCCGTTGGAAGTAGTAGTCGTGATAGTAACGGGCAATGCCGCCTACGGAGGTTTTGGCGGAGAGGCCCTCCTTAATGGCGGTCATGGTTTTCACCACACAGGGATCATCCGCCGGCAATACGCCGAACTCGAAGATGCCGTAGATGCTGGACTCCAGCGTGGTATCCTTCACCCACTTGCCGTCCTCCAGATACAGGCCCCGGACAAAACGCCCCAGGTCCTCATCCCACAGATGCTCCAGCATAGCGGAGCGGATGTTCATGGCCGCCTGCAGGAAGCGGCTGCTGCGGTCATCGTCGCCGAACAGGCTGCAGAAGTTCGAGGCGGCCACCAGCCCGCCATACACGGCGGAGCAGGTGAAGGTGAAGATGCCGTAGCGCTCCTCCCACAGATCATAGCTGGGCTGGGGCAGCCCCAGCTCCGGATCGATGAACGCGGCGAGAAACCGGGCCGCCCGACGGATCAGGGTGCGGAACAGGGATTGGGGCAGCTCGATGTTGCCATGTTTGGCAAAGTCCTGCCACAGGGCATACAGCACCAACGCCGTTTCGTCCTCCTGAATGGGCAGACGGGTGGCGCCTTCGTAGATATATGGATGCCAGCTGGAGCCGACAGTACCATCCGGGTTGTACTTATGATGAAGGAAGCCGTCCGGCGTCAAAGCGTCGGAGCAGAATTTGAAGAAGGGGGCCACCATACCGGAATAACCGGCCATGGACATGGCGTAGGCTACAAGCGCCCCGTCCCGCGGCCACATATAGCTGTAATGGTCCCGGTTGTGCTGGAGAATATCCGTATCATTGGCGGCGACAATGGCGCCGTTGACATCCGTTTGGGTCCGCACGATCAGCAGGCTGTGTTTGAAGAGCTTTATCACGCCCTGGGGCAGATCCCCGTAGTTGCGCTCGGACTTATTCACCCACCGCTGCCAGTAGATTTTCACCCGGTCCAGAAGTTTGCCCGGCTGGCTGTCCTTGACGTATTTGTCCAGCTTCTTGACTTCCTCCAGGTTCTTGCCGATGCTCATCCAGTAATACAGGGTGGCTTCACCTTGAGCCGGAACCTTCAGCCGGAAGCTGATGGTGCTGTCCACGGAGCCCTGGGAGATGCCGTTGCCGCTCAGCACCCCGTCCTCCGCATCGCGCCAGGTGCCTTCGGCGGAATGAAACCGTTTGACCCCGGTGGTGTATTGGTAGATGCCCTCCGTGCCCGTGGAGCCGTTGAACATGAAGTAGCGGTCTTTTTTGTAATGGAACAAGGTATTGTTGGAGGGATAATAGGCCGCGGTATCGCCGACCTCCGTTTCATTGATCATCATATCCTGCTGGAAAAAGAAGCGGACCTCCCGCTCCGTATCCCGTTCATTCTTAATCACGATCCGCTTGATATATATGGCCTCCCGCTGGTGGACGCCGTCATTGATCGTTAGCGATATGCCCAGGCCGTTATGCGTTGCCTGCAAATTGGTGATCAGGGAATCCTCTTCATAGGCATGCCGGAATGACCACCCCGCATCGGAAAGCCAGGCGAAGCTGCCGTCCACCCACATGCCGACCCGGCATTGGTAGCCCCCCACGTGATTGAGCTGGCCCACAAAGGGATAGTAGATATCGCGGATAAAGGAATGGTCATCCAAATTGATCAGAAAATTACCGTTGCCAATCGAATAATGTCGAGGCATGTCATCACTTCCCTTCTATGAATCTACTATTACAATGATGGGCAAAAATTGCAAGAAAAAACCGGAAGCGGCGGGAAAATTTTTTGATTGCGGAGCGGGTATGCTTCTGTAAAAACTCCCTCCACCATCTTATGGGCAGGGGGGAGGGGGGGTTCCTGATGGAAACAATTGGTTTAAGCGAAAAAGGTAAGCAGGGAATCCGTTCCTTAAGGAAAAAGAAGGAATTTGTTCCTTTCCGTCGAAAAGATTTATGAACTATTATTCCGCCTTTATACCTAACACAATTGCAATAAACAGAAGGGGAGAGGGATGTATTGCGCAGACCTATACTAAACAATCAGGCCAATACCTCAACGCATATAAAAGCGGATATCACTCCGCAAAGCACTGTTCAACTAAACGATGCAGCATTGGAAAAAAGGCTTAAACAAAAACGTTCCCCCGCCTATATGGATGCTATGGTCAAACTTGATGCCGCAGGTGCAGTTTGCGATCCTTCTATGGTGAAAGAGCTGGTTGCCGCTATGGAAAAAGAATTTTCCGATTTAGCACCGCCGCAGCGTTTATTAGGTTTAGTGGCAAAGTGTTATCTGGGCGAGCCTTACGAGGTGCATACTTTGGATATGGTTTTTGGTATCGTGGAGCATTATAAGCGAGGCAATCCGTTGCCCAACGGTATGGAAAAAGCTCGAATGCTGGCCAACAATCCACAGTACGCCTATATTGAAGTGTATACCAATTGTGTATGCGCAATTTCCAACGATGGTTTGGCAGCATACAGCAAGGGGGCCCAATATGTCCAATGAACGGATTATCCACCATGCGGATTTAAGCAGAATTGAATCCAGTTTAAGCGGGCTTCAACTTGAAATCTTGGAGGTTTCCCAGCAAGTCAGTGTGGTTGACCATAATGTGCAGGTGGTTCATCAGGAAGTAACAGGAACCCAACAGAAGCTGGATGCCTTGACAAAGGAGTTCCAGGATTTTGTGCGCAAGGATATGCTGTTTAAAGAACTGCAGCTTGCAGAAACCAGGATCGTTAAAATTCGTCAGGAAATCAAATCCACCTATGGCCATTATGATGAAGTTAGGCGCAGAGTAACGGGTATTCTGCAAGCGGTGGATGTGCGGCTTGTGAAAAAGGAAACGATTGAGAATGCCTCTGAAGAGCTGATGCTGGCGGCTCCGCGTTATTGGTTGGCTCCTTGCCTTATTGCTCTGGCTGCATGGCTGAATGACAATAAAGACCTGGCAGACCGGGCTATGATGGAAGCTCTGAAGCGGGACGACGAAAAGGCCTCCCTGTTTTTTGCTCTAGTGACCCGGCGTGGCGCCCGCTACAAGGCCAGCCGCCAGTGGCTGGACCGCTATTTTGGACTGCAGGATCCCTATGAGTTAGAGCGGGAAGTGGTTATTCTGATTGACGGCTTCACCAATGGCATTTTTGGACCAGAGTCCCGTATTCAGATTGATAAACGAATTGACGCTTGGATTGAAGAGCTGTCCGAGCAGGCAGGGTTTGCAGAGGGGCAGAGCAAACAATGGCGGGAGGCTATGGAAGCCAAGATCAAGAAGCTGGATGACGGGACTTACCCTTATCTTCGCCAATACAGTAAAACCTGGCCGGAATTGGAGGAATCCCTGAAGGGAGCGAAGCTTCATAGTACGATTGTCGATTATTTTGCCAATATTCTAAACCGTCCTATTACCCCTCATGCCAGTATAGCCATAGCTGTGGATGCTCTTCTTGACACACTGGTAACACAATTTGACAGTGAAGAGCTGCCTCTGCGTAAGGAAGAGAGACTTCAGACGCTTATTATTGAGGAGCATGGGGACCGAAATACAGCGCAAACACGTTTTAGTACTGAGAAAGCGCTGGAAGAGAAAATTAGCTTCACCCAACTTCTGACGAACTTTGCCATGTATCCTGAGTTATCCCATTCCAGTCTAGCTTCACAAAAATATGCCATTGCACTCTCCAAGAACTGGATTAGACAAGCTCATGATGACATGACGCTTGATAACCGGATGAAGGTGCCGCCGGATATTCATATAGAGATTGACAGCTGGTCGGGAACGACAAAAAATGGTGATAATGAGCAGGAGTTAATGGAGAATCTTTCTGCCCATATAGAAGAGCGCAAACTTGCAGACTTGTCGTCCATAAAGCTTAAGTTTAAGCATTGGTTAGGCCTTGTTTTAGGAATGATCTGTATTCCGGCAGGCTTCGCAGCTCCGCTATTATTCGCCGGGGCACTTGCAGGAATTGTATATTTTACTGTGAATCGGTTTAAGCTCCGCAAAACGAAGCAACAGGTTACGGAGGATTATGCGAAACTGCTTGCCCAATGCCAGGAAATTCTAAGGGCGGTACTTTCGGATGCCTTGGATTGGCGCAGGGAGTATGCTTTGGAAGACAGTAAATCAGCTAATGTAACGGAGCTTTTGGAAGCCATTGAGCCGGATCAATTTGCCTTTGCCAATTTTGATACAGCCAGAAGAGTGTTGTAGAAAAGGAGTTGTGTTGCTATGGATGAAAATAAAGGGAATTCCATGCTTGTCCAAAGGAAACGCCAGGGTGAGCCAACTCCTAGTCATTCCGCAGGAGCACCTTTGGTTGAAGAAAGCGAATTGAAACGAATTAACACCAACGAGGCCTTAGCGGGACAGTTTCCCCAATGGGATCTTGTGCCGCCTGTTCAATTGGTACGGAGAAGGAGTACCCGATTTAAATGAAAATTCCAACAACCTATGCCGATTGGCTTGACTGCTTTGACCTTTTTGCTGCAGAGCAGGAGGATGAGGCTGTGCTTGCTGCGATGGAAAAAGGCAGTATTGAATGGAGTACCGGAATTGACAGGAAAATGACGGAGCACATGTACCGGCTTTTGGAGCTGAGGTTAAAGAAAGTCAGTACATTAATGAACAAGGAGCTTGGACGTCTGTCGGGCCAAACAGATTTGGAAACATCCCGTGCCATGCTGCATGCCCGTAAGCGGTTTGCTGTTTTGATCCGGCTTGTAGCTCTGCAAGCATTCCCGGAAGATGTCAGAAATGCTTTTGGGAGCACCCTTAGTGCGTACGTGAAGGATACTCAGGAGGCGCTGGAAAAAGGTGCTGAAGCTGACCGTTCAGGACATTTGAAAATGATCATCCGGAACAATTCTCTTCTGCGTTATGAGGAGGAAGCCACAGAACAAGCGTTAGCCTGCAATAACGTACAAGACAAAGCTTCACAAAAAGCTGTTCCTCACGCCGGACAAAACCCTCCGGATAAAACAAACACCAAGCGGAGAAGGGTGCTACTGTAATATGAGCGATATGATGGCTTGCAAAGAGACATTAGAGCGTTACTTAAAGGCGAGAATTCCTTTCATATCCATTCGAACGCCTGAAAGAGCCAGAGCTCTTCTTATTATGGAGCAATTGGCCAATAAGCTGAATATACCGGTTTTTTACCATACCATTTCTCAGGGAACAAGGGATATTGTGAACAACCGTACAGCCAATGATGATCGTTCAGTAATGGGCGGATTGGATTATGCAGGCCAAAAAATCGGACAGCAGCAAAACCTTACGTTTATATTCACAGAGGTTCCGGATATTGAAGATGACACGGCTACTGCGCGGCAATTTCAGGATATTGCCACTATGTCCACAGATACAGGCGGCAGTGTGGTTGTGATCACTAACAAGCCAGTATGGGGACCTTTGCAGCGCCATGGCATGTCAGTTGTGCTGGATCCTCCCAATGAGGATGAAATGCTGGAAATTATCCGGGATCAAATTACTCCTTACCGGGGTGAAATGCTGATCGAATGGGGCCAACAGGAAGAAAAACAGGCAGCAGCCGTGTTAGCTGGCATCAGCCAGATTGAAGCGGAGAATGTAATTGCCACCCTCCTGGCTAATGGCTCCATTAAAAACGAGGACTTAAAGGAAATTACCTTTGCCAAGGACCGCATTTTCTCCGATATATCGGGAATTGAACGGGTCCAGGTGCGTGAGGATTACCAGGTAGGCGGGTTGGAAGGGTTGAAAACATGGCTGGATGCCAATGAACAGCTATTGACTGCAGATCTTCGGGAACGGGGAATCCGGCCTCCTCGGGGCATCTTGCTGGTGGGGGTTCCGGGCTGTGGCAAATCCCTATCTGCAAAGGCAATTGCCTCTGCATGGCAGCTTCCACTATACCGCCTCGATTTGTCTACTATACAGGGGCAATACTTGGGCCAGAGCGAGTCAAGACTGAAGGAGGCGTTGTCTACAGCCGACCATGTAGCTCCTTGTGTGCTCTGGATTGATGAGATTGAGAAAGGCCTTGCAGGAGCATTGGGGTCAGGAGATGGAGGAACCTCTACACGAATGGTAGGGCAGTTTCTTTTTTGGCTGCAGGAGAGTTTAGCCAGAGTTTTTGTGGTGGCGACCGCCAACGATGTGTCCAAGCTTCCTCCTGAGTTATTGAGGCGGGGACGGTTTGATGAGTTGTTTTTTGTTGACTTGCCAACAGCAAAAGAACGGGAGGAAATCATCCGTATTTATGTGCGCAAAGGCTTAAAAAGGGAATTGGACAGCTCACTTATGGAACGATTGGTGCGAATTTCGGACGGCTTCGCGGGGGCGGATCTGGAGGCAGCGGTGCGGGATGTGGTAAAGCAGGCTGTAGTAAAAGGGGATAACAGCATTACGGATGATACGTTTATCCGTTATTTCGAGAATGTTGTGCCTTTATCTCAGACAAGCCCGGAGCAAATTCACCAAATCCGTACGTGGGGCAAGGAAAGAGCAGTCCCCGCGGGAAAAGCATTTGAAGAAACAGGAACAGATTTGGATCAAAGTCAAAGAAAAAGAGGCTTCCGGAATGTCATTGTGTAAGCGGGGGCTGCTTGGGAGGGTTTGCGGATAACGCAGACTCTTTTTTTGTTTATTATCCCCTATTGTCTATTCAGCAACCTTTAAGCTTGGCTTCAGTCTCCGTTCATGTTGGCAGATTATGCTTGGTCCATCGCATATCGAAAGAACAGGCATACATACAGGAGGCGTCGGGATATGAACTGGTTTGCGAACCGGAAGACATCACAAAAAATGGGGTTGCTGGTAGGGCTGATGATTGTTTTGCTGCTGGTGACGGGAGGGATCGGGTTTCAGAAGCTGCATATGGCGGCACGGGATATGAACGCGATGTACGAAAATACGGTGGTGCCCATTGCGACCTTGATCCAGCTGCAAAATGCCAGCAGTGGCATGGAGAAGGGACTGATGCAATATTCGGGCGCATCTGGGGCGGACCGTCAGGAGCAAATTGCTGCAGCTATGGAGAAGCAGCGGACCCAGCTGACAGGGCTGCTGGATACCATCAAAGAGAGGGATATGGACGCCAAATCCCAGGAGCTTCTGACCACGATCGAGGCTGCGCTTATTCAATATAAGGAGGATATGGTGCCGGTTTTGCAGGAAATGGTTAATCGGGGAGCGGGAGGACAGCCGGGAGCTGCGGGAGTAGTTCCCGGAGGGGCAGCTGGGGAGGCTGGGCAAACGCAGGCTGGTGCAGCTGCCGGGGAGATGGCTGGGCAAATGCAGGGTGCTCCTGCAGGGGCAGAAGGGGCTCCTCCCTTCGAGGCGGGCCAGGAGCAGCTGGCCAAGCTGGCGGCGGCAATCCAGGAGCTGACGGCATACAGCACGGACATGGCCAAGGAGGTTACCCTCCAGGTGGAGTCCAGTACCAAGAAGGCATCCCGGACTATTCTGCTGCTGGGCGGTGCGGCGGTGGTGCTGTCTGCTGCATTGGGCTGGTGGATTTCCAGGCAGCTGTCCATTCCGATCCGGCGGATTGCCCGGGTGGCGGAGCAGGTAGCGGCCGGGGATCTTCGAGTGGAGCCGTTGGCCTTTTCCCGCAAGGATGAGCTGGGGGAGCTGGGAGGTTCTGTGGACAGGATGCTGGAATCCCTGAAGAATCTGATTCACAGGCTGGCGGTCTCCTCCACAGTGGTGGAGCAATCCTCCCGGGTGCTGCTTGACCAGGCGGTGCGTACGGAATCTGCAGGGTTGGCCATCTCTCATGCCGTTCATGAAACCGACGAGGGTGCCCGGACCCAGAGCATTCAGGTAGGCCAAATGACAGGCATTCTGCAGGAAATGGCAGCAGCCATCCGGATGACGGCGTCCTCCGGTGAATCCGCTGCTTCTGCCTCCACCCGTTCGGCGGAGCAGGCGGGGTTGGGGCTCCAGGTGATTGAGCGGGCTATGGCCGAAATGGAGACAGTCTGCCGGGATGTGCAGGAGGCAGCGGACCAGATGACGCAGCTGGACAAGGAAGCGGCGCGGATATCGGAGATTGCCGGACTGATCAAGGAGATATCCAGCCAGACCAACCTGCTGGCGCTGAACGCTTCTATTGAAGCGGCACGGGCCGGTGAACATGGCAGAGGCTTCGCAGTTGTGGCGGAGGAGGTGCGCAAGCTGGCGGAGGAGGCCAAGGAGTCGTCGGAGCGGGCGGCGGACGCCGTGAAGCTGCTCCGCAGAGGCACTCAGCAGACGGCGGAGCAGATGCGGCGCAACGCCCAGGGGGCGGAAGCCGGTATGAAATCAGCTCTGGAGGCCGGGGCAATGTTCAAGGAGATTGCTGCCGAGGTGGATTCCGTGTCGGCGTTGATGACGGATTTGTCGGCAGCGGTGGAGGAGGCCTTCGCCGGTTCGGAGGAGATCGTCAGCCAGGCGGAGGGATTAAAGGGGATTGCGGATCTGAGCTTCGACCGTTCCAAGAAAGCAGCGGAGCAAGCCGGGGAAACCGTCACCGCCATGAAGGAAATCCGTCGTTATTCCGAACGGCTGGAGCAGGAGTCCAAGGATTTGAGCCGGGTTATGGGTGAGTTTACTCTGTAAATGGCGGCTCAGCCACGCTTGAGCCGCAGGGAGTTCAACAACACGGAAACGGAGCTTAGTCCCATAGCTGCCGCAGCCACCACCGGGTTCAGGTAACCTGCTGCGGCGAAGGGAATCGCAGCCAGATTATAGATGAAGGCCCAGAACAAATTTTCCTTGATAATCAGCATGGTTTTGGCGGAGAGGCGGATGGCTTCGGGAATGGCGGCCAGATTGTCCTGCAGCAGCACAATATCTCCCGTCTCCACCGCCACATCCGTGCCGGAGCCGATAGCAATCCCTACGTCTGCAGAGGCCAGGGCCGGAGCATCGTTGATGCCGTCGCCTACCATGGCGACTACCCGTCCCTTGCTGCGCAGGCTGCGGACCACCTCCGCCTTATGCTCCGGCAGTACCTCAGCCAGCACATGAGTGATGCGCAGCTGACGTGCCACTCCTTCGGCTGCCATCCGGTTGTCGCCGGTAAGCAGGTGCACCGTGATGCCCATAGCATCAAGCCGGGCTACTGCGGCGGGAGCGCTGTCCCGGAGCCGGTTGCCGAGACTGAAGGCGGCAACAAGCTTGCCCTCTTCAGCAAGCAGGATAACCGTTCTTCCGGATTCCTGGCGGAGCTGATCCTCGAAGGGACCGGCTGAGGTTACATCTATACCCTGCTCCTGCAAAAATGTCTTGGAGCCGGCCAGAACAGACCTGCCGTTTATCTGTGTCGCCACACCCTTTCCAGGCACCGCACGGAATTCTACGGGATCAGGAATGACGGCGGCCTCCAGTATTTTCGCCGCTTCCAGTACAATGGCTTTGCCCAGGGGATGCTCTGACCGTTTTTCGGCGATGGCCGCCAAAAGGAGCAGCTGTTCAGGCGTACGGGGCTCACCGGGAACGGGAAAGATGCCGGTCACCTCCGGCTTACCCGAAGTCAGAGTGCCTGTTTTGTCCATAATCACGTCGGTTATTTTGCCGGCCTGTTCCAGCTGCCCGCCGTTGCGGATAAGGATACCCTTCCGGGCGCCCTGGCCCATACCGGCCATAATGGCGGTAGGGGTGGCCAGCCCCAGTGCGCAGGGGCAGGATACCACTAATACGGCTACGGCGTGGATCAGAGCGTCGCTCAGAAAAAAAATCTGCCATTCATACCGGTATCCGTACCATATAAAAAAGGTGGCGATGGCGATCACCAGCACAATAGGGACAAAATAGCCGGACACGCGGTCGGCGATTTTTTGGATGGGAGCCTTGCTGTTTTGCGCCTCCTCGGTGATTCTTACGATCCGGGCCAAAACAGACTCTTCCCCCACTGTAGTGGCCCGATAGGTAAAGGTACCGTTGCCGTTGATGGAGGCGCCAATGACGGTGTCCTGCGGCTTCTTGGAAACGGGCATACTTTCCCCGGTGAGCATGGATTCGTCCACGGTGGAAGTCCCCTCCACGATGGTGCCGTCCACCGGAATTTTTTCTCCTGGCCGAACCACCACCAGATCTCCCTGCCGGACCTCCCGGACAGGGAGGTCTTTTTCCTCGCCGTCCCGGATAATTCGGGCATTCTTGGCTTCCAGTTCCATCAGGCTGCGGATGGCTTGGGAGGTTCTGCCTTTGGCGACGGCCTCCAGATATTTGCCCAGCAGCACAAGGGTGATGATCACGGCCGACGCTTCAAAATAGATGTTGCGCATGCCTGCGATGATAAGCCCCTCCTCCAACAAGGAGGTGCGGACGCTGTAAGCGTATGCCGCCGTGGTGCCCACCACCACCAACAGATCCATGCCTGCTTTGCCCGCCCTCAGACTGTAGAAGGCCTGTTTATAGAAGCGGAAGCCGATGAGAAATTGGACGGGTGTTGCCAGAGCCATTTGGAACTTCCAGCTGTGCAAAAGCTGGGTTTTCTGCCGCACCTGGTTCAGAAAGGAGGAGAAGGCCGTCACCGTGTCTCCCCCGTAAATGGCATCATGGCAAAAACCCAGTCCGCCCAGCAGCATGGAGACAAACAGCGGCAGGCTCAGCAGCGAAGCCAAGATCAGGCGGCTTCTCAGCTTGCGGAGCTCCCGGCGCCCACCTGCCTCAGGATCGTTCCCCTCCCCTTGGACTGTTGCCCCGAAGCCGGCGCCTTGAATGGTCTTCACGATGTCCGCCACACTGGAATGGCCTTCGTCGTAGTGGACAATGGCTTTTTCCGAGGCGTAGCTGACGGAGGTGCTGCTGACCCCCTTTTGCTTCTGCAGGGCAGCTTCAATAGTAATGGAGCACAAGGAGCAGGTCATGCCATGAATATGGACTTTGGCTACTGCCATAGGATTTCAGCCTCCTTATTTCACCACTGTAATGGTGCTTTTGATCATATCCATCCAGCAGGAAAAGGGGAATTCCCCCAATTCGGAAGGAGTAAATTCAAGAATAGTATCACCAGCCGAAAGCTTGGCCTCCAATCCAAAAGCAGGTGCAGCCAGAGCGTTGTTGCACTCGTTCAGATCCTCCTCTGTGGCCCGGATGATCCAGCGGACCGGAAGTCCTATTTTGACCGTAACAGGGGAGTAGCCGTTGGTGCTTACGGTGGTGATCACGGTCTGGACCGTGGAGTCCGGTTCATCCCGTGGTGTGGGTGATGAGGCTGGAGCAGGTGAAGCGGAAGATGGTGCGGCATCGGGAGCTATGGTTGCCCGGGCAAGGCTTGGTGCTGCAACAGGGGCCTTGGTTGTGGCTGCAGGGACTGGTGCGGCGGTTGAAGCTTTGGCAGCAGCTGATCCGGCGGGCTCATGGGTTGGCGTTGGCGGCAGAGATACAGCCGGGGAGGGGACTGTGTCGTCCGCCCGGCTTATAGCAACTTCGCCTTCTGACGCCAGAGGTGCCGTCGTTTTCGTGCGGCTCATTGTATAGGCAGCCAAATCCTCCACCACCTGAATGCGGCTTTTGATCATGCCCATCCAGCAGGTGTAGATGAAATCACCCGCTTCTTCCGGGGTGAAGCGGAGGATGTTGTCTCCGGCAGCCAGCTTCTGCTCAATCCGGAATGCAGGGACCACCACCGTTTCATTGCAAAGGTCAAGCGCGTTCTTCTCCGCGGAAATAATCCACCGCACGGGAATCCCCTTTTGCACCACAATGGGAGGATAACTAAGCTTGTGGTTGGGGTCCAGGCTGATTCGCACCGTTTGCTCCTTGCCGTTCTGCCCGATGACGGCAGTGCCTGCAGCATTCCATGCGGGTTCCGGCGGAAGAGGTGCTATGCCGGAGAGGGCCAGCCCGCGGGTCAGCATGACCGCACCCAACACGATTACGATAACGGCGCTGATCCGGGTTACGGCATTGGCAAAGGTTTTGCCGGCCACCGCTTGGATTGAGCTGAAGAGCAGCAGCATGGGAGCTGTCCCCAGGGAAAATACCAAGAGGGAGCTGAAGCCTTGCCACACGCTTCCCGACGCCAGGGCGTACAGCTGCATAATCTGCAGCGGTCCGCAGGGCATCAGCCCGCTAAGCAAACCGACGGTAAGCGGCCCGGGCCTGGAGCCGCCGGACAGCAGCTTGTTCGCGGCAAAATCAGGCATCCGCAGGTTGAATTTGCGCAGGAATCTCCATAAGCCCAGCAGATTGGTGCCCATGATAATCATGAACAGCCCGCCAAATACCGGAATCGCTCCCTTCAACACACCGGGTAGCCGGATTACCTGGCCTAACCCGCCGGCCAATGCGCCGATGGCGGAATAAGACAGGAGCCGCCCGGCGTGGTAAGGAAGGGTTGGCTTCAGGCGGGCTACGAAACCCAGCCGGATTCCGCCCGTTTTTGCCGCGGTGGTTTGGGCCAGGACGATGCCGCCGCACATGCCTGCGCAGTGGAAGGAGGTGAGGACTCCTGCGGCAAAGATTAAACCCAATCCGGCACCTGGCGGCAGCTGGGATATATCCGGGAGGCCGAGCCTATCCCGGAAGGCTGACAACTCCTCCGTTAGCGTGGCTATGCGGTTCAGTAGGGTAAGCAGCAGTGTAAACAGCAGTGTAAGCTGAAGCATAGGGGATCACTCCTTGGTTTAAAGCGGCAAACCATCGGTTTGCGGGCTAACGGCGGCCACAGCCGTTATTTCCGCAAAATAACCTCTTCAGAAAATCTAACGGCAGCCAGCGCCGCTATTCAATCGGATCGGGCTGCTGACGGCTGATTTTGGACCAAATAGCGGCTCCTGCTTCCGTTAGATTTTCCCGGCAGCCAAAAAAGGGGAAATAGCGGCGCTCACCGCCGTTAAAATAAATTGCATGAGCCTGCAGCGCAGCACTACTCTCCAGTGCTTCGGGGGGAAATAAACGCTGCTACTCGCTAGTGTGGCTATGCTGAACCGCACCGTGTTCTCCCGCGTCATGCTCATGCTGAACCGCACCATGGTTATGATCTCCTGCGTCATGCTCATGCTGAACCGCACTATGGTTATGATCTCCTACATCATGCTCATGCTGAACCGCACCTTGGTTATGCTCCCCGGCCGCCTGGTGTGTTCCTTCAGCTTGGCTAAGCCGGGACACATGAATCACATCCCCGGCAACATGGCCCTCTACCCGGATGCCTACATGGTCGGCTGCAGTGATGCTGTCCAGCAGAATAACGGCCAGCTTGTGGCCGGTTTCATCGAATTTGTAATATTTGTACGTGCCGTCCTCCTGAAGCACACTGATGCCGAAGCCGGAAGCGGCGCAGTCTGGCATGAGGAGGCAGAGCTTTTTGTGCTCAGACGGCGAGGATGTGGTGCTGTGATGACCCTCCAGAAGGAAACCCTCCAAGGTGTCAGGGCCGGCGGACGCTTCCGGCAGGCTGATGCTGGTAATCAGCAGTCGGTTGGACGCCGGAGGCACCTCACCGCTCACCCCTGCAATAGTTACCTCTAACCCATCCGTCCCCGCTGCCGCTTTGGTTCCGGCGAGGGATTTCCCGCTGCTGAGGGAATAGACAGTTTGTGTCACCGTTACCTGAGTGGGCGGAGCAGCCGCAAGCGTAAAGCCGATTCCGGTGTCCCGGATTATCCCTTTCAGCTGTTGTACGGCGGCGAAGGTCTCCGGTCGGATCCCCGCAGGCGCTGTTCCCTTAACTTTCAATAAAGCATACAACGCCTCAGAACGGCTCCAAGGCCGGTAAGGCAGAACATAACCCTCCGTTGACGCTTCGATATATCCTCCGGCTGCCGCCTGGTCCAGCCAAGAGCCGGCTTCGCCGCTCCAGTTCAGGAGCCTGGACAATACGGCAGCCCCGTCCTGACGGGTAACGGGAGCTTGGGGGCGGAAGCGCTCTTCCTCGTCTGCTGTCAGCAAGCCTGTTATTAATGCCTGCCTGACAGCTTGGGCATACCAGCTTCCTTCCGTCACATCCTTAGGCAGGGCAGCCGCCGCCGAACCCGCAGCCGTATCCAGAGGCACAACCCGTGCCAGCAGCACAGCCAGCTCGCCGCGTGTGATAGCCAGATCAGGTCCGTACGCTCCGTTTTCGTATCCCTGGAGAAATCCCTCCCGGATGGCGGAAGCAACCAACTGCTCCGACCAGTGCCCGCTGTAATCCTTGCTGGAGGTGTGACCCCCGTGACCGTAGGCGGAATCCGTTCCCGCCGACAATAAAGCCAACGCCGCTGCTGCGGCAATTACTGCTGTTTTTCCTTTGATATGAACACGTTTCATCAATAGGCGCCACCTTTGCAAAAGTTTAGTGTGAAGGAAGTGGATAAAGAAAAAAACAAAGCCTCCCGCAGGATGCTTTGTTTCTGGTTGACCAGTCAACAAATATTTCATTTATCTTACTTGTTTAATGGGAAATGAGGTTATGGAAGTCACTTTAGCATACTTAATTTGGTTTTGGTACCCCATTTGGAACAGAAAATAGTGAAAATAGTGTGAATTTCTGTAAACTGCAAGGCAAAAGATTTTTTCGTTGACAGCCTAAACTCCAGGGCGTAAAATCACAGTTATTTTATGGGTATTGTCTGTATATTTCGATTCTGGGAGGAATGAAGGTATGAGTACATTGAAGGAAGCGGAAGCTTACATTGCTGAAACGAAAAGGGTGGTTCTCGCCACCGTGACGCTTGAAGGGGAGCCTGCTCTGCGCACCCTGGGGGGATTCGCCAGCGACGGTCTGACCATTTATCTGTCCACCTCCAAAACCAGCGGCAAAGTGGGGCAATTGGAGGTCCATCCTCAAGCCACTCTGTTATTCCAGCATGAGGGGCAGGAGGTGCCGGGGTTCCGCAATGTGACACTGACCGGAACAGTTACCCAAGTAAGCAGTGAAGGCGGGGCCGAGTATGAAAAGGCCATCGCTTTACTGAGCGCCAAGAGCCCACGTTTTAAGGAACGTGCGGAAAAAGGGGATTTGGAGGGCAATGTCATATTAAAGCTGGAGCCACGGAGGGTAAAGCTATTGGACTTGTCCAAAGGATTAGCCGGTGAAGAAGTGATATTGTGAGCTTTTTGGGGGAATGCCTGTAAAAGGGTGAGATGGGTACTTGTGACAGTACAGTGACACTATGGATCAGCTTATTGACGGAAGATACCGGAAGAAAGTAAGATATTAGCATAATTCCGATAAGGTAAGTATGAATTTAATATCCGCTGACTGGACTTCCAGAGGCCGATTCTCCGCAACCCTGACTAAAGGGCGCCGAGTTCGGCCTTTTTTGCCGGTATCGGCGGATGGAATGTAACGGAATTTTAAATGGATTTAAGAAGGGAGGACATCATATGAGCAGCTGCGGAAGCGCGTTGCCGGAGGAAAGGTTCGGCCATCTGGTGCGCAAACATCCCTGCTTCAGCGGGGACGGTCATTTCAAGTTCGGGCGGATTCATTTGCCTGTCAGCCCTGCCTGCAACATCCGGTGCAAGTTTTGCAAACGCAGCTTCAACAAATCCGAGCACCGTCCGGGTGTGGCCTCGGAGCTGGTCAAGCCGGAGGCGGTGAATGCTCTCATTGAGAAGGCGCTGCGTCTTTGCCCGGAGCTTACAGTAGCCGGTATCGCCGGTCCGGGGGACACCCTGGCAACTCCCCATGCGCTGGAGGCATTCGAACAGGTGCATGAGCGTTATCCGGAGCTGATCAATTGTTTAAGCACCAACGGGCTTCTGCTGGAGCAGCATGCGGAGCGTATCGCCAGCGTGGGCGTACAGACGGTAACCGTCACAGTCAATGGAGTCGATCCGGCTATACAGGAGCAGATTTGCTCCTCCATCGCTTTGGACGGCAAGCTTATTATGGGAAGGGCGGCAGCGGAGACGCTGATTCGGGCCCAACTGGCCGGCATCCGGAAGGCCAGCGCACTGGGCATCACCATCAAGATCAATACGGTGCTGATTCCGGGCATCAACGAGGGCCACATCGGCGAAATCGCCAGACAAACCCGGGATGCGGGGGCATCCCTGATCAATATTATCCCCCTTATTCCCCAGCATGAGCTCAGTCATATCGAAGCGCCGGATTGTTTTCAGCTCGGTGATGCCCGGGAAGCGGCGGAGCAATATCTCCCTGTATTCCGGCACTGCCAGCAATGCCGTGCAGATGCCTGCGGCATCCCCGGATCAGGACGGGATCTGGCCTCCCAGCTGTATGACAAACCGGTGGCGGAGACCTTTTCCCACGGGTAAGCGGCTAGGCGTGTCTGAAAACTCGCACCCTATTACGGACAGGAGGAGGAAGCATGGAATTTCAGGTGGCGGTGGCCAGTCTGGATGGAATCTTGATCAATCAGCATTTTGGCAAAAATAGAGAATTCCTGATCTACCGGATACAGGAAAATGGTGAGTACGGCCTGGTGGAACGCCGGGAGCTGAAGGCCCCGTGCGGGCAGGGAGAGCATCACGAGGAAACGCTGGTCCGTTCGGCAAAGGAGCTTCAGGATTGCAGCTTTGTTCTGGTAGCGCGGATCGGTGCGGGAGCGGAGAAGGTACTGGCCTCCCATGGCATAAAGGCCTTCGAGACCTACGACCGGATTGACCGGGCCCTTGATAAGCTGATCAAATATCTGAATGGTACAACAAAACGATAAACCAACAGGGAGTGGCGGCAATGGCAAAAAAACTGAAGCAGATCGCAATTTACGGGAAAGGCGGAATCGGCAAATCCACAACAACCTCGAATATCAGCGCAGCCTTGTCGGTGGCGGGTTATAAGGTCATGCAATTCGGCTGCGACCCCAAAAGTGACTCCACCAATACCCTGCGGGGCGGCGACTATATCCCCACCGTGCTGGATACGCTCCGGGAAAAAACGAGGATAAAAGCCCATGACGTCATTTTCCAGGGTTTTAACGGAATTTATTGCGTGGAGGCAGGGGGACCTGCTCCCGGTGTAGGCTGCGCGGGCAGAGGGATCATTACCGCCGTGGAGCTGTTTAAGCAGCAAAAGGTGTTTGAGGAGCTGGATCTGGATTACGTGATTTATGACGTTTTGGGTGATGTGGTTTGCGGCGGTTTTGCTGTTCCTGTCCGTGAAGGGATTGCGGAGCATGTGTTCACCGTTTCCTCTGCCGACTTTATGGCCGTGTATGCCGCCAACAATCTGTTCAAGGGGATTCACAAGTATTCCAAAGCGGGCGGTGCGCTGTTGGGCGGGGTTATTGCCAACTCCATCAATGCTCCGTATTCCAAGGATATTATTGATGATTTTGTGGCCAAAACCCACACTCAAGTGGTGGAATATGTGCCCCGTTCGGTAACCGTCACCCAAAGCGAGCTGCAGGGCAAAACCACCATTGAGGCGGCGCCGGATTCCCAGCAGGCCAAGGTTTACAAGGAGCTTGCCCGAAAGATCGACGAGCATGAGGTATCCAAGGTGCCTGCGCCTCTGGAGGTCAGCGAGCTGCGGGAGTGGGCGGCCAAGTGGGGCAAACAGCTGGTGGAGCTGGAAAACGGTGTTCTTAATCCCCAAGCGGTCGGGAATTTATAAGAGACGAGAGGAGCAATACCCATGAGCAAAATTGCCAGAAGCTTGACCGATCTGATCGGCAATACCCCGCTGCTTGAGCTGGGCCGGTTCAGCAGCACCAAACGGCTGCCCGCCTCCATTGTCGCCAAGCTGGAATATTTTAATCCGGCGGGCAGCGTCAAGGACCGGATCGGCTATGCCATGATTAAGGATGCGGAAGAAAAGGGGCTGCTGGGGAAGGATACGGTGATTATCGAACCTACCAGCGGTAATACAGGCATTGGTCTGGCTTTTGTGGCCGCATCCCGGGGCTACCGGCTGATCCTGACCATGCCGGAAACCATGAGCGTGGAGCGCCGCAACCTGCTGAAGGCGCTGGGAGCGGAGCTGGTGCTGACCCCCGGCTCCGAGGGGATGAAGGGGGCTGTGCGGCGGGCGGAGGAGCTGGCGGCGCAAACACCCCACTTCTATGTGCCGCAGCAGTTTAACAATCCGGCTAATCCGGCCATCCACCGCAAAACCACCGCAGAGGAAATTTGGCGGGATACGGACGGCAAGGTGGATATCTTCGTGGGTGGTGTAGGCACAGGCGGAACGGTAACCGGTGTGGGAGAGGTGCTGAAATCCCGCCGCTCCGATATCCAGATCGTCGCCGTAGAGCCATATGATTCCTCCGTCCTGTCCGGCGGCGCCTCCGGCCCCCATAAGATTCAAGGCATCGGGGCCGGGTTTGTGCCGGGGATTCTGAACCTGGATGTGCTGGACGAAATCTATAAAGTAAAGAATGATGAAGCACTGGAAACGGCCAGAGAGCTGGCCAAGTACGAGGGTTTGCTGGTAGGCATCTCCTCAGGGGCGGCTGTGTTCGCCGCAGCCCAGCTGGCGAAACGCCCGGAGAACCGGGGCAAAACCATTGTCGCGCTGCTGCCGGATACGGGGGAACGTTACCTGTCCACCGTATTGTTTCAGGAGGAGGTCCTTTCATAACCCGGTCCCTGCCGCAGGCTGGATGGGTTACGAAAGCCTCGAATTCGGCATGGCCGAATGGAGGGACGAACTTACAGATTACCGAAAGGAGACAGCTATGAGCAAAGTTATTGAAAGACCCCGGTTTACCTGTGCACTGGGAGGAGCCATCGGCACGGTCCAGGCCCTTCCCCGGGCGATCCCTATTCTGCATACCTCTCCCGGCTGCGGCGGCAATCTGGCCGGCGCTTTGTCCGGAGCGTCCGGCTATCACGGCGGCAGCTATTGCGGCGGGCAAACCCTGCCCAGCTCCAATGTGGCGGAGCGGGATATTGTGTTCGGTGGCGAGGAACGGTTGGCGGAGCAGATTGAGAACACCATCCGCATCATGGATGGAGATTTATATTTTGTGGTGACCGGCTGTATGGTGGAGATGATTGGCGACGATGTGAACCAGGTGGTCAAGCAATTCCGTGGCGGCGAGCATCCGGTGGTCGGAACGGAAACCACCAGCTTCAAGGGGAATTCCTATAAGGGCTACGATTATGTGCTTTCGGCCCTGTTCCGGGATTTTACGGAGCCTGCCCCGGTGAAAAAAGCGGGAACTGTGAATCTGTTCGGGATAGTGCCCCTGCAGGATGTCTTCTGGAAAGGCAATATTGACAGCCTGAAGGAGCTATTGGAAAAACTGGGCCTAACGGTCAATACCTTCTTCGGCACCGGCGAGACCATTGACAATCTCCGTTATGCCGCTTCGGCTTCCTTGAATATTGTGCTGTCCCGGGTATACGGCCAGGAGGCTGCCCAAACCTTCCAGGAGGTTCATGATGTACCTTGGCTGACGGCGGAATTCCCCATTGGCGACCATGCCACCTCCGCTTTCCTCCGTAAGGTGGGTGATGCCGCAGGGGTGCCGGCCGAGCAGGTGGAGCAGGTTATCGCCGGAGAACGCAAATATTATTATGACTTTTTGCAGCGGCTGTCCGATTCCTACAATGACTTGGACTTCCAGCGTTACGTCACGGTGGTGGGCGATGCCAATTATGCACAAGCCTTGACCCGGTTCCTCGCGGATGATCTCGGCTGGCTGCCGGAGCTTGCCATTGTAACGGACCCGCTTCTGCCGGAGGAGGAGGACGATATCCGGGCAGGTTTCCGGGATTACCACTCCGGACTGGAGCCAACTGTAGTCTTCGATACGGATGCCTCCAACGTAGCCAAGCATATAAACCGTCAATGGCCTCAATCCAAGGGACAGCGGTATTACGATGGTTTTCTGCCCGGTTTTATTGCAGGAAGCGTCATGGAACGGGACACGGCGGAGCAGTTCAAGGTGCCGCTGCTGGCAGTCAGCTATCCCATTACCAACCGGGTGGTGCTGAACCGGACGTATGCGGGCTTCAAGGGAGGCCTGACCCTGGCCGAGGATGCCATTACCCTGCTGGTCGGCCACCGGTAGAAGCTTTTTTGGGGCAATCTTAGAGACTGCGACGAAATAAAGTACCGCTAATTTGCTGACAAAACTCCCAAAACCGTGGAGATTTTGTCAGCAAAAGCGGGTACTAATTTCCTCGCAGCTCCTTAAACTGGAGGGATACACATGGATTACTTGAAGAATAAAGCGGCCCCCGTCCGGGAGGACCGGCTGGCGGCCTGTGGCGCCTACGGCGGCTCCTGCTGCGATCTGTCCGGCCAATCCAAGAAGGGCGGCTGCCTGTTTAATACCAAACGCACCTTTTCCCAAACCCAGGGCTGCCAGCTGAGTCTGAGTCTGGGCATGGTGGCCTCCATGCGGGATTCGGTGGTGGTGGTGCACAGCCCCGTTGGCTGCGGCGCCAATATGCTGCAGATGGCAGGCATTAACAAGGTATTCCAGCAGCTGCGCAGCGCCTCCGCCCGCGGCTTGCGCTGGATTAACACCAATCTGGACCAGGTGGACGTGATCCAGGGCGGCGAGAAGAAGCTGCGTCAGGCGGTGCTGAAGGCAGAGCAGGAATTCCGCCCGGAGGCCATTATCGTGATGAATGCCTGTGTGCCTGCTTTGATCGGCGACGACATCGACAGCATTCTGGAGGATCTCCAGACGCAGGTGAATGCCCGGATTGTCCCTATTCACTGCGAGGGCTTCAAAACCCGGATTCAAGCGACGGCCTATGATGCGGTGTATCACGGGATTCTGCGGAACCTGGTTGGAGAGGACAAAGCCAGGGACAAACGTGTGCTGCCGGAGGATCCGCTGGAGGAGGCCAAACGCCAGGCGCGCATCAGCAAAACCGTCAATCTGTTGAATGTGGGCTCCATGAGCCGGGTGGACGAGGTGGAGCTGATCCGCATCCTGAACGCCCTGGATTTGGAGGTGCGGGTGCTGCCCTGCTTCTCCCATCCCGATGACTTCACTTACTCTTATGAGGCGGCTCTTAATGTCAGCATTTGCGCCACCCATGACGACTATTTCGTGGAGCATTTCAAGAGTAAATACGGCATCCCCTATGTCATGAGGACCATTCCCATCGGCATTACCAATACTAACAAGTGGATACGCGACATTGCCGCCTATTTCGGCATTGAGGAGCAGGCGGAGAGGTTCATCGAATCGGAGAACCGGGAGCTGAACCAGGCGCTGGAGCTTTACCGCAGGCAGCTGCAGGGTAAGAAGGTGTTTGTCACCGGCGGCGAAATCCGCATTATGACCACGGCGGAGCTCCTGTACAATTTGGGGATGGAAGTGGTGGGTTTGCGGGGCTACCATTTTGACAAATACGGCGAGGCGCTGTTGGATGATTTCCTGCAGGATGTGCCGGGTGTGGACGACAAGGTGTTCAATGTAGGCGCGGGGCAGCTGTTCGAGCAGGCCAACCTGCTGCGCCGTATTCAGCCGGATCTGTATGTGGGCCATCTGGGGGGCAATGGCTCCGCCTCCAAGCAGGGTTTCTCCATCTTCCCGCTGTTCGGTCAAAGCAATGATTATTTGGGGTACCAGGGGGTATTCGAGGTGGCCACCCGGGTGGCACGAATTATGCGCAATTCCTCCTTTAACCGCAATTTGGGCGGCAATACCAAGCTCCCGTACCGGGAATCCTGGTACAGCGAGGACCCATTCCGCTACATTGACCATTCTGCCCTGGAGGAACAGGAAGCGGAGGTTGTGGCCAATGGCTGAATCACCGGCAAAAATCGAAATCCGGAACGTCAACAGGGACTACCAGATGAAGCGTAATGCCAGTGGGGTGGAGCAGATTTTCTCCGCTCTCCAGAATGTCAGTCTGACGGTGAACAAGGGTGAGTTTCTTACTATCGTGGGCCCCAGCGGCTGCGGCAAATCCACACTCCTGGACCTGATCGCCGGTCTGGCGCTGCCCACTTCCGGTGAGCTGTTCATCGATGGCAAAAGAATCACCAAACCCGCTTTGGACCGGGGGATTGTTATGCAGGGTTATGCCCTGTTCCCCTGGCGGACGGTGCGGCATAATGTGGAATTCGGCTTGGAGGTAAAGGGGGTTCCCAAGAAGGACCGCCAGGAAATCAGCGACCGTTTCCTCAAGCTGGTGAATCTGTCCGGCTTTGCGGACCGTTATCCCTATGAGCTGTCCGGGGGTATGAAGCAGCGGGTGGCTATCGCCCGGGCATTAGCATACGATCCTGAGGTGCTGCTGATGGATGAACCCTTCGCCGCCGTGGATGCCCAAACCCGGGAAACCCTGCAGGATGAGCTGCTGCGGATTTGGGAGGAAACCCGGAAAACCATTATCTTCGTCACACACAGCATTGATGAGGCGGTGGCACTGGCCGACAGGGTGGCGGTGATGTCAGCCAATCCCGGCACGATAAAGGAGATTGTGAAGGTGGGGCTGCCCCGTCCAAGGCGGGTTGGCGATGTGCTGTCCACCACGGATTTCAGCCTGGTCCGGTACCGGATTTGGGAGCTTCTCCAAAACCAGGAGGAGCAGCTGCCGCCTGTGGAAGAGACGCCGCGCGTTGCGCAGGATATCCATCTGGAGGAGCAGATTTCCGCTTCTGCTGTCTTATAAGGAGGCTCTGCCATGGGTCGAACGCTTAACCTGGTTCACAACAAGCTCTTAAGCTGGTATCTGTTTCTTCTGCTGCTTCTGATTTGGGAGCTTGCTCCCCGGTTGGGATGGGTCAGCCCGGTTTTTGTCCCGCCCTTCTCCGAGGTGATACGGGTAGGTTTGGATATGACCGTGATCAAAATGATTGTATACATCTCCGTCAGCCTCAAACGGGTGTTTATCGGATTTCTGCTGGCTGCCGCGTTGGCTTTGCCTGTAGGCTTCATTCTGGCAGGAGCACTGCCGGCCGTGGCCCGGTTCCTTAAAACTCTGACGGTATTTCTGTCCCAAATTCCGCCGTTTATTCTTTTCCCTATTTTCGTTGTAATAGCCGGTGTGGGTGAAGGGGGGATTTATACAGTTATCTTCTGGTCCTCCTTCTGGCCGATTCTCTTCACCACCATGGCGGGCATTCAGAATGTGGACCCGCTTCTGGTGCGCTGCGCCAAGGCCATGAGCGCCGGTCCGGTGACCATCTTTTTCAAGGTGGTGCTGCCTGCCGCCTTTCCGGCTATTATGACCGGCATCCGCAGCGGTTTGACCATGAGCTTCCTGATGCTCATCGGTGCGGAGAGTATGGGGGCCGACTCCGGTCTGGGCTGGCTGATCCATAATGCCCAAAGCATGGGCTTTGTGCCCCGGATTTATTTGGGAGCCATTCTGGTGGCAGGGGTAGGACTGCTTCTGAATGTGCTGTTGGAGGCGCTGGAGAAAAGCATTGTGGATTGGAAGGAGACGCCTGAGGGCAGACATGCCTGACGGGGATCGACCATTTTGGCCATTTACGGGAGGAGGTCGTACGCGAATATGAACAGGTTTCAGCGAGGGCTGCGAAAAGCGGCTTATGGCAGCATCCCGATTCTGCTCTTTTTTGTTCTCTGGGAAATTGGGGCGGGACTGGTCCCGGAAGGGGTGATTTCCTCGCCGTCTCTAGCCATCCAATCCCTTTACCATTCCGCCGTGTCAGACACCCTTTTTAAGCAGATGGGAGTGAGTTTGGGACGGGTGGGGCTGGGGTTTGGCTTGTCCTTTGTCATCGCGGTGCCATTGGGCTTTTTGCTGGGGACCTTCTTTAGAGGCTTCGAGCGGCTTCTCCTGCCCTTTCTGCGGATGTGCGAAAAGCTGAATCCCTTTGCCATCATTCCGATTTTTATGATTTTCTTCGGAATCGGAACAGCGGAGAAGGTGGCGGTGATTTTCTGGGCGGCCAACTGGCCTTTGCTGTTCCAGACCATTGCCGGAGCAAGAAGTGTGGACCCGCAGCTGGTCCGGGCAGCCAGATCCATGGGGGCCTCACGGAAGGAGCTGTTTGTGAAGGTAATCCTTCCGTTTACGCTGCCTAATATTTTTACGGGGATCGAAATGGCCGCCCAAATCTCCTTCTTTATGATTATTGCCTCAGAGGTGATCGGAGCCAGCACCGGTTTGGGCTGGTATTATGTCAACGCTACGGTGCGGTATGACCTGCCGCTGATGTACGGAGTGGTCCTGTTTATCACCTTGCTTGCCATCATCATCAACGTGGTGTTTGGCCGGCTGAAAAAGCATTTTTTGGTGTGGAAGGAAGCTGTGGAGATCGGATAAGGGATGGACCAATGTTATTCAATTTAAGGAGGAACAGAGTATGGCATTGCAGAAAAAACAGCGGTTTATTCTGATTGGGGGCATTGCCCTGGTGATTGCCGGGGGAGTGGGCGTTGGCGCTTATTACGGCAGAACCCAGGATTCCATCGCCGGTGCGGAGGGGCTGAAGGATCTGAAGAGCGGAGCACCTGCCGGTTCGGCATCGGGCAAGGAATTGATCACCCTGAAGGTGGATACCCAGAAGAATTGCTCATCTACCCCATGGGTGGTGGCGGAGAAAAAGGGCTTTTTTACTGGCGAGGGGTTGAATATTCAATACACCGGAGAGCTGACTACCGCCCAGAAGCTTCCTTCCATTCTGAACGGCACCAATGATATCGGGACGGCGCTTCCCAATGCATTGGCTACCTTCGTAGCAGGCGGGGCGAAGATCAAGGCCGTTACCCTGAAGGAAGTGGATCCGCCTGGCAATGTGGACCCGAAATTCCGCCATATGCGTTATGTGGCCAGCTCCAAGTTTGAGGGCAAATCCCTGAAGGAGTTTGTGGAGTCCAAAAAAGGCGGCAAAATCACCGTCAGCGGCACCGCTCCCAGCTGCAATACCTTTATCCTGAATCAGATATTCCGCAATGCCGGGCTTGATGCCAGCCAGATTCAGTATGTGACCTTCGATACGGATACGGCGGCCATTCAGGCGGTGCAGCAGGGTAATCTGGACATTGCAGGCATCCATCCCCCGTTCTACAAGCTGGCTGCGGACAGCAAGCTGACCTTGCTGGCGGATTCCAATGACACGGGGCTGGGCGCTGCTTCCGGTGTGTCCACCTACTATTTCTCCGAAAAGTTCATTCAAGAGAATCCGGAAGCCGTTCAACGGTTTGTCCATGCCATTGAAAAGGCTCAGGAGTGGGCCAACGCCAACACGGAGGAATCGGTGAAGCTGACAGCGGAGTATATCGGCCAGCCGGTGAATGCAACCCACTATTTCTACACCGATGCGAAGCTGTCTACCGATTTGCTCCAGCCGTGGGTGGACGACTTGGTAGCGGCCGGTGCCCTGAAGAAGGATCAGGTGAAGGTAGCGGATCTGGTGACTACTCAATTTAAGCACTGATCTGTAGATAAAAGAAGAAAACCTGCCGGATTTCGAATTCGGCAGGTTTCTTTTCTTTGACGCAGAGGGGGTGGATGGTTACCGGAACACCGGTCCGGGGAATTCACAGCCCTGCTGCTGGTCCTGAACCATCGGCACACAACCGGGGGGCGGACCCAAAAGCAGCGCATCCTGGATTGGAGCTACAGCCTGGGCATATTCCTGCGGGTTTATGCAGAAAGCGCGGTTCATCACCTCAGGAGGGGTGCAGCTCAGGAAGTCCGCGCCGAATACCACATCAGGGGTAGGGACATCGAATATGGTGAGTACATGGGTGTTGTCGGTTGCGGCGACAAACCAATGATACCAGCCCTTCGGCAGCTGGATGACCTGGCCGGGCTTCAGAGTGCAGGTCATAAGGCGCCGGGTGAAAGGGTTAAACACGGAGGCGATAATTTCCCCGCAGATCACAAATACCATTTCATCTGCATTGGGATGCCAATGGGGCGGTACGATCATGCCCTGGCTCATATGGACATTAAAAAAACCGGTTTTGATGGCAGGGAACTCTGTTCCAAACAGCTGGGTCACATAATTCCGGCTGTCCCGGCGGTAATTCAGGGTTTGGGTGGAGTCGGCACACAGACATAAACGGGGATCCTGCAATATAGGATTCATGTTCATCCATCCTTTCTTTTGGCCCATCGGGATATTCGTCTATTCACTGTATGCGCAATAGGCAAAAGGGTGAAAAGTCCGCCCATTTTTTTATATGGTATGATTATGTAAAATTATGGATATATTATCAAGTGCAACATTTTCCAGAACCGCACCGTTAAGGACAATGTACATCATCATGATCATAGCGAAAGGAAGTGGACAAGTATGCATAACACAACGAAAAAAATGGCGGCGGCTATCGCGCTGGCACTTGCAGTCACAGGAGGAGGTGCTGCCTGGGCTCAAGCCGAAGCGGCGAATCAACCGCAGGGGCAGCCTGTTCCCACCTTGGCGCTTATCAACTCTGATCATTTGAAGCAGGCTGTTGTACCCGTTCAGGTGAACGGACAAAATCTGACGGATACCGGATACCTGGGCCAAGGTGGAGAAGCGATGCTGCCCCTTCGCGCAGTAGCGGAGGCTATGGGCTTCCAGCTGCAATGGAATGCTGAAGCGTATTCTGTGGAGCTGACGAAGGACAACGTATTGACCACAGTGAAAACCGGAGAGAATCAATATGCAGTGAACAAAATGCTGAAGAAGCTGGAGGCGGCGCCTGCTTTGATTGAGAGCAAGCTGTATGTTCCGGCGTCCTTCTTCACAGAGGTACTGCCTGGTGCGGTGGCATCCGGCAATGACGGAATCTCCATTACAGCCAAGGAGGAGAGAAAATCGGTTCATGCCACAGGTGTAGTCACTGCTGTACAGGATCACGAAGGACGCCGTTCCCTTCACATCAATGGATTTGGAACAGGCGGCGTTGTACTGAATGTGGGAGAGCAAACGGAAATTGTCGGTGCGGACGGTGCCAAGCTGGATTTCTCCGCCTTGACCATCGGGATGGAGGTTGAAGTGGAGCATTCCTTAGCGATGACCATGAGCCTGCCTCCCCAAACCGCGGCTTTCCAGATTAAGGTTGTTTCTGCCCTGGAAGCCAAGGATGTCCTGGGAACCTGGGGTACTGTTGAGGAAATCCTTCAAGGTGATACCGGAGATGTATCCGTCCGGGTGAAGGGCGCAGGTCTGACAGACAGCTCCCCTGAAGAGGTTGTGCTCCGGATTGCCAAGGATACGGTGCTGCAGAATGCGGAAGGCAAGGACATCGGGGTGAGCGAGCTGACAAAGGGAGCGCGGGTGGTTGGTTTTTACACACCGAGGCTGACCAAAAGCCTGCCTCCTATCGGCACAGCGCTGAAGATGACTCTTGTAGCGGAGGCTCCGGAGGCGTAATTCGCTGAAGGAGAAACTAGCATAACCTTATATAACAAAATAGGAGCCCTTATTATGTGGATCCCGGCCTTAAGCCGGATACTCCGCATAATAAGGGCTCTGTTTGCTGGGAGATAGAGGCGGAGCAGCGCCTTTTTCCCTCAGCTGCGGTTTTTCTTCAGGAATTGGTACACAATGCGGCACAGCTCACCCATCCGCACGATGCTTCCGGCTGAATCATCAGCGGCGCCGCCGGAACCGGTGTTCAGCGTCACATCCCCGCTTAAGCTTATTCCTGCCGACAGGCTGCTGTTCAGTGTCTCCACCCAACGGGACAGCATCGGCCTGGTCAGCATGGGATGTGACTGCCAATATTCAGCCGGTGAAGGCTCATCTTTGGGCAATCTCGGGCCCATATCCACCCCGGCAGGCAATATGGCGGCCGATGCGGGCAGAGCGGGCAGACCGCGTCCGCCAGGCAAAAGCCGGGCCAGAGCCAGCAGACTGGAAGCACAGGCCACGCTTGCCGGCTGATCCGGTTGGGCTTCGTAGCCGTCAAACACACCCTTTGCCCCCCAATATTGCAGGGCTGCCCCCTCCTCCGTAAGCGGGTTTGCATCCCGGAAATAGGTGATCATCTGTCCTTCCTCCAGGAGCCGGTCCTGGAGCAGGTCAATGGGCAGCCTGCGCTCCGGAATGCCCAGCGTAAGGCTCAGATCCGCCGCAACGCCGGCTGCAAAACCCAGCTGCATCCAGCACGGCTCCATACGGATAGTGCCCAGCCCCATATGTGTGGCGGAGACGGCTACGGGAACCAGCAGGCCGTCCACCTTCTGCGGTACCATCACTCCATAAGGAACCTGATAAATTTCGGTAATCCAGCCCAACCCCAGGAAACCCTCCAGAGCCACATTTTCCCCTTCCGGCTCCCGCTTTCGTGTAGCATGAGAATCGATGGCGTAGGAGCCCACTACCACACTGTCTCCGTGAACCGGAGTCCGGCCCAGTCCGGGTGCAAGCCGGGCGTCATTTTCCGTAAACATGTATTCGCCGCAGATCCGTCTTCCCTCCCGGACATAGAGCTGGGGCGGGAAATGCCCGTTCTCGGCAAATTCATCGGCGGCATAACCAAACCGGAGGGCATCCTGCCGGAAAGCGGCAGGCAATGATTCATCATTTTGGAGAAACCAGAGCAGTCCCTCCAGATAATGCCGCTGCCGGGTGCGGATACGTTTGCGGACACACTCATCCCCCTCCAGGTACTCCTGGTTTTCCTCTGGCAGGTCGCTGGAGCACATGCAATAGTGGTGGTTATTGGCATCGGTTTTGCCGTTGGGGACGGGAAGAATATTCAGCACATCCCGGATGGATTTCACCCGTCCGGCCTCCACATCTCCGATCAGACTGGTGTAATCCTCTCTCTGGTATACCTCCGGCTTATAACAGGGTACCCGGTTTTCCGGGACATCTGTCAGACACAGCCGGTAGTTGTACGCCTGAATCCGGTGGTCCCCCTCACCCGTGCTTCCCGGCAAGACCCTTTTGGTGGGGTCAAAATTCATATACAGCACTCCGGCATATTCCTCGTTCCAGTCATCCCGTGCTTCCCGGCCTGTCAGATAAGGAACTCCGGCGGCGGCAGCCAGATCACCCTCATAGGTGGCGTCAATAAAAGCATCCGCCTGCCAGCGTTCCAGCTTTCCGTCAGCGGAAGCTGCTTCCACGGCAACCAGCCGGCCATGCTCTGTAACGGTACGCTTCAACAAATAGCCGGTAATTACGGTTAAATTCGGTTTTTCCGCGTCCAGCATGGCGGCAAACAGCTGTGATGCCACCGACGGCTCGAAGAACATCCCGTTGCGGCAATCCTCCACCTGCCGGGAGCCGGCGCCGTAGCGTTCCGTATAATGGGCCAGCACCTTGTGCAGAAATTCCCGGTAAATAGCCCCGGAGGCCTCCGGCCAATCGATATCCGTTCTGCCCAAGCCGCTGGTCATCAATCCGCCTACATGCCCGGTGGGTTCAGCCAGCACCACACGCCTGCCCTTCCTGGCGGCGGCAATTGCCGCTCCAATTCCTCCCGGTGTAGCCCCATAAACAAAGATTTCACAATGTGCAGACATGCGGCATTCTCCTTCATCTCCCGTGATGAGCCCATTATAGCTCCGTTCTCCAGGGAACGGCCATGCAGAAAACATGAGAAAGATGCACTTTTTTACACAAAAGTTTCTCCTGGTTTAGTACAATACAAATAAAGGGGGAGACGACACAATGCACGATCCCGTTACCATCCGTTCCTATGGCTATTCCATTAACAAACGCCGGTTTGTCCAGCCTTGGGCTGTTTTGGAGAAGGAGTGGACTCTGTTCATTCTGGAAGAGGGCAGCTTCCGGTACAAGCTGGGCGGACAGGAGGAGGAGATGGCTCCGGGAGAGGTGCTTTTGGGCCCGCCCGGTATGGCTTTGGAGCGGGAATCCTTGTCTCTTATGAATATTCACTATCTGGTTTTTCAGCCCTCTTCTCCTGAAGGACAAGCCCTTCTGGAAGGAATAACCCGTAACGGCAGGCACCAGTTTTCTGTGTCGGACCGGGCCCGGCTGCTCTCCACCCTGCGCCTGATCAAACCCTACTCCGACCGCCAGGAGGAGAAGGCCCAGGCAGCGGCCACCCATTATCTGCATGACCTGCTGCTGCTCATCATGCACGAAATTTCAGAAGAAGCGGGACTGTCCCGCGGTGCTCCCGAGCCCCGTATGCTAACGGCCCGCAGGTGGCTGGAGACGAATGCCTTCGGTGAAGCGCAGCTGACGGAGCTGGCACGGGCTCTTGGTATCAGCCAGGTGGCGCTGACCCGCCAGTTCAAGGCTGCTTTCGGGACGGGGCCCAAGGAGTATCTCACCGCCCTCCGGCTGGAAAAGGCCAAGGCACTGCTGACAGATACAGATTTTACCATGGAGCATGTGGCCTCCTTATGCGGGTATGACAACGGCTACTACTTTAGCCGAATCTTCGAAAAAACCGTAAAACTGCGGCCTTCGGTATACAGGAGGATGTACAGGCTGTAGTGGGCGAAGGGATCTGTTTTTCTGTTGTCATCTTATCGACAGGTAAAGAGCTTTATGATATGGTTATTCCTATACAGTTTCGACCGGAAGCGAAGCACGCGCCGGCTGTTCCCTTATCAGGGAGCGGCTGGCGTTTTTTGCATTCAGGGGCTTTACGGTTCATCAATTATGATATACTGGAGGCAACAGAAAACGATTATGGCTGACAAACGGAAAAAGCCGCGGGAACAAGTTAAGCTGGACCGGATTATGCGCTTGTTGTTCCATCTGTCCCACAAAACAGTGGTCCTGTTGGTTAACGGACTGTTTGATGAAGCTTTTGATCCCGGTCAAGTCAAGGTGGTTTACGGAAACGGAAATATGACCGGGCATGATTTCAGCAAGCTGGAAGCGGATCTGCTCTTGAAGGTGGAAACAGCGTCCGGTGATTGTGAATATCATATAGAATTTCAAACCCTGCATGATTCTGCTATGGCTGTACGTATGTTCCGGTATGGGTTTAACCGGGCATTGGAAGCCGGCCGGATGGCTGAAGCGGTGGAGGCGGGTACGCTTACACTATTTTTTCCCCGCCAATTGGTGATCTATCTGGAGGAGAATGAATCTATCCGGGAACAGGTGGAGCTTGTGCTTGTTTTTCCCGACGGACAAACCATTCGGTACCAGGTGCCTGTTATGCGGTACTGGATGAATACTCCCCAGGACTTAACAGGGAAGAAGCTGTACGCCTTGCTTCCCCTTCAGGTTTTCCGCTGGCGCAAACGTCTGCAGGCCTTGGAGCGGAGCAAATTGCCGGAAGAAGAAAAGCGGCGGCGGATGGCTGAGGTGTTTATTAGCCTGAAGGAAACCGTGAGTCATACTTTGGAGAGGCTCCGGCAGCTGCATGATGAGCATGAGTTAAGCGGCGCTGATCTGGAACGGCTGCTGGAAACCATGCAAGCATTGATGAATTATTTGTATAACCGGTACGGCCAATACGAAAAGCTGGATGAGGAGGTCAGGCAAATGTTAAAACCCTGGATCGACCCCAAGGTGAAGAGGAAAGCCCTGCTGGAAGGACGCCGGGAAGGAAAGCTACAGGGCAAGATCGAGGGCAAGATCGAAGGCAAGATCGAAGTGGCTGAGCAGCTTCTGCGCAGGGGGATTATGACGCCGCCGGAGATTTCGGAGATTACCGGTTTGCCGTTGGAGCAGGTTTCGCGGCTGCAGGAGGAGAACAGCCAGCAGTGACTAAAGACAACCATCATTTAGGGTCCGCGCATTAAACGCGGGCCTTTTTTTTCGTTCCCGCGGTAAGCCTGTCCAAAGTCTGACATGGAGTGCCATGTGGAAAATATGATATAATGAGTCGATTGTGGTCTAAGGAGGCGTTTACATGTATTACGTGTTGAAGCATAAAGAAACAGGTGAACTATTTTCCTGCAGCCAAAAAAACATCTATGACTTTATGTACCATGGCGTAAAGTCCTGGGAGGATGAGGATACTGCTGCTGGTGAGATGGCATCGGTATTGGCGGAGCAGGGCTACAACGAACCGGAGCAATGGGAAGTGTTCGATCTGGAGGAGGAGCACACTCTGAAAATGTGCAATGTGAAGCTGAACAACAACCCGGCTAAACGCTTATATTTGCGGGAAGACGGCCGGCTGGAGACACGCTCCCATACATAAGACGGCCCAAGGTCTGACGTGTGAATCCAATTAAAAGGAGATAAAACGGATATGACATATGAGGAATTTATAGTGGAGTACCTGGAGCTCCTGCGGGAGCTTCCCGATGACTCCGAGGAATCCGTGATGGTGACGGGCTTTTTGAATGAGCAGATGGCCGTGAATGATTTTAAGGTGCCGCTGGAGGAGCTGATGGTGATCCTGAAGTCATGCCGCCCTGCGATTGCGGGATATCTGGATCTGGTGGGCTCCCGTGATTTCAAGAAGCTGCTGCGTTCGGAGATGACGCCGGCCGAGGCGTTTGCCCGTGTGGGACAGCCTGCAAATTATTTTGATTTACCCCCGCAAGACGATGCGGCTAAACGAAACCTGTAGTGTGAGGTGGGACTTTTGATACTTGTTTTAATGAAGCGCTTCTTAGGCAAAAGCCAATCTCACACCTCCGGGAGCAGCCGGCCCCCGGAGGAGCTGGTCCGATTGATCCAAGCAGGGGATATGCGCCTGCGCAACCAGTTTATTACCGATTACCAGCCTTATGTGGCCAAGGTCACCAGCCGCTTCTGCAAGCGGTACATCGACCCTTCCCGGGACGATGAGTTCGCGGTGGCCTTATCCGCCTTTAACGAAGCCATAAGCCAATACTCTCCCGAAACAGGACGTCCGTTTCTCAGCTTCTCCGAGATGGTTATGCGCCGCAGGCTCATCGACTTCATCCGCAAGGAGCAGCGGTTCCAACAACAGGTGCCCTATAGCTCCTTTGATATGGAGGATGAGGAAGAGAATCTGATGAATCCGGTGGATATCCATCAGGCGATCCGGGAGTATGAGCTGCAGAAGGATATGGAGGACCGCAAAAGCGAGATTATGGAGCTGAACCATGTATTGAATGATTTCGGCGTCAGCTTCTCCGATCTGGTGGAGGCTTCCCCCAAACATGCCGATTCCCGCGAGAGCTTGGCCAGGGTCGGTTTGATGCTGGCCCAGGACAGCGGGCTGATGCGCCTGCTTTTGGGCAAGCGGATGCTCCCCATTAAGGAAATGCTGGAGCGGACCGGGTTTTCCCGGAAGACGCTGGAGCGCAACCGCAAGTACATTATCGCGGTGGCCATTATTTATAACGGGCCTTTTCCCTATTTACGTGAATATCTGCGATTTGCCAAGCCGGAGGAAGACGGGAGGGTGGAGCCATGAGCAAGGGCATTGTAATGGAAGTCAGCGGAAAACACCTCATCGTCATGACTCCGTCGGGCATATTTGAACGTATCCCCCGGATGGACCGGAGCTGCGACGTGGGTGAGGAAATCGTCTACACCCCGGGAATCACCCGCAGCCGCCGTCCCGCATTTGCCTTGCTGTCCGGCTTTGTGGCCGCCGTGATGCTGGTCATGATCCTGTTTACCGGACTTACCTCTGTATTTACCGATAAATCCGTCGTGGCGTATATTTCCATCGATATCAATCCCAGTATTGAACTGGGCATCGATAAGAACAAGCGGGTCCGGGAAATGAAGGGGTTAAACGACAAGGGACTGGAAATCGCCCGCAGCGTTTCCTACAAGGGCCGGTCCATGGATGATGTTACGGATAAAATCCTCCAAAAAGCCGAGGAAATGAAGATTTTTGCCGGAGGAGAAGCCGATATCGTTATCGCCAGTACCATCGTGAAGGAGGACGCCTCCCTCGATGAAACCCAGGTAACGGAGGCCTTGAAACAGCAGGTTCTGGCCCATGTGGTTACCAAACATCCCCAGGAAACGGATAAAATACAGGTTACCGCCTTCGCGGCGCCGCCGGAAATTGTGGAAACCGCCAAGGAAAACGGGCTGTCTATGGGCAAATATTCCGTTTACTTAAACGCCAAAAATGCTGGACATGATATTAAGGTGGAGGACCTGCAGAAGGATTCCGTCCACAATATCGCCAATGCAGAGGGCGGAATTGCCAAGCTGGTGGACCCGAAAAAACTGGAGAAGGAAAGCATCCGGGAGCTGCTGAAGGAAGAGAAGGACGGTACGCTGGACAAGAAGCTTCAGGAGAAAAAAGCGACGCCGACACCTACCAAATCTCCGCAGAAATCCACGTCGCCCACCAACAAAGCCAATGCAGCACCAACCAAAAACACGGCTCCTACGCCAAATGCTACACCTAAGTCCTCCGTAAAACCTGCCGCTTCGTCTTCTCCGGTCAGGAACGGCAGTGCTCCCGGGAAAACCCCGGCTGTGGGCAATGACAAAAAGGACGACGATAAAAGGGAAGATAACAAAAAGGACGACGATAAGAAGAATAACGGCCAGAGCGGCAAGAAGGACGACGACAAGAAGGATGACGGCCGGAACGACCGGGACAAAAAAGAGGACGACAAGAAGAAAGAAGATGACAAAAAGAAAGAGGACGACAAAAAAGACAACGGCAATAAGAATAATGATAACCGCAATAACGACAACGGACGGAATAACGGCAAGGATGATGAGAAAAAGGGCCCTGGACACTAATAACAGTGACATATCGGACCCAAGGCTAAACCGGAGGAAACCGCCTCCGGTTTTTTGCGTTATTGCTCAACGGGGTGGTTTCCAGCGGTATTCCTTTTTTTATCCCCGGGCAAATGCAGTATACTGGACCTATCGATTCGAATTACCAAGGAGTGAAGCAGCGTGTACAAGCTTGTCATAGTGGATGACGAACCGTCAGTGGTAAACGGGCTTGGTACTTATTTCGATTGGACCGCGTACGGGATCGAGCTGGTGGGGACGGCGGACGACGGAGATAAGGGACTGGCCTTGATCAAACAAGTGGAGCCAGATATTGTGCTGACAGATGTGAAGATGCCTTCTATGGACGGCATTGCCATGTCGACCGAGATCCGCCATATTCTTCCCCATGCCAAAATCATCTTCATCAGCGGGTTTGATAATGCCGAATATCTGAAGTCTGCGTTAAAGGTCCATGCGGTAGACTATATTTTTAAGCCGGTCAGCCGTAAGGAGCTTCATACGGTGATTACCCGGGTCCTCACCTCTCTCCAGGAAGAGGCAAAGGCGAAGGAGCTGGTCAATGAGATGCAGGTCAAACTCACCGAGAGTCTGCCGCTTCTCCGGGAAAGGTTCCTGTTGTCTGTTATTTCCGACGGCTTCAAGGAGGAGAGGGTCAGGGAGAGGATCCGGTTTCTGAACCTGCCTTTGTTGGATGCTCAGGCCTATATTGTAATGGTTGTGACAATCGACGACCTGTCCCAGGTTATGGATTCCCGCAGTGAACGGGACAAGCAGCTTTTGTCTTACGCGGCGCTGAATATAATTCAAGAGCTAATGGATAAAACTAAACGGGGTGTTGTTTTTGAGAAGGCAACCGGTGAATATGTCGGTATTTTGATGCAGGGGCCGGAAATGGAGGGCGAGGAGGACGGGCTGCTGGTCCTGGCTGCGGCGGTCCGGGATAACCTGAGCCGGTGGCTGAAGCTCAGTGTAACCATTGGTGTAGGGGAATATGTCAATAAGCTGTCCGAGCTGCCTCTATCCTACAAGCAAGCCAGAGAGGCGGCCTCCCAAAAATGGTATTTGGGGAAGAACCAGATCCTGACGGTGGACAGCCTGCAATCCGTTGAGAGTAAACACTACCGGTTGGCTGAAACCGCAGAGCAGGTGCTGGCAGCCATCAAATCCGGAGATAATACCGGACTGGGCAGGGAGCTGGACGAAATCTTCGATTCCATGAGCCGCAGCCGCAAGGAGGGCTTCCGTTATGGAATAAACATAAGTCAACAGCTTATTCTGCTGTCCACCCGAGTATTGCTGGAGCTGAATGCGCTTAATGGGGACTGGGAGGCCAAGGAGACAGAGGCTTGGGAGATGGTGCTGCGCCAGGAAACCATTCAGGATTTGAAAAAACATGTAAGCAGCTATTTGGATGAGGTTTGCTCCTGTGTGAGGGAGAAACGCAGCGGCAGGACAGGCAGTGTTATCGACCGCATTCACCGGCTTATTCAGGAGCGGTATGCCGAGAACCTCACGATAGTCGAAATTGCTGAAGGTGTTTTCCTGAGTCCTACTTATGTCAGTCTTCTCTTCAAGCAGGAAACAGGCGAGACCCTGTTCGAATATTTGACCAAGGTACGGATTGAAAAAGCCAAAGAGCTGCTCCGCGACCCCCGCAATAAGTTCTATGAAATATGTCATGCCGTAGGGTATGTGGACCCAAGCCACTTCAGCAAGCTGTTCAAGAAAATGACCGGCTTCACACCAAGTGCTTACAGAGACCAGCTATAAATAAAAGGGGGAGAACCTTGGGAAAAAAATCACTGAAACTAAATTGGGATTATTTGAAGGATCTATGGCAAGGGATTATATCTGCCAAAAAATGGATATTAGCATATGTTGTATTTATTCTTGTGCCCGTTACAATCATGCTGGCCTCTTATTATCAGCGTTCCTCGGAGATACTGGAGCAGGAGGTCACCCGCTCTATGCAGCAGACCTTACGTCAGGCGGGGATGAATCTGACCTACAAGCTGGATCATATCCTCGATATCAGTAATTCGGTTTTTATGAATAAGGAGATGTACACTAGCCTGTTGCCCCAAAGCACCATTAGCGAACAATTGGAGCAGATGAAGAGCCTGCGCAATCTGGCGGATACGGTGCAGACCAATACAGATATCCAGCGTTTTCGAATTTTTGTGGATCCCTCCCGTTTATATGCCGGAGACCGGATCAATCTTTTGCCCATATCCATGCTGGAAAAACGTCCGTGGTATAAGGATATCATGGATGCCGGCGGAGGAATGGTCTGGACGGGCGTGTATCGGGAGAATTACTTGGATATGGAGGAAAAGGATGTTTTCTCTGTAGGGAGAGTGCTCCGCAATCCGCTTCAATACGGGGAGATACTGGGTGTGCTTATGCTGGATATCTCCAATCAGGTATTGAAGGAGGTCATGTCGGGAGTTAATTTATCTGCGGTTTATTCCCCTTATATCGTGGATAAGGAGGGAAAGCTGATCTATGCATTAGGGACTCCTGCGAATGCAAGCGGCGAAGAGTATACAAGCGGTGATTTGCCGGAGGAGATCATGCATACCGTACTCCAGACCGATGAAGGCATTGTGAAACGGAGCAATGGCAGAGAGAATGTGTATGTGATGTTCGCGTCGATTGAATCAACCGGATGGAAGCTGCTGGCTGAGGTGTCCCAATCGGAAATCGCCCACCGTGCCGTGACCCAAAATCAGTTCACCAGCATCGCTACGGTCGTAGCCATTACCGTCCTGTTTCTGGTACTGGTTTTTGTTTTGCTGACCTTTACTATACAAGGTCTAACCAAACGGATTCAGGTGGTATTGAAAATGATGCGCAAGGAGGGTGTGGGCTGGCTGGAGGAATACCGCCATGCACCGGAAGGGGATTTCCGCCTTTTGGAACGGAGTGTGGACCAGTTGATTCGCAAGGTCAATAATCTGATGGAGGAAACCTATCAAGCCAAGGTATTGGAGCGGGAGGCGCAGCTGAAGGCGCTGCAGGCCCAAATCAATCCGCATTTTTTGTATAACACACTGGACATGATTAATTGGTCGGCCATTGCCCATCATGCCGAGGATACCAGCCAAATGATCGAGGCCCTGGCCCAATATTTCCGGCTTAGCCTGAATAAGGGCAAGGATCATGTCAGTGTCGCGGATGAATTGAATCTGGCCCAGGTCTATCTGGAAATTCAGCAAAACCGCTTTCCCTCCACCTTCTCCTTCCACATAGAAGCGCAGCCCGGTGTGGAGGGGTATCTGATTCCCAAGCTGACTCTGCAGCCTCTGGTGGAAAATGCGCTGCTTCACGGGATCCGTAAAGCCAAGGATAAAAGAGGCAGCATCCGGATTGCCGCAAAGCTGGAGCAGGATACCCTGCTGCTTTCGGTCACGGATGACGGAATCGGCATGGAGGAAGAGACGGCCAGGAAGCTGCTGCTGCTGCCCCGCCCGGACATGCGGGCTGACGGGTCGGGCAGCTCGTACGGCTTATATAATGTGAACGAAAGAATCCGCATTTTTGCAGGTGAGCAGTACGGATTGTCCATAGAAACCATACCTGGCCAAGGAACAACCATCTATGTCCGGGTCAAAGCCATCGGTCCGCAAGAACAATAACGAGAGACCAGAAATAGTAGGATTACCTCCTGTAAAGCGTTCTCATGTGCTGTGTATAATAATGACATCAGATAAACAGAGGACATGGAGGTGACCGGAGTGAGCGTAAGTGCAACAGATTTGAACAAAGAGGCACATGCTGCAGCAACCAAACGTGCTAACTCAAGCAAATGGAAGCTGGCCATGCGGAATTTGGACTATTACCTATTATTGATTCCGGGGCTTATCTTTTTATTGATCTTCAAGTACACGCCCATGTACGGAGTCATTATTGCTTTTCAGGATTTTAACATCTTCGAAGGAATCGGGGGAAGCGATTGGGTAGGATTTGAGCAGTTCCAGAAGCTGATTCATTCTGAGGAATTTGCCCAGGTGTTTACCAACACCCTTTTGATCAGCGTATACAAGATTGTGTTGCTGTTCCCGATACCCATTCTTATTGCACTGATATTGAATGAGGTTCGGGTGATGGTATTCAAGCGGACCATTCAGACCATTATTTATTTGCCCCACTTCCTGTCATGGGTTATTATTTCCGGATTATTCATCACTATTCTGTCCCCTTCGGGCGGATTGATAAACAATATAATCCAGTGGTTTGGCGGAGAGCCCATCAGCTTCTTTATGAGCAATTCATACTTCCGGAGTGTGGTGGTATTCACGGCCGGCTGGAAGGAAGTGGGCTGGAACGCCATTGTGTTCATTGCAGCCATCTCCGGTATTGACCAGGAGCAGTACGAAGCCGCCTCCATCGACGGTGCGGGCCGGATCCGGAAGATGCTGTATATTTCCCTGCCGGGTATTCTTCCGACCATCGTATTGATGTTTATTCTCCGCCTGGGTAATGTGCTGGAAGCGGGGACCGAGCAGATCTTGACCATGTACAATCCCGTGGTTTACCAAACAGGGGATGTCATCGGCACCTTTGTATACCGTGTCGGTCTGGGGAAGATGGATTACAGCTTCAGTACGGCGGTGGGCCTGTTTAATTCGGTAGTCGGCTTTATCCTTGTGATTTCCGGTAACTATCTCAGTAAAAAACTGCTAAACCGGGGAATCTGGTAGTGTAAAGGAGGGATGGCACAATGAAAAATAGAACAGCCGGGGATTGGTTTTTGGACAGCTTTGTTTATCTGTTCCTGATCATCATGGGGATGGCCATGCTTCTGCCATTAGCCAATGTATTCTCTAAATCCGTCAGTGAGGAATGGGCGATTATTTCAGGCAAGGTAGGGATTTTCCCTGTGGGCTTCCAGTTGGATACGCTCAGGCAGGTTATATCCTCGGATATCTTCATTCGGGCATTTACGGTCTCTGTCGGGGTTACGGTTGTGGGAACCGTGTTGTCCATTCTGCTGACGGCCGTTACGGCTTATCCGTTGTCCAAACGGCACTTGCCCGGCATTTCCTTCGTCATGGTACTGTTCGTATTTACCATGCTGTTTAGCGGAGGGATGATTCCCAATTATCTGCTAATGCGCAATCTCAATCTGATCAACAACCTGTGGGCCTTGATTCTGCCCGGCATGATCAGTGTGTTCAATATGCTGATTATTAAAAGCTATTACGAGAATCTTCCGGAGGCCTTGGAGGAGTCCGCACGGATCGACGGGGCTAAAACCTACACCATTCTGTTCCGGATTATCCTGCCCCTGTCCATGCCGGTGATCGCCACGATCTCGCTGTTTTATGCGGTAGGGTTCTGGAATGACTTCTTCAATCCCATGCTGTACATCAATGACACCTCCCTCAAAACCCTGCAGCTGTATCTCCGGGATGTGGTCATGGATGCGGATACCTCCAACGCCGCCAACAAAAGTCTCGATGATCTGATGAATATGTCACCCGAGGGCATCCGGGCCGCTACAGTTGTGGCTTCCACCGTTCCGATTCTGTGTGTGTATCCCTTCCTGCAGAAGTATTTTATTAAAGGGGTACTGATCGGTTCTGTCAAAGGTTAGGCTAGAAGTAAGAGAGCAATGACAAGTTAGGCTGCGCCTCTGGCGGAACTGCTCGGCAGAGGCTTACCTATACAAGCAGGATTCATTACTTAAATATGGAGGGGTATACATGAAAAAAAGCAAATGGCTTCTATTGTCCGTTTCAGCAGGTCTTGCAGTCACTGCGGCTGGCTGCGGCGGTTCGTCTGGCGGGAAGGATACTGCAGCGTCTCCCGGCGCGTCAGCTGCCGCAAACGGAACGGTTGCTCCAAGCAACGGTCCCAAGCCTGATTTGAGAGCGTTGTCAATTTGGATGAAGGATGATTATAACAACTATCCTGTTGCCAAGGTCATTGAAGAGAAAACCGGTTATAAAGTGAAGTACGACATGCTCCCTGCGGACAAGGCTGATGACAAGCTGAACCTGCTGCTCTCCTCTGCGGAACCTTATGATTCCATCACTTATTCAGATAGCAGACCCTTATATACCGACTATGCAAGAAAAGGAGCATTGGTGGACTTGGGGCCGTTGATTGACAAGTATGGTCCCAATATTAAAGCGGCTGTGTCCGAAGAAAGCTTCAACGCAGTAAAGGTTGACGGCAAAATCTATGCTATTCCCAACAGAGCACAGGAATTCTCAAGCACCAGCCTCATGGTCCGCAAGGATTGGCTAGACAAGCTTGGTATGCAAATGCCGACGACGGTGGATGAATTCACCGCCATGCTGAAGGCCTTCAAGGAAAAGGATCCGGGCGGCAACGGCGATAAGGGTGCCCCCATGACCATTAATGGCAGTGCTCCCATTATCGAGAATCTGATCGGTTCCTTCGGCATGCCGAACAACTGGAATGCTTTGGATGGCAAGCTTGTGCCACGGCCGCTGCATCCGGGCTTCAAGGACTATCTGAGCTATGTAGCCGATCTCTACAAGCAAGGGCTGCTTGACAAGGAATTTGCCGTTAACAAGGATGCCACCATGAAGGAGAAGTTCACCAGCGGCAGGGCTGGGGTGATTTCGCTGAACTGGGCAGACATTCCCTCCATCGGCGACGCTCTGAACAAGAATTTCCCGGATGCCAAATTTGCTTATTTGCCCATTCTCAAGGGTAAGGACGGCAAGGCTGGCCTCGGCAGCAGATCCGGTTTCGACAGACTCACCTTCATCCCGAAGGCCTCCAAACATCCGGAGGATGCCATCAAGTGGATGAACGCCAAGCTGGAAAAAGAAGCCTTTAAGGAAATCGCGCTGGGTGTAGAAGGCAAACATTATTCGGTTAAGGATGGCTTGTACATGCCCATTCAGCCTGCCTTCACAGACGAGCGGAATCAGTCCAGCAACTATTTGACCGGCATCGACGAGAAGAACTTCCCCTCTTACTGGCAAGCACGGGTTCAAAAGGACGCCCGTTTGTATGAGGGCTGGGCTTACCTGAACAAGGTCATGCCGAAGGAAATGAGAATTCCCGATCCTTTGGGGGTTGCGCCTGTTATGCCTACCTACTCCAAGGAAAACTCTCAGCTGAACCAGATGATGAATGACTTCGCCATCAAGGTCATTGTTGGTGAAGAACCTCTGACTAGCGTGGAATCCTTTACGAATAAATACAAGCAATCCGGCGGGGAAGCCAGCTATAAGGAAATCAACGAGTGGTATGCAACCAAAAAATAACCAATAACCATAATTTGTAAAATGATTCTCCTCAATATAAGAAGAACACCGAGTGCCCTTGGGCCCGGTGTTCTTCTTTTAATTGGAAAAGGGATATGATACTATTTTCACAACAAACGGCCGCTGCTTTTAAGCGGGGAAGCTTTTGCGGACGGGCGCCGTCCGGTGCTCCGTTTTGGCCGGGTCCGCAGGGCGCAAATCCTCCAGGCGGATCACAAGCCGGGTTACCTCATCGGTGGTATAAGACAGGGTGCGGAAACGGGCCGCCACATTAGCCAGCTCAATGCCGTACAAGTCCTTCCGGCGGCGGTGGGGTACAAGGTCGTACTGCAGAACGGGAATACCTGCCGTCCCTGCCGGGTAAGCGGAAGGTGTGGATGCAGGCAGTCCGTCCAAGGGGAAATACAGGCGTTTTTTATTCCAGGGGATACCCCCGTGAAGAGCCTCCAGAATAATAAACCCTTCCCCGCTTTCATCATGGGTGCGGTATACCCGCATCCGGGGAGCGGATTGGCCCGGCTTCACCGTCTGGCTGGTTTTCAGGTCGGGAATGAAAGGGACCAGCAGAATAGGGATGCCGGTAGCGGCATACAGCAAATAAGCCGATTCCAGCAAGATAGCCGAAGCAATCAGGCCAAGGAAGAGAATCAGGCCGGCGGCAAGGGCCAGGCTGTGTTTGGATTTGGTCATTAGGTTAGAAGGCCTCCTAAGTCGATCATGAAGACAATATGGATAACATGACTATCTTACCATAAGCGGAGCCGGGTTAAAAGCTGTTGAAAAATGACAATTGCGGGAGGAATCCGAATGAGAGCAAAAGTGGGGATTATCGGTTTGGGGGACATTGCGCAAAAGGCATATATACCCGTATTGGCTGCCCACAGCGGAGTGGAGATCGCTGCGGTGATGAGTCGTTCCGCGGAGACGGTGGAGCGGGTGGGGCAGAGTCTCCGGGTGGCCGGCCGGTATACCGGACTGGACCGGTTATTAGGTGAGACAGAGTTGGATGCCGTGTTTGTGCACAGTCCCACCGAAACCCATTACGGGATTGTGATGCAATGCTTGCAGGTCGGGGTGTCCGTGTATGTGGACAAACCGCTATCCTACGAAATCGGCGAATCGGAGGAGATGGCCGCATGCGCCCGGGAAACGGGAAAGCTGCTGGCCGTGGGCTTTAACCGCCGTTTTGCTCCGTTGTATGCGGAAGCCAAGGCTTGGATGGAAGAGGCCGGCGGCTTCCGGCTGTGCACCGCAGAGAAGCACCGTATCCGGCAGCAGAAACATAACGCCAAACAAACCCTGTATGATGATCTGATTCATATGATGGATCTGGTGCTGTGGTTGTCCGGCGAAACAGAACCGGAGGTCCGGTACCGCCAGCAGACGGATGCGCAGGGCCGGCTGCTGTGGGGAACAGGCACTCTGGCGCTTGACTCCGGTGAAGCGTCCTTCAGCATGGTTCGCAGCGCAGGTCTGGACCTGGAGCGGCTGGAGCTGCACGGGAATGGACGGAGCGCCCGCGTGGTGAATCTGGAGCAGGGTTTGTTTGCCGAAGCCGGCGGTGCTGTCCGTGAGGCTGGCTTCGGCAGCTGGGAGCCAGTTCCCCAGCGCCGCGGTTTCACCGGGGCGCTGGAGCATTTCCTGGCCAGCCTGTCCGATCCTGCAAACTGCTCTATCAGCGCCGACAAGGTGCTGCCTGTCCACCGGCTGATTGAGCGGCTGTAAGCGGGCAGCAGTGTGGCCGTTTGTGCAGACGGATAACGGAAGCTGTGCTTCCGTTATTTTGCCGTTGTTGGTGGTTTTAATGCAGCATGCAGCACTCTCATTCCTTGGCTACCTGCAGCTCCTTGTCGTTGGCCATATGCATTGGGTATAATGGAAGGATCGACCTATTTTTAAGACAGAAACAGCGGAGGCGTAGTACATGCATATTTTCCTGGCAGTGCTGGTTATGCTTGGTTTGATCGGCGTGTCCAATGTAGTGAACCGGTTTTTGCCGATGATTCCGGTTCCGCTTATCCAAATTGCCCTTGGCGCACTATTAGCGATGATGCCTTCGGGGGTACATCTGGAGCTGGAGCCGGAGCTGTTTTTCGTACTGTTTATCGCTCCGCTTTTGTATAATGACGGCAAACATACACCTCGCGAGGATCTGTGGCGGCTCAGAGCACCCATTTTGGTAATGGCGGTGGGCCTGGTATTTGTGACGGTTTTTGCCGTGGGTTATGCCATCCACTGGATGCTTCCCTCCATCCCGCTCCCGGCTGCCTTCGGGCTTGCGGCGATCCTGTCCCCTACGGATGCGGTAGCGGTCAGTTCATTGGCCGGCCGGCTGCATCTGCCCAAAAGTCTCATGCGTTTGCTGGAGGGAGAGGCGCTGATGAATGACGCCTCCGGTCTGGTGGCATTTAAATTTGCCATCGCGGCTGCCGTTACAGGAGTGTTTTCTTTGCCTAAAGCCTCCTTCAGCTTTTTGCTCATTTCGGTTGGCGGTCTTGTTTTCGGTGCAGCTCTGGCCTTTGCCATCATTGGGGTACGGAACCTTCTGCGCCGTTTCGGCATGGAGGATGTAACCATCCATATGCTGATTCAGCTGCTGACCCCCTTTATGCTGTATCTGACCGCCGAGCATCTTGGGGTATCGGGAATCCTCGCAGCTGTTGCCGGCGGCATCGTCCATGCGGTGGAGGATGACCGCTCCCGCGACTACTCCACCTTTAACCAACTGAACGTATCCCAGCTTAACACGGTTTCCTCCAGCACATGGTCGGTTATTCTGTTTATCCTGAACGGTTTGGTTTTTGTTATCCTGGGCCTGCAGATTCCCGATGTAAGCATCACCGTCATCCGCAATCCTCTGCTCAATAACCTTCACATGTTCGGTTATGCCGCCGCTATATTTGTGATGCTGCTGGCACTGCGTTTTCTATGGACTCTGGTGTTCACAAGAGTAGGCAAGGGCGACAGCAAGGGGGATCCTGTCTCCCTGAAAATCCTGCTGATGACCTCCGTATCCGGGGTCCGCGGAGCCGTAACCCTGGCAGGTGCCTTCTCTATTCCGCTTGTGCTGAATGACGGCACGCCATTTCCGGAACGGGACCTGATTATTTTCTTAGCGGCGGTCGTGATCCTTCTGTCGCTTCTGTCGGCCAGCCTGTTCCTTCCGTTGCTTGCCCGCCGTAAGGAATCTTCTTCCGGACAGGCGCAGCTGGAGGAGGCTCAAGTTAAGGTTTTGGCTGCAGCCATCCAGGCCGTCCGCCATGAATCCACGGAGGAAAACGAAGGTGCTGTTTCCTCGGTGATCGCCGATTACCGCCATTGGATCGGACAGACAGAGAGCAAGGTCTCTTCAGGAAAAGGCTCCCGGCTGGACAAAGGTACGGAGATTCAGCTGCGGCTGGCCGCCATGCAAACGGAGCGCCAATTCGCCCAGACCGAGCTTGACGAAGGCCGGATTACACCGGAGCAGGCGGACATCTTCTTCAAGATGCTGGACCAGATGGAGGTCCTGATGGCTAACCCCATGCGGATGTGGAAAGCGATGATGAAGCTGCTCTTCCGTCGGTTGAAGCGACCTCTTGGCTCCAAGGGGGAGTTTGACCGGTTTGCCGGAAAACGAAAGGATCTGGAAGCGGTGCGGAAGCTGAAGCTGCAAAGCAGTGAGGTTGCACTCCAGTTTCTGGTGGCGCAGAACAATTCTCCTGCGGGCAAAGAAGAGCGGGCTGCCCTAATCAGCCATTACCGGGAGGGTTTGGAGCGGTTCAACCGGATATCCGCATTGGCCCGGCGCAATGACCCTGGATTCCATGAGCAGCGCAAGGAGCTTCATGGTTTCGCTATTCAAGCCGAGCGGAACGCAGTGCAAGCCATGTACGAAACCGGCGAGCTCAGCCGCGAAACCGTCGGTGAGCTGCGGCGCCGCATCAAGGCGCGGGAGGCCGTGCTGCTGGAGCAGGATGAAATGGTCTAAACAAGCAAAACCCCGGTTGCCGTGAGCAATCGGGCTTTATTATATAGAAATGGGGACCTCGGATTAGTTAACGGAAGCGGGTCCTGATAACGGAAAAAGGCTTCCGTTACCGGAAGCCGCTGCATATATAGGATTCAAAAGGAGACTTATAGGCGCTTTTCCTTAATCTTGTCCACCGCCAGCTCCACATCGGCTATCCGGTGATTGAGGAAGCGGATCTCGCCCCGCATATCAAGGATCTCTTCTCCCAGCTTCTCCTCAATACGGATAAGATTGCCCTCCGCCCGGCGCACATCAAGGGTCAGCCCCTCCAGCTTGGCATTGGTGAGCTCCTGTGCATTGCGGATCGCCGAAGACAACTGGAACAGCTCTGCCTGTCCAACTTTAAGATTGCCAACGTCGCCCTTGAGGGTCTGGACGTCGCCCTTGAGGGTTTGAACGTCGCCCTTGAGGTCCTTTATATCCGATTTGACCGTTTGCATATCTTCGCCCAGGGTCTGGACGGCCTGCAGGATTTGAAGCAGAATGGGATCATTGGTGGACATAACGGACAAGCCTCCCTGGTTGATCTGGCAGAACGGACAAACAGAAGGTCAATCATATGGTTCCGCAGACGATTGGTACTATTATATCAGGACTGGGGGACAAGTACCATTTCAATTTTGTGATAGAAAAGGAATGGAAGTTTCTACCCGCCTCCGAATTTCTTCCGGTAGCCGCATTTGCGGCAGAGCTCCTCCACGGCGCATCTTCCGGAGAAGCCGTCCCGCAGCCTGCGGGCCCGGTTCCCCGCGAGAATCTCTGCAAACGGCTGCTCCCGCACATTGCCCAGAGCAATAACACCCTCTCCATCGAGGCAGCAGGGGACCACTGTGCCGTCGCTGAGAATAGCTGCGTGAGTGCGCAGCGCATGGCAGAAGCCCCTGCCCTCATCCTCAGGGGCATCCAGGCTGGGCCACTCGAACCGGTAATCCCGGTTCAGATAAATCCGGTCCGCTACCCGCAGGCCTTTGCCGGGCAGCGCCTCGTCCAAGGCTTGGGGAGGCAGCACGAAGGTTTCCTCCATGATGTGCGTTAACCGTTGGTTCAGCTCCAGCCCGCCCGGCTCCTCCGTCCGCGGGGCATCCCATAAACGCAGGCTGACATAAATCCCCTGGCACGAAGCCTCTTGGGCAAACCGTAGACATTGCCGCAGATAGTCCAGCTGGTAAGCCTCGCCCTTTTCGCGGTGCTCTGCCATGCTGTGCAGCGAGAGGTTCACCTGCCGCAAAGCCGGCTTACCGAGAAGGCTGGCGCTTTTTTTGGGAAGCAGAGTGCCGTTGGTCGTGAGATTGACCTTTAAACCCTCTTCTGCGCAAATATCCAGCAGTTCCCCAATGGACGGGTGCAGCAGCGGCTCTCCTTTGACATGAAGGCAAATCTGGTTGGTATAGGGCTCCACCTGCTTCAGAATGTCCCGGAAGGCCTCTGGCTCCATAAACATAGCCTTTCTTTCTGTAGGCGGGCAAAAGCTGCAGGACAGGTTGCAGATGCTGGTGATCTCGATGTAGACTTTTTGGAAGGCTTTCATTGCATTCTCCAATCCGTTATCGCTGATACTTCATTATACCAGCTTGTTCGCATTGCACCTACGGATTGATTATAATGAGTAAAAACATGATTCGAACATCAACCATAATGAGGAGAGACAAGCACCATGACTGCTGCCCGATTTGCCGCCAATGGCGTGTTTCCATCCGTTTGCTCCCTGGATTGTCCCGACCAATGCGGGCTTTTGATCCATAAAAAAGACGGCAACATTATAAAAGTCGAGGGAGATCCCTCCCATCCCGTTACCAAAGGGGCGATTTGCAATAAGGTCCGCAATCTTCCTGAACGGATTCACGATCCGGCCCGGCTCCGCACACCGCTGAAACGCACCGGCCCCAAGGGGTCAGGGGAATTTACCCCGATTACATGGGAAGAGGCCATTCACGAGATTACCTCCCGTTGGAAAGCTCTGATCGCGGAGGAAGGGGCCGAAGCCATCCTACCCTACAGCTTTTACGGCAATATGGGCTACCTGGGGACTGAGGGGATGGACCGCCGTTTTTTCCACCGGATGGGGTCGAGCCGTCTGCAGCGCTCCATCTGCTCTGCCGCGGGAGGTGTCGGCTACAGGTATACTATGGGCGGCGACTTCGGCACCAGCCCCGAGGATACGGTGAATGCCAAGCTGATTATCTTCTGGGGTGTTAATGCAGTCAGCACCAATATGCATCAGGTGATGCTGGCGGAGGAGGCCCGCAAGGCGGGGGCGGTGATTGTGGCCATTGATGTCCATAAGAACCGCACCGGCAAATGGGCAGACTGGTTTATTCCTCTGCGTCCGGGCACAGATGCGGCACTGGCATTGGGGATCATGCACATCCTCTTCGCTGAAAATATGACGGATGAAGCATTTCTCCGGGAGTATACCGTAGGTTCGGAGGAGCTGCGGGAGCATGTCCGTGCTTATGATCCGGCAAGGGTTTCCTCCATTACGGGCATTCCCGAGGAGGATCTGTACAAGCTGGCGCGGATGTACGGCAATACGCAGCCCAGCTTTATCCGTATCGGCAACGGCCTGCAGCATCATGACAACGGCGGCATGAATGTGCGGACCATCGCCTGTCTGCCTGCAATTACCGGGGCTTGGCTGCACAAGGGCGGAGGGGCTATCAAAAGCAACAGCGGGTACCTGGCCCTGAATGAACGGGCGCTACAGCGGCATGATCTTCTGAAGAAGTCCACACGGAGAATAAATATGAACCACATCGGTGAGGCCCTTCTGGAGCTGACACCGCCAATCCGTTCCTTGTATATCTACAATAGCAATCCTGCCATTGTGGCGCCCGACGCCAACAAGGTGCGGGAGGGATTGGCCCGGGAGGATCTGTTTACGGTGGTGCATGAGCTGTTTCTGACGGAAACGGCCCGTTATGCGGACTTTGTGCTGCCGGCAACGTCCTCCCTGGAAAACACGGATCTCTATGAATCCTACTGGCATCATTATATCCACCTGCAGGAGCCTGTGCTGGAGCCGCTGGGGGAGAGCAAGTCCAATGTGGAGGTGTTCCCCCTTCTTGCAGTGGGGATGGGATATGAGGATCAGGCCTTGAAGGACAGCGAGGAGGAGATCATTCGTCAGGCTCTGGATGCGCCCAAAAACCCCGTGCTGGAGGGGATTACCTATGAGCTGCTGAAGGAGCATGGATTTGTGAAGGGGAAGGTACGCCCCCTATTCCCGGGAAAGCTGCCTACGGCCAGCGGCAAAATTGAGCTTTATTCCAAAGCCATGCTGCAGGACGGTTATCCGCCGCTGCCGGAGTATGTACCCCTCCCGGATGAGGACGGGCTGCCGTTCCTGTTTGTGCCGGCGCCGAATCACAATTTCTTGAATTCCACCTTTTCCAATAATGAGAAGCATGTCCGTCTGGAAAAGGAGCCGCTACTCCATATGCATGCCGCGGATGCCCAAGCAAAAGGGATTGCCGCCGGGGATATGGTCAGGGTGTGGAACCGCCGTGGCGAGTGTGTGATGAAGGCGGCCGTAGGGGAGGATGTGCTCCCGGGTACGCTGGTCAGCCAAGGGCTGTGGGCGGATGCCACAGGAAAGAAGCGGGTGGTTAATGCCCTGACACCTGCGCGTACGGCGGATATGGGCGGGGGAGCGGTCTTTTTCTCCGGACGGGTGGAGGTTGAGCGCCTATAGGCCGTTTCCCGGCTGCGGAATTATGGTAGAATAGAGGTACCATAAACGGCAAAGGGGGCAAAGCAAATGAGTATGCCACTGGAAAATAAAAGGTACACCTATGCGGATTATCTGACCTGGCCCGAGGGTGAACGGGTGGAGCTGGTGGATGGACAGGTGTATGCCATGACTCCGGCGCCAAACCGGATCCATCAGGAGATTCTGGGCAGGACTTTTAACGCATTTTTCAGCTACTTAAAAGGCCGCCGCTGCCAGGCTTATATTGCCCCCTTTGATGTCCGCCTGCCCAAAGGAAACGAACAGGATGACCAAACGGATACGGTGGTCCAGCCGGATTTATCCGTGATCTGTGACCCGTCCAAGCTGGACGACCAGGGCTGCCGCGGCGCTCCCGATCTGGTTGCGGAGATTATTTCTCCCAGTACGCTGAAATACGACCTGACGGTAAAAAAACGGCTGTATGAGCGCTCCGGAGTAAAGGAATATTGGATGGTGTATCCCCTGGAGCGGATCGTTATGGTGTACAAGCTGCAGGATAACGGCCATTATGATGACGGCGAAGCCTACGGCAAAACTGGAATCATTCCGGTAGGGCTGTTTGCCGGGTGGGAGCTGTCTCTGAGTGAGGTTTTTGAATAAGCCTATAAAGGAATTGCTGTGAAATAAAAAAAGCTCCGGACGTAGTCTTGTCCCGGAGCTTCTTGCTGGAATTAGATTTTGCGGACAGATTCAGATAGAAGGCCGGTTGGGGACGTGGAATTTGGCCTCATTCTGTGTTAGCTTGGAATCCTTGGTGCCTTGGGCGTTGGACGATTCGTCAGCCATGGCCTGCATCTTCTGCTTCAGGGTTTTCTTCGCCATCGGTTATCCTCCTTATGGGGCTATATAATGGGAAACAGGCTTAGCTTGCGGCTCCCACCGGACAAATAAACAAGGGAACTGCTGCCGGAGGGGATATGCCTCTTCATCCGTTTGAAAACAACTTGCCGGATATGAGACAATACGGATTAACAGAAAACGGATAGGAGTCCCATCATATGAAACCTGGCATGATTTTATCGGCTGTATTGTCATTGGCCATTTTTGCGGCGTTAAATGTGTATTTGGGCTGGAACGGGGCGGTTTTTTGGCGTGAAGCCATCCCGGGTGTGCCTGTCGGGTGGTTTTGGCTGGGGTACGGTATCTTGGCTTTGTCCTATATCGCCGCCATGCTGCTGCGGAAGGCGCTGCCGTATACCGTTGGCAAATGGCTCAAAATCATCGGCTCCTACGGGCTGGGCGTTCTGTTCTACATGCTGATCCTGGTGCCCTTGGCGGATCTGGCTTATGGCCTGCTGCGTCTTTCGGGTATAGACAGAAGCCCGGCTTTGCTCTATACAGGCTGGACCACTGCTGCCATCCTGGTGGGAGTGATGCTCGCAGGCACACGCAATGCCTGGAAGCCGGTTGTCCGGCATTATGAGCTGGAGGTGCCCAAGGCCTGCGGGGACGGACGCAAGGAGCTGCGGATCGCCGCGGCGTCGGATATCCACCTTGGTGCTATGGTGGGCAATCCCCATCTGGTCCGGCTTGCCAACACCATGGACAAGCTGAAGCCCGATGTGATTCTTCTGGCCGGAGATGTGCTGGATGATAGTCTGGAGCCTTTTATCCGGGAAAATATGGCCCGCTCCATGAAGCTGCTCCGGGCGCCGCTTGGGGTGTATGCCTCCCTGGGCAACCATGAGTACTACGGCGGCCATATCGGCGAATATATCCGGCGGATGAAGGACATCGGCATTAAGGTACTGACAGACCAGGTGGTGGATGTGGAAGGCAGCTTCTACATTGCCGGACGCAAGGACAGGGCGGCGGAGCAGATTGAAGCGGCAGGCCGCCTCAGTGTAGGGCAGCTGCTGTCGGAGGCCGATCCGGTGCGCCCGGTGATTCTTCTGGACCACCAGCCTTACGCCCTGCAAACCGCCGCAGAAGCGGGGGTAGACCTGATGCTCTCCGGCCATACCCACAGAGGGCAGATGGCCCCGGCTCATCTGGTGACGAGAAGATTGTTTGAGCTGGATTGGGGTTATCTGAAAAAAGGTGCCATGCATGTGATCGTATCGTCCGGCTTCGGCTTGTGGGGACCGCCCATTCGACTGGGGAGCCGTTCGGAAATTCTTGATATCCGTCTGAAATTTAGTTGATAGGATAGAACAGTACAAAGAATTGATTAGGGGGAACCGCCATCATGGGAAATGAAATTCAAATGAGTGTGGAGCTGCTGGCCTATACGCCGGAAGCGAGAAAAATTGCCTTTACCGCTATCCGAACCTGCTACAGCCCTGCTGAGCCCAGCGATTTGTTCGAGGGAGCAGAGTACGGAAAATACCAGCAGCAGGCTGCTGCGGACGGGCAAGGAGGCAGCGATGCGGACCGTTTGTTCCGCCATATCGTCGGTTCCGGCCATACCTCCACCATGGAGCATATCAACTTCACCTTTGCGCTTGAAGGGGTTTCCCGGGTTTTGCTGGCCCAATTGACCAGGCACCGGGTGGGCTTCAGCTTTTCCGTCCAGTCCCAGCGTTATGTCTCGGATGCCTCCGACAAAAAGAAGGGCGGCTTCCACTATGTAGTGCCGCCGAAGATTGCCGATATACCGGAGGCTGCGGAGTATTATGCGGAGCTGATGGAAAACCTGCAGGCCGCCTACGACAAGCTGGCGCAGCTGGGAGTGCCGCGGGAGGATGCGCGGTTTGTGCTGCCGAACGCAGCGTCCACCAACATTACCATGACCGCCAATCTGCGCGCGCTGCTGACCTTCTATAGCAAACGCCGCCCGGGCCGCGGCGCCCAATGGGAAATCGCCCAGCTGGCGGAGAAGCTCCGGGAAGAGGTGGTCAAAGCCGAGCCATGGCTGGACCCCTTCTTCGAACAAGCATGATTACACTTATCTCAGCTACGGACCAAAACCGGGGAATCGGCTTGTTAGGCCGGTTACCCTGGCGTCTGCCTGTCGATCTGGACCGTTTCCGGAGGATCACGACCGGTCACGTCGTGCTGATGGGCCGTAAAACCTGGGAGTCCATCGGGCGAGCCCTGCCGGAGCGGACGAATATTGTACTGAGCCGCCATCCGGCTCCTGCGGAAAAAAACGGTGCACTATGGGCCTCCTCTCCCGAGGAAGCTCTCCGGCTGGCCGGGGACGGGGAAGTGTTCATTATCGGCGGCGCCGAGATATACGGCCTGTTTCTGCCCCGGGCGGACAGGCTCCTGCTCACCCGGATTAACGGGGAGTTTCAGGCAGATGCCTTTTTTCCGGAGGTGGATGAGGAGCAGTGGGAGCAGGTTGCCGCTGTGCCGGGAGTAACAAACAAGGACAACCCGTACTCCTACGAATTTCGGGAATACCAACGTCGCTAGTCTGAACTCGTTCCCTACTGCAGGTTCCCATAACAATGGTAAAGAGCCGTCTTCTGAACGAAGGCGGTTTTTTGGTGTGCCAGGCTGTGTTTCCGTGTTTTCACAAGATTGCGTCTATTTTAATTTTCTTTCGGGCTCCGCGGCCAAGATAAAAAAGCTCATTCATAACCTTACATAAAGTGTGAGGGAAATCATAGTCACTGCATCCGATAAAAAATATAATCACCATGATAAAATTATTTTCTAATACTTTCGACCGAGTGTTTTCGGGTTTCCTTCATGCGTCATCATGAGGAAAAGAAAAAAAGGGGATTCTATCATGTACATTCGTAATCTGGCTACCCCAGTTTCCATGGAGGGACTTATGAAGCAGGCACGTGATGTGGTGATGATTATTGTTTCCGCTCTGCTGGTTTCCGTCGGGCTGAAGCTGTTTCTGATTCCGCACCAGCTGCTCTCCGGCGGCGTCGCAGGTCTGGCTTCGGTGATCGGGTACTTGAGCAATCCGAAATATATTTCGCTGTTTTATTTTGGCATGAATTTGCCTATTCTCATCTGGGGTCTGGTTGCCGTTGGCAAACGTTATATCTTCCTCAGCATCGTGTCTGTTGCCTCCACCACCTGGTTTCTCAGTGTGCTGCCCAGCGTCAAGGTGGTCAGTGACCCGATCCTGGCGGCTATCGCCGGCGGTGTGATTATTGCCGGAGGCATCGGCTTCTCTCTGCGGGCGGGAGGCTCCACCGGCGGCTTCGATATTCTCGGCTCCATCATAACCCGCAAACGCGACATTCCCATCGGAACCGTGCTGTTCATTATGGACGGTATGGTCATTCTGACCCTGGGTTATTTCAAAAGCTGGGATCTGGCCCTGTGCACCATGCTGTGTACCTTTGTTAAAAGCAAGGTGGTGGATATGATCCATATCCGCCATGTGAAGGTCACCTGCTTTATTGTCACCAAGAAGCGAGATGAGATGCTGGCGCGGCTGAAGCTTTTGCCCCATGGCGTCACGGTTGTCAATGCGGAGGGCGGCTATAGCCACGAGGGCAATTGTATGCTGATGACCGTTACCACCCGCTACGAGCTGGCTGAGCTGCGCAAGGCCATTCTGGAGACGGACCCCAAATCCTTCGTCAATGTGCTGGAAACGGTGGAGGTTATGGGCCGGTTCAGGCGGCTGGGATAGTTGGATACATGGAAGGGGCTGTCCAAAAAGTCCGTCCAGGTGAATACCGATTCAGCAGGAGCCCCTGTTTGGGAGCTTCGGAATTGGTATCCTGTGATGGATTGGATAGCCCCTTATTTGGCGTCTGAACTGTTGATCTAGAGCATACGGATGATTCTGTGAGAGGTACTGCGAGCGATATTTCGGGCGCATTGCTGTAACGGAATTCAGAGGCCCTTAGCCGGAACAATACGGCCGATTTACAATGTAACGGAACTCAGCGCCTCTTACAGCTCCATTTGTCTGCTTTTCCCCACTTCCTATGCCTCTAAGAGTCGGAGAGTTCCGTTAGAAAACCGAAGAGGGCATTTTCGCCGTTTAAGCGTCGCTGAGTTCCGTCCCTCGTAATTAGGGGATAGCTCTCGAATGCTCACTCATTCGCAGGATTTCAACTTCTTGAACAGATGAGGATCCACTGCCAGGGGAACGCCGGGGGGCGCCGTTACCTTCGTTTT
>JAEWGW010000038.1 GCA_023388055.1 Bacillota bacterium | reverse complement strand
AGCGTGAGCGGCGGAGCGTGAGCGGCGGAGCGTGAGCGGCGGAGCGTGAGCGGCGGAGCGTGAGCGGCGGAGCGTGAGCGGCGGAGCGTGAGCGGCGGAGCGTGAGCGGCGGAGCGTGAGCGGCAGGCGGGGTGAATCGGCGGGGCGTGGGCGGTGGGGTGCGAGCGGCGGGCGGGGTGAGTCACCGTGCGAGCAGCGGGGTGTGCAGGCGGCGAGGAGACTGGCGGTAGGCGGCGGGGTGCGGAGTCATATACTTTCTAAACACGCAAAAAAAGACCCGGGAACCAAACGGTCCCGGATCTCTTATGCGATTAGGTGGCGGTTTACGCCTTTTGGGGCTCAAGGACAACCTGCTCCGCCGGAGCGGAGGGGCCTTTTTTGTGCTTGCGGATGAACAAGGCAACGGGAATGGCCGCGGCAGCAATACAGGTGGCGATCAGATATACATCGTCCACACCCATGGTGACCGCGGACATCTGGATTTGCACCTTATCCCGCAAGCCGCCTGCCGCCAGCTCTTGGGCGTGGGTAGCCGAACGGCTGCTCATAATCGCAGTGAACACGGCGATGGCAAAGGAGCCAAAGGCGCTGCGGGTCCAGTTGTTGATGGACGAGGCGTGGCCGGAGAGCTCCTTCGGAATCTGCTCCATGCCGTAGTTGCTGGCAGGCATCATGGTCAGGCCAATGCCCAAGCTGCGGATAACCATACACCACAAGAGATAGTAGTGGGGCGTGCTCACGGACAGCCAGCTCAGGGGCAAGGAGCCCAAGGCCACCATGCTCAGCCCGGTAACAGTCAGCACCCGGGGGCCCACCTTGTTGTACAGCTTGCCCACAAAGGGCATGGCTATCGCCATTGCCAATGAGGACGGCAGCAGGATCAGCCCGGCATCCATAGGCGATACCCCCTGGATATTTTGCAGGAAAACAGGGGTCATCAGCATGCCGGAATAAAGACTGATGTTCAGAATACAAGTAATGACCAGCGCCATGGTGTACCGGCCGCTTTTGAACACCCGCAGATTCAGCAGAGGAGACTTGGCGGTCAACTCTCTCCACAGGAACAACCCCAGGATAATGAAGCCGCCGATCAACAAGGACAGCGTGCCGGAGGAGGTCCAGCCCCAGGTGCGGCCTTGGGACAGCGCCACCAGAATGGATGCGCTGCTGGCGATTACCGTAATGAATCCCAGGAAGTCGAAGGATTGGGGCACCTTCATCCGGTAATACGGCATAAAGAGCTGCACCATAATGATGGCGATGATGCCGATGGGCAGGTTCATCCAGAAAATCCAGTGCCAGGACACATGCTCCAGGATATAACCGGAGAGAGTAGGCCCGATGGCGGGAGCCAGCATAGCCGAGGCCGCCCAGATGCCGATAGCGACAGCCTGCTTTTCACGGGGAATCACCTGGTAAATAACTGCCATCGCCGATGGCACGATCACACCGCAGAACACACCCTGCAGGATACGGAAGGCGATCAGGACCGCTACCGTGTTGGACATCGCGCAGAACACGGATGCCAGTGTAAAGCCGGCCAGGCTGAACACATACAGCCGCTTATAGCTGAAGCGTTCGCCGAAATAGCCGGTAACGGGAGCAAAGGTTCCCATAGCCAGCATAAAGCCGGTCATAACCCATTGAATGGTGCTGAGGTCAGTGCTAAACTCCCGCTGAAGCACGGGCAGCGCAATATTAATGGTACTGGAAGCCAACGTGGAGAAGAAGCTTCCGAAGAACAGGGCGATCATAATCGGCCAAAAGGCATCGCTGTGGGCAGCTGCCTCAACTGTTCCGGGAGCTCCTTTACCACGAGCAGCCTGTTTTTTTGAAAACATACGGTTTTACCTCTCCTTGTCTTTATGTCTGTTTTTACATATAATGAATGAAGACTATGTTACACCCGCCCGATTGATATGTCAAACAAAACATATACGGAGGAATTCATGAATAAGCTATCCTACGGCCTCCTCAGCCTTATTGCTGTGGAGCCTTGTACGGGATACGATCTCACCCAGCGGATCCAGCTGTTTTGGAATGCCAACCACAGCCAGATTTATCCGCTGCTGGCCCAATTAGAGGAAAAAGGCCTTGTCCGTTTCACACTGGTCCCCCAAACCGATAAGCCGGACAAAAAGGTGTACACCATCACTCCGGAAGGCAAGGATGCCGTACGCCAGTGGATTACCGAACCTACAGATAACCCGGTGGTGCGGGATGAATTTGCGCTGAAAATCTTCAGCCTGTTCCTTGTGGATCAACCAGCCGTCCGCAGTTTGCTGGAGGAAAAAATGCAGCTTTTGGACGAGAGGCTTGCCCGGCTGCATAAGCGGCTTCACCAGCTGGCAGAGCGCAGAGAACCGGACGAGGAGCTTTATGACATGGGCGCCCCCATGTTCGGAGCGCAAATCCTCATTGAAAAATCCATCGCCACCAAACACGCGGAGCGGGAATGGTGCCTGAGTGTCCTTCGAAGGCTGGAGGAGCCGGGGCAAGCGGCGTTGCATTAACACATCATACACAATACACAAATAGGACCCCCCGGGAAAAACACACACCGGCGGGTCTTGTTTATTGCAGGGCCTACTCTCCCCTACAGATTCTGCAGAAACATGGACGCTTGGAAATAACGCTTGGCCAAGCTTTGGAAATATGCCGTCTGCACGGACAGCATGGCGATGACCATACAGTTGCGGACCGCCTCCCGCTCCTGCGGAGAGAGCTCCGGCAGAGACGCCGCGAAATCGTCCGCCTTCTTTTTAACCAGAGCCTCCATTAAGTGGTCGTGCTTGAAGTCCCGTTCCAGGGATCCCGGCAGGTCCAGCACCTGGTCGTTATTGGGGTCGAGCTCCTCGAACAGGCCCGAATACGCGGCGTAGAAATCCACCGGGTGAATGAGATCGTCGGCATCGCTGTCGCAATGGCGGAAGATCCGCAGCAGCAGCCGGCGGATGGACTCCAGATCCAGCGCCGCCCGCAGGTCTTCAATAATAAAAAGAATCGCAGCTTGCTGGAAAGAATACTTTTTGCCCAGGCGGGGTGACCCGATGATTTCCTTGAGGTCCCGTTTCACCCAGTTCTGCACAGCAGTGACGGCAAAATGGTTGTATTCGATCTGGCCCCCTAAGGCCACAATATCACTAAGCGACAACCCCGCCTCCTCGGCCGGATTAATCTCCATCACCTTGGCCAGAATCGGCGAGATGGACGCACCCACATATGCATCAAAAGAGCGGCTTTCGCCCGGCTGCTCCCGCCGCGACTTGAGCCATATCTCCCGGAGGATGGCTTTTGGGGATTTCCCGGGCTGCCCGGTGAGGCTGATGAGCAGCTGGGACATGTCTTTGCGGGTTAATTGAAAGGTTTCCATCAGAATCCCCTCCATTTCCATTTCAAGTTCATATGAACTCATATTACGACGGAGTCCGTGAATTGTAAAGAACGGGGGTGAGGCTTTGTCAGGTCTGCCCTGACCTGCCCTAACCGGGGCTATTCTGCCGGATTTGGGTCGTTCCGGGGGATTTCGGACATTGAGCCGACATTACATTTCCTGATATTATAGGTTCATAAGAACTTATAATGTGTAAGTTCATGATATAAATTCATTTTTATATCAAATCCATGAGATGGGAGTTTGTCCATGATCGTCGTGAATCTTCTAGCAGTCGCATTCCTGATTCTTGCCACAGCCTTTTTTGTGGGAACGGAATTCGCCGTAATCCGGCTGCGCGCCAGCCGGGTTGACCAATTGGTGATGGAGGGCAAGAAGAACGCCCTGGCCGTTAAGCAAATCACCTCCAACCTGGACGGTTACCTGTCCGCCTGCCAATTGGGTATTACCATTACTGCCCTGATTCTGGGCTGGTTGGGCGAACCTACCGTAGAAAAAATTCTTCATCCCGTATTTGAGCGTTATGATTTCCTCAAGGATATAAGCGGCATTCTTTCCATCGTCATCGCCTTTGTTTTTATTACCTTCTTGCATGTGGTTCTGGGGGAGCTGGCACCCAAGACGCTGGCCATCCACAAAGCGGAGGCTATCAGCTTTCTGGTGGCGAAGCCCATTATTTTCTTCTATAAAGCCATGTACCCGTTTATCTGGGCCTTGAACGGCTCTGCCAACTGGATCGTGCATCTTTTCGGCATGAAGCCGGCTAAGGAGCATGAAGAAGCTCACTCTGAGGAAGAGCTGCGCCTGATCCTGGCGGAAAGCTACGAAAGCGGCAAGATCAATCAGGCGGAATACGGCTATGTTACCCGTATTTTTAACTTTGACGAACTGCTGGCCCGGGAGATCATGGTGCCGCGGACGGATATGGTCTGCATTGATCTGGATGTGGAACGGAAGTTCAACCTGCGGGTGATGAAAAAGGAGCAGTACACCCGTATCCCCGTTATGGCCGGAGACAAGGACCATATCCTCGGCTTTATTAATACCAAACAATTGTTCATGCAGCTGAGCGATGACCCTAACCTGGATATCTCGACTCTGGTACAGCCGGTGCTGTCCGTTTCTGAATCCATTCCGATCAAGAGTTTGATTCAACGGATGCAGCAGCAGCAAATCCACATGGCTATTCTGGTGGACGAATACGGCGGAACCTCCGGTCTGATTACCATCGAAGATATCCTTGAGGAGATTGTCGGGGAGATCAGGGATGAATTCGACGCCGAGGAAAAAGCGGACATCACCCGTATCGGTGAACAGCACTACGTGGTGGATGGCAAGCTGAGCCTGGACCGGGTCAATGATCTGCTGAACACCCACCTGGAAAGCGAAGAGCTGGATACCATCGGCGGCTGGCTGTACACCAACCAGCCCACCATCAAGAAGGGCGGCGAATGGATGTATAACGGCATTAAATTTACCATCCGCGAAATGGACCGCCACCGTATCCGCCGCGTGGAAATTCTGAAGGTGCATTAAATAAAAGAGGACAGAAAAACAAACAGCCTCGGGTTTTTAGCCTGAGGCTGTTTTTGTTTATATCATGACTCGTCAGCTGAAATAGCTAACCAGCGGCACCAAGAGCGCTGCTACCACAACAGAGGGCAGCAGATTGGCCACGTTGATTTTTTTGATCTCCAATATGTTAAGGCCGATGCCGATGATCAGAATGCCGCCGACAGCGGTTACCTCCGCGGTAATGGCATCCAGCATCCCCGGGCTGATAAACGACGTGATTAGTGTGGCCGACAGAGCGATAGCCCCTTGGTACACAAGAACCGGAAGCGAGGAGAACAATACCCCGATCCCCAGGGTGGAGGCAAAAATAATCGCCGAAAATCCGTCCAGCATGGATTTGGTGTACAGCATGTCATGGTTCAGCCGGACACCGCTGTCGATGGAGCCAAGGATAGCCATCGCCCCCACGCAGTAAATCAGCGTCGTAGTTACGAAACCCACCGCCACCTTCCCCTTGGCACGGCTACCCACCAGGCGCTCCAGCTGGCCACCCAGCTTCTCCAACCCCTTCTCCACCTGCAGCAGCTCACCCAGCACACCTCCGATCACCAGACTTCCGATGACTATCAGAAGGTTGCTGGTTTTGAACGCCATCATCAGCCCCTGCACCGAAACCGCCAAACCCAGCCCCTGCATAACCGTAGACTTGATGCCCTGTGACAGCCTCGGCAGCGCCAGCCCCAGAATCCCTCCCAGAATAATTGCAAACGTATTAACCAATGTGCCCCACAGTACCATAACCGCTCTTCCGCCCTCTCCCGCTTCCGCCTGCCCTGCACCTGTAATGTTCAACTGCAATGCATTCATTATAACCGGGCGGTCAAGTCCTGGGAACCTACACAATAACTTAACCTGGCGCATATCCCGGGTTTACGAAGCCTTGCTACGATAAATCCAGTACAACGGCGAATGCCGTCATTCCCGGGAAGGAGAATGATTCATGGATACAGCCAGCCATTTGCTGTTTGGCGTCACATTAGGGGGCCTCGCCTTCTTGCATCCGGAGGTGGCGTCCCAGCCCGGCTTGGCCCAGGCAATGCTGCTATGTACGGTGGTCGGGTCTCATGCTCCCGATTTTGATACCATCGTCCGCCTGAGGAGCTACCGACATTACCTGCGCTATCACCGGGGCGTCACCCATTCCCTGCCTGCTCTTGGCATCTGGCCCGCCCTTATCGCCCTCCCCGCAGCCTGGGCCTTCGGAGTGCTGGAATCCTTCTGGCTGCTCTACCTGTGGACCTTCGGAGCCGTGGTGCTTCATGTGTTTCTGGATTGGCTCAATGTGTACGGGGTGCAATGCTTCCGGCCCTTAAACCGCCGCTGGCACCATCTGGACATTCTCCCTCTCTTCGATCCGTTCCTGTTTACCCTGCATGCTGCGGGTCTGGCAGGTTGGCTGTTGGCAGGCTGGAGGGCGGCAGCCGTCTTCCCCGCCATATACGCGGCCTCCTGCGTCTACGTCTTGCTCCGTATGCTGTACCAGCGGAGGCTTCTGCGCCGCATCCGGTCCGATTACGCTGACGCGGAAACAGCGGTCCAGCTTGTTCCGGGCCTCATCTGGGGCTGGGGCCAGTTCCTGCTGGAGACCGAGCAGGAATACCGGACCGGCTCCCTGCTCCGGGGCCACGCGGTTCTGGAGGGTGCATACCCCAAGGGAAACGGCCATCCCGCCGTTGAGGCTACCTTGGGAGGGGACAGCGTGCGGACCTTCCTCGGGTTTGCCGAGAAGGTGCACGTCAGTATCTCCGAAGGCCAGGACGGCTTTCTGGTGCAATGGCGGGACGTCCGCTTTTGGCATAACAGCAAGCTTCCCTTCGGGGTGGATGTGAAGCTGGACCGGGATCTCCGGATCATGCGGGAGAAGCTTTATTGGAGTAAAAAGGCATGGGATCCCCCTTACGTGTAAGATGCGGTGGCCGCGGCGCCTCTGGAAGCGGACTGCTGTATAGAAAGCCTGCCGCCAGCGGAAAATAACCGTGGAAGCGCCAGAGCCGTGTTTTGTGCTTGGGCTTCAGGAGCCGGTCCTGACGGGGCCGGCTGCGCCGCACCGACGAATATCACGCGAAGCAGGAGGTATGTCCCTTGTCAGAGCAAAAGCGTATGGACCCCATGTCCGGGGAGCCGGTAGAGACGGACGGTGTATATGAGAACGAATGGGGCCGGGAGGCGTACTTTAACCGCGGCGAGCTGTTCCCTGCAGACCCGCAGCTGGGCACCTCCACCTGGAAGCTGGTAGGCCTGGCCCATGACACCCATACCGGCATCTCTGTGGACCCCCGTTTCCGCGAGGAGATCACCTATCCCGACCGGTTCAAGGAGAAGGGCCACGATAAGGGGGATTGAGCCGGGTTCAGGACACCATCTTCGAAAGGAGCATGTTCCCTATGGCAAACGGCATTTATCCATCCAAACGGAAGCGTGAAGCCTCCGCCCTCCAATCCAGGGCAGACCGCAGCGGACAAGGCAAGGCCCAAGCCCGGGCAGCCCAATCCGAAACCGATCAGCTGGATCTGAAAAAGCACTAGGGCGTGTTTGCAAGCACGCCCTAGGCGCTGTCTTTTCACTCCAAGTTGAAGCTAAAGCCAGACCTATGCGGCATTTTCCCCTACCCTTTCAGCACTTATGCAGCAGGAGGACAGGCTTAAGCAGCCTGTCCTTTTCTTGCTTTTTCGCAAATTCGCCACGAACCCTCTTTTTCTGCGCGGCTATTCTATTGTATAATCGCAAATGTACCTGATCCTTTCATATGTTCTCGTATAATAGCAGGAATGGGCCTGCAAGTTTCTACCGGGGCACCGGAAATGTCCCGACTACGAGTGTCTGCGTGTCTGTCCGTTTAGGGGGAGCCTGTTCGCCGCTGTGTGTTTTGCGCTTGTGGTGCGCCTGGCCTCTCACGTGATACGGATGGAAGCCCGCGTTTATCCGACACTCGATTGCGTTGTCCCGCAGGGGCTGCGTGTTGGAGTGTTTTTTGTTTATTGACCTCGAGTGCTGGAAGGGAGAAAGCCGCCATGGAGCTGCTGAAGCAAAAGATTATGAAAGAAGGCATCGTGCTGTCCGGCCAGGTCCTGAAGGTGGATTCCTTCTTGAACCATCAAATGGACCCGCAGCTGATGATGGAGATGGGCAGGGAGTTTGCCCGCCGTTTTGAGAATGAGGGTGTGAACCGGATTCTGACCATCGAATCCTCCGGTATTGCACCGGCCATCATGACCGCCCTGGTGATGGAGGTGCCAATGATTTTTGCCCGGAAGCAGAAGTCGCTGACCCTCCGTGACGATATCTACGTGCAAGAGGTATTCTCCTTCACCAAGCAGGAGAAGAACGAGATTACCATCGCCAAAAAATTCATCAAACCCGGGGACCGGGTGCTGATTCTGGACGACTTCCTGGCGCATGGAGAAGCGGCCTTCGGGCTGGCCCGGATCGCCGAGCAGGCAGGCGCGGTAGTGGCGGGCATCGGCATCGTGATCGAGAAGTCCTTCCAGCAGGGAGCGGACAAGCTGACCGCCGCCGGGTACCGGCTGGAATCCCTGGCACGCATCGCCTCTCTGGACAATAACGAGGTGCGTTTCGTAGAGGAGTAGGCGGGAGCAAGCGGCACAGCCGATGTGAGGGCTTACTGTGACATTTTCCCGGTATCGATGCAGCGGGAACCGCACATAAATGGCTGCTGGGACCCAAAACCGCCCTTCGTTGATTCTAACGGCGGCCACAGCTGCTATTTGGTCCAAAACCACCCATCCCCAGTTCTAACGGCGGCCACAGCCGCTATTCGGGGGAAACAGCCGGGTTCAAGGCTATATAAGCACAAATAAGGGCGCTCAGTTCCGTAAGAAACTGAAACGCCCTTTTGGGGCTACAATAGCGGCTGTAGCTTCCGTTAGACCTCACGTTCCCCAATCACGTACCGGAAAACCGGATGCGGAACGGTAAACCTGGGGCTCATTCACGTACCCAACCGACCACCCTATTTACAGCATCCGGGTCCTGCCCTGCAGGGCCTTCTCCTGAGCGTCTCCGCATTGCTCCCCCAGGAACGCGTCGAAGTCCCGGGTAATCGCGCCGTACCGGAACTGCTCCTTGGCCCGCTTGTAGCCGGTTTCGGCCAGACGCTCCGCCAGCGCCGGGTTCTCCCGCAGCCGGATGACCGCTTGAGCAATCGCTGCCGCTGAGGACGGGTCTACGATCAGCCCCGTCTCCCCGTCCAGCACCGCCTCTACCACACCGCCGGAGTTGCCGCCGATAACCGGCTTGCCGCAGCTGGAGGCCTCCATATAGACGATGCCGAAACCCTCCACATCCCCCTCCGCTGCAATATAACGGCTGGGCATCACGAACACATCGCACAGATTATAATACTTCACCAAATCCTCATCAGCGGCACGGCCCGCAAACACCACACAGTCCGACACTCCGGTTTCCTTAGCTAACCGCTCCAAAGCCTCCCGCTCCGGTCCACCCCCTACGATCAGGTACACCGCGTCAGGGATTGCTTTGCGGATTTCCGGCATGGCCCGGATTACCATATCGAAGCCCTTACGGCCCACCAGCCGCCCGAGGGTCATGAGCACATATTTGCCTTCCAGGCCATGCTTGCGGATCAGCGCCGGGTCCTTCTCCATCCGGTCATACTGCTCCTCCACACCGGGGTACACCACCTGAAGCCGCTCCTCCTTCACACCCAGCTCCATCATCAGCTTTTTCACATAGGCGCTGTTAACGATCACCGCATCCGCCCGCTGGAGAATGGCCTTCACCATGCTCCGCAGCACTGCATACCGGGTCAGCTTCAGCACATCCATCCCATGGACCGAAACCCCGTATTTGCGGCCGCGGAACATATTCTGGAACCACCCGATCAGCCCGTACAGAATATACCCGTACACCGTGATATCGATGTTCTCCTCCTTGATCACCCGGCCCACCTGGGGAATCATCCGCAGAGTATGCCAAACACTGACCTTTTCATCCCGCAAAAAAGGCTTCCGGATCACCTTGAAGGCTTGTCCCGCGTCGTAGGCAGGCGCCCCCTTGTAATCCGAGGCGAACACCGTGATTTTGTGCCCGGAATGCCGGCACAGATTATAATAATAGTTCTGCATGCCGCCAACTCCCGGCGGGAATACCCCGGCGACAAGCAGAACGTTGCGTTTTTTCATCATCAGGCGGCCATCCTTTTCCGAATAAGATCAATGCTGTTCAGCAGGGTGAAAAGCACCAGCTCCCCCATCAGATTCCAGATGCGCGTAATGATCGAAATCTGGGTCGCCACAGGCACAGGCACCTGGAAGGAAAGCAGGAACACCAACGCCCCCTCCCGGATGCCGATACCCCCAGGCAGCGGACTGATCAGGCCAATCAGCCACGAAACGGCAAAAATCCCCGCCGCCGTAACAATATTGACCGACTCTACGCCGAAGGTTTGCAAGAGAAGCCAGAAGGCAATCCCCTGAAGCAGATGGCTCAGGAAATAATAGGACAAATACAGGAAAAACCGCTCCCTCGGCAAGGAAAGCTCCATTCCCCGGAAGCGTTTGGACAGCTTATGAATCACCTTTTGGCTGAATACCCGCACGGGCTCGTAAAAGAAATAAGCAATGGGCAGCAGTACCCCCACCGCCAGCAGCACCGGCAGGAAAATAAAGTGGAAGCTGTAGAGCAAAATAATGCCGTAGATCACCGACACAATGCCCAGCATCATATTTTCATAGAGAATCGCCGTCATCTGGGTGCCCAGCACCACGCCGTATTTACTGGTCAGGTACACCCGCCCCACCAGGTTCCAGAAGCCGCCGGGCAGGTACTTGGCGAACTGGGAGGTCATATAGATGACCAGCCCCCGGTAGGCGGAAATCTGCTTGCCGGAGTCATTCAGGATCTGCACCCAGATCCAGGCCTGCACCGCCAGGAAAACCACGAAGATGGACAACGCCAGATAAAAAAAACTCTGGGCTTCATAGAGGTAGTCCACAATGTCCATGGGCCTCATTTTGAGGTTGACCACAATAAAATAGACGGTCGCCGCCAGAACCACGACCTTCAGGACGTTCAAAAGCTTTTTCTTCATAAACGCATCCTTTCTCTGTATGAAAGGGAGCCATTCCGCTGCCTGCAAAGTAATACCATCATTGTACACATCTTCATACCCCCGCGCAACGAAGGCAAGCCCGCCCTAACCCGCAGTTTCCTTAGGAAAACCGCCGCTTTATTATCCATCGTTCCCCAAATCCCCGCCTGCTAAGCCATCCAACAGGGTATGGGCGCGCACCGGCAAAAGTGTCTTTAGATCTTCTTAAGTTTTTCTTAAGGTGTATACTGCATTATATAACAGTCGGAGCAAAGGAGGATTATGCCATGTACATACGTGTGCTTGAAAAAGAAGATGCTGCGCTCTACCAGGAGCTGCGGCTTATGGGGTTACAGCAATGTCCCGAGGCCTTCGGCTCGGATTACGACAGGGAGGCCCGTTTCAGCAGGGAAACGGTTATCGAACGGCTTCTGTCTATTGAGGATCAAAGAGTTACAGTGGGCGCTTTTGGAGAGGACGGCCGGTTGTGGGGCATTGCTGCGGCTATCCGTATGGGAACGGTGAAGGAGCAGCACAAGGCGGATATCTGCCGGGTGTTTGTCCATCCGGAGACCAGAGGCCGGGGAGTCGCCAGGCAGCTTTTACTGGAGTTGATCCGGCTGGCCCGGGGCTGGACGGGGATGGAGCAGCTGAGGCTGGCGGTTAATGCGGCCAACGAACCCGCCCGGCGGCTGTACTCTTCTTTGGGATTTGAGGTGTACGGCACCGAGCGGGAGTCGCTGAGGTGGAACGGTGTGTATTACGATGAGGAATTGATGGTGCTGCGGCTTGTTTAAGCATAAAGGGATTCTAGGCCATGTGATTCCAGGCCGCGTTTGGATACATACTGTAACGGAACATGGCATAACGGAACTGAGAGACCATCAGCGGCAACTATTCGGATTTTCCCGCGCGTAACGGAACTGAAAGACCCTTAGAAGCTAATATCTGGCTTTTGCCGCGCGCAACGGAACTGAGCGACTGTTACACGGCTCCATATGCGCAAAAGTGGATGAATATCGGGTCTAAGAGCTTCTGAGTTCCGTCCCTCGTAATTAGGGGATAGCTCTCGAATGCTCACTCATTCGCAGGATTTCAACTTCTTGAACAGATGAGGATCCACTGCCAGGGGAACGCCGGGGGGCGCCGTTAC
>JAEWGW010000021.1 GCA_023388055.1 Bacillota bacterium | reverse complement strand
CGTTGTTCAGTTTTCAAGGAGCTCGTTTGTTTCCTCGTCGTTCTCTTCTTCAAGAGGCGACTTTTTTAATATACCACATTGTCATGCATCTTTGCAAGCATTATTTTTTAATTTCTTGCTTGCCTTGCTTCTTCATCCTTCCGCTGCAGTGCTTGTCTCAGCGGCGGAATTTGATAATAACATAGGTTTCAACAGGAATGCAAGACTTTTTTTCAAAATAGCTACTACCTGATAAAAGTCAGCTTCAAAGCTACCAGCAAGGCCAGCCCCGGAATGCCCAGAACCCCGATGGTGGACAGCGTATACGCATTGATCGGCACCTGGAACATGTACCGCTGTCCCACCCAGTTCACAGCATAAAGAAGAAGCGCCGCGGCGATGACGTGCAGGCCCAGTGTCTTCAGCCAGGCGCCCGCACTGCGGTTGCGCAGCACGAGCAGCACCAGAGATGAAAGAGACAATAGAAAGATCGCCCACCAAAAAAATTGCATCCTTACCCCTCCTGTCAAAAACCGGCCGCTTGGCCCCTGCTTCGTTTGGCTGCTTCTTTTCCCTTGCCGGCTGAGGAATGCAAGTGCTGTGCCCGGGTTGCCACCAGCAGACCATCCTCCCACTGCATCAGCTTGGCTTGCCGCAAAAGCATTACATAGCGTTTTTCCGCCGCTTCCAGAGCAAAGATGGCATAATCAATCTGATCCTTCTCCACCACCCACTCCAGCCGTTGTTGAGCCGTCGTCCATTCCAGATGGGCCTTGCGGATCTCCTGGTGCATCCCCACCATATCCATAAACCTGGGTTCCTCCATCTTTTTTTGCACCTTGCCCTTCCATACGGGGAAAAATCCCATACAAACCCTCTCCTTTCCGGTGAACCGGCATGTCCTTCCTTCTAGATATATGGTGATCTCAAGAAAGTTTAGAACCGAAACCTGTCCGAAAAGGCAGCCTATACAGCATTCGTCAAAAAAAAGAAGACCCTCGGGTCTTCTTAAAGGCACTTCATTCAAATCCTCTGCAGCTACAGCTCCCGCCGTCCTTCCAGAGCCTTGGTCAACGTCACTTCGTCGGCGTACTCCAGGTCGCCCCCTACGGGCAGCCCATGGGCTATCCGCGTCACCTTGATCCCGAAGGGACGGACCAATCGCGAAAGATACATCGCTGTTGCCTCTCCCTCAATATTGGGATTAGTGGCAAGGATCAGCTCCTGCACCTTGTCGTCACCCAGACGTTTCAGAAGCTCGGCAATATAGATATCATCCGGCCCGATTCCCTCCATTGGGGAGATGGCGCCGTGCAGCACGTGATAATAGCCGTGGAATTCCTTGGTGCGCTCCATAGCCACCAGGTCCTTGGATTCCTGGACCACACAAATAACAGAGCCGTCCCGGGTTTTGTCTTGGCAGACCCGACACGGGTCCACATCCGTAATATTGCAGCAGGAGGAGCAATAATGGAGGTTGCGCTTCACATTTACCAGCGCCTTGGCAAATTCCAGGACCTCCTCCTCCTTCATATTCAATACAAAGAAGGCCAGGCGTCCGGCCGTTTTGGGGCCAATACCCGGAAGGCGGGTAAAAGAGTCAATCAGTTTCGCTAAAGGTTCCGGGTAAAACAAGCCAGCAGCCCCTTCTTTTCTTCAAATGGTCCTGCACAGTTAGCCCGCACAGGCTAACGATTAGAACAATCCTGGGATCTTCATGCCGCCGGTGAACTTGCCCATATCCTTGTTGGCCAGCTCGTCGGCTTGGTTCAAGGCGTCATTCACAGCTGTCAGAACCAGATCCTGCAGCATTTCCACATCCTCCGGATCAACTGCCTCCGGCTTAATGGCAATCGAAACAATCTTCTTCTGACCGTTGGCCACTACCGTCACAACTCCGCCGGCAGTGCCTTCTACCGTCTTGGAGGCAAGCTCTTCCTGGGCCTTCATCATTTGCTCCTGCATTTTCTTCACTTGCTTCATCATTTGGTTCATGTTGTTCATGGTTATCGCTCCTTTATAAAAATAGGTCTTTAATGGTTTTTCAAACGGAGGTTAATGATGTCAGTCTTCCCTGATCCGGACAAGATCCTCGCCGAACAGCTTAACCGCCTCCTGCACCCATTCACCTTCCGCCGGCTGGGAGGCCTCCTGTTCCAGCTTCAGCTCCTCCGGCTGAGCCTGTCCGGCACCGGAGGATTGGGCTTCCTTCCACTCATTCATCATAACCGTAGCCAACCGTGCAGGCTGGCCCAGCACCTGGGTTAGCACCTGTTCGATTACCTGCTTATTGGCAGGCTTTTCGGTAGTTTCCCGGTGCATCGGGCTTTTGAAGGCAACCAGCACCTGATCGTCCTGGCAGGCCACGGGCTCTCCATCTACAAGCCAGGCATGAACGGTGATACGCGTTTCCTTCACTCCTGACAGCACCTGGCTCCACTTGGCTGCAACCTGCTTGAAGAAGGGGGACTGCCCCTCCTTCACAAACCCGTCCAGCTTGATAGTGGATCTGCGGACAGCCGGAGCCGATGCGCGCCCACCGGGAGCCTGGCCGGGAGCACGGTTCGCCGCAGGCTGCGGGCTGGCAGCCGCCGGGGGATTCCGCAAGAGTCCCGCCAGCTGTTCTTCCAGCTGTCCAATCCGCCGCTTCAAAAGCTGAAGCTCCTCTTGGCCGACCGATCCGACCGTCCCGGCAGCTCCTGCGGAAGAGGCAGCTGCCTGCAGGTCCGCCGGCCGGGTTGAGGCTTCACCGGCCGAAGCCAGTGTGCACAGCTTCAGCACCGCCACCTCAAACAATGTCTGCGGCTGAGTGGAATATTTCATTTCGTTCTGGAAATGGTTCAGCACTTCCATAATGGCAAACAGGCGATCCGCAGAGAAGGTCTCCGCCATGGCCTTAAATCGGGGAATATCCAGCACCCGTTCCGTCACGGTCTGGGAGCCGGGCACCATTTTGATCATCAGAATATCGCGGAAATAAAGCAGCAGATTCTCCATGCAGCGGTCTGCGCTTTTGCCCTCCTGCATCAGCTGGCTGATCCAGGTCAGGGCTTGACCGCTGTCTCCTTCGCGGATATGGGCGGCCAGCTCGGCGAACCGTTCGCCGGCAATCCCTCCGGTCATGGCAACGGCATCGTCATAGCTGATGGCATTGCCTGTAAAGGAGATAATCTGGTCAAGCAGGCTCAGCGCATCACGCATGCCCCCCTCGGACAGGCGGGCAATGTATTGGGCCGCTTCCACCTGGAGATCCACGCCCTCCTCGCGGCATACCTCGAGAAGACGTCCAACCTCCTCTTCCAGCGGAATCCTCCGGAAATCAAAGCGCTGGCACCGGGAAATGATCGTCGCCGGAATGCGGTGCGGCTCGGTGGTCGCCAGGATGAACATCACATTGGGAGGCGGCTCCTCCAGTGTTTTGAGGAGGGCATTAAAGGCCTCCGTGGTGAGCATATGGACCTCGTCAATGATATATACCTTATGCCGGACTTCGGTATAGGCAAAAATCATCTTATCCCGGAGATTGCGGATCTCATCGATCCCCCGGTTAGAGGCGGCGTCAATTTCCAGGACCCCGATTTCCGAACCTTCCGTGATGGCCAGGCAGGAGGGGCAGGTATTGCACGGCTCCTCGCCGGGACCTTGGCGGCAGTTAACAGCTTTGGCCAGCAACTTGGCAATGGTGGTTTTGCCTGTTCCGCGGGGACCGTTGAACAAATAAGCGTGGGAGAGTCTGCTCTCTTTCAGCGAATTCTGCAGAGTACGGATAATATGCTGCTGTCCCACCACATCCCCGAAAAGCTGGGGCCTCCACGTGCGGTACAACGCTTTATGAGCCATGATTTCCTCTCCGTTTCCGTAAGCGGCTCCGGTTCTTCAGACAACCGGGCCCCGCAGTCATTCGTTTCAACATTATATCACAGGAGACGCCTCTTCTTCCAGAAAGCATCCGCCAACCGCACGTTTCCCCATATGCCAAAGAAGACCGGCTCCTCCTACTGGCAGCCAGTCTCCCTTATTAAGAAGAGATAATGCTTACAATTATGTATTCAACCAAATAATTACATATTTATGGTATAGGTATGCTGACCGTAAAGGTTGTGCCGAAGCCTTTGGAGGACACACGGATAATACCGCCGATATCATGAATAATCCGCTGGCATACGGATAAGCCCAGCCCTGTTCCGGTAGGTTTGGTGGTAAAGAACGGATCGAATATTTTGTCCACTACAAAATGGGGGATGCCTGGTCCGGTATCGTGGATATCGATGTGGAGCTTGTTCTCCTGCACATCCCTTTTTACTTGAACTGTCAGGACACCTTCTCCGGACATGGCTTCAATCCCGTTTTTGCTGATGTTCAGAAAAACCTGCTTCAGCATTTCCCGGTCTGCAATCACACGGGGAAGCTCCTCCGTCACAATCTGCTGCACAGTGATATTGTGCAGAGTGGCCTCGCTGTGGATGATCGGCATAATCTCCTTCAGTACCAGCGGAATATCCACCAGCTCATAGTTGACGTTTTTGCGTTTGCCCAGCAGCAGAAATTCATTCACCAGCTCATTGATCCGGTCGATCTCCATCAGCATAATATCGGTGTAGCTTTTTTCCTTGTCCATCTCCCGCTCCACAAAGGTATTGCGAAACATCTGCAGGAACCCCTTGATGGATGTCAGCGGATTGCGGATCTCATGGGCTGTGCCCGCGGCAATTTGGCCGATCATGGAGAGCCGGTCATTACGCTGCACCTGCTCCTCCAAGGAGCGAAGATTGGTCACATCCTTGAAGGTTACGTACCCGCCCTGAACACATCCCGCGTGATCCCGCAGAATATTGGAGTCCACCAGAAGCTCATACCGTTCATTGTTGTTGGTCCAGGATAAGGCATGATTGCGGTATAGGACCCCCTCGAAGATGCCCTTCGGCATAGGCTGATGATCCTCCGGAAGCTCGCGGAACATATCCGATAAAGGTTTGTTAATGACCTTGCCCCGCTCAATGCCGAATATCCGGCAGGCCATGTCGCTGATGTCGATAAGCTTGTAATCCGTGTCAAACAACAGCACACCCAGATTGATATCCTGCAGGAGAGTCCCGGCAAATTGCTGCAGAAGGTTCAAGTCCTCCCCCGGCTTCAGATCATGCAGGTGCAGCATGGTGTATTCCTCTCCGTCCCCTCCCCTGAAACTCCCCTGGAAAAACCGGCTCGATATCATCCTTCCCGCATAATCCCGAAGCAGAAGCAGCTGGCCTTGTTCATTGTCCCGGCCTTCCGGCAGGAACGACTTTTCCATAAAGCTGCTGACGTCCTCTCCAAAGATCTGGTTTTGTGTATACCCCGTCAGCTCAAGGAATACCCGATTGCAGCAGTACAGGCAGTTGTTTCCGTCAATTACGGCTACGGCATGCTTATACAATTGATCTAGGTAATGCTGGATTTTCTCCTCTGATATGGCATAGTAAATCAAGGCCTCTTGCATAAGATCGTACACCCCCCTGCTATATGGACAGCAGCTAAGCCAGATTCATCACGTTCGGAGATTAACAATTTATAGAGTTCTCCTAATAATTACAATTTCCTCCTATTGGCAATAAAATTTTAGAAAGTCCTGATAAATAACAAAAAAGCACCCCGGAAAGGAGTGCTCATCATGGCTGAATGTATAAGTAAGTACCGTGCACCTGTCATCGGGCAGGCAATCCGGGCGGCACATCTGTCGTTGGCTCAGGCTAGGCTACCCTCCGGCACATGGACCCTCTTGCTTACGGCTGCTTCCTTCCAGACCTGACCGGGTTCACAAGTATCCATTGCGGAGGACCCGGCCGTCAACACTACGTGCAGACGTCAGACCCCACATTACAAGACCTCAAAACAGGAATTCAACCCCGCTGTAGCGGACTGCGGGTTACAGGGCACCGCTACCTCCCCGTCTAGCACGGTATTGATAAGTATAGCGGATTCATGGGATGAACGCAACTGTCCGCAGAAATTGGCTGTTTATTAAAAAACATGGCTCTTTTCCACCGATACCCTGACCTCATACTGGGGGAGCAAACGCTCCAGCAGCTCTTGTGCGCTCTTGCGGATTTGCATGGATTCTTCTATATCCAGCTGCTTGCCCAGATGGAGCGTAATGTATGCGGTAAGCCCGTTAAACAGGACCGAGGAGTCGGTTACACCGGGGATACGGGCAATAGCTTCTTTTAACATTTTTGCATCCGAGGCATAGGTGCCAGTGGGCAAGGAAGCGGCAGAACCGGCGGAAGCAGCCTCAACAGGAGCGGCCCCGCGGCTGTAAACCCGGACACCACCTTCATTTCCGGAGCCGGCACCGCATGCGGTTAACCATCCGGCAGCCAAAATACCACAGCAGAAGGCGGACAACAATGGTTTTAACATAAAAAAACACCTCCACAGGGCTTAGGTTAGCCTTGGGAGGTGTCCTTATTCGTTCCAACCGCAGGTAATAAACGGGAGGCTTAGATACCGTATTTCTTCTTGAACTTATCCACACGTCCGCCAACGTCGATAAACTTCTGCTTGCCGGTGTAGAAAGGATGGCAGTTGGAGCAGATTTCGACGCGAAGAGTTTGCTTCACGGAGCCGGATTCGAAGGTGTTACCGCATGCGCAGGTCACCGTGGCTGCATAATACTTCGGATGAATCGCTTCTTTCATGATCTTCACCTCTTTCTGCCCTGGTTCCTCATAAGGGGAGTGTCCACGAACCAGAGTTAAATTGACACATAGCGGTATTGTAGCATAGACCCGTTTGGGAAAGCAATAGTTTTCGCGGACAAGCCTGCAGACACAAGAAAATGAAATAATATTTATTTTGACAGTGACTTTCATTTGATATAGTATGTCATTATTAACTTGAAAGGGATGGTACAGATGGTTTTGAAAAACAACAGCAGGTGGTGGGTGCTCTTCTCCCTTAGCCTGGGATTAATGGCTGTAAGTCTGGATACAACCGTACTGAATGTGGCTCTGCCCACCCTGGCGGTAGAGCTTCAAGCCTCCACCAGCCAGCTGCAGTGGATTCTTGATGCGTATAACTTGATCTTGGCGGTATTGCTGCTGCCAGCTGGAATGCTTGGCGACAGGTACGGCCGGAAGAAGCTACTTCTTGGTGCGCTTCTCCTGTTCGGAGCAGCCTCGGCCGCCTGCGCTGCTTCTGGTACAGCCGGTATGCTGATTGGCATGCGTGCTTTTCTCGGAATAGGGGCGGCTTTTTTGATTCCCCTCTCCATCTCCGTGCTTCCGGTACTGTTTAAAGGCGAGGAGAGAACCCGGGCCATGATGATCTGGATGACAGTGAATATGCTGGGTATTCCTCTTGGCCCCCTAGTCGGCGGTTATCTGCTGAAGCATTACCATTGGAGCTCCGTATTCCTCATCAACCTTCCTCTGATCGCAATCGCCCTCACCGCCGTTGCCCTTCTTATGCCTGAATCCCACAGCGAAAACCGGCCCAAGCTGGATCTGGGCGGAATCATCTTCTCCAGTTCGGGATTGGGCGCCATTACCTACGGCTTTATCCGGGCCGGCGAACAGGGTTGGAGTGATGGTGCAGCCTGGCTGGCTATTGCAGGAGGGATTCTGCTGCTTATTGTGCTGTTTTTGTGGGAGCGCAAGGCTAAGGAGCCCTTGGTCGATTTCTCTTTGTTCCGCTCAAGGAGCTTCACCTGGGGAACGCTTCTGGCTACAGGCGTCACCTTCTCCATGTTTGGGCTTCTGTTCGGGCTGCCGCAATTTTTTCAGGCGGTTAAAGGAACGGATGCCTTCGGAACGGGACTTCGACTCCTTCCATTAATCGGAGGAACCTTGGCCGGGGCCAAAATTTCCGAACAATTTATTCCCCGGCTGGGTGGAAAAGCAGTAATTTCCACGGGTTTTGTGCTCCTGGGAGCGGGTTTGGCATTGGGTACAGGCACCACATTGGATACCGGCCTGGGTTATATCGCCATGTGGACCATTATCGCCGGGGCAGGCTTGGGGTTTGCTCTGCCTACTGCAATGGATATGGCTCTGGGAGAGCTTACCGAGGCCAAAAGCGGCATTGGCTCAGCCTTGGTTATGGCAACGCGGCAGGTAGGCGCTTCAATCAGTGTGGCTCTGTTGGGTTCGGCTTTGAATGCCGTCTACCGCACTCATTTGTCTTTGGGCGGGCTCCCTGATGGAGCTGCACAAATCATCCGCAAAAGTGCAGCAGCCGGAACAGCAGCCGCTGTGAAGCTGAAGGCGCCAGATACCCTCACTATGATCCGCTCCGCCTATACCCATGGCATGGAAATGCTGCTATGGATCTGTGCGGGAAGTGCTCTGGTTTGCCTGCTCCTGGGCCTCCTCTTTTTGCCCCGCGGGCTGTTGACTGCTGCAGCCAACACCACCGGCGGTAACCGGGCAAGTGACTCCACCCCGTCATAAAGCCTTTCCCATCCCGTCCAAAAAAGGTAAACTGGAGAAAACCCGGACATGACGACGGGGCTTTGTTTACCATGGAGGGATCTCAATTGTCGGATGGAGCAGAGCGCAAGCTGGGCCTGCGTGAACGCAAAAAGATGAAAACAAGAGCCACAATCCGCAAAATGGCCATGCAGCTGTTTCGAGAGCAAGGTTACCAGGCGACTACCGTCGAACAGATTGCAGAGGCATCGGAGGTTTCGCCCAGCACCTTCTTCCGGTATTTTGCATCCAAGGAAGCGGTTGTGACAGAGGATGATTATGATCCGCTTCTGATTGAAACATACCGTGTACAACCCCTGGACATCGCCCCGATCCAAGCGCTGCGCCAGGCCCTCAGAGAAGGCTTCGGCCATATTTCCCCGGATGACCGCGAGGGAATGTGGGAACGGATTTCATTGACCTATTCCGTCCCGGAGCTGCGCGGCGCGGCAATGCAGCAGGTTATGGGCGCATCGGAAACCATCAGCATCGAAACTGCACGGCGGTACGGCAAAAATGCCTCCGATCTGAAAACACGCTCCTTTGCAGCCGCCGTAGTGGGTGTGGTCATTGCAGCCCAGATGCATTACATTGAACATCCCGAACGGGAATTCGTGGATATTGTGGATGAAGCACTGGCCTTGATGGATAACGGATTTCCTCTATAAGCGATCCCCCAATGAATATTCTTTCACAAAACACAAAAAGCTGTCCGTCTTGGACCCTAATGGGTTTTAAGAACGGGCAGCTTTTTGATTGATAGGATTGTCGAGGCTATTTGCGCGCCAGACTCTCTGGCGTATGGGTGTACGAGCCAAGCTTCATGCCGGGTATTTCCGCACGGAAGATGTCCAGCATCTGCTTCATGCCGAGGATTTCGCCCCGGGGCTTAGGGATAAGCCCTAAATAGCTCTCCGGGTCGATGTTCAGGTTGCGCAGCTGGATCAGCTTCAGATCCGTCCGCTGGGCCAGCCCGACCATCGCTTCAATCTCCTCTTCCCTGTCGCTAACCCCGGGGAATATCAGATAATTGATGGAGGTGACCACACCCTTGTCGGCGGCATATCGCAGCGATTTCTCTACATTGGCCAAACTGTAGCCTCTTGGGCGGTAATAGGCATTATAATGGTCGTCCAATGCGCTGATCGTGCTGACCCGGATCAGATCCAGGCCTGCGTCCACGATACCCCGGATATGATCCGTCAGGCCCGCGTTGGTATTCATATTGATATATCCCATGGAGGTAATCTCTCTCACCCGCTTGATCGCCTGGATGATGATAGGCGCCTGGGTGGAGGGTTCGCCCTCGCAGCCCTGCCCGAAGCTGATGATAGACTCCGGTGTGGTCAAATGCTGCAGCATCAGCTGCACCAGCTCATCGACAGTGGGCTTGAAGTTCATCCGCGTCTGCGGTGCTATAAAGGCGCTGCCCTCATCCTGCTCGGAGATACAGCCGAAGCAGCCTGCGTTGCAGGAATAGGATACTGGCACACCGCCCTCCCAACGCCCAAGGAACGTATTGGATGCCGTCAAGCATTCATATTCCAGCGCGCAGTTGGACAGGTGGGTGTAGAGCCGGTTCTCCGGATATTGCTCTGTCAGCTGCCGGACCTTCCGTTTCAGCTCCCGGGGATCGCAGGTATTGGGATTCCATTTATGGGGATCGTCGCATTGTTCGGCGGCGACATAGAAGCCGTCATTCTTCCAGACCACGGCGGTGTACCCGAACAGGGGCAGCACCGAGGTTTTGTCGGACTTGATGTAAGCGGGAATGAGAAGCCGGGTGTAGCCCTGGGGCAGCAGCGCCCCGACGGCATTATACTCCCCTTGCATCACCTTCATATCGCCCGTAGCCGGATCGGCATATACAGGACGGGTGCAAGGCAGGCTGACCAGTGTCGCTCCTTCCGGCAGAGGAATCAGCTCATCCTCCAACAGATCGACGATCATATCGCCGCTGCGCCCTAATGCCTCGCAATCGGGATGGTCATAGACCTTGCCGTCTTGATCGGCGTATACCAGTCGCATCAACGTAGCTGCCTCCTTTTTTCATCTGCAGGGATCCTGTTGGTTTACGAAACGGAGGTTTTGGTCTTCCGGATATTACCCGTAGGGTCCAGATTCTCCAGGAATTCCTGATTGGTCTTCGCTTCACTAAGCCGCTTCAGGAAGGCCTCCGTAAATTCGTGGGTATCCTGCATGTTCTTGCGCAGGGCCCAGATTTTCTCCAGCTCTTCCTTGGCCAGCAGCATTTCCTCCCGGCGTGTGCCGGATTTGCGGATATCGATAGAAGGGAAGATCCGTTTCTCCGCAAGCTTGCGGTCCAAGTGCAGCTCCAGGTTGCCGGTTCCCTTGAATTCTTCATAGATAACGTCATCCATCCGGGAGCCGGTTTCGATAAGGGCTGTCGCCAGAATGGTCAGGCTGCCGCCTTCCTCAATGTTCCGGGCTGCGCCGAAGAAACGTTTGGGCCGGTGGAACGCCCCCGGATCAATACCGCCAGACAATGTGCGGCCGGTAGGAGGCACAACCAGGTTGTACGCCCGTGCCAGCCGGGTGATGCTGTCCAGCAGAATCACAACGTCTTTCTTATGCTCAACCAGCCGTTGGGCACGCTCCAGCACCAATTCAGCCACCTTGATATGATTCTCGGGCAGCTCGTCGAAGGTGGAGGCTACAACCTCACCCTTGACCGAACGCTGCATATCCGTTACTTCCTCAGGACGTTCGTCAATCAACAGCACAAACAGCTCCACATCGGGATAGTTGGTAGAAATGCTGTTGGCAATTTCCTTCAGCAGCAGGGTTTTGCCAGCCTTGGGCGGAGCCACGATCAATCCCCGCTGTCCCATGCCCACAGGCGCCAGCAGATCCATGACCCGGGTGGATATTTGAGCGGGATTGGTCTCCAACGTAATTTTCTTCTGGGGATACAGAGGAGTCAGCGCGGGAAAATGCAGCCGTTCCGCTGCGGTTTCCGGTTTTTCGCCGTTTACCGCCTCTACCTGGAGCAAGCCGAAATACCGTTCATTTTCCTTGGGCGGACGGCATTTGCCGGAGACGACATCGCCGGAGCGCAGGTCGAATTTGCGAATCTGTGAGGCGGAGATATAGATATCCTCCGCACTGGGCAAATAATTGATCGGACGCAGGAAGCCGAAACCCTCCTGGAGGATATCGAGAACCCCCTCCATAAACATCAGGCCGCCCTTTTCCGCTTGGGCCCGCAGGATGGCAAAAATCAGCTCTTTCTTCTTCATTTGGCCATAATAAGGAATCTGATGATGTTTGGCCAGCTTGTACAGTTCAGTGAGCTTCAGCGTCTGAAGCTCAGACAGTTGCATATCCATCTCATTAACCACCACGCTCTATTAATATTTTCATATCATTTTGTACACAATACGTTTAACCAGTTTACCCCAAATGCTTACCTCTTATTCCCGCCAAACCTGGGCGCCCAAGAGGCTCAGGTTCTCTACCAGATTGTCATAGCCCCGGTCGATATATTCCACACCGGTCACCTCGGTCAGCCCGCCGCCGGGCACAGTCAGACCGGCCACCACCAAGGCAGCTCCGGCTCTCAGATCTGTGGCACTCACCTTGGCTCCGGAGAGGTTGGTGCCCTCAATAATGGCCGTTCGGCCCTCCACCTTGATATTGGCCCCCATCCGCACCAGCTCGGGCACATGCTTGAACCGGTTGTTATAGACGTAGTCGGTGAGCAGGCTGGTGCCGCTGGCCTGGGTCAGGAGGCTGGCCATAGGCGATTGCATATCCGTGGCAAAACCCGGATACACCAGCGCCTTCACATCCACCGCCTGGTAACCCGGCTGGCCCAGCACCCGGATGGCTTCATCCATCTCGGTAATCTGGACGCCCATTTCCCGCAGCTTGGCCGTGACCGCTTCCATATGCTTCGGGATAATATTATCTACGATCACATCGCCCCGGGTGGCCGCGGCGGCAATCATATAGGTACCTGCCTGGATGCGGTCGGGAATAATAGAATGGCGGCAGCCGTGCATCTCGCTGACTCCCTCCACCCGGATGGTTTCCGTGCCGGCTCCCTTGATGCAGGCTCCCATGTTGTTCAAGAGTGTAGCAACATCTATAATTTCAGGCTCTTTGGCCGCATTTTCGATCAAAGTCACACCTTTGGCCCGTGAGGCTGCCAGCATGATATTAATGGTAGCGCCAACGCTGACTACGTCGAGGTAAATCTTCGCGCCGCGCAGTTCCTTGGCTTGAATGTGAATGGCTCCGTACTCATTGCTTACCCGGGCACCGAGGGCTTCGAATCCCTTGATGTGCTGGTCAATGGGCCGGGGTTCAAAATTACAGCCGCCGGGCAACCCGATGACGGCTTCGCCAAACCGCCCCAGAAGCGCACCCATCAGATAATAGGAGGCGCGGAGCTTCTTGACGTTCCCGTTGGGCATCGGCACGGACTTCAAGGCGGAAGGATCAATGGTCATCTGGTCACCCTGCCATTCCACACCCGCCCCCAGATCCACCAGAAGCTCGCGGTAGATGGAGACGTCGCTTAACACGGGCAAATTATCTAAGGTGACGGGGGTCTCCGCAAGGAGCGCAGCCGGGATTAAAGCAAGGGCGCTGTTTTTGGCGCCGCTGATGGTGACGGTTCCCCGCAAGGGCGAGCCGCCTGCGATCATCAGTTTCTGCATCTGCACCTTTTCCTCCTGGGAGTTTTGTCGTGAGACAAAACTTACTTCGTAAGCATATTCTAAGCTTTGCTGATAAGCAAAGCTAACTTCGTAAGCATTCGCTGGGTTTTGTCGTGAGACAAAACTTACTTCGTAAGCATTCGCCGGGTTTTAAAACCCTCACTTTGTTTTATAAAAATGTAAGCGCCTAAAAATGTACGCTATCCGATATTTCGCAGCAATTTAAACTAAATAACAATCATAAAATGTTCGCTATTCACTCCACTAACCCGCTTTTTCCACGATTCCAGGGGTATAGCATACATTTTGTGTACGCTATATCCCAATTTTCCCGGCAAACTGTCTATTACAGGTAAAAACGGATCATAATCTCCTCCCGGACAGAATCCCGGAATGAGCCAAGCCTTAACCGGTAACACGCACTGTTCATAAGCAGAAGCGAGAAGCAAACCAGACCTGCATATGTAAGGGACTTGTACGCCGTTGGGCGTTGTGCAGCAACAAACCGAATTCCGGGGACAGGATAGTGAGGTGCAAAGATGAGGCCGTGTTTCCTAGGCGGACAAAGCCGCGCCGCTTCCTATGATTCTATCGATTGCGACAGCATTAGACGCGCAAATAGGTTCCCATAACAATAGAAAGGGAAGGCATCTGTAAGAGATGGATGCTTTCCCTTTCCGAATTATGTCACACTACGGAAAACAGATTAAGCCTTGCCGGCGCTGCCGAAAAGCTGAATCTTGGATTTCACCACTTCGATCATGGCGTTGCGGGCAGGTGTCAGATACTTGCGGGGATCATACACCTTGGAATCCTTGGCAAGCACTTCGCGGATAGCGGCAGTACCGGCAACTTGGTTCTCAGTGTTTACATTGATCTTGGAAGCACCTGCAGCGATTGCTTGGGCGATGAGCTCGTCCGGCACGCCGGATCCGCCGTGCAGCACGATGGAAACCGGAATCGCAGCTGCAACCTTTTCAATGATATCGTTGTGAATCTTTACTTCGCCTTTATAAACGCCGTGTGCGGTACCAACAGCAATTGCCAAAGCGTCAACCTTGGTTTCTTCGTAGAAACGCAGGGCTTCTTCCGGCTTGGCCAATTGAGCGCTGGCTTCGTCATGGCTGATGTCGTCTTCAGTACCACCGATGGTGCCCAGCTCGCCTTCAACGGAAACGCCCATGGCATGCGCCACTTTTACGATTTCCTTGGTCAGACGGATGTTCTCCTCGAAAGAATAGTGGGAGCCGTCGAACATAACGGAGCTGAAGCCGGCACGGATACACTTCATGGCAACTTCAAAGCTGCTGCCGTGGTCCAGGTGAAGGGCGATGGGCAAACCGGATTTCTTGGCGGAAGCTTCCGCAAGAGCGACGGTATACTCAATACCCATGTACTTCAGTGCGCCTTCGCTGACACCGAAGATAATCGGGGATTTCAATTCTGTAGCTGCTTCAGTGATGGCTTGAGCAAACTCAAGGTTATTCATGTTGAATTGACCCACCGCATACTTGCCTGCTTTGGCTTGCGGAAGGAACTCATTCATAGAAACTAACAAAGACATGCAGGTTTCCTCCTATCTGTTTTCAATCATCTGGAACATTATATCATACAACCCAGCCATGTGTAACCAAGCCCGCAAAAAACCTTCTGCCTGGCGGATTGCAAAGCGAAAAAGCGGGGCAGGATGCCCTCAAGCGGGTTTTCAGACAGGCCCTAGTGTTTCCAGTCCGGCCGCGGTAATCCGTATATGCACCACCCGGCGCCAAAAAAAATGATCCTGCCGGCAGGATCAAAGGTAAGGCAAAAGACCTGAAACGCGCTTGCCTGATTAGAGTGTGTCTGAAGACTCCGAAGGGAGCAAAAAGATGCCCTCAAGCGAGTTTTCAGACACGCCCTAGATAGCAAAGCTGCTGTTCGGCCCAAAATGCCGCAGCTCCGTATTTACAGCAAGGCGCAGCTCATCAATGTCAAAGGGTTTGGTGAAATGAGTCAACGCCCCCAAATCCGTGGCTTCCTTGATCATGTCGAGCTCTCCATAGGCCGTCATCATAATCACCTTGATGGACGAATCGATCTGTTTGATATGCTTGAGAATATCAAGGCCGTCCATACCCGGAATCTTCATGTCCAGCAGCACCAAGTCCGGCGCTTCCTTCCGGACGATTTCCAGGGCAAGCTTGCCGTTGGAGGCTTGAAACGTCTGATAGCCTTCCACATTGAAGACTTCCATCAGCAGGATGCGAATTCCGTTCTGGTCATCCACAATCAGAATCTTCTTCTTGTCCACTGCATACCCTCCCTATCTTGCGAAACAACAGCTTCTTCGGCGAATAAAGCCATCAATTCCAATGAATGGGTATAACATTCGCTATTCCTTCAGCAAATTCCTGCATTCCTTTAAGTATTTCATCAAAAATCTGAGAAAAACACCTGTCCGAAGGAGATTGTACAGGTAAAAGGCAGGGGGAGAACAGGCAAAGCACCAATCTGCAAGCGCTTACCAAAAGGCCATTTACTTAAAAACGTCTTCCCGTTCACAAAACACTTTCGTTCCGCGCAGGAAATCCTGCGCGGAACGAAGCATTTTTAGTGGGACAGCGTAAAGGCTGCCTTGACAAATTCCCGGAACAGCGCCTGCGGGCGGTTGGGGCGGGAGGTAAATTCGGGATGGAACTGGACAGCCAGGAACCAGGGATGGTCGGGGATTTCGATCATTTCCACCAGACGTCCGTCCGGGGATGTGCCGGAAATGCGCAGCCCCTTATGCTCCATGGCATCGCGGTAAGCGTTGTTGAATTCGTACCGGTGACGGTGGCGCTCGTATACCAGCTCATCGGCATAACACGCTTCGGCCAAGGAGCCGGAAGCGATCTTGCAGGGGTACAAGCCAAGGCGCATGGTGCCGCCCAGGTCCTCAATGTCCTTCTGCTCCGGCAGCAGGTCGATAACCGGGTAGCCGGTGGTCGGGTTGATCTCGGAGCTGTTGGCGCCTTCCAGACCCAGAACATTGCGGGCGAATTCCACAACCGCTACTTGCATGCCCAAGCAAATGCCGAAGAACGGAATCTTCTCTTCGCGGGCATACTTGATGGCCATGATCTTGCCTTCAATCCCCCGGTCGCCGAAGCCGCCTGGCACCAGGATGCCGGCAACGCCGCCCAGAAGGTCGTCCACGTTATGCTCATAAACATCCTCCGCGTTGACCCAACGGATCTTCACTTCCGAATCGCAGGCAAAGCCGGCGTGGGAGAGTGCTTCCACAATGGACAAATACGCGTCATGCAGAGCCACGTATTTGCCGACGATGGCGATCTCGGTGGTATGCTTCAGCTGCTTCACCTTTTGCACCATGGCTTCCCATTCGGTCATATCCGGGGCATTGGTGTTGAGCTTCAAGTGGTTGACTACAATATCGTCGAGCCCTTGCTCGCGCATCATCAAAGGCACGTCATACAGGGTATCGGCGTCGATGCACTCGATGACCGCATTGGCATCGATGTCGCAGAACAGGCCGATCTTGCGCTTCAGATCTTCGGACAGGGTGTGTTCGGTGCGGCAGACAATCACATTGGGCTGGATACCGATGCTGCGCAGCTCCTTGACACTGTGCTGGGTGGGCTTGGTTTTGACCTCGCCGGCAGCCTTCAGGTAAGGAATCAGCGTAACATGGATGTACATCACATTATCCCGGCCGATGTCGCTTTTAATTTGACGGATGGCTTCCAGGAACGGCAGGCTTTCGATATCGCCGACGGTGCCGCCGATTTCCGTAATGACCACATCGGATTGAGCTTCGCGGCCGGCGCGGAATACCCGGTCCTTGATCTCATTGGTGATGTGCGGAATAACCTGCACCGTGCCGCCCAGATATTCACCGCGGCGTTCCTTGGTGATAACCGAGGAATAGATTTTGCCCGTGGTAACGTTGCTGTTCTTGGACAGGTTGATGTCGATGAACCGCTCGTAGTGACCCAGGTCCAAATCCGTCTCCGCCCCGTCATCCGTCACGAACACCTCGCCGTGCTGGTACGGGCTCATGGTGCCCGGGTCCACGTTGATGTACGGATCAAACTTCTGAATGGTAACCTTCAGGCCCCTGTTCTTCAGAAGTCTCCCTAAAGACGCTGCCGTAATGCCTTTGCCTAAGGAAGATACAACACCGCCCGTCACAAAAATATACTTCGTCACAAGTTTAACCCCCTGCATGATCATGCGCGTTATTTTTTGTTCCATGGTTCAGGTCCGCGTGAGCAAAAATAAAAAGTGACCCGCCAAAAAGACGGGGCACTTTTAAATGTCATTGATCTCGCTTTCGGATCATCAAATCCAAAGCCCATGCAATATATTACCCTCTTTCGCATGAGCATGTCAAGGTTGCGCCGCAAAAAACAATCCCCCAAAAGTGACGAGCCGCTTCGAAGCCCATTCCTGGTACTTTTGGGGGAGCCCCCGAAAGAAAATACCATCAGAACGTCTATCGACACACTCCGCCAAAAGGGAGAAATGACTGCCTATTTATCTTCTTCTTCGCCTTCGTCCAGGTCGTCCTCGAATTCAGAGTCCTCTTCCTCGGGCTCCTCCAATTCTTCATCCAGACCCTGAATCTCTTCGGTCTCATCCAGCTCTTCTTCGATCTCGTCGGGAGCGAACATCTCGTCCTCTTCCTCGGCCACTTCCTCGTGGTCTTCGTCGAAGGAGTCGAAGTCCTCTTCCTCGGCCGGGAAGCTTTCCTCTTCCTCGTCCATATATTCCTCTTCGTCCAGATCATCATCGTCGTCATTAATGATGCGGGGACGTTTGGTGCCGCCCATCTCGCCTTCTTTATTATCAACGGGGTACCAGCGCTTCAGACCCCACAGGTTGTTGCCTACGCAAGCGAAACGGCCGTCCACGTTAATCTCCGTATACAACTGGGCAATCAGCCGGAGGATGTCCTCTTCGGTGTAACCCTTGATTTTGGCCACCTCGTTCATGAGGTCACGGTAATAAAAAGGAGTGTTGGCCGCCTTCAAGATGTTGAATGCCAAATCCACCATGGGAACTTCCCTGGCCTGCTCCGGTGTAAGTTTTGAAAGATACTCGCTCATGTACGTGTACACGCCCTTCCTACAGTCTCGCCTTTATCTTCATATAAGTAAACCCTATTTTATGTAAAAAAGCAAGCGGTTGCGGGAACCGCAGGCGCTGACCCCCATAAATAAACAGAGGCGCCCCGACAGCGCCTCCGTTTATGACTGTACCCCTGTAGAGGCAGGCATACGCCTATCCTCCCTTGATATTTAACGAGAGCCACAAACAACCCTCTCCCTATATCCTATGTGGGAATCGGCGGTTTGACACGGGTATTCGCTCATTTTACGGGAATAAGGCGCTTGCATTGCGCGTCCGAAACGAGCCGCTCATAAGATAATGCATTATCTATGCAGGTATGCTGCACGAATGCCTGAGGAGGGGTCCGCCTTGACGATGCCAACGCTCACCGAACTGATGGAAGAGGAGCTCCGAGGGTTTGGGGAATCATCGGCACGCTATCTCATCCGACTCCATCCCTCTTCCGATTGCCGGGAAATTGTCCGGGAGCTCCGGGAACCCGGCGGCTGCTCCGCCCAACAAGTTGAAGCCCTTCCCTTCATTAATGCCGTTTTTCTCCAGCTGCAGTCTCCACAGGCCTTCCTTCACCACCCCGAGGTGGAGGGAGTGGAGCGGGATGAAACACTGGCGGTCATCCAGGATAAGGCCACCAGGCTGTCGCCCGGTGAGATCCGCCGCCAGGCCAGCTTTGCCCGAAGCAAACCCTTCATCCCCTGGGGCATCCGCCATATTCAGGCCCCTCTGGCCTGGAAGACCGCAACGGGCCAGGAAATCCGGATTGGCGTCATCGATACCGGCGTGGACTTCTCCCATCCCGATTTGCGGGATTCCATCGCCGGCGGCATCAATCTGATCCACCGCCACCTCCCTCCTCTGGATGACAACGGCCACGGCACCCATATCAGCGGCACCATCGCGGCTGGGGCAGGACAGGGGATGTCGGGAGTAGCGCCCCATGCCAAGCTTTATGCGGTCAAGGCCTTCGACCATAACGGCACCTCCTTCGTGACGGATATCGTGAAGGGCATCGACTGGTGCGTCAATCACGGCATCCACATCATCAACATGAGCTTCGGGATGAAAAGCTACAGCCCTTCCCTGGAAACGGCTGTGCGCAATGCCGCCAAGGAAGGTGTCGTCATTATTGCCTCCTCCGGCAATGAGGGCAAGAAGGGAATCATCGATTACCCGGCGCGTTTCCCCAACACCATAGCCGTAGGCGCAACGGGACGCAACGGCAAGATCGCCGGCTTCACCAACCGCAGCACCCAGATCGACATTTACGCACCGGGAGAGCGAATTGTCTCCACCTGGCTGAACGGCAAATACCAGGAGCTTTCCGGGACCTCCATGGCCACCTCCCATGTCAGCGGTGTAGCTGCTCTAATGATGGCCTTAAAGCCGGGAATAAGCCTCTCCATGCTTCTGTCGGGGCTGCAGCGGTCTGCCATGCCCATCAGCTCCACAGCGCGGAAATCCGGCTTCCTGGGTGAGATTAACGCCATCCGGGCCGTGCGGACCATCAGCCGCAAGAAGCAGCGCTCCTCCCAGGTACGTGCCAGGGTTCAGGCTTCTACCGGCCGGACTGCGCGGATCCCGATATCCAGCCGGTAGCTGCCGACACTATCCCCGCCCATAAACAGCTCGTAATCCCAGCGGAGCTGCTCCAGCCCGTCCTTCATATGGATCTTCAGCTTGCGCGTGAAGGTGTCCATCTCCATCCGCCCGTGAGGGGCATCATAGTAGCCGGGCAGCCGTTCCCCCGAACGGAATTGCTGCTCGCTCCGGATCCCCCCCTGCCGGAGAAGCCGGATGGTTTTTTTGCCCTCCGGTTCAATCCGCAAAAGCGCAGTAACTCTGCCCATCTCCGATTCGGGCTCCTCATATTGATAAAACAGCTTTCCGTCCCGGGCATAACGTTTGCCCCGGACCTGCTGCACCACCTTGCCGCTGTCGCTGATGCTGGTAATGGTCATTTCCACATCCAACCGGCCCGCCTCCTAAAAAAACGTCTAAAAAAAGAGGAGCCACCTTGAGGGGCTCCTCCTTCGTGTGCTGCTATTAGTGTACAGACCCTTGCGCCTGCAAGCAAGGATCAGGAACCTTATACCCGCATAATTTTGGTATCGAATGCAGCCAGGGTTTCGGTGACGGCTCCGCTTTTTTCCGTACGCACGGTAATGGTTTGTTCGCTATCGGAGTTGTTGATCAGAATCAGCGTATTGCTGTCCGGGTAGTACGCACATTCCGCATAGGCATTGTCCGTCAGGTACAGCTGCTCCGCGGATTGGCCGGCCGCTGCCAGAATCAGCTCCAGAAGCGCCCGTGTATTGGCTACCGAGTGGGTGTAGCTGGAGAGATAGACACCCTTGCCCTTGCCGAAATCATGCACAGATGCTGTAGGCACCTTGCCTGCCGCTGCCCATACCTTGGCCTTGCCGTTGGTCAGGTAGATGCCTTCACGGACCTTCAGTCCTGCAGGCAGGGTGAAGCCCGGCTTAACAGCCTCCACCGGCCACTTGCCGTGGCTGATCCGCTCCCCGGTATCCCGGTCAACGCCAAGCACCTGCGCCATGCGGAACAATGTGTCCTGTCCGGGAGCAGCAGAGGGTTCATTCACACCAAGGAATACCCCGCCGCCGTGCACCCAGCCGGTGATCGCTTCCACAACAGCCGCGTCGTTCCACAGCTCGCCGCCGCTCCATGCGCTGCCTGCCGTACCTGCATTAATGATAACACCCACATCCGACGGGATGCCCGCCTTGATGTCCTCGAAGCTCAGGAACTCCACCTCGAAGGGAAGACCGGACAGGCTTTCCATGATGTTGATCAGATCAATTTCCGGATTTTCATGATAGTGTCCGGAGCAAATCCAGCTGCGCAGCTTGCCCCAGGCGGTGAGTACGCCAATTTTGGGCGTGAGGGAATACGGCTTGCCGCTTTGGTGCAGATCACGAATTTCGCGGAACTCGTCGGCAATCTTTTCGATATAGTCGCAGAAATCCGGGTACGGCTCAACCAGGTGGAGATAACCGCCCAGGCCGATCCGGTCCACCGGAGCCCGCAGCAGCGCGCGGCGGATGCTGTTCCAGAAGTTCTTGGCATCCAGCGTGGGATTGCCGCCCTCCATGAAGGTAGGCAGTCCGCCTAGCCCTACCGGGAACAGGTACGGATGCAGCCGCAGTTCGTGGGTGGCAACTCCCTCTACTCCCGAGCCCAGCCGTGCCTCGAAGCCGGAGAATACGCATTTAATAATGCCGTCAAAGCCAAACTCGCCGAACCTGCCGTTATACGGCTCGATGCCGATCCAGCTGTCATCATAGAAAACATAAGCCAGCTTGTTGTACTTGTGGGCGATATCAATCAGCTTTTTGCCGAACTCAATGACAAAATCGTTGATAAACGCCATCCAGTCCAGCTTGCGCTGATCCGGAACCGCATGGGTCACCCGAAGCTTGCCCTTGTTGATGAAGTCCTCGGAGGTGATACGGTAGCCGTATTTCTCGGCGAACAGCTCCAATGCCCGGGGGCTGACGGTAAAGTCATAGGATGCCCAATCCGAGAACAGATGGCGGTTGTTGGCATCGGAGCCCCAGATCCACACGAAGTTGTAGAACATGGAGGTAAACCGGATGACATTGGTAGCAGGATGGTTCACGCACCACTCGTCCAGCCAGTTCAGCATATACTCCTGGGTTTCGGTATGAATGGGATCGATCTGCATCAGATGCTCTTTGTTCCAATTGTTTGTGGTATGATTGTACATGGAGATCTCTTCCCAAATCCGGAAGGCCATGAAGTTGACGGTATAGGCATGCCACTTGGTTATGCCGCTCAGAGCGACACTTTGCGATGCGCTGTCATAGGTCCACTGGCTGCGGGGAAGCTCTGCCCCGGAGGTGCGGTCGAAGACCTGCCAGTAGGCTATGGATTCAGGGGATTCATTCACAGCGAACTGATCGGCGAAGAAATCCTTCATCAACGGAATCGTGAGGCTGTCTGCTTCAGCCACCACCGGCTGGGTCATCAGGAAGGTCTGCTGGAGCTTGTCCGGGTTTTGCTTGGCCCAGTCATTGTGGTCGCGGATAATACAGATAGTGGAATAAATATCGTAGCCTGCGTTCAGAATTTCATCGGACAAGGCGGTGCCGTCGCTGTCGCGGATGACATCGGCTCCCCACTTTTTCGCCAATTCAAGGGTTAAGGCTTCGTAGCCGGATTCTCCCGGAAGGGTGAAGCCTCCTGTTTTCTTTTGTACCATAATGCGCCTCCCTGCCACTTGCGGGCAATTTTTGTAAGCGTTTACCGGGATCGTAGGACAAAAATCCGGGTAAAACAACGAATGATTTGAAAGAGCGGCAAATTGCATTGCCAAAGCGTGAAAGTGTGATTATATTAAAAGCATATAGCCCTTTTGCCTTGAATTCAACCTAAGAATTTTCATGCATATATAAAAATTTGAGTGTCATATAGGAGAAAAGTCATGGATCATAATATTTTTGTGGTGCTGACGGATACGGAGCTGAAATTGCCCTTTTTTGTAACCAGCGCCGGCGGCTGGGAGCACCAGGATAATATGCTCCGGGAGGGCGGCTTCCCCGACTTTCAGTGGATTCAATGCATCTCCGGTGAAGGGATTCTGGAGACGGAGGGCAAGCGGTTTGCCGTATCGGCCGGTCAGGGCATGCTGCTTTATCCTAACCGCAAGCATCATTATTATGCGGTGCGGGAGCCTTGGGCGACCCGGTGGATTTCCTTCAACGGCGTCCAGGCGGAGGGGATGCTGGCCTCTCTGAAGATGAACGCCTCGGCGGTGCTTCAGCTGTCCCATCCGGATATGGTGCTCCAGAAGCTTCTGGAGGCCAATGAACTGCTGCAGTCCAAGGACCCTTCCCGGTATATCCGCTGCTCTGCGCTGATCTACGCCATCGTTCTGGACCTGTTTATGTACTCCAGCACTCCGGATATGCGCTCCCGCACGGAGCATTACGAGCAGCTGATGCCGGCTTTGTCCTATATCGACGAGCATTTTATGGAGCCGCTGACCCTGGAGACGCTGTCGTCCCAGCTGCGGATTTCCCCGCAATATACCTGCCATCTGTTCCAAAAGAGCTTCGGCCTTCGTCCCTTCGAATACATCAACCGGTTCCGCCTGAGGCGGGCCAAGGAGCTTCTGCTGCGGCATCCCGACGTGGATGTGAAGGATATCGCCCGGGCGGTGGGCTACGAGCATGCCAGCTATTTCATCAAGCTGTTCAAGCAGCAGGAGGGCATAACCCCCAGCGCCTTCCGCAAGGTCCATCGGCAGTAATGACGCTCTCTGCCGGGTATAGAGCTCCTTCAGACAGTCTGCCGTTTTTTACGGCAGGCTGTTTTGCTGTTGCTGCGGCTTCCCCTCCGGTAAATTTATTTGTCCCCTTTTGTCTCTGGCTGAATACCTCCGCCCGGATTTTTCCATACTGGTTACTAAAAGATTAGAGAGGTGAACGCATATGGCAGAAGAACGCCGGGAATCCAGGAGACATCAGAAGGGCAACCGATTTACCCGCGGCGCAAAGCGGATGTTGTCCCTGTTCCTGTCCCTGACCGTAATCGGCATCCTGCTGGGAGGCCTGACTCTTCTGTACCTGCGTTCCCAGGCTTTGCCTGCGGTCACCGTTTCCCAGAACTCCCAGATTCTCGATATGCAGGGCAATCTCATCGACACCTTCCACTCCGGCCAAAACCGGGAGGTTGTGAGTCTGTCGGAGGTCTCCCCCTACCTGATTCAAGCGGTGCTCTCCGTGGAGGACCGGCGCTTCTACAGCCATCTGGGCATCGACCCCAAGGGTTTGGCGCGGGCAGCCATCCAGGATATCAAAACCATGTCCATGGAGCAGGGCGCCAGTACGCTGACCCAGCAGCTGGCCCGCAATCTGTATCTGAGCCATGACCGCACCTGGTCCAGGAAAATCAAGGAGGCGTTTTATGCCCTTCATCTGGAAATGCGGCTGTCCAAGGACGATATTCTGGAGCAGTATTTAAACCAGGTGTACTTCGGCCACTCCACCTACGGGGTGCAAGCTGCTGCCAAAATGTTCTTCGGCAAGGATGCCAAGGACCTGGATTTGGCAGAAGCGGCCATGATGGCTGGTGTGCCAAAAGGCGCCAAATACTACTCTCCCTATTTGAACATGCAGAACGCCAAGGACCGTCAGAAGGTAATTCTGAACGCCATGGCGGAGGAGGGCATCATCACCCGGGAGCAGGCGGAGACAGCTCATCAGGAACAGCTGACTATTGTCCCCCGGCAAACCAATACCGTCTCGGAGGCGCCTTATTTTCAGGAGTACGTAAAAAACGTGGTGCTGGACAAGCTGACCATGACGGAGGATCAATACGAGGCGGGGGGGCTGAAAATTTACACCACCCTGGACCTGCGGGCGCAAAAGGTTGCCGAGGAAGCGGTGGCTGCGGAAATCCCGGCGGATTCCGAGCTGCAGGCCGCACTGATCGCCATTGATCCCCGGAACGGCTACATCAAGGCTATGGTCGGCGGCAAGGACTTCAAGGAAAATCAGTTCAACCGGGTTTTCGCCACCACCCGGCAGCCGGGCTCCGCCTTCAAGCCGCTGATCTATCTGGCGGCCCTGTCGGAGAATGTGTCCCCCTTAACCACATACAAAAGCCAACCCACTATCTTTACCTATGACCAGGGCCGCAAAACCTACTCCCCCAGCAATTATGACAATATCTACGACAATACGGATATCGACATGCGCCGGGCCATCATGAAATCCGACAACATCTACGCCGTCAGCACCATCATGGCTGTCACCCCGGAGAAAACCGTGGACATGGCCCGCAGGCTGGGCATTACCGCGCCGTTGTCCGCGCTCCCATCTCTTGCGTTGGGCACCTCCCCGGTCAGCCCCTTCGAAATGGCCTCGGCCTACGGGGTCCTGGCCAACGGCGGGGTGCGGGCGGAGCCCATGGCCGTGATCCGGGTGGAGGACCATGCGGGGCGGGTGCTGTATGAGGCCAAGCCGGTGGAGTCGTCGGTGATTCACCCCGCTTACACCTATGTGCTGACCAATTTGATGCAGTCCGTTTTTGAGGAGGGGGGCACCGGGTACCGGGTATCCGATCTGATGAAGCGGCCCGTCGCCGGCAAAACCGGCACCACCAACTACGATGCCTGGATGGTCGGTTACACCCCGGAGCTGTCCACCGCTGTGTGGGTGGGCTACGACAAGGACAAAACCATCGGCAAGCTGGACCAGCGCAAGGCCGCTCCCATCTTTGCCACCTTCACCGAGCGGACGCTGGAGACGGTGCCGCCCAAGCTGTTCCCCGTGCCGGAGGGTGTGGTCAGCGTCTATATCGATCCCGTGACCGGCAAGCTGGCCAATGACGGCTGCCCCAACAGCCGGATGGAGGCTTTCGTGGAGGGCACGGAACCGACGGAATACTGCGCGCCGGCACAGAATGCCGCCAGTCAGAAGGACGGGGAGGGCAAGAAGCAGGAGGGCTCCTGGTGGAAGGATCTGAAGCGGTGGTGGAATGAGTAACATGTGGCCTTTGCGGACACAGGGGACGCTATTTCCTCTAAAAGACGATCCCATCTGCATATTTCACTCAAATAACGGCTTCTGAGTCCTCAAAAATGCGATAAGACCGTTTTCTCGTCTAATAGCGGATCCTCAGTCCGTTGAGGTAACCACACGGAGGAAGTAGAGCCGCTTCCCGCCTGTCTATACCTTCCAAAACACGCAAAAGAGCCAGGACATCAATCCCGGCTCTTTCTGTTGCTATCGGTTAGACAGCTTCCTTAACGGCCACCCTATTTCAGCGCTTGCTTGATCTCTGCGGGAGTGCGGTCCCACCATTCCGGGTTATGCCGGATCAGCAGATCCTTCAGCGCGGCTTTGCCAGCGGCATCCAGATTCTCCACGAGAATCTGCCGCTTCATGGCCTTGTCCATCCGGTTCACATGATCGGCGAGAACCTTCCAGCCCTTCTTGGCCTCCGGATCCACCGACATCTCACAGGATGCCAAGCCGCCGTAGAATTGGCCTTCGGCATTCCGGTCCACGGCTACCCAGACCACCCAGCACGGCCGCCCGTTGGGCACCTCATTTTTATCTGGAGTAAACCGGATTCCCTTCTCCAGCTTGCTTCTGGCATGGAGGGTGCCGGCATCAATATAGGCTTCTCCGCCGTCAATAATCACGCCGGACACATTGGACAGGTCAATGGAGCCTGCCCCGAAGCCCTTGTGGCTGTTCCGGTTGCTGATGATGTTCAAACCGCCCGGTTTGCTGTTCTGGCTGCCTGTCTCCATTACGCTTACACCGCCTCATTGGATTTTGTGCTTATGTGATCACTGTAACACAATATTCATATTTGCACCAATCGGACGGGGCAAAAAAACCATTACAAAGCGGGGTTATGGTGCAACAAATCCTCCGTTTTACCGTCTACTAATAAAAGGAAAATATGGACTTTTGAGAAGTGAGAGGCGGGGATGGCAATGGACCGTCGGCAAAAAATGATGTGGGGGAGTGCGGTGTTGGCGGCTGGGCTGACGCTGGCAGGATGCCGGGAGAACAACGGGGATGGCAAGGTACCCGGCTGGGTATCCAGTTCGCCTGTGACAGTGGGGGTAACCCCAACTGGGGAACTGCCTAACCTGTCAACTGAAGCGAAAAACGCTGCAGTTCCCTTGGAATTGATTATGCAACTGGACCAACAAAGGATCACCGCCCCCAGCTACACGCCGGGCGAGGGAGGTTCTCCAGCCCTGGTGCGGGTTCAGGGAATGCCGTCTCCCGGACTCAGCAAGAAGGATTTGTATCAGGCTTTATTTTATGGAATCAGCAACGCCTTACATTCTGTGCCTTTCCGGGTGGAAGATGAGCAGGGCTTCCCCCTCATCGAGACGGATTCCGCCAGCTCCAAATCCTTCCGGCTGGCTAAGGTTGGAGGCCAAACCTATTTCTTCGATAAGGAAAGCATTCGAAACTATCAGCCGGTGAAGGCTGTGGCTACCGGCGCCAGACTGAATCCGCTGCTGCAGGCCGGGCTGGATTACGGCTGGGATCCTGACATGCTGACTACAGGTATAGGAAAGCAGGATAACCGCTTTAACGAATACGACATGTATTGCAATCAACAGATGAAGATGAAGGAGCGCAATCATCTATCCAGCATTGTGTTCAACAAAGGGTACACCCCATTGGTCATTGGCAGCCTGGGTACAGCCTCCACAAAAGAGGACATCCAACTGCTGCTGGGCAAACCTCCGTTTGAGGAAACGACTCCCATGTCTGTATTCGGCTATAAGCTGGAGCCGTTTTATCTGTTCTTCAGCGGTGAGGCCCCTCCTTATGAAATTGCGGTGTATCCTCGAACAATAGCCGGCGACACAGGAGATCCGGAGCTTCCCGAGCTTCTAGTAGCTAACACAGCGGAAACGGGCATCCGGGTCCAGCAGTTTGTTGACCGGATACGGGAAAAATGGCCGGATTATGAGACCATCAGCTACGATGAAAGTCATCTCGTCACCTATCCCCACCGCGGGATACGGATTGATAGTCTGTTGGGGGAAGACTCGGGTTATAAAGGAGGACTCATCCAGCTTTACGGCAACTACGAGGGGCAGGTGACAGAGGATATCCGTTTGCCGGAAGACGCCGGAAAGCTGAAAAACCTGGCTAACGGCCAAGATTGGCCTGCTGCAATGACCCATTACTTCTTTCGGCTGGAGGAGGATATGGTCTTTATGCGGGAGAAAAACCGGCTGCTGAACTTATTCTATACCCAGCAGCCTGCGGCAGAGGAAGGGGTTGCCTCCCCCAACGGCCGGATGATTGCCCAGCGGAAGTTAGACATGGTCTCCAACAAGGCCGAGCTGCTCCTGCAGTACCCCGGCAAGGAGCAGCCGTCCCTGGAGATACACATCGGCAATAGCATATGGAACCCCAATTGGCTGTCGGACCGCTATATCATCTTCGAGGCCTCCTTCATGGGCATTATGGGGTATGATGTGCTTCAAAACAAGCTTATTCAACTCAAACGCTCTCTGGATTCCATCGTTGATTATCGCCTCATAGAGGTAATGGACGGCATCATCCGCTACTCGGACGGCAGCACGGAGAGCGATCTGCCCTACTCCTTTAACAAAAAAGGGGAGCTGGTGCTTCCTGAGCATTAACCGCTAACAACTGCAATCGATTAAGGATATCGCGCAACTAATTGTCTGTCACGCCCGTCTATTAGAAATAGAAAATCCAAGATTTCCAAGGCGCGGAAGGTAGGTAAAGTAATGAAAAGATGGAAGCAGATAGTGATGGGAAGCGCAGTGTTGGCAACTGGGCTTACACTGGCGGGATGCCGTGAGGAAAATAGCAAAACAACACTGCCAAACGGGGTGTCCGGCTCTCCTGTAACGGCAGGAGCAAGCTCCTCTCCGGGCCTACCCAGTCCCAATCCCGAACCTGCAAGCACCGCGGTGCCGGAGGATATCAAGAATCAGCTGGTGAACACTAACATCACTCCCGTAAGCTATACGCCGCCGGGTGAAGGAAATCAACCCGCTGTACTGCGGGTTCAAGGCATGCCCTCTCCTGCGCTCAACAAAGAGGATCTCTACCGTAATTTGTTTTATAGCCTTGGGAATGCCCTGAAGTGGTCGCCCTTCCGGGTGGAGAATGAGCAGGGCACTACCCTGCTGGAGACGGATGCCGCTAACCCCAAAGCCTTCCGTCCGGCCAAAATTGGAGGCGAGGCTTACTTTTTCGATAAGGAGAGTATCCGCACGTATCAGCCTGTGGAGGCTCTGGCCACCAGCGTCAAGCTGAATGCGCTGCTGCTTGCAGGGCAGGATGGTGGCTGGGCACCCGGTTCTCTTACTGCGGCACTGGGCAAAGAGGACAGCAGCTTTAGCGGCTACGACATTTATTTTGATAAGCATGTGGAGGTAGAGGGCGGGAACATATTGTCCAGCATTCTGTTCCGCAAGGAATATGCCCAGCCGGTAATCGGCAATCTGGGCACAGCCTCTACCAGAGCGGATATCGAAGCGCTGCTGGGCAAGCCGCCCTTCGAGGAAACCGGCCCCCTGCCGGTATTCGGCTATAAGCTGGAGCCCTTCTATCTCTTCTTTAGCGGGGAGGCTCCGCCGTACGATATCGCTGTTTATCCGCGGAAAATGGCCAGCGGCAATAATGGGCCGGAGCTCACGGAGCTTGCAGCCGCCAACACAGTAGGAAAGGGGCCTGATGTGCAGCAGCTGGTAGACCGGATGCGGGAGAAGTGGCCGGATTATGAGGTGTTTAGCAACAGCAGAGGCAGCTATGGCGTCACCTATCCCCACCGTGGAATTTGGGTGGATGACCTGTTGAGCGGGGACACGGATTACAAGGACGGATACATCCAGCTCTATGCCAACTATCAGGGAGCCCTGTCGGAGGATATCCGTCTGCCTCAAGATGCTGATAAGCTGAAGAAGCTGGCAACAGCCCCCGGCTGGTCTGCGCCGCTTGCATCCTACCGCTTCCGGCTGCATGAGGATATGGTCTTTATCCGGGAACAGGAGCGTCTGCAGAACGAACAGTTTATCGGGGATACTGCGGGGAAAGAGGGAGTCGCCTCCCCCAGCGGAAAGGTGATTGCCCTGCCAAAGCAAAATACCACTTATGAGAATGCCGGATTATATCTGTTATATCCCGGCCAGGAGCAGCCCTCCCGGGAGGTGCATATCGGCAATTTCATCCGCAACCTGAATTGGCTGTCGGACCGGTATGTGATTTTTGAGGTATCCTTCCGGGGCATTGTCGGCTACGATACAGTCCTGAATAAAGTCGTGGATATTAAACCAGCGGATAACAACGGCCTTGATTACGAATTGGTGCAGATCAAGGACGGGATCATCCGGTACAATGACGGCGATGCAGAGAAGGACCTGCCGTATTCCTTTAACAAAAAGGGAGAGCTTGTGCTCCCCTAACGGCTACCTCCTGTATCCTCCAGCTCCTCCAGTCTGGCGTGGATGCGGACCAACGCGGACTCATACGCTTCCATACCGGCAAGCGGCTCCCATTCCTTTTCCTCGAGAAGGGATTGAAGGAGCCGTTTTCTGATTTCCAGCTGACCGGAAGAGCCAACCTCCAGCTGGACGCTTCTGAAAAAAGGGTTATCCCGGTAGTCCACGCCCATGCCCAGCACCATATCCGCATATTCATTAAACCAGTGGGCTGCTTCTTCAGTTTGGCCGTTTCGGAGGTTATGCAGAGCCAAATCTCTTGCTCCCGCCCCCATACCGGTGCCAAACAGCCGCTCCAGCTGATGAGCTCCCGTCAGATACGCCAGCTTCTCCTGCTCCCGTCCTTCTCCGTCCGCAGCCTGAGCCAGGTACGACAGCATCATCCCCGAGAGATGCACATGCCATAGCAGCTGCCGTTGACACAACTCCTCCATTTGAGGGTATTTGCCCAGCTTCAGCAATACGGCGGGGTACAGGTTCATAGGATCAGTTCCCCGAGAAGCGGGGAGATTCCGGAGCAGTGCTTCGGCAGCCTCCGGTTCATTCAGACGCATGTGAATGCCGGCGGAGACAAACAGTGCCTCCTCCCGGCGTTCATCCCCGCAGCTGTCTGCCGCTTCCTGCAGCAGCTCCAGACAGCGCCTCAGCTTCACCTCCGCCACTTCCTCCGGCACAGGCTCCCGCACCCCGAGGAACATATGGGCCAAACCCGCAGCCACCAGCTTCAATCTGCCGCTATTGGGATATTCCTTCATGTACCGTTCCGCAGCCGTTTCTCCCTCCTCATAACTATGGAAGAGGTAGAGATTCCTCAGCTCCTCCTTGATCTGCGTAAGCTCTTCCTCCGGCAATTCCTTGTGGAAGGACAGCAGCTCATCCGGCGTGGTATCCAGCGCCCGGGCCAGCGGATTCAGCAGGAAGATATCCGGGGAGGAGCCCCCTGTTTCCCACTTGCTTACCGCTCCGGCGGATACCCCAACCTTAACGGCCAGCTGTTCTTGAGTGAGCCCCCGTTTTTTCCGCAGCGCCAGAATCACATCGCCCACCTTGGACCTCTCCATAACACTATTCAGCTCCTTAGGAGCTGCGAGGAAATTAGGGTGCTAGATTTCGTCGCAGTCTCTTATTGGTAACGAATCTGTTTGCTTATCCCTATCTTACCCTCCGGAAAGCCCCTCAACAATGGAGGCAAAGTCGCGTATTCTTCAATAAAATGTGAACCGCGCTCCAGTCCCACAGCGGACGGATCTTTCGGCCAGGGAAGTGACCGGTATCCGGGGAGGATTCCCGGAGGACAGCCAGCAATCCACTGTAGATACACCCGCTGTCCCACTAACCCACCCATTTGTCCACCATCGAGCTTATGTAAGCGCCATAAAATGTACGTTATCTGCTCCTTCACCCCACTTTTGGGGCATGTAAGCGTCATACAATGTATGCTATTGGCTCAAAACAGCCTCCCACATCCCCCTTTTTCCAAAATAACATACATTTCATGTACGCTATTTCCCTCAAAAGAGGGGGCGCAGCCCGATAGCATACATTTGATGCTCGCTATCATAAAACCGGAGTCCCTGCAGTGTGAGCTTCCAGGCGAAGGGCATTCCCATCGTGCTTACCGCACATTTGCACCGGCTGGCCAAATAAACGACAGTACAAAAGGCATACGCTCCCGGAGCTTATGTCTTTTTTGCTGCCCGAAAAACAGCCTATCAAGATTTGTCCCAGGAGTTTCGGCAACCGGATATATTTGTCCACCCCCCCACATATACATGCTGTAGACGCTTGTCAACGGGGTGAATGTCAATGAAACCGAAACTGTCCAACCGTATATTCCAATGGGGGCTGGTGCTGGCCTTTGGCCTGGCTGTCACCGTCACTGTCTCCTCGTTCTTCCCTGGTCCGGGAGCCAATGTAAAGACCGCACTGGGGGATGAACCCGCAGCAGGCGAATCCCTCTCCACGGAAATCCCCCGGGAGAGCGACTCCGAGCCGGCACTAAGCAAGCGCCTGGTGGAGTATCATATGGCCGTATCCCTTTCTCCGGAGGAAAAACTGCTCCAGGGCGCCCAGTCAGTAACCTGGAAAAACCCGGGGGGCCGGCCCGTATCCCAGCTCTACCTGCACCTGTACCCCAATGCCTTCGCCTCCAAAAAAACCACCTTCATGCAGGAATCCGGCGGACGTTTGCGGGGTGACAAGCAGCCGGAGGACGGCTTCGGCCAGATGCGGCTGGACAGCCTGGCGACAGAAGAAGGGGTCAACCTGATGGACCGGGTGAGTTATGTGCAGCCGGACGACGGCAACAAGAATGATCAATCGCTTATGAAAATTGAGCTTCCCACCCCCGTGCAGCCCGGCGGAACCATCACCCTGACCATGGATTTCCGGGTCAAGCTTCCCCAGGTATTCGCCCGGATGGGGTACTCCGGCAATTTCGTCATGGCCGGCCAATGGTTCCCCAAGCTGGCGAAATACGAGCCCGCCGGAACCCGGGGAAGAGCCGAGGAGGGCTGGAACCTCCATCAATACCACGGCAATTCGGAATTCTACGCCGACTTCGGCATTTACAACGTGAAGATCAAGGTGCCCGCCGATTATACCGTCGCCGCCACCGGCTTCCCCACCAAGCCTGCCGCCATAGAAAATGGCACGAAGGTGTACCGGTTCTACTCCGACGATGTCCATGACTTCGCCTGGGCGGCCTCGCCGGATTTCATCTATGTGGAGGAGCCCTTCTCCGCCCCCAATGTTCCCGGGGTCAAGATCAAGCTGTACCTGGACCCGGCCCATGAGCATCTGAAAAGCCGCTACCTGGCTGCCGCCAAAAAATCTCTGGCCCGTTACAGCGAATGGTACGGTCCGTACCCCTACTCCACCCTCTCCGTGGTGGTACCCCCTGCCGAAGGCAACGGTGCAGGCGGGATGGAATATCCCACCTTGGTCACCGCCTGGGGAGCGGATGAAGCCAGTCCCGGCCTGGAGCTGGAGCGGGTGGTCGTGCATGAGATCGGACACCAGTTTTTCTACGGCATGGTGGCCTCCAATGAATTCGAAGAAGCATGGCTGGACGAAGGCTTTACCTCCTATGCCGAGGACAAGGTAATGGAGAAGGAGTACGGCGTCCGCCCCAACCTGCCCGTAGAGGCCAGCTATATTACAGCTCCTGAGCCACTGACCCGGAATGCATGGGATTACGGCAGCCATGATGAATACGCCGAGAATGTGTATACCCGGGCCAAGCTGGCATTGTTCGCCATCGAGAAGGAAATCGGCAGCGACCAGATGGCCAAGGTGATGAAAGCCTATTTCACCCGGTGGAAATTCAAACATCCGGCTACGGCAGACTTCCAGACGGTACTGGAGGAAAAAACAGGGAAACCCTGGAAGGAATTCTTTGACCAGTTTGTCTACGCCGGTGGTATGGTAGATTTCGAGGTAGCAGGCATCAAGGTAGACAGAACACCCGAAGGCGCATATAACAGCCAAGTGCTCATCCGGAAGAAGGGGGCAAATGTATCTCCGGTCCCCATCCGCTTCCGCTTCACCGACGGCACCGTTATGGAGAAAAGCTGGGACGCCCAAGGCAGCGAAATTGTCTATACCTTGAACCACAGCGCTCCCCTGGAATGGGCGTTTATCGACCCCGGCTACAGTCTGGTGCTGGAAAACAAACATATCAATAACTTTATGAAGCAAAATGTGGACGGCAAAACCTCCATCCGCCTGAACGTCGGGACTACCCGCGTCATGGAGCTGCTTTTTGGCTGGTTGGCCTGGTAAAGACAACTGCTTCTATCCCACCGGGAGGTGAAACCCGTGTTCACGTATATCAAATCCGGCTTCCGCTCCACTCTGAACCAGCCGTTCTCCGTATTGGTGCTGTTTTTGTACCGGTTCGGCTGGGGGGTGGCCCTGTATAAGCTGGCCCAATCCTACATCCTGCCTATTCTTCACCGCTATCCCAACGTGGAGGGCCTGGAGGCTCAAAGCCATCTGTTCCTGGCAGAGGCCCAGTTTGTTCTGATGAAGACCGATGTCAGCCATTCTATCCTCTGGCTCCTGGGGGGACTCTTGGCAGCCCGTATGCTGCTGACACCGCTGCTCCATGCAGGGCTGCTGTTTTCCCTGAGCAACCCCCACTACAATGCCGGTTACCGGTTTGTCCGCGGGATCAAGGAGCTATGGAAAAGCTATGCGCTGCTCTACGCGGGGCAGACACTGCTGACCCTTCTTCCCTTGTGGTGGATCCTGCCGCGGATGAAAACAGCCTTCCTCACCGCCCGCACATATCCGGAGATGGCGTCAACGCTGCTGCCTCTGCTTGCTTTGCTGTTGGGCTACAGCTTTGTCGTGCGGCTGCTCTTTTTGTACCTGCAGCTGGGCCGGGCAGCCTCCCGGAGTATGGGCCGCTCCTTGGGCATTGCGCTGCAATCCCTGCCGATGATGCTGGGTGTAGCAGTGCTGCTGCTCCTGGCAGCGTCACTCTGCTCCTTGGCCGTGCTGGGCTCCACCATCGCCTGGGCAGGCTTCTGGATGCTGGTTCTGTACCAAGCATACCGCTTCATCCAGACGCTGTTCAGCGTATGGGGCATCGCCAGCCAGCAGGAGATTTATATGTCCCGGGCGGAGAGGTGAGGCGAGGGGTAAACCCCTGACCAAACCTAACGAATATCAGAAGGCTTATTTCGTCACCATCAGCCGGTTTGGGAATCTAACGAAAGTGAGCCACCTTATCCCCTGCTCTCCGGACTGATTTAGGCCGATTGTGGCAAAATAAGCTTCCTCAGGTCTAAGCTTTACCCACAACATTTACAGAAAAAGGGATAACTCAAAAGGGGGTATTCAGGTACAGTGGAAGCCGGTATGATGAAAGGAAAACCGAATGAAGGCAGGGAATGAAATGTCACCAAACCGAGCGGCTTCCTCTTTACTCATACCGGACTTTCAATTTTTTTGTAACATGCGTATTCGTTGCGGACGGACGCTGAAACGTTTCATTCGGACAATGCAGACCCTATCCAGCAATCCTGGTGCCACCATATCCGAAGCCAGCGAGAATGCAGCGGAAGCCAAAGCCATTTACCGTCTATTACAGAATAAAGAGCTCACGGAGGAGAATGTCTTGGAATCCTACCGCACGGAAACGCTGCGCCAGATGAGTCAGTCTGGTGAATCCTTTTTTCTGTGTGTGCAAGATACAACGGAAATTAAGTACGGCAATCGCGAGAAAACCCCGGGACTGGGCGCATACAATCGGAAGCAAACCAAAGGATTGCTAGCGCATTCGGCATTGGTGCTCACCCCATCCGGACTTCCCTTGGGCCTGTTGCATCAAAAAATCTGGGCGCGCGATCTGTCGCTCCAAGCAGAACGCAAGGTCAGTCGTCCCTATGAAGAAAAGGAAACCTACAAGTGGACCGAAACGGCGAGAGCCAGTGTACTCGATCTGCCCTCAGACATGCGCCTGATTCACGTGGGAGATCGGGAAGCGGATTTTTTTGAATACCTGCATACCCTGCAAACCGATGAACAAGCTTACGTGATTCGTGCTGTACAAAACCGCCTGACCCAATCCGAAGGACGCTTCATGTGGGACGAGGTGCATAAGCAAACGGCGGCGGGCGAGATTGTCGTATCGATTCCGCGGGACACACGCAACGGCGTACCGGCGCGGGAGACGACACTAGCCATCCGTTTCCTGACCGACACCGTTCAAGTCCCTGCCCATTTGAGACAAAAACGTGCCGGCTATCCGCCGCTTACCTGCACCATTGTTCATGCGATAGAAACCACACCGCTGGAAGGAGACGCTCCCATTGAGTGGTATTTAGTCACCAATCTCCCGGTGAAGACGCTGGAGGAAGCCCGTGAAAAAGTGGCATGGTACGTGCAACGGTGGAAAATCGAGCGATTCCATTACATTTTAAAAAGTGGTTGCGAAATTGAAAAACTGCAAGAACGAGATGGCGATCGATTAAGCAAGCTCATTCTGTTCTATTCCATCATCGCCGTCCAACTTCAACATCTGACCTATCTCGCCCGCCAGAAACCGGACGCACCGTGCAGTGTGTTCATGGATGACGAGGAGTGGAAAGTACTGCACCGCGTTGCCTACAAAACCAATAAGCTCCCCCCAAAACCGCCTACGCTACAGGAAAGTGTGATGGCCTTGGCCAAACTAGGTGGCTTTTTGGGACGTAAAGGTGATGGGGAGCCCGGTGTCAAAGTGCTCTGGAGAGGCATTCAAGCCTTCCGCACAATCTTTGACAACTACAGATATCTACTGTAATTCATTCCCAGTGATGTGGGTAAAGCTTAG
>JAEWGW010000043.1 GCA_023388055.1 Bacillota bacterium | reverse complement strand
TTCCAAGATGCCACCTATTCCCAACACAATAGCTATGCCGAGGCCTCCTGGTAGGTGGCCTTGATCTAGATTGAAAGTGACATTTTCTTAGAAGAGTTAAGGTGACATTTTCTCAGACTATTGACAGAGGGAAATGTAAGAGCTTGTCCGGCAACACAAAACCCGCCTGAATGGAGATCTCCCCCAGACGGGTTGATAGTCAAAAAGTTGGTTTCAGCCGGGCAACGCCAAAACGGCGCAGACTGGATAATGGTCGGACGGGTACCGCCCCTCGTACCTGCTCCTGTCTACCCGCACGGCTTCCACGCGGAGCTCGGGAGAGGTGAATATATAATCGATGGGCAACCCGTTCTCGCCGCCCTGGAAATCATGGAAGGTCTGGCCGGGGCTGGTCTCCGGTGAGCCCGGGGGCAATACGCCATAGGCATTCCGGTATCCTGCCTGCTCCAACCCGAGAATCACCGGATGATCCGGCTCCACATTCAGGTCTCCGGCAAGAAGCAGGGGTGTCTCCGGCGCAGACTTCCTGAAGCTCTCCATCCGTCTGCGGATAAGCTCCATACCCTTGATTTGAGCTTCCTCGCTAATATGGTCCAGATGGGTATTAAACACGGCAATTTCCCGGCCGGTCTCTACTTCCTGGAGCCGTAACCAGGTACACATACGGGGGCATCTCGTGTCCCAGCTTAATGTTCCCAGCACGTCCGGCTTCTCCGACAGGCTAAAATGTCCTGCCTCCAGAAGCAGCCATTTGGCCTTATCATAGAACACGGCACAATGCTCGTCCTCACGGCCTCCCTGGCGTCCCTCCCCGATCCACCGGTAACCGGGCAGCTCCGCCTGCAGGTCCTGCAGCATGCTGTAGCGGCCTTCCTGTGTACACAGAATATCCGGCTGTTCGCGGAGAACCGCCTGTGCCGCCGCATGGACACGGCGGGTCCAGACGTTATCGCCGTCAGCCTCCGCCATAATCCGAAGATTAAAGGTCATTGCCTTCCATTTTGTCATATGCGCAATCTCCTTTATGATGCTTAGACTCCCGGCGGCCCACCGATGGCTAGCCTGTTGCCCGCCACCCGGTTATCGAAGCCGTCTACTCCACTTTCCCAAAATCCTTGGGAGGCCAGACCCGCAGCACAGCCTTGCCCTCAATGCTGGTTAAGGCGATGGGGCCCAACTGGCGGCTATCTGTGCTTCTTTCCCTGTTGTCGCCCATTACAAACACATGGTCCTCGGGAACGGTATAAGGCACAACCAAACCAGCGGGATAGGTAGTTCCTTTTACGTACGGCTCCTCCAGCAGACCTCCGTTTATATACACGCGGCCGTCCTTCATGTCTATGACATCGCCGGGCAGTCCGATCAGCCGTTTAACAAGACGGTCTTTGTACTCCGGTCCGTCAATAACCACAATATCCCCGTGCTCCGGCCCGTGAAACCGGTAGGAGAGCTTATCTTCAATTAACCGCTGTCCTTCATACAGGGTAGCCTGCATGGAAATGCTGCGTACCTCTGTTTGTGCGAAGGCATAATTTTGAATAACCAGATTGGCAAGAAATGCTGCCGGAAGAATCCAAGCCCAGCCCAGAATCTCGCGGGTTAGGCTCTTTTTGGCTGGTGCTGCTGCTGTCTGATCGTGCTTGTCCATTCTAGACAATTCCCCTTTCCCATTAAGCTTCCAGTTATCTATACGCTTGGACAGCACGGTTTGTTGCGGTGGACCCAAAAAGAGGAAAAGGGATTATCTATAAAGTCAAATGGGATGAATACCATTCAGCCGAGAGGACTCGAACCTCCACGAGCTTTCGCCTATGACCACGTTAATATGAGGGTGAAGGGCATTCCTAATGAGTATCCGATATCGTGTAACATATATAAACCACATGTTGCATGATATAATGAAACTAAATGAGCTGAACGTTACTGATTTCATATAAGTGAGGTGATGGAGATGAAGCAAATTAAGGATCATTCTTTATTTTTGCAGGAGCATATTGGCGGTGGACAGCAGCAGAAAAGGCAGCAACTGATGGATTCGCTAGCCGAGACGGTGGGCATTCTTGCAACGTATCCTGAATCCGTAAGGAATCAATTCCTATCCATTGCCGAACGTGAAGGGGAAGAGGATCGGGAGGGCACACAACTTTGAGCAGCGGGAGGGAAAATAACAGCCTGCTTCTTTCTTCGATCACGGAAGCGGAGCTGTTGTCAGCCGCGGTGCTTCATACGGATGTAGCCTTAAAGTTGCAAATTACCAAACTGATTCAGTCGGCTGATAGAATTATTGAGGTAAGCCGGGAGATCGCCCAATTGGCAGGTGACATTCGTTCGTCCCTCTCCAGTGAATTGGGACGTAAGATTAAGCTGCCTGATGCACTCATTGCTTCAACCGCGATTTTTATGGATGCTACATTGGTCAGCAACAATGATAAGGATTTTGTGGATATCGCCAATCTTCACAAACTGAAATATCATAACCCCACTCAGAATCAGGAACACCTGCATCATTTCTTAACCTGTTCATGAGGATCGGGTATTAAGTTGGCTTTTGTTGTATGTAGAGTATAAGGTTTGGTGTGTTTAGAGGAGAAGAACATGCAGATCAGGATTTGTGTAAAACGAATATGTGGAATAGCCGATTACCCATTATATAAAAAACAAAAAAGCCTTGATAGACAAGGCTTTTTCCATTTTACATATAGTGCGGTCGAGAGGACTCGAACCTCCACGAGCTTTCGCCCACTACCCCCTCAAAGTAGCGTGTCTGCCATTCCACCACGACCGCATATTCTATTAAAACAGGCAAAATTAACATTAACATGGTGAGGGATAAAAATCAAGAAAAAGAACATGAGCCATGTAGGACTCGAACCTACGACACCCTGATTAAAAGTCAGGTGCTCTACCAACTGAGCTAATGGCTCACAAAGGAAAGGGCGATCGAAGGGAATTGAACCCTCGAGTGTCGGATCCACAAACCGATGCGTTAACCACTTCGCCACGATCGCCATAAAACAAAGTAAAAAATGGTGGAGGGCGATGGATTTGAACCACCGAACCCGAAGGAAGAGATTTACAGTCTCCCGCGTTTGGCCACTTCGCTAGCCCTCCACAAAAATGGTGCCGGCTAGAGGACTTGAACCCCCAACCTACTGATTACAAGTCAGTTGCTCTACCAATTGAGCTAAACCGGCATATAAGGTACGGAGCCGACGAGATTCGAACTCGCGGTCTCCTGCGTGACAGGCAGGCATGTTAGGCCTCTACACCACGGCTCCGTATTTAAGATGCTTTGGGGCTCCCCGCAAAGTACTCGGATTAAGCTTCGTCAGCTTTTCTTCACTTTGTGGGGTACCTTATTGCGGGGGCAGGATTTGAACCTGCGGCCTTCGGGTTATGAGCCCGACGAGCTACCGGGCTGCTCCACCCCGCGTCGTTAAAAAAGGTATAAGCTACGGAGAGAGAGGGATTCGAACCCTCGAGACGCTTGTGGCGCCTACACGATTTCCAATCGTGCTCCTTCGACCAAACTCGGACACCTCTCCATACAAGTCGAACGTTTGATATTGTAACCGACACAGCCGAAAATTACAACCGCCGCAGCAAAATTTTTCTTGAAGCGCTTTACTGCGTTTCTGGCCGGACCTTTAATATATCATGATGATTTTTAAATTGCAACGGAATTTTCTCGAAAAATATAGGGAAACTGGGGAGAATCCCTTTCCTGCCATGGAATTGCTCCGGTTGGCATGCTACACTAAAGCGTGTGGAAACCAAGAGCCGATGCTTACACAAAGAAGCATGACGCTTGCCAAGCAGCTTTTCTTCGGAAAAGCCCTGAGGAGGAATAATTAATGTCCGTTCATATAGATCATAAGGATGTGGAGCTGCTTGCTCCCGCAGGAGATTGGGAATGTATGCGGGCAGCGGTGGCCAATGGCGCTGATGCCGTTTATTTTGGAGTGGAAAAATTCAACGCAAGAGCACGTGCCAATAATTTTACCATGGACGAGCTGCCGGAGATTATGGCGTTTCTGCATATGTATGGGGTCAAGGGATTTCTGACCTTTAATATTCTCGTCTTCGAAAATGAACTGGATGAAGCCCGACAGCTGGTGGAGGCTTGTGTGGATGCGGGTGTGGATGCGGTCATTGTTCAGGATCTGGGCCTGGTGCGGATGATCCGCGAGATTTCTCCGGATTTCCCGATCCACGGCTCTACCCAAATGACCATTACCTCCGCCGAGGGAGTGGAGTTTATCAAGCCCTACGGCTTGAGCCGCGTCGTGCTGGGCCGGGAAAATAATATGAAGCAAATCCGCACCATCGGTGAAGCAGCCGTTATGCCCTTGGAGATTTTTGTGCATGGGGCCATATGCGTTTCCTACTCCGGGCAATGTTTGACCAGTGAAATGTGGGGCGGACGCTCTGCCAACCGGGGAGAATGTGCCCAAGCCTGCCGGCTGCCTTATGATATGGAAGTGGATGGGGAAGTGAAGCCCATGGGAGATGTGGCGTATCTGTTGTCTCCCAAGGATCTGGCTGCGCTGGAGCTGGTGCCGGAGCTGATCGAAGCGGGGGTTTCCTCCTTCAAGATCGAAGGACGGATGAAGAGCCCGGAATATGTGGCCAATGTCACCTCCAAATACAGGGCCGCTATTGACCGGCATCTGGAAGGCGAGCCTGTAGAGCCTACGAGGGAGGAGATGCGGGAGCTGGAGCAAAGCTTTTCCAGAGGCTTCACGCACGGGTTCCTGAAAGGCACTAATCACCGCAAGCTTCTGGACGGCACCTACCCCAAAAGCCGTGGTGTTTACCTGGGCAGGGTCAAGGAAGTGCTGAAGGACGCTGTACTCTGTGAGCTGGTCGGACCTGTGAAGCGGGGGGACGGAATCGTTTTTGATGCCGGTGACCCAACCAAGAATGAAGAGGGCGGACGGGTATATGATCTGTGGCTCGGTGAGCAAAAGGTAGAGGGAGAGTTTCCCGAGGGTACAGTGCGGATCATTATGGGACGCAATGATGTGGATGTGGCCAAGATCCATCCTGGCAACCGCATCTGGAAAACCAGTGATCTGAAGCTGGACAAGCGGCTTCGCCAAACCTTCGAAACCGAGAAGCCGTACCGGGTTTTCCCGCTTGCCGTGCGTGTCGCCGGGTCTTTGGGAGAACCGCTTCGCACCTGGTGGACGGATATGGAAACCGGTAATAGCATCTATAAGGAATCCGAGCTTCTATTAGAGCAGGCGATGAAGCGCCCTATGGATGAGGCGTTTCTGGAGGAGCAGCTGGGACGGACAGGCGGTACCCTTTTTGAGTTGGACAAGCTGGAGGTCCATCTGAAGGGTGAGCTGATTCTGCCCATGCGGGAGCTGAACCGGCTTCGCCGGGAGGCAGTGGAGGAGCTGGAGGATGAACGGCGTAAACCCCCGGCGTATACCAAACGCTCTATTCGGGTTTATGGAGACGCACATCAGGCAAAGCCGCCGGCAGTGAAGCCGGAGCTGACCGTGCTGTGCAGGAGCATGGAGCAGGTGCGGGCTGCGCTGGAATGCGGGATCGGCCGGATTTATGCCGATTTTGAATTCATCAAGCAATTTCCGGAGGCAGTGGAGGCGGTGCGCGCTGCCGGCCCCGGGCATGAAATAGGCCTGGCTGCTCCGCGGATTCACATGCCGGGGGAGGGTGGTTACTTCCGCAATATTCTCCGGCTGAAGCCGGATGCAGTGCTGGTCCGGAATACCGGAGCCCTGCAGGCGTTCCTGGAGAGCGGCAGGGAGAACCCGCCGGAGGAGCCTATGCCGGAGCTGGTGGGCGACTACTCGCTGAATATTGCCAACCATAAGGCGGCGGCTCTCTTTTTGGAGGCGGGCTGCTCATGGATTGTGCCCTCCTATGATTTGAACATCCAGCAGATGACGGATCTGATGGAGCGGTCTGACACCTCCCGGATGGAGGTAGTGATCCAGCAGCATATGCCCATGTTCCATACGGAGCATTGTGTGTACTGCACTTTCCTGAGCGAAGGCACGGATTACACCAACTGCGGACGGCCCTGCGAGGAGCACCGGGTATCCCTCAAGGACCGGGTCGGCTTCTCCCATCCCGTCCGGGTGGATGACGGCTGCCGCAACACCGTGTACAATGCTATCGAGCAATCCGGCGCGGAGTATCTGCAGCACTTTATCGACCTGGGCGTTCCCCGGTTCCGGATCGAGTTCCTGGAAGAGTCGGCGGACAAGGTCCACGAGGTCATTAAGCTGTACCGGGAGGCCATGGCGGGACGAATTTCGGGTACGCAGGTCTGGAAAACCCTGAAGGCTACCAACCAGCTGGGTGTAACCCGCGGGCAGCTGACGCGGTAAAAAAACAGTAAGACTGTCTCATCGCCGTAATGTGGCGGATGGGCAGTCTTTTTTGTTTGAGGTGGGACCGGCGAAACCAGGGCAGCTCTACAGCTGGCCTCTGAGAAAAGGGTCCCGTAGCGGAAGGGATTTTCCGCTATTCGCTGATCGGCCGGAGATGGCAGGCAGATAACGGAAAGGGATTTCCGTTAACATGCCTAAGCTGATGCCCGTAAGCCGGGCTAGTGCCAGAATAACGGAAAACAGCTTCCGTTATCGAGAGGGGATAACGATCAGGTGCGGAATAGCGGAAGATCGTTTCCGTTATTTCTGGCAGGTGACGCGCTGGACGGACGCTACCAATTGTCACAAATTCGACACATATTTTTAAGCTTGCTTTCAGATTTTTTTAAGCTGAGTTTAGAGTTTGATACGTATATTGAATTTGCCTAAGCCTCAAACGTGTAAGCCAAAACATTCGAATATTTGGGGGGTAACCAAGTGTTAGAAGTGCGCCAGGTCAGTAAAATGTACGAAAACCAGCGCGGTGTCCGCCATATGGATTTCTCCATGAGCCGCGGGGAAATTGTCGGTTTCCTCGGGCCCAACGGGGCCGGTAAAACCACCACCATGCGGATGATCACCGGGTATCTGAACCCGACCAAGGGGCAAATTCTGGTGGACGGTCTGTCCATGGCCGATCATCCCAAGAAGGCACGCCGCAAAATCGGCTATCTGCCGGAAACGCCGCCTTTGTATCCGGAAATGTCCGTAGGCGCTTACTTGAAGTTTGTGGCCGATCTGCGGGACATTCCTGTCCGGGAGCAGCGGGCCCGCATCGGGGAAGCGGTGGAGAAGCTGGGGCTTACGGGAAGAGAGAAGCAGATCATCAAGGGTCTGTCCAAGGGCTACCGGCAACGGCTGGGCCTGGCTCAGGCGATTCTGCACCAGCCCGATCTGCTGATTCTCGATGAGCCTACCTCCGGTCTGGATCCCAAGCAGATTATCGAAATCCGTCAGCTGATCAAGGAGCTGGGGGAAAAGCATACCGTCCTGCTCAGCACCCACATTTTGCCTGAGGTGAACACCCTGTGCAACCGTGTCCTGATCATCAACCAGGGCCAAATTGTGTTGGACGGCAATCCCGAAGAGCTGGGTGGGCAAATGGAGAATAGGTTCCAGGTTTCCCTGGAGATCCGGGGCGAGCGGGAGCATATCCTGCGGGAGCTGGCCCTGCTGCCCCAGGTGGAGAGTGTCAAGCTCCGGGAGCAGCAAGCTCCGGAGCCCGCCGGCCCCGGTGGCGAAACCTCCGCTCTTCTGGTCTCCGCCAGAGACCGCACGGATATCCGGGAGGATATCTTCTTCCGCATGGCCGAGCTGGGTCTGCCCATTCTGGAGATGAAGCGGGAGAATCTCAGCCTGGAGGATATTTTCCTGCAGTTGACCAGTCAGGACCCATCCGTTGTGATCCGGGAGGATGGGGCTGCACCGCAGAACGTAGAACCCGCCGAAAACAGCGCAGACCCGACAGCGGATACCGGCGAAACGGATTCCGCAACAGGGGAAGGAGGCGACGGCCGTGCGTAGAGCCTGGGCGATTTGCCGCAAGGAGCTTCAGATGTATTTTTATTCCCCGGTGGCATATGTGGCGTTTGCCTTTTACTTTTTGTTGGCGGGGTTCTTTTTTGCCAATGACTTTCTCTCGTCCTTCACCGTGGATATGCGTCCGCTGATGTCCAATATGATCCTGTTCTACCTGTTCGTCATCCCGCTTCTGACCATGCGTCTGGTGTCCGAGGAGCTGCGGCAGGGAACGGACGAGCTGCTGCTTACCTCACCGGCCAGTCTGACGGAAATTGTCATGGGCAAATACATGGCCGCTCTGCTGGTACACTTCCTGCTGGTAGCCTTTAGCCTCCTGTATCCGGCAATTATGGGCACCTATGGTTCACTGGATCAGCCCGTCCTGTGGCTGTCATATCTGAGCCTGTTCCTCCTGGGGGCAGCCATGATGGCTGTTGGGCTGTTCTGCTCGTCCCTGTCCTCCCATCAGATGATCGCGGGCATTGCGGCGTTTGCCATGCTGCTCCTGCTGTGGGTCATTGACTGGCTGGGCTACAGCCTGTTTTCCTCTGCCCGGGATATCTTCGCACAATTCTCCATCGTCCAACGGCTGACCAATCTGCAGAAGGGCATCTTTGACCTGGCTGACGTGCTGTTCTACGTGACGATGGTGGTCATGTTCCTGGTCCTGAGCGTGCAGGTGCTGGAGCGCAAACGGTGGAGATGAGTGTGGAGCGGTGCTTACGAAGCCAGTTTTCGCTCCCGCGAAAACTCAGCAGATGCTTACGAAGTAGGCTTTCCTTTCAGAAAGCCCTTAGGAGGATACGACTGTGAAAAATTGGATTAAAGGCGCTAACGCCGCCGTGTTGTCAGTGGCGGTAGTGGGGATATTTATCCTGCTTACCATCTTCCTGCACTCCTTGAAGGGGGCCCAGTGGGACTTGACCGCCAACAAAAAATTCACCCTGTCCGATAAAACCATTACCACCCTGAAAAATCTGGAGAAGGACGTTCATGCTATTGCGTTTACCGATCCCGGGCAAGGGGTGGTCAGCCGCCAGATCAAGGATCTGCTGGACGAATACCAGAAGCGCAGCGGCAAATTTACCTGGGAGGAAGTAGACCCCAAGAAAAACCCCTCGTTGGCGCAAAAATATGAGATCGGCTCGTACGGCACCATTATTTTTGAAAGCGGCGGCCAAACCAAAAGCGTCACCAGCTCCGAGCTGTTCGGCTACGGCTCCCAGCAGACCACCTATACCTTCAGCGGTGAGTCCAAATTCACCCAGGCACTGGTGGATCTGACCTCCGGGCAAAAGCATATCGCCTATGCCATTACCGGGCATAATGAGGTGACCCTCTCCGATGCCTCCGCCTTCAGGAGCGGGCTGGAGAATGAAGGCATGGAGATCAAGGAGCTTAACCTGTTTTCGGCAGGGGCCGTCCCCGAGGATGCGGAAACCCTGCTCATTCTGGCTCCGCAAAAGGACGCTACCGAGCAGGAGGCCACGCTGATTACCGATTTTGTCAAAAATAAAGGCAAGCTCTATATCGCGGTGGGACTGGCCAATGAGATGGCGAAATGGGCCAACTGGAACAAGGTGCTGTCTGCCGTCGGGGTGCAAAATGACAACGCCCTTGTCATTGAGTCCTCCAAGACACTGTCGGCTAATCCGTTGACCATCGTGCCCCAGTACGGCTATCACGACATTGTGACCAAGCTGGAGGAGCAGCGGGCCATTGTTGCTCTCCCGGCAGCGATGTCTCTGTCTACGGTGAAGGATTTTGCCGATTACAAGCTCAGCGCCCTGCTGCGGACCAGCGATGCCGGCTACGGCAAAAAGAACCTGGCGCCCTTTACCACGGCCAACACACAATTGACCCAGGATACCATCAAAAAAACCGATGGCGACCTGGCGGGTCCGCTGGATCTGGCTTATGCGGTCACCACTCAGGATGATAAACCCAAGGCGGTGGTGATCGGTAACGGCATGTTCCTGCGGGACGACTGGATCGCCGAGCAGAGCAACCGGGATTTTGCCCTGAATAGTGCCGGCTGGCTCAATGAGCAGAAGGATGTGGTGACCATCCGGCCAAGAGAGGAAACGGCGCCGGAGCAGGTTTACATTTCCATGTCCAAGCAGAAGCTGATCTTCTGGGGAACCATCGCCGTCTTCCCGCTGGCCTTCCTGGCGGCAGGTGGAGCAGTCTGGTGGAGGAGGAGAAAGGGATGAAGAAATTCCTGCCTGCCTTGATTCTCCTGGCCGTCCTCATCGGCGGTTATGCTTATGCCAAGAGTGAAAACTTCTTTAAGGAAGAGGTCAAGACGGATCAGGAGCTGTTTGCCGTAAAAAGCGCCGACGTGAAGGAGCTGAAGCTGGGCACCGGGGCCAACGCCGTGCAGCTGAAGCGGACCGCAGACGGCTGGGAAATGACCGCTCCGGAGGCGTATCCAGTGGAATCGTATGCGGCGGATGCGGTGGCGGAATCCCTGGCTACGCTGACAGTGAAAGGGATTGTGGACGAAGCTCCTGCCAACCTGGGTGAATTCGGTCTGGACCAACCGCTGCAGCAGGTAGAGGCAGTGCTTGCAGACGGCAGCAAAAAGACAGTGCTGATCGGCAACCCGCTGCCGGTGGCCGGGACCACCTATATGAAGACCGGCGACGCCGCCACCGTATATGAAGCGGATGATACTAAACTTGCCAACATCAGCAAAAGCGCCGAGGATTTCCTGGATAAATCCGTGTTCAAGGTGGAGTATGACAAGGTAACCGCCCTGACTCTGGAGTGGAAGGGGGAAACATGGACCCTCACCAAAACCGACCCGGCCAAAAAAGCATACGAATCCGCTTGGAAGCTGGGGGAGAAGGAGCTGAAGCCGGAGGAGGGCAGCGGGGTCCTGGATCAGCTGCTCTTCCTGTCCACGGACCGTCTCCCCAAAAAACGGTCGGAGGTGGAATGGACCGCCCCCGAGCTGAAGGTGACCCTAACGCAAACCGAGGGAACGCCCATAGTATATGAAGGTAAAATCGATAACCAGTTGGTCCGGGTGGCCAAAACAGACGGAGTCTTCGCCTTCGCTCTCGGTGCTTCCGATATGGACGCCGTGGCTGCCAGGCTGAAGGAGCTATTAACGGCGAAGCCCGCCGAGGCCAGCCCTGCACCAGCCAGCGCCTCACCTGCCCCGTCGGGGCAATAGCTTCTCCATATAAAAGTAAAGAGATTGTCCAGCCGGGTACCGCACCTAAGGGTTCCCGGCTTTTTATCATACCTTAGCGAATGGCGGGGAACGGCAATAAATTCAGGCGAATGTATGTTTCCTTTGGCAACATGGGATATAATGGGGATAGAGCGAGGAATCAGGAAGGGAGTGCATGATAGTGCTGCATATTACCAACGGGGATGCGGTTGCGGAAAAGCTGAAGAAAACCGGGATCGAAGGAACGTTTTTGCCATGGCGGGAGGATTACACGGAGGGGCCGGTGGCACTGCAGATGGATGGGCCTGCCTTCCGGGAGAAGCGCGCAGCCTGGATGGAGGAGACCTACGGCATCCCGCAGGCGCTGTTCGCCGGAACCTGCGGCGAGCAGGAGGCGGCGCTGGCCCGGGCCGCCGCCCAAGGCGAAGAGATCGTGCTCTGGATGGAGCACGATCTCTTCGATCAGACGATGCAGGCGTACCTGCTGCATCGTCTGGCGCAGCTGGATGCGGAGGGCGGCAGAGAGCCCCTCCGCATCCAGCTCGTCACCATCGGCTCGTATCCGGGGATCGAGCCGTTTCACGGGCTGGGCCAGCTTACCGCGGAGCAGCTGGCCGGGCTTTACCCCGGGCGGCGCCCCGTCCCCGCAGAAGCGCTGGCGCTGGGCCGCCAGGCCTGGGAGGCCTACGCTTCCCCCGACCCGCGGTCGGTGGAAGCTCTGCTCCAGGCCGACACAGCGACGCTGCCTTTTCTGCGGGAGGCCTTCGCCGCGCACCTGAGCCGCTTCCCGTCCGTGACGGACGGACTGGGGCGCGTAGAGCGCGCGGCGCTGCAGGCCGTCAGCGCCGGCATCCACCATCTGCTGCCGCTGTTCCAGGCCGCAACCGGCCCGCTTCCCCTCTTTGGCATCGGGGATCTGGCCTTTTGGGCATACCTGCGGCGGCTGGGCACGGGTCCGGCTCCCCTGCTGCGGCTCAGTATACCCGATGAACTCCCCCGCTATGGAGACGCGGGTCCGCTGCCGGGCTTCACCGTCCATCTGACTCCGGACGGGCAGGATGTGCTGGCCGGCAAGGCGGATTACGTCAAGCTGGGCGGTGTGGACCGGCTGTTAGGCGGGGTTCAGCTCAAGGCAGCGGCTGACGAGCCGGTATGGCGCTGGGATGAGAACCGTAAGCGGCTGGTGCACGGCGCGTAATCTTCCCGGGGGGTGTACGCACCTTCTCACCGTTCTCCCCGCACGGCCCTGGACTTCCGGGTCCGGGGAATGGTCTCCGGCGGCTGCTTTCGGATCCATTTCAGGTACCGCCCGATTTGCTCATCCGCCTGCAGGGCCGCAATGCTGGAGAGCCGCGCCGCCAGCTCCTCATTGGTATAAAGCGCGTGCAGCTGCTTGTGGCACGGGTGGCATAGCAGGGCAGTGGGCTTGAGACTGCCGCCCATCTCCCGGGGAACCAGGTGATGGACAGTGGTCGAGACCCCTGCCCGTCCGCACAGGGCGCAGGGGGCGGACATCTTATTGCCCGGCAGGTGCATACGCATCCTCCCAGCCGCACAGCGACAGCAGCCGGTTGACGGGATGCTTCAGGCCGAACAGCCGGGGTTGGTTTTCCTCGGAGAAGAACAGAATGTACGGCTCCCGCCCCTTGGGCAGGAACAGATACGCCTCCGCGGCTAACGCATAGAAGCCGGGCTGCCGGATTTCCAGGGCCGGCCGCAAAGGAAAATGCAGCACCGTACCGTCATCGGGATCAATCCGGAAGGTGCCTGCCGAGCCCGATGCGGATTGGGCCAGCCGGCTGAGCTCCTGCTGCATCTCCGCCGTTACCGGAATACGGGCCGTGACCTGGCCCTTCCGGACATCGAAGCGTTCGATCTGCCCTTGCGGATCCGCTTCGGCAGCCTCTCCGGCAGCTGGCGACACCAGTACGGCCGCGAGGAGAAAAACCGCTATGGCGGCAGTCCGAATCCACAGACGGAGCCAATCCGGAAATCCGGTGCGCACATCGTAAGACATAACAACCCTCCTTTTATAGAAGACGTAATGGCTTTTGTCAAAAAAGCCTCAGGGATAGTATTCCCCATCTTCCGCTCCATACCAAAAACTCCCGCTGCAGGCGGGAGCTGCAGGGGAGCTTTAGAATTCGGCATAAGAGATGTTTTGTGGATCACGTTCGCACTTCACAGCGCCTGAGCCATATCCTCAATTTCCGTCAGACGTACAGTTTCTACAACCTTCCGGTCCACATCGTATACGGTAACTGTACCTACATCGGCGTCATGGCTGACAATTTTGCAGGCGATGTCCAGGAATTGGCCCTTGCCCTTCAACGCCTTCAAACGGATCAGCCTATTTTCCTTTTTCCACCGGGAGAGATCCTCCAGCATGGACATCATCATTTGGGAGGCTTCCACATTTTTGGGCCCCGGCGGCATGATCGCCGGCTTCGGGGAAACTGCCGGAGGTTTGGCGGCGGCAGGCGCCTCTTTGGGAGAAGGCCGCTGGACCGCGGGGGTAACCGGAGCACCCGGAACCGCGTTTCGGAGGGGGGCGCTTTCTTTTTCCTGCCACAGATACTTCTTAATCCGTTTCGTGTATGCCAGGTAAGCTAGAAGCTCCTTGACAACGTAATCTTCCCCCTCTTCAATGTCAATTTCCAACAGTATGGTCTTGGGCATGTGTTCCTTCCCCTTTATTAAGAGACTAATAACCTACGACTTAATGCTTGCCTGTATCCAATATAGCACAGTTAATCTTGAATTTGTGCAAAGACTTGCACAACTAAAGACCCATTTGACACCCTGTGCAGCCTCCCGTAGACTTGAAAGAGAGAAGCGGCCTTTGCAATTCGGCAGGAAGGGGTTTCCCATGCAAGAGTCTTTTACCCATTGGCGCCATATCTTCAAGCTGGATCCCGAAAAAGTGCTGTCCGACGATGCGTTGGACAAGCTCTGCCGGTCCGGCACCGATGCGTTTGTCATCGGCGGCTCCTCCGGTATTACCTATGATAATACTTCGGCATTATTGGAGCGGCTGCGGCGGTACCCTGTGGTCTGCGCCCTGGAAATTTCCACAGATGAAGCGCTGGTGCAGGGTTTCGACTGGTATTTGGTTCCTTCGGTGCTGAACACATCCCGCGGGGAATGGATTACCGGCCGCCACCAGCAGGTGTTGAGAGATGCGGAGCCGTATATGGACTGGAGCCGGGTTGCTGCAGAGGGTTATGTGATTCTCAATGAACAATCGACGGCTGCCGGGCTCACTGGCGCCGTAACTCCGGAATCCCTGGAGGATGTTCTGGCCTATGCGGCCTTGGCGGACAAGCTGTTCCGTGTCCCCATATTTTATGTGGAGTACAGCGGTGTGTTCGGCAACATGGTTTGGGTCCGGCAGGTGAAGGAGCGGTTGACCTCCGCCAGGCTGTTTTACGGGGGAGGCATTGACGGTCCGGAGCGGGCCAGTCAGGCTGCACAAGCTGCTCATACTATAGTAGTAGGCAACGCCATCTACCAGAATCTGTCCGGTGCATTGGCCACCGTCGAAGCAGTCCGCCGTGTGGATGGAACTCCATTATCCGCCTGCAGCAGGACCTTACCCTTTTCTTCATAAAGTGACTAATTAATATAGACAGGATGGAATGTGATGAGCTTTTCAGTGAATATTGAACAGGCGGTCAGCTTGCTGAATTCTCCTCAGCAGAAGGCCGTACAGACTGTAGACGGTCCTCTGCTGATTATGGCCGGGGCAGGATCAGGCAAAACCCGGGTGCTGACCCACCGGATTGCCTATTTGATTGCGACCAACAAGGCTGCGCCTTGGAGCATTCTGGCCATTACCTTTACCAATAAAGCTGCCCGTGAGATGCAGGAGCGGGTGGAGAAGCTGGTGGGGCCCTCTGCCAGAGACATCTGGGTCTCCACGTTCCACTCCATGTGCGTCAAGATCCTGCGCCGCGATATCTCGCGGATCGGATTCTCCTCCAACTTCTCCATACTCGATTCCGCCGATCAGCTGTCGGTGATCCGGAATTGTATGAAGGAGCTGAATGTCGACACCAAGAAATTCGAGCCCAAGGCGGTCCAGGCCGCCATGAGCAATGCCAAAAACGAGCTGATTACCCCGGAGCGGAAGGAAGCGCTCATCGGCGACTATTTTGACGGTATTGTTGCCAAAGTGTACAAGCTCTATCAGAAAAAGCTGAAGGCCAACAACTCCCTGGACTTCGACGATCTGATCATGACCACCATCCAGCTCTTCAAAGAGGTCCCCGAGGTGCTGGATTATTACCAGAACAAGTTCCAGTATGTCCATGTGGACGAGTATCAGGATACCAACCGGGCCCAATATATGCTCTGCAAAATGATTGCCGACAAGCATCACCGCATCTGCGTGGTGGGCGACAGCGACCAGTCCATCTACCGCTGGCGGGGGGCGGATATTACCAATATCCTCAACTTTGAGCAGGATTATCCGGAAGCCACTACCATTCTGCTGGAGCAGAATTACCGTTCCACCTCCACCATTCTGAACGCCGCTAACAAGGTGATTGCCAACAACTCGGGCCGCAAGGCCAAGAACCTCTGGTCGGATAAGGGAGAGGGCGCGAAGATCCAGGTGTACCAGGGGGATTCGGAGCATGAGGAAGGGTATTATGTAGTCTCCCAGATCAAGAAGGGGCTAACCCAGGGCCGGAAATACCGGGATTATGCCATTCTCTACCGGACCAACGCCCAGTCCCGGGTCATAGAGGAAATTCTCATCAAGTCCGAGGTGCCCTACCAGATTGTCGGCGGCATCAAGTTCTATGACCGCAAGGAAATCAAGGACATTCTCGCTTACCTGCGGCTCATCTCCAACCCGGACGACGATATCAGCCTGCGGCGGATCATCAATGTCCCCAAGCGGGGCATCGGGGATACCACGGTGGAAAAGCTGGCGGACGCCGCAGCCCGTCAAGGCATCTCCATGTTTGCCATGCTGGGGCAGCTGGACGGGATGGAGCTGGGCGCGAAGGCCAAGAATACCCTCTGGGACTTCTATGAAATGGTGAGTAATCTCCACCGGATGCTGGAATACTTATCCGTGACGGAGCTGACGGAGAAAACCCTGGAGCTGACCGAATACAAGGTGGAGCTGATCCGGGAGAATACCCTGGAATCCACGGCCCGCCTGGAAAATATTGATGAATTCCTCTCCGTGACGATGGAATTCGAGAAGCGGAACGAGGACAAGTCCCTGGTGTCCTTCCTGACGGATCTGGCGCTGATTGCCGATATCGATACCATGGACCGGGACGAGGAGGCGGGCAACGGCGACGCTGTTGTGCTCATGACCATGCACAGTGCCAAGGGACTGGAGTTCCCCGCCGTGTTTATCGTAGGGATGGAGGAGAATATCTTCCCCCACAGCCGTGTCCAAAACAGCAACGAGGAGCTGGAGGAGGAGCGCCGGCTGGCCTATGTGGGCATTACCCGGGCCGAGCAGGAGCTGTACCTGACCTGCGCCCGGATGCGCATGCTCTTCGGCCGCACCAGCGCCAATGCACCCTCCCGGTTCCTGAAGGAGCTGCCCCGGGAGTGCATTGAAGATGCCGCCGCGGCCGCCCGTATGGGCCGCGAGGGCTTTGGCCGCCCCATCGGAGGGGGCGGCTACAGCGAGCGCCGCACGAGCGGCGCACCTGCCGCCGGGTATGGCGGCGGTGGCGGTGCGCCCGGCGCGGCGGCAACCGGCCGCGGCAGCCTCTTCGGCGGCAGCCGGGCCGCGGGCAACCCCGCAGCCGCCGGTGCGGGCGCCGGAGGAATGGCCGCGGCACGGTCCGCGGCGGTGCCCGGCGCTGCCGGCGGCAACAACCCCGCCGACTTCGGTGTCGGCGACAAGGTCTCCCACAACAAGTGGGGCACCGGTGTTGTGGTAGCAGTGAAGGGCTCCGGCGATGATACGGAGCTGCAGATTGCTTTCCCCGCGCCGGTGGGGGTCAAACGCCTGTTGGCCAGGTTTGCCCCGATCTCCAAGCAGGCGTAAACAAATTCGCCGAAAGGAATGATTGCCGCATGACCGTTGAAGAAATCTCACGGGAACCCTTGGCCCGTATGGAGCAGCTGATTGAAGAGCTTAACCGGATGGCACATGAATACTATACACTGGACACCCCTTCCGCAAGTGATGCAGAGTATGACGCCCTGTATGATCTGTTGATGAAGCTGGAGCAGGAGACGGGACTGGTGCTGCCCCATTCCCCCACCCGGCGGATAGGCGGGGAAATCCTGAAGGGCTTTACGCCCCACCGCCATCTGGCTAAGCTGTGGAGTCTGGATAAGGCCCAAACGGAGGCGTCTCTGCTGGCTTGGCATACCCGCGTCAAAAAGCTGGTGGACCAATACAATCAGGCCAACCCGGATAATCCGCTGCCGGAGCCTTCCTTTGCTTTGGAGCTGAAATTTGACGGACTGACCCTGAATCTCACCTACCAGAACGGGGAGCTGGTGCAGGCCGCCACCCGGGGCAACGGGCAGGTGGGCGAAGGGATTTTGGCCCAAGTGAAAACCATCCGTTCGGTGCCCCTGCGCATTCCCTTCAAGGAGGGAACGCTGGAGGTGCAGGGTGAGGGGGTTATGTTCCTGTCTGTGCTGGAGAAGTACAACAAGACGGCGGCGGAGCCTCTGAAGAATGCCCGCAATGCCGCTGCCGGCGCGCTGCGCAACCTGAACCCCAAGACAACGGCGGAACGGCGGCTGGACGCGTTCTTTTATAATATCGGCTATACGGACGGAGTCCGGTTCTCCAATCATCAGGAAATGACCGATTTCCTGAAGGCCAATCACTTCAAGGTCAACGGCTGGACCCGGTATTGCCATACCATGGACGAGGTGATGGAGGAGCTGCGGAAGGTGGCCGGAGAACGCAGCAGCTTTGATTTTCTCATCGACGGCATTGTCATTAAAGTGGCGGATCTACGCACCCGTGAGGTGTTGGGTTATACGGACAAGTTCCCGCGTTGGGCTATCGCCTATAAGTTCGAGGCGGAAGAAGCAGTCACCACCCTGCTGTCGGTGACCTGGGAGCTGGGCCGGACGGGCAAGCTGACGCCGGTGGCCAAGGTGGAGGCGGTTGAACTGGCAGGAGTGACGGTTCAGAACTGCACGCTGAACAATCTGGGGGATATTGAGCGAAAGGGCCTTCAGCGCGGCTTGGGAACCCTTGTCTATATCCGCCGCTCTAATGATGTAATTCCGGAGATTCTCGGCAAGGTTACGGAGGAGGAGGAAGGGGAGGAGATTGCTGCTCCTGAGGCCTGTCCCGCTTGCGGAACCGCCTTGGAATGGCGCGGCGCCCATCTATTCTGCCCCAACAAAACCGGCTGCCGGCCCCAACTGATCGGGCGGATCGCGCATTTTGCTTCCCGGGATGCCATGGATATTGAAACCTTCAGCGAAAAAACCGCGGAGCAGCTCTACGATGAGCGGAATGTCCGCGATCCGGCCGACCTGTATGAGCTGAAGCTGGAGCAGCTGGTGACGCTGGAGCGCTTTGGTGAGAAGAAGGCCCGCAATCTCCTGGATGCGCTGGAAAAAAGCAAAGAACGGGAGCTGGAAGCCTTCCTGTTTGCGCTGGGCATTCCCAATACGGGCAAAACCACCACCAAGGTGCTGGCGGATTATTACCGCTCCCTTGAAGGGGTAATGGCTGCTACGGCAGAGGAGCTGCAGGGGCTGCCGGATATCGGGGGGATTGTGGCGGACAGTATTGTCAGCTTCTTTAATGATCCGCTGATGCGCGCCAGTATCGTGAAGATGCTTCTTCTCGGCGTTTCTCCCCAAGTGCCGGAGCAGGCTGCTGAAGCAGCTGCCGATAAGGATGGTTTTTTCTACGGCAAAACTGTGGTGCTGACCGGTACCTTGCCGACTCTCTCTCGGGATGAAGCGGGCAAGCTGCTGGAAGCAGCCGGAGCCAAGGTTACAGGCAGTGTTTCCAAAAAAACCGATGTGGTTATTGCCGGAGAGGCCGCCGGCAGCAAGCTGACCAAGGCCCAGGAGCTGGGCATACGGATTATCGACAACGAGGATGAGCTGCGCCAGCTGTTGGGCTGAGCAGCAGGATCGGAGACCGGAGAGTGGTTAAGCTCCCGGTCTTTTTGCTGTCCGGCTTTACCGTGGAAGCTCCCGGCGGGACGGGGTTGACAGCCTGGATTATACATACTACACTATGTAGTAAAGTGAGGGGGCGCTGAGATGCGGATCAACCGGATCAACGTAAACGACGAAGGTCTGAACCGTTTTTTTGGACCCTTGGAGGCGAGAATCATGGAGCTCATGTGGTCATCGGGGGAGCTGAGTATCCGCGAGGTGCAGTCGGTGTTAAGCCGAGAGGAGCCCATTTCCGTGAACGCGGTGATGACCGTTATGAACCGCCTGCTCAAAAAAGGTCACTTGGCTAAAGCGGCTGACAGAGCAGGCCGTGACAGGGGAGCTACCTTTAAGCCGGTGCTGAGCAAGGAGCAGTTTCTTGATGAGCAGATGCGTGCTGTCTCCCAGGGGCTTGTTCAGGAGTATGGAGATTTGATCGTCACCCATATGATTGACGCCCTGGATGGAGCCGACCCCGGAATCGTGGCCAAGCTGGAGCAGAAAATCAACGAGATGAAGCGGGGAAAAGAATGATGAGCCCCAGAGGTAAGGTGAGCGTCAGCTACGGACTGACCGTGCTGTTGGTGATTGCCGTAGCAGGGTGGATGGGTGGGGCCGTAGTATTGGGGACTGGCTGTATGTGGGGGACTTCAGGACGCCTTGGCCTTCTGCCGGGTTTTCTTCTGGCATACAGCTGCTGCCGGATGCTGCTGCGTATACTGAAGCAATGGCGTCTTACTGCCAAGGCTCTGCACCTGTTCCATTTCTGTCTCGATCCCGAGTTGTCCAAGCGGCTGCAGGAGCAATACCAGGAGTGGAATACAGAGATCCTCGTGGTCCATGACAAGGCGTTTGTTGGACTTAACATTGGCTTGTGGCGTCCTCGTATCGTGATTTCTACCGCAGCGCTTGCGCAATGCTCCGCCGAGGAAGTCCAGGGGGTTCTGCTGCATGAGCTGTATCACTGCCGGAAGCGGGATAATTTAAGGCTGTTTATTTTGACGCTTATGGCAGAGTCCTTCTTTTATTTGCCTGTGATCAAACCGGTTCTCGCCTATGTGCATACCTGGCTGGAGCTGTTTGCCGACCGTTTTGCCATCCGGCAGATGGGGACATCCCTGCATGTGGGGACAGTGCTGCTGAAGCTGGCCGGTGGTGAAAGAGCTCCTGCGTACGGAGCTGCTCTCCGGTTTGCGGGAACCGCCCTTGATTACCGGATGCTGCAGATAATTAGCCCGGAGGAAGAAGTGCAGGTTCCCCTAAAGCTGCAGCGGCCGTTTCTTGTTACCTGCTGCTTTCTGCTGCTGCTAATGGTGGGCGGGAGCTCGTAGCCCCTTTTTTTTGCAAGATAATACTACGTCATGTAGTATAATGACGCATTAATTTTAGTTGTGGAGGGAGAGCGTAACATGAGAGTTGTGCTGTTTTATATCGGATCTATTCCGGTGAATTCTTATGGACTTGTTGTAGCCTTGGCTGTGCTGCTGGCGATGGGGGTGGCGTTGTTTTTGGCCAAAGGCACACCGTACCGTGACCATATCCCCAATCTGGTGGTGTACGTCATGTTTGGAGCCATTGCCATGGCTCGGGTGTGGCATGTATTTTTCTTTCAGTGGGGGTACTACTCCACACATTGGGGTGAAATCCTTCAGGTTTGGAATGGAGGGTTGTCCATTCAAGGTGCTTTGGCGGGAGGAGGACTGGCTGCTGTTCTGTACGCCCGTAGACACCGGCTGTCCTTTTTGGAGCTGGCTGATCTGTTGGCTCCTGCCGTTATTCTGGGGCAGGGTATTGGACGCACCGCCTGCTTTCTTAATGGAGATGCCTTCGGCTCACCGACGGGTACAGGATTTGGCATCATCTATCCCCCGGATACGATTGCCTTCGAAACGTATGGTGCTGTGCCGCTTTGGCCTGCAGAGGTCTGGGAGGGGCAATGGGATATCATTGTCTTTGCATTGCTGATTATGCTCAAAACCTATAAATGGCCCAAGGGTTGCTTGTTTGCCGGGTATGTGATCCTGTACTCCGCCGGCCGGTTTATGCTGGAATATCTCCGGGGGGATTCGCCTCGTTATGCCTTAGGCTGGACGGCAGGGCAATGGACCAGTGCAGGGGCTATAGCGGCCGGATTGGCCTTTATTCTGTACGTGGCAGTGTCTTTATATATGCTCCGGAAAGAGGGGGCGAAAAAAGTTTGAACGAAAGTGTTGACTTTCGAAAAGGACTCTGGTAGTATAACTTCTTGTGACGACGCGATAACGTCGAAAGACACGGTCGAGCAGGTCACACAAAGTTCTTTGAAAACTGAACAAATGACATGAATATTTACAGCCAAACGTTTGAACAATTGAGCAATCAGCTCTAACATAACGGTCCTTCGGGGCCACTTTTATGGAGAGTTTGATCCTGGCTCAGGACGAACGCTGGCGGCGTGCCTAATACATGCAAGTCGAGCGGGTTTGTCCCTTCGGGGACAAGCTAGCGGCGGA
>JAEWGW010000014.1 GCA_023388055.1 Bacillota bacterium | reverse complement strand
TTGTAGACTTCATAGTAAGCGCCTCCTTGGTGGGTTTTAGGGCATTGACCCGTCACACCCCCATCATACGAGGCGCCCCTGTTTTTGTCCAAGGCCATTTTCTTAGCCTACACAGGAATGTTTACAGTTCCAGTTAGCCCGAAGGAGCCTCGTAAGAGCTTCTGAGCTCCGTTAGCGCACGAGGTGCAAGCATAAATCACGTAGTAGTCATGAGTGATTGCGGTAAACAATTGCGAAGAGCATTATGCGTAAGGTAACGTAAAGAAGCCCGCCAATTAGGCCGGGCTTCTTCACATTATGCCGCATATATGCTTACCACCCGGCCGGATCACGCATCCGCCGGGAAAATCTCCAGCGCCGCCTGGACCACCTGGCGCGCCATCGGCAGCACCCTTCCCAAGGGTGCTGTTTGCAGGGCGGTGTAGGGATGCGCCCTGTTCTCGCAGACAATGCCGCCGATGGAGTAATCCCCTACCGGCGGCAGTCCGCGGCGGAGCGAGGCCCCGGGAACCAGGGGCCCCTCCCGCATCAAGAACAGGCCTGTGCTTGCAGCGGTTCCCAAACAGGCATCCACCGCCACCAGCCTGCACCCCGGAGCGGCCAGTATAGCTTCGAGCTCCATGATGCGTTCCCCCCATGTGTCCCCATCGCAAGGGCAGTCCAGCGTGCCAACCACGTGGGCGAAGCCCGCCTCCTGCAGCAGCGTTCCTGTCAGCGGGCCGAAGGCATCACCGCTGGAGCGGTCGGTGCCGATACACAGGAACACCAACTGCTCCCGGGTTGCACCCGACGTCCGGATGCGCCGGAACAGTTCTGCCAGCTTGCTTCCGCCCGCCGTTTTGCGCCAGCCGCTTCCCGCACCTGGAGAAACTGCCAGTCCGCCGGACCACTGTTGGGCCATCTGTCCAAAACCTCCGTCCGTTACTCTGCCGCATTGAAAGGCATGTTTTGGGAACAGGCCGTGTCCCCTTAAAACAATCCGTGAACCGTGCCGTCCTCGTCAATGTCCATCCGCAGAGCTGCCGGCACCTTAGGCAGACCCGGCATCCGCAGAATATCTCCCGTCATGGCCACAATAAAGCCTGCCCCCAGTGAAGGCTTCAGCTCACGGATGGTGATGGTGAAACCCTCCGGCCGGCCCACAAGGGCTGCCTGGTCGGACAGAGAATACTGGGTTTTGGCCATACAGAGGGGCAGCTTGTCCCAGCCGTTCTTCTTGAACTCCTCGATCTGCTTGCGGGCCTTATCCGAGAAGCTTACTCCTTCGGCACCGTAGAAGGTCCGGGCAATAGCCTCCGCCTTCACCGGAATCGCATCCTCCGCCTGGTATACGGGAACGAAACCTTCCCCCGCCTCTTCGGCAGCCGCCATAACGGCCCGGGCCAGACCTTCACCGCCGGCTCCGCCCTGCTCCCATACCCGGCAGAGCTCCACCGCAAAGCCGTGCTCCCGGCACAGCTTCTTTAACAGCTCCACTTCACCTTCGGTATCCGTGGGGAACTCATTCACCGCCACCACAAAAGGCAGGCGGACAGCTGCAATAGACTCCGCATGCTTCTGCAGGTTGGCGAATCCCCGGGCCAATGCTGCCAGATCCTCGCGGGCCAGCGAATCCTTGGCTGCGCCTCCGTGCAGCTTCAGCGCCCGGACCGTAGCAACGATCACCACGGCTGCGGGGCTCAAGCTACCTTTGCCGCATTTGATATGCAGGAATTTCTCCGCACCCAAATCCGCACCGAAGCCCGCTTCAGTCACAGCAAACTCACCCAGCTTCAGGGCCATTCGGGTTGCAGTAAGGCTGTTGCACCCGTGGGCGATATTGGCGAAGGGACCGCCATGGACCAGCGCAGGGGTATTTTCCAGCGTCTGCACCAGATTGGGCTTCACCGCTTCCTTCAGCAGCACCGTCATAGCACCTTCAGCCTGCAGATCCCGCACATAAACCGCTTGTCCTGTATAGGTGTAGCCGATGAGCATCCGGGAGAGGGCTTCCTTCAGCTCACCCAGCCCTTCAGTCAAGCAGAGAATCGCCATAATTTCGGAAGCAACCGTAATTTCGAAGCCGTCCTCCCGGGGCACACCCTCCGTTTTGCCGCCCATGCCAATCATAATATGGCGCAGCGCGCGGTCATTCATATCCACTACACGCTTCCACACGATCCGGCGGGGGTCCAGCCCGAGGGAATTGCCCTGCTGCAGGTGGTTGTCGATCAGAGCCGCCAGCAGATTATGGGCTGAGGTAACGGCATGCATATCCCCGGTAAAATGCAGATTAATGTCCTCCATCGGCACCACCTGGGAGTAACCTCCGCCTGCTGCTCCTCCCTTCAGCCCGAAGCAAGGGCCCAAGGAGGGCTCCCGCACCGCAAGCACGGTTTTGCGCCCGATCCGGTTCAGCGCCTGGGCCAAGCCTACACTGACCGTTGTTTTGCCTTCTCCTGCTGCAGTGGGATTAATAGAGGTCACCAGAATCAGCTTGCCCTCCGGCTTGTTCTCCAACCGGCGCAGGACGTTCAGGTCGATTTTGGCCTTGTAACGTCCATACCCCTCCCACTCTTCCTCCTGAAGCCCCAATTCCGCCGCAATGACGCCGATCCGCTCCATGCGGGCCTGTCGTGCGATCTCAATATCACTGACGATTGCTCCTGTTGCCATCATTTCACCTGGTCCTGTCCTTAATTTATGGAACACATCCTTGCACATGCCAACAGAATACCATATTCGGACGGGAAAAACGACTGCCCCCCGTTTGGGGAGCAGCAACTTTTAGGCGTATATGAAACTCCGAGGGGAGCGGATTTCAGCGAGTTTTTCAGACACGGCCTAATTCACCCGGACCGGCAGATTAACGTCGAAAACCGTCCCGGTGCCCACCTCACTCTGAACCTTTACCGTACCGCCATGCTCCTGGATAATCCGGAAGCTGACCATAAGGCCCAGGCCGGTTCCCTTTTCCTTGGTGGTATAAAAGGGCTCTCCCAGCTTCTGCAGCCTCTCCGGAGGGATACCCTGCCCCTGGTCCTCGAAGCGGACATTCACCCTGCCCGAAGCGGGGTGGGAAAGAGTGACATTGATCGTTCCGCCCATTGTCATGGATTCCACCGCATTTTTCAGCAAATTGATAAAAACCTGCTTCAGCTGATTCTCATCACAATCCACGATCACCTCATCCTCCGTCAACACATGGGTGATGATTTGAACATTGTTCAGAAGCGCCTGGCTGGTTAAAAATGCGATGACCACCCGGACGATCTGCACCAGGTTGCGGGGCTCCATCTTGGCAATCTGCGGCTTCGATAACACCAGAAACTCGCTGACAATATTATTGATCCGGTCCAATTCCGACAGCATCAGCTCGAAGAAAAATTCATTCTCGTTGGTTCTTTGCTGGAGCAGCTGCAAAAAGCCCTTCAGCGAGGTAAGCGGGTTGCGGATTTCGTGGGCCACTCCGGCGGCAAGCTGCCCCACCACCGATAGCTTCTCCGATTTCAACAGCATTTCCTCCGCTTGTTTGCGCTCAGTGATATCCCGGCCTACGATAAGAAGATTCGTCTCTTCCCCCAGCTCCAGATCGGGGATGCAGCGGCAGGACACCTCCAACACAACCCAGTTCCCTGCCGAATGCCGGAATCTGAGCTCCGCCACCTCCACAGCCTCGGAGAACGTGGAATCCTGAAGCAACTTCTTCAATTTGCTTCTGTCATCCTGGTGAATCATAAGGCAGACGCATTGGCCCATCAATTCCTCCGGCTCCGTTCCCAGCAAGAACCGGCTGGAGGGCGACCAATATTCGATCTCCCCCTGCGGAGTCAGCACGCCGATAATATCCGTCATATTTTCCGCGATGAGCCTGTATTTCATCTCACTGCGGCGGAGGGCGGCCTCCACACGTTTGTTTTCAGTAATGTCCCGTGAGATGGAGGCGATGGCAATGGCATTCCCGGCATTGTTGCGGATAGGCGAAATGGTAACGCTCACATCAAACTCCTGGCCATCGCGCTTGATCCTCCGGGTTTCATACCCGCTGATATGGCCGCCGAATTCCACCGCTTCATGGAAGTTCTGCACCTCCTCCTGCAAGTCGGAGGGCACGGTAAGATAGACGCTTTTGCCGATACACTCCTCGTAGGACCATCCGAACAGCCCCATAAACGCCTCGTTCACATGCAGGGTATCTCCATTCAGATCGGTCACACAAATGGCATCGGAGGTATTGTTGAAGAAGGACTCCAGCATCTCCTTGGTCCAGGTCAGCTCCGCCTCCGTCTCCTTGCGATCGCTGATGTCCATACAATAGCCCAGGATTTCCCGACCTTCCGCTTCACCCCCGAAGGGCTGCAGCGTAATGAGGCATGGAATGGATGAGATGCTGATCTCAAAAACCACCTGGCGCTCCTCTTCCCACGCAATGCGGAAATAGTAGCGAATCGCCTTGGCGGTTTCCGGCGGAAACACCTCCTGGAGCGTGCGGGCGATGATGCGTTCATCAGGAAGCCCCAGCTTCAGGGCAAGCTCCCCCGTCCAGAGTGTACACTTGAAATCTCCTTCGGCATTGCCTATGTATTTGAAAATAATGCCCTGCTGATGGCGCAGAATTTCGTTAAACGAACGCTCCGCGCGTTCCATCTCCTGACGAATCCGCCTTTGGCCGAACAAGCCGCGGATGGTCACCTGCTGCAAGACCCTGCCGGAAACGAGGAAACAAGTGAATATCCATTCGTTCTCCTGCTCCATACCCTCGGGGCTTAGGCCGCGCAGCTCCATCCGGCGAAACTGTTCCGGCTCCGGGGCGGCAAGGCCCTCCAGCCGTTTCCTGTCCTCCGGATGAATGAATTGGAGCAGTTGGCGGTAGCTTGCCAATCTGGTGGAGGCCAGCCATTTTTCGGCGGCGGCATTCAAGTAAACTGGCTCATCCCCATCAAACAGAAACACAGGATCAGGCTGGATGCCCAACAGCTTAAACCCGTCCTGCTTGTCCTGTGTTTCCGCAGAAGGTGCCGCAGCGGCTTGCCGCTGGAGGTCAGCCCGGCTGCGTGCTTCCGCTTTTTCATAATAATGGCCGGCGGCATAGGCTGTACCCACAAACCCCAGAAGCCACACCAGCCCGACAGGCTGCAACGCGGGGAATCTCCCGTCACGAAACCAAACTGTCATATGCAGCAAGCTGACGAACGCCACCGAAATCAAAACCGCAACCGTTTTGCCTCTCCGTATCATCCTTAAGATGTCCCCTTCCAGCTCCCATGGCTTACCTTGCCAGTGGCAGCAAGAGACGCCATTCCCTATAAGTTAATATTACGTTAAACCATACCAGTTTCCCAGTTAAAAATGAAAAAAAACCCTGTCAAAGGAAATTCAAGAAGTGTATGGGCGGAACACGGCCCTTAAGCGGCTACAACAAAAAACCGAAAGCCCTTGTGGCGGGCTTTCGGCTTAGAGACTGTTGGAGCTTTTGCCTTCGGACAAAAGACCTTAGGTGTTCAACAGGTATTGGTTCAGCACGGATTTGATCAGCTCTTGACGGCCGGAAGCATTCACGATGGGGTTGTTTTGCAGGGCGTAGGCCTCCAGGGACTTGAAGTCCACCTTGCCCGCTACAATGTCCGCACCGATGCCGGTTTTGAAGGAAGCGTAACGATCGTCAACCACATTCTCCAGAACCTTGTCTTCAAGAAGCTTAACTGCTACTTCCAGGCCTCTGGCGAAGCTGTCCATACCGGCGATGTGGGAGTAAACCACGTCGATCGGCTCGAAGGATGCACGGCGGACCTTGGAATCGAAGTTCACGCCGCCGCTGCCCAGGCCGCCGTTCTTCAGGATTTCGTACATCGCCAAAGTGGAGCTGTACAGGTTGGTCGGGAACTCGTCGGTATCCCAGCCCAGCAGCTCGTCGCCTTGGTTGGCATCGATGGAGCCCAATGCGCCGTTGATCCGGGCAACAGTCAGCTCATGCTCGAAGGTGTGGCCGGCCAGGGTAGCATGGTTAGCTTCCAGGTTCAGCTTGAAGGTTTTGTCCAGATCATACCCTCTCAGGAAGGAGAGCGTTGTAGCGGCATCAAAGTCGTATTGGTGCTTGGTCGGCTCCTTCGGCTTCGGCTCGATCAGGAATTGGGCTCCAAAGCCGATTTCCTTGGCGTAATCCTTGGCCATGTGGAAGAAACGCGCCAGATTGTCCAGCTCCAGCTTCATGTCGGTGTTTAGGAGAGTTTCGTAACCTTCGCGGCCGCCCCAGAACACATAGTTTTCGGCACCCAGCTCCTTGCCCACTTCCAGCTGCTTCTTCACTTGTGCGGCAGCATAGGCATATACCTCGGCGTTGCTGGTGGTGGCGGCGCCGTGCACAAAACGCGGGTTGGAGAACATGTTGGCGGTATTCCACAGCAGCTTGCGGCCGGAGGACTTCATGTTTTCCTTGATTTGGGCAACGATAATATCCAGGTTCTTGTTGGTTTCCTGCAGGTTGGAGCCTTCCGGAGCGATGTCGCGGTCATGGAATGCAAAGTAGGGAGCATCCAGGATTTCCATCAGCTCGAAAGCGGCTTCTACACGAGCCTTAGCCAGATCCAGGCCGCTGAAGCGGTCCCAATCACGCTGCATGGTGCCTGCGCCGAACGGGTCGGAGCCGTTATACGTGAAGGAATGCCAGTAAGCTACTGAGAAGCGGAGCCATTCCTTCATGGTTTTGCCGGCGACAACAGCCTCTGGATTGTAGAATTTGTAGGACAGCGGGTTAGTGGAGTTTTTGCCTTCATAAGCAATTGCCGGAACGTTTCCAAAATAAGCGGCCATTTATGATTCCTCCTGTAAATATCAATCTCGTTTTCTTCACCCTTATCATATCACCGGATACTTAGTTTGTCTATTGATTAAACTAACTTTGACAGAAATTCGTTTTATCCGCTAAAATAATAGTATTCACATGGGAGCCTACCCTTTATAATGAGTAATTATTCCGGCAAGCGGTGCGGACCGAATGCGGCCTGAGGTGAGCAACTTTTGAAGATAACCGGCGATTTGAACCTGATGAAAAAAATTAATAAATCCATCGTCCTGCAGCTCCTGCGCAAGGCCTCCCCCTTGTCCCGGGCCGAAGTGGCCAAAACTACAGGCCTGACCAAAGCTACGGTTTCTACCCTGGTGGCCGAGCTGATGGAGGAGAGCCTTCTGTATGAAATCGGCACAGGCGAATCCAGCGGCGGACGGAAGCCGGTGCTGCTGGTGTTCCGGCAGGATGCGGGGTATGCCATCGGCGTCGATCTGGGCGTGCGGGACATCCACGCGGTGCTGACGGATCTTAAAGGCACCATTGTCCACGAAACCCGGTCCTCCTTGCGGGGGATGGATACGCCCGAGCAGGTATTGGGGCGGCTCAAGGACTGCCTGCGGCGTCTGATGAACAAAGCACCGGCCAGCCCCTACGGCGTGGTCGGTATCGGTGTGGGCGTGCCCGGTATTACGGATGATAAGGGCACCGTCCTTTTTGCTCCCAATCTGGGCTGGCGGAATGTGCCGCTCCAGTCGCTGTTGGAGGCGGAGTTTAAGGTGCCTGTGATCATTGACAATGAAGCCAATGCGGGGGCTGTGGGCGAAAAGGAATTCGGCATCGGCCGGAATGTCTCCAACCTGATCTATATCAGTGTGGGCATCGGCATCGGCTCGGGCATCATTCTGAAGGATGAGCTGTACCGCGGGGCGTCCGGCTATTCCGGAGAAATGGGCCATATCACCGTCCATGCCGACGGCCGCCCCTGCCGCTGCGGTAACGTAGGCTGCTGGGAGCTGTATGCCTCGGAGCAGGCCATCCTGGCTGAAGCGGAGGCGCTGCTTAGCCCGGATGCGGCCGATGGTGGCAGCGGAGCGGCTGGCGGAGCCGCTGGCAGCAGCGGGGCGGAGACTGCCGCCGAAACGGATGACAGCGCCGCGGAGGTACCGCGGCAGGCGGAGCTGGAGGCGCTGGCCGCATTGGCCGATACGGGCAATTCAGCAGCGCAGGAGCTGTTCCGGCGGACGGGGCGCTACCTGGGGGTTGGTGTGGTGAATATCATCAACACCTTTAACCCGGAGCTGATCATTATCGGCAACCGGTTTACCCTGGCGGAGCGGTGGCTGGCCCCGTCCGTCCGGGAAGTGATCCAGGAGCGGGCGCTGCCCTATCACCGGGAGCGGCTGCGCCTGGAGTTCGCCGGTCTGGGCCTGCGCTCCAGTGTGGCAGGGGCGGCCTCCTTCGCCGTCTCGGGCTTCTTCGCCGACCGGCAGGTCAGCGTGGGCGTGAACGGGTAGAGCTTTGGAACGGAAAACGGGCATCCCATGAAGGGGTGCCCGTTTTTTCACGGCTGGGCGGTTGGCAGGGGCAGGCCTTGCGGGATTCCTCTGTGGCACAGCTGGCTGCACAGTTTGCTGCACAGCTGGCTGCACGGTTGGTTGCTTATTTTCAAACGGTGACCCCGCGCCCTCCCTCACCCCTTGCATGTAAGCGCCAAACAATGTATCCTATCTGCTCATTTTATCGAAAAAACCACAAATAGCGATCATGAAATGATTACTATTCACTCGATTTCACCCATAAAGTAGGCTCCAACGGGCTTTAGCATACATTTTATGTATGCTATTCTTGTGAAAACTCCTATTTTACCTAAATAGCAAACATTTGTTGTGCGCTATCATAGTGAAGCTCATGCTGCTCCGCCTCTTTCGCTGCTTCCACTCATACTGCCGTTACTTCCACAAATTCCTCCGTATTCACCGTAACCTCCGCGTTCACCACAACCCCTCGCTGGCCCGTCCACTACTTTCGCTACATTCGCTCCTCCTGGCATTCCCACTACTTCCACTAATTCCGCTCCTGTATCTCTACAATCCCCGGCAGCCTTCCTTCCCTGCTCTTCCTTCCCTGCTCTTTCTTTCCTGCTTTACCTTCCCTCTGCTCCACTCCCCTACGGCTCCAGCCGGATGGTGTCCAGGGACAGGTCATAGCCGGTGCTGGAGCTGTTTTTGCCGGTTACCTGCAGGCGGATCTCCTTTACCCCCGGCTTGTCGAACACTACCTTGCCGATGAGTGTGTCCGCATAAGCCTCCGTTCCCGCATACTGGTCCTGCACGCCGCCAAGGGCCAGGCCGTCCACGTACACCTGATATTTACCCCGGGTGGTATAGGTTTTGCCGCTGACGTACAGCTTGTATTCCCCCGCCTCCTTCACATGGACCAGGAAGCGGATATGGCTGTTGGCTCCCGCTCCAACAGCGGCGAACTTGACGAAGGCGCCTCCCGAGGCGGCAGCATCAGAAATAAAATAGTAAGGTGCGTGATCGGCAGGTGTGCCTGTCCGCGGCGAAAGCTGCTCCAGCTCGTAGATAACCGCACTCCGGGGAACCAGCTCGATAAAATCAAACCCGGCATCGTATCCGCTGCTGGCGGCATTTTTATCCTTGGCGGTCAGCCGGAACTTCTTCGTACCTGCCGCGCCGAAATATTTGCTGCCGATATAGAATTCCTCATAGCTCTGATCGGCTGCGTACAGATCATTCCAGCCGCCTGCAATGGCCCCGTCCACCGTCAGCTCGAACTTGCCCCGGTCGGGTCCTTTTTTGACCCGGGCCTTCACGGCGTAGGTCCCCGTCTGCGGCACATTCAGCGTATACTCCACATAATCCCCTGCCGCATTGGCGTCGAATTTGTTGAAGGCACCGCCCGAGGCGGCCGGGTCGCTGACATTGGTCTGGGCATCCCCGGCGGAGACGGTTTTGCCCACGCCGGACGCTTCCGCCTCAAAACGGTGCACCGGCGTCAGCACCATCAGGGTGATGGTGTTTTTACCCATATAAAAGGACGGTCTGGTCAGCGTGCTGCTGTAGTCCAGCACCACATCCTCGATCTTCTTCAGCGGGGAATTGTCCGCGCCGCTGTTATAATTGCTGTTGGTATTGTCAATTTGATACCGCTCCAGGCGCATCTTCCGGCTGCCGGAGAACAGCCCTGCGGGAATGCTGTTGATGGTGGCCGTTACGTTATAATCCATCCCGGCGCCGTCGGCAACCTGGTCCCACTGGTAATTAACGAGCATCACGGCAATCCCCGTGTCATCCCGGGTAGCCAAACTATGTACGCCTAAGCCGGTGGCGGCATTCAAGGCTCCGGCTGAGGTGGAGGAGGCGATCCGGGAGGTTTTCAGCATGGATTGCATCCGGAGCACGTTATAATACGGCAGGGGCACACCATCCAGCCCGTCCACGAACATATCCTTGCGGGGATTGTCGCCATGGTCAATGGTCCAATGCATGGGCATGGACATGCCGCCCTCCACATAATACATGCCTGTTGTGGCCATAGCGGCGGCCTGGGTCAGCTGGTCCTGAGCCTCCGTGTTGTCCGAATGCCCTTTGGGGCCGCTGGCCGGACCGGGAAAAACGCCGTATTCCGTGACGAACACCTTGGTCTGCGGGTCTAACCCCCTGTTGGCCAATTTGGTCTCCAAAATGGATTTTTCGTTCTTCACCGCTGCCGGTCCCGGATTCTCCGCCACCCCTGTCCCTCTTTGACGGTACTGATGGTAAGAGATAAAATCCAGCCGTTTGCCGGAATTGGGATCATCCCGGAAGGCATTCAGGAACGCATCCAGATAGGTAGTGTTGTAAAAGCCTAACGCAGGCCCGCCCAGCTTCAACGGAATCGGCGGATTCAGCTCCGCATTGATTTCGTTGATGACACTGTAGAATATCTTGTACCATTCGTAATACAGCTTGGGGCTGGGAGCGTAGCCGGAGCTTTTGGGCGGGACTGCAGGCATTTCGTAGGCTTCGATGTCCCAATCCTTGTCCGGCTCATTAAAGGCTTCAATATATTCGATCTGCGGATAACGGATTTTGTATTCCTTGATGCCGTTCTTCAGGATATTCCGGCAGGCGGTAGCATTGGTGAGGGTCATGGTGGATGGATTAAAGCCCATATCCGCCTGGTCGCACTGGTCCACATTCAGGATAATCCGCTGGGCGTATTGGTCCAATTGCTCCATGTATGCATTCTGGTAATCGTAGCTGTACACACCTGTCGTCCGGTTGTAATACTTGGTTGGTTTGTACCAGGCCCGCACGTAGCGGGTGTCGTTCAGCTTCAGATTCTGCCAATAGCCCGGTCCCGCTGTAGCTGCGGATTTCTGCCCGGACTGGTTCAAATACCAGGCGGGATTGTTCATTGCATTGTCCAGTACAGTTCCTGCGTTGACAGTAACTGCAGCCGCAGCAGCCGCCTCCGCCTCCTCCGGTGCAGCCTGCACCAGAAGCATAAGCAGCGCCAAAGCCATCAGCCCCCTCCCCAGTTTGCCTGCCCATTTTGCCATCATCATGAACTCATCCTTTCTCCACGTCAGAATGTAAGCGCGAACATTTTTAGTTGAGAAAAACGGGAATGCCGCATTTCACAAGCACCGGCAATCCCGCTGTAACTCCAATTGGTTGTGTTTATTTCAAAACTGCTTTATCTGATAAGGCCTCAGGTAGCGCGCCACCCGCAGGGAGCAATTGATCCACTACCAGCACCCGGATGGAATACGCCGGATTCTCCGGGTCAGCCACATCGAAGTGTGCAGCCAAGGTGGTCAGTCCGGTAATATCGGTCTTGAGAGCCGCATAAGAAACCGGAGCATCCCCCTTCATCAGTTGGAAAAAGACCACCTCATCCCCTTCATGGGCCGGAGCACCGTCTACCGGAATAACCGTAACCCGGGCGGTTAAACCCTGGGTCCTGTCTCCCACCAGTCCGCCCTTCACCATAAAGGACTTGCCCTCTCCCACAGTACCGGACACCGTAACTGTCCGGATCACCTCCTGGGCAGCATTACCCGCCTTATCCTGAACGTTGTACCGCAGGGTGTACACACCGGGCACCGCCGTGTCCACCTGGCCCGTCACCACAATGGCGGCCGACAGGTCACCGTCCACATTATCCATAGCGGCAGCACCGGGATCGGTAAATACAGTGCCTGCGGGAATGGACATCTCAGCCTCTCCATTCAGGGTAATAACAGGCTTCACCGTATCCGGCACCGGAGTGGTGTCCCCCGGCAGCAGGGCTACCACATAGTCGTCAATTTGCGCCGGACGGTTGGCAGTCCGGATGCCCGCTTTGCCCTGGGTCAATGGCGGCGGATTATCGGAGAACAAACCGCTGCCCGTATCCGTGACATCGAACACCAGCTTGTCGTCCACATATCCCATCAGGCGGCTGCCGTTCACAACCAGCCGGAGCTGGTACCATTTCCCCGCTTCATAAGGGAAGGGTTTCTTGATGGACGATTCCTTCAGACTGTTGTTGACCATTCTGCCCAGAGCAATATAGCCTGTGCTGCCCCCGGCCAGATTGTTCTCGCCGTTATGGATTCTCAGCATGTAGAAGTTCTTCAGATCATCGGACGCACGGGCGATAATACCCGGCAAGCCCGTATCTGCGGTAGCTCTGACTCTGGCCCGTACCTCATAATTGGTCCAGGAGCTGCTGCCTACACTGAAGGCCATATTATCGTTGGTTGTTTTTTCCATAACACGACCGGATACATCCTCCGCCACTCTCAGATGCTGGGTTTGGGTATTGTCTGCGTTTCTCCAGCCGGTAGCCGCATCCTGATTGTAGGTGCCGGTTTCGAAGTTTTCGTCCAACAGCACCGTTCCAAGAGGCGCTTCCTCATTGGCCGTCAAATGAAGGGTATACACCTGGCTGTTGCCCGCCTCTGCGGTCACCTTCACAGTCAAGGTGCCGGTCCCGTTGACGATAGGCGCATTCGCTACCTCCACCGTGGCCAGATTGCTCACCGTAGCCATGGCTTCCTTAACGGACACAAACGCTGTTCGCGAAGGAATCTTCACCTGGTAGTCATACACACCGGGGGCAAGAAGAATATCGGCAGGCTGCAGCACAGTGGGATTGTAAGCTCCGTTGTCCGGAATCACCGACAGCTTCAGGGAGCTTAAGGTGGCATCCTCACTGGCCTTGCGCAGGCTGACACGGTAATAGGTAGCCCCGTTGCCCTCCGTGGATTGAGCGGCGATCAGATGCACCACCTCTTCCCCGGTTCCCCCCAAAGGAAGCGCACCTGAGCTGGCGGGAGATACGACCGCATTGGCGCCCCCGTAGACCGTCCCGGTTACTGTAGCCTTATCCGATCCGGGGCCGGAGAGCTTGACCAGGTAGTCGTTTTTCAACGGATTGAAGCCGGTGATGGACACTCCATTTACCTGGATGTCGCTAAGCAAAGGCATGATGGGATATACCCGGATATCGTCAAACCGGACCTTGGTTTTACTGCCGCGAATCCCCGCCAGACCTGCAGGAAGCAGGGCATCCTTGCCGTCGTAGACGTCATGGTCGGTGTATTCCACCAGCAGCATACCGTCCAGATAACCCTTCAGATTGGGTCCAACCGCCTCCAGCCTGAGGGTGTACCAGCGGGCCGGGTCAATGCCGTCCAGCACAACGCTGTCCAGCTCGATGTTGTTCTTTTTGCCGGTGGGCATATCGGTGTTATCCCGCTGCAGCACCAGCTTGGAGATGCCGCTGTCCTTCACCAGGAGCAGGGAATAATGCAGGTTCCGGTGCTCGTCGGCACGGCCTTTGCCTGCTCTGGCGGTAACCCCCATTTTCACATCGCCGGTATAAGCGGGGTTATCCACCTTCACCTTGGCTTCTATACCGTAATCTGCCCAGGAGTTCTCCCCGAAAAAGCCGAAGTTATCCGACACAGAGCCGAAGCTCTCGTGGGGAACGGTATAGGTGCTGCCCGTCACCGTATCGGTGCCGTAGTCCCAGACGGTATACTTGCTGCTGTAGCCTTTTGTTTTCCAGCCGGACAGATCACGGTCCTCCGCTGTTTCGAAGCCGTTTTTGTAGAGCCCATCGGCGTAAATGCTGATATCGTCAATGGACAAGGGCTGCCCCGTGTAAGATCCGGTCACCGTCAGCTTCACATAACGAGCGGAGGCCGGGAACCAATGCAGCGAATTCCCCTTAGACCAGGCGCCGTAGGTGGCGTCCACAACGGTGGAATATGAGCTGTTGTCCGCACTGGCCGAAATGGAGTAGCGGTAGCCCTGCAGCTCCGCCTGGCTCCACTTGATCTCAGCACCGCTGACCTGGAAGGTCCTTCCCAGATCGATGACCACCGATTGGGGATAGCTGCCGGAGACGGCCGTTGCAGCCGTACGCCCGTCGCCGTCCACCAGAGCCGGCAGATTCTGCAGGTCCCCCGTTACCGTTTTGCCGGCGGACACCATGTTATTGATGCTGGCATCCACAGCCTCCAGCTCGATGAGCATCACCGCATTGGGCGCCAGCGTTTCGTTGAACACCTCCGTGCCGGTGATGTTGGCCGTTCCTTGGCCTACCACCTCCAGACTGTCGATTTTGTTATAGGCATAATTGCTGTGGGTGGCATCCACCAGATATGTTTTGTAGCGGAGGGTTTTCCCCTGGAAGCCGGCAGGCAAATTCTGCACCTGAACGCTGACCTCCTTGGTGGCGGTCCCGTCCAGCTGGTGGTTCCAGACCATCAGGGTGGCTTTGGCGTCGCTGTTTTTGGTGGCCAGCATCCGCACACCCGTGTTGCCTGTATCATTGCCGGTCACCGCAACCTTCTCGTCTCCCAACATGGCCAACAACCTCATGGTATTAAAATACGGGGTAAAATACGTTTTGCCCAGCACCTCATAATAGTGCAGCTTGTCGGTGGTACCCACGATCTGGAACTTGTTGACCTGGGCATTGCCCCAATGAATCCTGACCTTAGCAATCTGCTGAGGGGATCCCAAATCAAATTTCAGCCAGCTCCAATAATCCCCCTGCAAAAACTCGGTAGCCGGATCCCCGTCTGTAACAGCGGCAATCGAGGGATCATTGACGGCGTTAGGAACCGTAATTTTCTGCCCGTCCACGCCATAAAACTCAATGTCCCGGATCTTCATCTGCTGGGAGGTGGCGGATTCCCTCCAGCCGCGCAGGTTCATGTACTGCACAGGCTTCGGATCATTGGCCGCATACTCCTGCCAGCCTACAGCTCCGCTGCTCAAAGCGTAATCCACATCGAACTGGTTCTTGAAGTACGCATTCAGCGTATGGACCGCCACCCAGTTCATGGGGATGTCCACACGGCCCTTTTCATAGAAATATGCTGAATCCGTCATAAAGGCTGCCTGTTTGGCCAAAGCCACATTGCTGGTGCTGTCGCTTAACCCCCCGCCGCCCTTCCAGCCATATTCGCTGACGATCAGGGTCGCATTGGGATACTTATCCTTCAGATAATTGCGCATCTCCACCGCTTGGGTTTCATTCTGGGTCACCTCCTGCCGGTACCGGTGCCAGGATACAAAATCCACCTGATAATGGTTCTGGTAGGCAATGTCCACAAACTGCTTTTGTTTGGCAAAATCATAGCCGGACAGCACCGGGCCGCCCACCTTCAGGCGGACGCCGTTGGCACCGAAGGTATCAGTCAGGCCCAGCTGCTGGTTCACCCAGACCACAGCCTTGGACATACCCTCGTACATCCGCATGTAACCGGGGATATCGTTCTTCACATGACCGTAATACGCAGGCTCCAGGTTGGGCTCATTGCCCACCTCGATATACTCCAGCTTGGGGTTCTTCTCCTTGAGGGTTTGGATAATCACCCGCATGGCCTTGTCATATTCATCCCAGTTCATGGTTTCTTCCCCGGCCAAGAGGCGATTTTTGCCCGGATTGGCATCGCCCCCGTAGGAATAAGCCAGGGAGATTAAGAGGGACTCCGAAAACTGCCCCATAAAATCATAGGTTTCCTTGCGCCCGCTGAGCAGGTCCGGATTAGTGGCCAGATTCTCCGGTGTATCGATGCTGTAGGCCAGACGGTCCGGGTTATTGGCGTCCTTGTTGTAGTACCAGTTGATTTTGACAAAATCCCGGACCACCTTGGTCTTAATACCCGCCAGCTCCTCCACCACGTGGACAGGCAGGGGAGAATAGTTGGTATTGTTGAATTGCTCCGTGCGGATTAACGTACCGTCGCTGACGCCGTAGTCGGCGGTCAGTACCTGGGCTGTGGGGGAAACCTCCGCTTGGGCGGTCTCCGGGAAGGCGGGAGCCAGGCCCAGGGCCATGGACGCAGCCAACAGTCCTGCCGTCAGTGCACTGAAGGGGGACTTGCCCCGTTTCCATTCCTTTTTGCTGGTCAAATCGCTCATATCGTTGGAACCCTCCTTTTTAGTTTAGTACCGCCACATCGGATAACGCGTAGGGAAGGCGGCTTTCATCCAGCTCCAGGCTGTCCAGGACAAAAACCCGTACGGTATAGGCCACATTCTCCGGATCGGCTGCGTCGAAGGTGGCAGACAGAGAAACCGCTCCTGTGCCGGGAATATCCTTCTCGATAGCCGTGTAGCTCACTGGTGTTGCGCCGTTCATCAGCTGGAAGAACCCAACCTCCATCCCCTCATGGTCTGCTGTCCCGTCCAGCCGTTCTACAGCCACAGTCGCGGTTAAACTGCCGGTTCTGTCCAGCGTGCCGGTGATCCCGAAGCTTCTGGCTACGGGAAGCACATGTACGGTACGGGTTACCTCCAAGGCGCTGCCGCCCTTGCTGTCCGTCACATTGTATCGGAGGACATAGGTGCCCGGCACCGTCGTGTCCACCTGTCCGCTTACGGTAATGGCCGCTGCAAGATCGCCGTCCTCCGCATCCAGAGCCGCCGCACCCGGATCGGTGAAGCTGCTTCCCGCCGGAATGGACATCACCGCCGGTCCGTACAGGGTAATGGCGGGCAGCGCATTTTCACCGGAAATGCCGGTCACCAGAAGATCGTCGAAGGCCGCTCTGGCATTGGCTACACGGATGCCCGCTTTACCGGAGGTCCAAGGGGTAAAGGCCGTGTCGAATACATCCGGTCCGTCCGTTACATCAAATAGCAGCTGATCATCCACATAAGCCTTGATGTTGTTGTCCTCAAGCACCATTCGGAGCTGGTACCACTTGTTCACATCAATGGGAGCGGAAACCGTCAGGTTATTGGGCTCCTTCAACGTATCGTTGATCACCTTGCCCAGGGAAATTTTGCTTTCGTTGGGCTTGATGCGGAGCATGTAAAAATTCTTGTTGTCCGCCGATACTCTCGCTGCCAAGCCGGGATAGGCGGTGGGATCAACCGCTTTTACCCGGACGGAAATATCCGCATCTCCCGAAACACTGCTGCTGTTGGACATGATGATATTGTTGGCGTTGACATCCCGCTGGGCGAATTTCTCGCCGTAAACCTCGTCCACCACGCGGAACTGCCCCGCCGCAGGCTGGGTCCAGCCTTCGCGGATCAAACCGTCGTTGAAGTTCTCCTGATACGTAACGGCGCCACGTGTAGCCTCGGGCCGTACAGTGAACCGGAAGGTGTAATCCAACACCGCGCCGCTTTCGGCGGTCACACGAACGATCGCGGTTCCTTGCCCATTAACCAGCTGCGGCTGTTGGAGCACCTCTGCTGCTGCGCCGTACCAAACGCCAGCCGGAATTGCATTCCGGATGGTGACCACCCGGGTCAAAGAGGGGAGCTGCACCTGGTACTCATATTGCCCCGGCACTAAAACAGGATCACTGCCTGCTGATAGCTTCACAGCCGCCAATTCCGTGTTTGTGGACACAGCCCGCACATACAGGGAATACGGAATAGCAGTACTGCCATCTGCGGACTTGGCCAACACGGTAACCTTGCGGGGAGCATTGCCTGCCGTGTTCAGATCCAATTGCCCGTTCCCCCTGATCCAGGCGGTGCCGCCGGAGGGCTGGACGGCTGCGGCAATGCTAACCTGGGACAGATCTGTCCCTTGGGGAAGCACAGCTGCGCCAACGCTTTGGCCATGGGCCATGGAGGCCACCGGCTGGCCATTCACCTGAATGCCGCTTAATTGGGGCAGGAGCGGCGTTACTTTAATATCCGAGAAATCCGTATTCACGTTTCCGGCAATCAGGCCGGGTTTACCGCTGCCGTAATCCCCCATTGCTTCATCGGTATAATCCAGAACAAATTGGCCGTTTACATAAAATTTGAAGGTATTGCCAACAGCCTCAACCTTGAGGGTATACCAGGTTTGCGGCTGCACCTGGAAGGGCAATGCCGCTTGCTTCACAATACTGCCTGCACTGCCGTTCACCACCTTGTACACCCGGGCATCATTGTTGCCCGTAATCCGGAAGCGGTAGGCATTATTGTGGGCGGAGCTTCCATGGCCCCGGACAAGTAAACCGGGATTAAAGGCGGCCCGCTCCGAGGGCATATCGCCTGCCAGCCTGGCCTTGGCCTCCACCGTGTAGTCCTTCCAGATCGTGCTGCCGAAGGTAGCCTGTGCTACCTGGGTATTGGCCAGGCTGGCCCTTGTGTACCCTTCTGCCGGAGCCCAGGAGCCGTTGCCGCCGGTTGTCCAGCCTGTCGGGTTGGCAGCCCCGGCAAAGCTGTGTTTGAGCAGCGACGCTTCACCCAGTACCTTGATGTCGCGGATGGAGACGGGAGCCACGGGGGTGTCCTGGCCCACAATGCCGGTGACCGTCACCCGGACATACCGGGCGTCAGCCGTGAAGCGGTCAAGGGCATCACCCCATGTGGGCTTGTATTCCGTTCCGCCAACACCTGCTCCGGAGGCCATGGTGTGGTCAACCGCCTTGGTGAAGGCAGTGCCGTCCAGGCTGGTTTCCACCATGTAGTGGAAGTTGTATAGGGTCTCGTTGGCCCAGTCGATGTTTATGCCCTTCACTGCGGTTTCTGTCCCGAGGTTCAACGTGACCACCTGGGGGTAGGCCGCATTGGGTGCTGTCCATACGGTGGCGGGATCGGCATCTGTCAGCGCCGCTCCATCCCCGGAGGGCACTGCAGCCGCTGCATTAACGGAAATGATGGCATCCGCCTGTTCATCTGTGGCGGTAAGCTCGATGAAGCTCACGGCATTGCGGCCCAGGGAAAAATCCAGCCCTGCGCTTCCGGCATGCGGCATAATCCGGTCTTCCATCACATCGAGACGGTCGTCATTGTCGTATTGGAGGTTGCTGTGCACCTCATCCGTCAGGAAACGCTTCATGTGCACATTTTTTCCGGTGAAGCCGGAGGGCAGATGGTCCACATTAATTTTCACATCAAACCCTTCCGCCCCGTCCAGCTGCGTATTCCAGACCATCATGGTCACCTTGTCGCTGCTGTTCCGGGTGGCCATCATCCGCACGCCGGTGGCGTCGTTGCTCCCGCCCCGGGTTGCAAGCAGCGTATCCCCCAGCCAGGACTGCATCTGCAGCACGTGGAAAAAGGGAGTTGCCTTCACATGGCCCAGATAATCGTAGATGACAATCTGGTCATCGGAGCCGTAGGACCGGAAGCGGTATACCGGCATTTCCGGGGATGCGGTTACATTATGCCACTTGATGGAGACGGTTTTAACCGTTGGAGCGGCGGCACCCAGGTCCACCCGCAGAGCCACCTTGGACTCCACAGCTACAGTGGTGTCGCTGCCGTCCCAGAAGGTGCTGTCATTCCCGTCTGTCACTGCACCTGTAGGCGCAAAATTGCCTGCCCCGTTGCTGGCGCTGACTGCTCCGGCGGGAATGGCGATTTCGGCGCCTGCCTCATCGTACAGCTTGATTTCCTTAATGCCGAGGACGGGTTTGCCCCGGTTGGCCGCCACTGTTTCACCGGGAGCGGTGTCCCCAACCCCGCGAATATACAGATACTGCTTGGCCGCAGGCTGTTGGATGTCATAATTTTCGAAGCCCGCAGTTCCACGGCTCAGCTGGTAGCCCGTCAAATATTCATTCTTGAAATAAGCGGTATCATGGCTGGTCACCCAGGACATAGGCAGGACGGGATGCCCGGCGCTGCCCAAGCTCATCTGATAAGAAGTATCCGCCATAAACGCAGCGTTTTTCGCCAGGAGCTCCTTGGAAGGGTTGTAGTCAGTCCCCCCGCCTACAAAGCCGTATTCGCTGACCACCATGGGAATGCTGAGCTTGCGCTCATCCAGCAGCCTTTTCACTGTGGCTGTCTGCTCCTGAAAGGCAGCCGAGTCCGGTCGATAATGATGCCAGGAGATAAAATCCACCTGATCCCCTGCAGCTGCGGCGCGGTCCAGAAAACCTGCCAGCAGAAGCTCGCTGAATTGAGCCAGAGTAGGGCCGCCCAGCTGCAGTGGTTCCCCGGGCAGACCCAGGCTGTTAACATGCTTCACTGCATTGGAAAAGGCTTTGTACATCTTCATGTAATCGTCCAGATTGGCCCGGGTGGTGCCCTGAAAGGCTACATCCAGGTCGAATTCGTTGCCCGCCTCGATGTACTTCACCTTGGAGTTGGCCCGTTTGATGCCCTCCAGAATCACCTTCATACCCTTCTCCAGCTCGGCAAAGTTGGTGCCGTTGGGTCCCAGCACCCGCTTGGACAGGTCCGTGCTGCTGAACTTAAACACCAAAAGCATATTTTCGGAATAGCGGGTAAAAAAGTCATTGTCCGCCTTCCGCATCCCCTGTAGATAAACGTTGCTCTGGTTAGCCGGGTCATCAATAGAGGAAACGTTTTCATTATAGAACCAGTTAATCATAATAAAATTACGAAGCGCTTGGGTTTTCAGGCCATCAGGGCCTAAAGCATTTACAACCTGCTCCACATTGTTGATGTTCTTGTTGATGTTGTTAGCATTGTTGTACTGCTCCGCCTTGGCCCGCGTTACGGTATCGGTGCCGGCATCCACGTTGAATTCCACCAGTCTGTTTTGAACGCCGCTGTCCCCTTGGGCTTCCCCGGCAGGAATAGGTTCAGCCCCAACCGAACCTACTCCGGCCAAAAGTGAGGAAAACAGGCAGGCGGCAGCGGCAATCCCCGCCAATACGGGGCGTCGTTTGTTTCTTTGCTTGATCCAATCCGGTGACATGATTCGTTCCTCCTTCGAAAAGGTATTTGTACTTCCTGGCCCATGTGCTGGTTATGTAGGGAATTATGTTGAGGGCCGGCTCATCTCTGCTTTTGTTTGAGGCAGTCTGCCAGGCTGCGCATCCGAAATTACGGCTTGGGACACGCAGCCCGCAGCTTGCGGGATTATTTCGCGGGATAACTCCCCATCTGCTTCCATCTATCCTTCAATAGCCTGGCGGCCATCTTGGGCTGGCGCTGACGGGTGAAGATTCCTTTTTTGTTCCCGTTGATCCGGGTGGTACCCTGTTTGGTGGCAAAATCGGCAAAGGCCCATACATGCTCGCCGATGACAAAATCCAGACGGTCAAACACATTGTGGTAGCGGGTCAGCAGCTCGCACTGGTACTCCTCGGTAAACATCACCGGTGGGTCCTGGTGGAAGCCGGCAATGGCATCTGCGCCGTATTCGCTCATAATCACGGGCTTGTTGAAATTGCGGTTCCAGCCGGTGAGCTCCCATTCGATCTGATGCTCGATGAGCTCCAGAGCGCCGGGATCGTTGTACCAGGAATAATAGCGGTTCACACAAATCACATCGAACATTTGGGCCACCTGGCATTTATCCGGCAGCGCCCACTCCACAACGGTAATCGGACGGGTGGCATCCAGCCTGCGGGCCAGGTCGGAAACCTCCTTGTAATAGGGCACCGCCTCCTCCTGGAAGGTGGACGCTTCATTGGACAAACTCCACATGACGATGGACGGGTGGTTTTTGTCCCGGGCGATCATGTCTGTCAGCACATCCTTATGGTGGGCCAGCGTTTCGTCGTTGGCCTTGTCCGGCGTATACACCTTGTCGTTGTAGTTGAAAAAGGTGAAGCCTACGGCCGGTACCTCACCAATAACCACAATCCCCTCCCTGTCCGCCATATCGAGAATTTCCTCAGCGTAGGGGTAATGGGAGGTGCGGAAGGAGTTGGCGTTGATCCATTTCAACAGGTTGAAATCCTTGACGTTGATGGCCTGGTCCAGACCCTTGCCCTTGATGTCGCTGTCCTCATGTTTGCCAAAACCCTTGAAATAAAAGGGCTCGCCGTTGATGAGGAAGCGGTTCCCCTCCACCTTTACGGTGCGGATGCCAACGGTTAACGGGTAATGGTCCAGGAGAGCGCCTTCTGCGTCCAGCATCTCTACATGCAGGGTATACAGGTAAGCGGCAAGGGGCTTCCACAGCATGGCCTTTTCCACCGTCAGGGTTCCCGCCGCACCACTTGCCTCCGCCACTACAGTACCAGCCTCATCGGCCAGCTTCACCCGGACGGCAGTCCCGGGGTCCGAGCACTCCACTGTGTAGTGGACTAGCCCGTTGGTGTCCTCCACCTCCGTGGTCACAGCTGTGTCCCGGATATGCTCCTTAGGGGTGCAGTACAGCTTCACCGGGCGGTGCAGACCGGCATAATTGTAGAAGTCATGGAAGTATTCCTGGATCTGATACCCCTCCGGGTGGCGGGGATCGTCGAAGGTTTTGATCCGGCCGGGCGGCAGGGTCTGCCAGGTGAGGATGTTATTGACGACGATGGTAACACGGTTCTCCATACCGGACCGGACCAGATGGGAAATGTTCATTTCGAAGGGCAGGAAGCCGCCCTTGTGAGAGCCGGCCTCCGATCCGTTCACCCACACCACCGCATGATGGCAGGCGCTGCCTACACGGAGCATAATGCGCTGGCCGTTCCAGGAACGGGGGATAAGGAAGGTTTCCTCATACCACACATCGCCGATGTGGTCACGGATGGCTATATCCTGGGTAATGTCGTTATAGCTGGCCGGCACGGGCATGGGGATGGTGTCCGTCAGGGGCTGGGCAAACCATTGCTCCTGGCGGCCTACATTATCCAGATCGGCCTTGAAGCGCCAAACGCCGGACAGCTCTTTCACTTCGCGGGAGCAGGTATCTTTGGGGTACAGCATGGTTAATTCACTCCTATTCTGTCTGTAATAACAAGGTCCGGGCCAGAGGCCGGATTTGTTATGGAAGCCTCGAAACCGGCAGGGCCGGTTTGAGGGCAGCTCCTGTACTAACAAGGTCCTAACTTTATTTCATCTGGTAAATCCGGTACATCAGCACGGCTGTTTCGGCCCGGGTAGCGGGGCTTAGCGGGAGAAGTTGGCTTCCATCACCCTCCAGCAGCTTGGCTTTATACAGGGCAGCCAAACTGTCCACTGCATAAGAAGCCACCGTAGACGCGTCGGCAAAACCCTGCAGGTCCTCCGCCGTTCCTTTAACCTTAACTGCCCCTGAGAGGGACAAGGCCCGGTACGTCAGAGTAAGCATATCCTGGCGGGTAATTTCGGCTGCGGGATAAAAGCTGTTGCCTTCGGCCCCTTCTGTGATGCCGAGCTTTTTGGCAATACTGACGGAGGTATAGTAATAATCATTGGGCGAAATATCGTCAAAGGTGCTGCTGAATTCGGCTGTAAGTCCCAAGGTCTTCACCAGCAGATGCAGGTAATCGGCCCGTTTGATATTGGCAGCGGGGGTATAGGTGTCCCGGGAGGTGCCTTCAATAATGCCCCGGGCCGCCAGGGCTTCAATCTGCTTTTCAGCCCACGGGTAGCTTGCAGTGTCACTAAAGGCAACGGGGCTATAAACCACGGCGTATTTGCTGAAATGTGTGGTTTCAAAGGTGACCGCTCCATTGTTGTACCTGCTGGTGGGGATTACGCTGATGTTCCCGTCGTCACCGATGTGCCAGACCACGATCAGGTCGGTTCTTGCCAACTCAGAAGCTGCAGGCTGGTAAGGAACGGTGACGGTTGCGGGAACCGGGCTGCCGGACCATGCAGCGGGTTTGCCGTCCACGTGGAAAGCAAGCTCCAGTACGGGTTTTCCACCGGCTGCTTGGACGGCCTCTGCAGGAAGCGAGGACGGATCGGCACGGCCGATAATCAAGGAAATACTGCCTGCCGGGGGAGTCTCCAATCCCGCCAGCATAGCGGAGGTTACGGTGACGCTGGCCAGCTCTGTCTTCACCAGCAGCGACTGTCCGGCTGGTAGAGCTTCCAGCACCGCCGACGGCAGGCTCAGCTGATATTCCTTCGCTCCGCTGACAGCATCGAGCTGGATGGCTACTTGGCTGCCGGCCGTTTTTTGAAGAGCCTCCTTTAGCGTTTGCTCCGATACGGATGCAGTTACGGCTCCCGCTGCATTCATGGCGCCTTTGACAGCGATATCCGCTTGTTCGGCTGGTTTAGCCGTTGAAGCGGGAGAGGCAGTTGGCGAAGGGGCGATGGTGCCCACTGAACCACCCGGGCTTTCGCTATCCGGCGAATCACTGGGCGACTGGCTTGGTGACACACTCGGCGACACGCTTGGCGATACGCTGGGCGAGGTGCTTGGTTCAGGCCCGTTGCCACCTGCCTCCACCTTAAAGCTAATGGTGGCTGCATCTTGTCCCATCCCTGCGCTCACCTGATACGTTCCTTCGGGAGCTTCAGCGGGAAGGGTGACGGTTTTGCCTGCGGCAAGCTCGTCCTTGCTGAGCAAATCCAGCTCCAGCAAGGTCCCGTTAGGTCGAAGAATCCGGAGCAGCACCTCCGCCAGCTCTGTGTCTCCCCGAATGACGACGCTTTCACCAGGTGCGGCAGCAGATATGGAATCCAGCCGTGTTGATGCCCCTTCCGCCAGAACCAATCCCGGCAGAAGCAGCAGCACCACCAGCAGGGCAGAAACCGCCCTGTATTTCATTTGCCATTTTTTCATCCGCTTATCACCTCTCGCATCATATTAAGGAGGCTGCCCCGAAGAGGCGGAAGACTTCTTCCTTTCTCCAGGGGTTGGCCTCTATTAAATTATCCTGTTATCCCATTAACCCATCCAAACGGTGACCTGATACTCCTGGCCGTCCTCGTAAGGAAGGATATTTCCCTCCCAGGTTTGGCCGTTGACCTCTACCCTGCGGACACCGCGGGCTGCACCCTCCGGATTCAGCACGGTCACTTGGTAACGGGCGTTGCGGAAAATCCGGTCCACCCGGTATTCCCGCCACTCCTCCGGGATACAGGGATCGATCACCAGGCCTTCGGCGGTGGCTCGGGTACCCAGCACATATTCCAGTGTGGTCCACAGCATCCAGCCCACTGTTCCGGTAGAATGATGATGGCTGGATTGGCCGAAATTAGGGGAGTCCTCCAGACCGAGGTAGAAGTTGGGCACAAAAATCGGCACCTGCAGGTTCACGGCAGGCGGATTATCCGGGTTGGTGGGCAGGGTTTTGCTGATGGTGTCCAGCGCCTGTCTGCCCCGGCCAACTACACAATCCGCAAAAGCCTTGAACATGGAAGCATGGCAATACACCGAACCATTCTCCGTGGTGCCCTCCAGCTTGATGCTGATGCGCCCCCACTTGGGATTCCATTCGCTGAAGGAGGGCTCCAGCAGCTTGGGTCCGCAAGGAGTGTCCAGGCTGTCGATAGCAGCAAGACATGCAGTAAGGCGTTCGCCTTGAGCGATGCCGCTCATAATAGCCCAGGTTTGGGTGTTGAGGAAGAGCTTGCCCTCCTCATCCTTGATTGTGCCAAAAGGAATGCCGAAATCGTCAAAACCAGCTATATACCAGGCGCCATCCCAGCAGGTATCATTGACGGCCTTCTCCAGTTTTTCAGCGGCTGCTTCCAGACGGTTGGCTGTTTCCACATCGCCCCGCTGCAGGCAGAAGGGAAGAATGGAGCGGATGGCATACACCAGCGCCATGGTGCTCCAGGCGGATTCGCCCTTGCCCAGGCGTCCGGGACCGTTGATGGGATCATTCCAATCCCCATCCCCCATGAGGCATAACCCATGTGCACCCACGGCTTGGACCATATAATCCACCGCCAGCAGCAAATGGTCATAGACCGGGGCGGTTTCGTCCGTATTCTTAAAGCCAATCTGGCGGTTAAGCAGCTCCGGGCTGCCGTTTTGGTTCACTAATGCAGCAAAGCATATCAACAGCCAGATAGGCCCGTCCGTATGATTCAGCAGACAAAGATTTTTGGGCGGCGAACCATCGGTCATAATCCATTGTTTGATGAAGCCGCTTTTCTCCTGGCCCTTCAAGACGGAAGCCATATACTCCACTGCACCCGGGGCATCCACCAGGGCATATCCCAACGCATCCTGCAGCTGGTTGCGGATCGGGCAGTAGTTGGACATCCGGTTGGTGCGGGTCTGCAGCACAATTTGCTTTTTCAGCCAATAATTCATGAAAGCATCCACATTGGCGTCCGGTGTATTCACCAGGAAAGCATCGGTTCTGGATTTCCAGATATCCTCCACCTCTGCCAGGAGAGATGCCCAGCCTTTTGCCAGCAGCAGCTTCCGGCTTTCCTCAATCTCATCCATGGAGTTGGCAACACCCACTACAAACCGAATTTGGATTTCTTCCCCCGGCTGCAGCTCCAGCTCATGCTGGAGGGCACCGATAGGGTTCTCCGCTTCGGCAATCTTGTTGGAGCAGCGTCCGTTCGTGAGAGCCGCAGGCATATCGTGAACATCATCCCCGCCAAAAAAACGCCGTTGGCTGCAGTCCCAATAATCCGCCTTCCGGTCGGCGTACACGTACACCCAGTTGGTATGGTCGTGCACCTTCTCCTTGTCGTCATAGGTAACATGGTAAGGGAAGGAGAAGCTGGACAGGATCTGCTTCTGTTCGTCAAAGGTACATTTGCTGCCCATCACACCGCCATTCTCCAAGGAGAACACAGAAAACAGGGACAGCCGGCGGACCGCTTCGCTGTTGTTGCGCAGAGTGGCCGTCCACACCTCCTGCTGGCCCTCTGCCGGGACAAATACGTGTATCGACGCTTCGATCCCCTTGTACACGGAGCGGAGCTCACTGTAAGCCAGCGAATGGGCGCAGTTAAACTGCTCTACCTCCGACCGGAGCGGCTGGTAACCCGGACACCAAACCTCGGCGGAATCCTGATCCCGCAGATAAAAATACCGGTAGCCCCGGTTAAAGGTGCGGTTCTTGGGCTGGAAGGCAACGCTGTTGCCTTGGCCGGTTTCGCTTACTTCCATGTAGTAGGTATCGTTGAACAAATAGTTGAACCAGCGCGCCGGAGTGCGTGGTGTAGTAATCACAAACCTCCTGCCATTCTCTTCAAAATGTCCATACTCCTTCACCTGTTCCAAACTGAAAAACTCCTCTCCTCTTGAATAACCCGGTCCTGGCCGCAGGCCGGATGGGTTATGAAAGCTTCGAAATTGGCACGGCCAATTTGAAGGCCACACCTTGAATAACCTGGTCCCCGGTGGCCCCCCCTCTCACGGAGGCGTAAACTCGGTTTTTCATGTTTAATTTGGCCCTTCGGTCCAAATAACACGGTTATACTCGGTTTTTCGAATATAATCCGCCCTTCTACCCCTGCAGCACGGAATTATATATGATTTTTCGCATACAATGCGTCATTCCACCCATTTCAGGGAAATTGTATACGATTTTTCGTGTTCAGCCAGCCCAACTACCTAGGCCGTGTTTACAAACACACCCTTGCCCGGGCAAAAGAACAGGGAGCTTTTACACTCCCCTGTTTTTGTCCCGGTATTGGCCCGGGGTCACTCCCTCCATTTTGCGGAAATAACGGATGAAATTGGCCGGATTATTGTACTTGAGCTTTTCGGCGATGTCGGTGATGGTCAGCTCCGTTTCCTTGAGCCACCGTTTGGCCACCTCCAGCCTGTATTGTGCCAGATAATCCGTAAAGGTCACGCCGGTTTCCTGACGGAAAACACGGCTGATATATTGCGGATGGTAATTGATCCGGGCCGAGCATTTTTCCAGCGTCAGATCGGTATCAAAGGCCTCTTCGATGAGCCGCTTGACCTCCTGGGAGATGGACGTAAATTGCGCTTGCCGCCGCTCCTCCAAAAGATCGATGCCGGGGATGATCAGATGGGACAGGAACCAGTCCTCGATTTCCCTGCCGGTATGCAGCTTGAGCAAATCCTCAAAAAAGGAGCTGCTGTCCGACTGGAGCAGGTGAAGGGAAATGCCCGCATCCTGCAGCAGCTTGGTCAGATCCATCATCAGGCGGATCAGGGCCAGCTGGTAATCGTTATGGTCGTAATCCTGCCGCCACAGCTCGGCCATCAGCTCGGACAAGGCTTTCCTGGCGCCTGCGGAATCAAGAGACTTGATGCATTCCAGCACATTATCCCCCAGCTCCTTGGGATACACAGGGTTTTTCCCCTTGTCAGGCTGCACATCCTCGATAAACAGAATGGCCTCCTCCCCCAGCCGGGCCCGGTATTTCAGGGCATTCTTGCTTTCCTCATATCCGCGGGAGGCATCTGTCCATTCCTTGAAGGAGCGGCTGATTCCGGCGCTGGTCTCCATCTGCAGGTATTGCTTCACGGAAGCCTGGACACGGCTGGCCACATCAAAGACGGATTCCTTGAACAGCTCCTCCGATTGGGCGGCACTGCCGACGAGAATCACCACAGATTCCTGGATCACCACCGGGGACAAACGTTCCTCCTCCGGCACAATTTCCGCTGCAATATTGCTGATGGCGAACAGCAGAAGGTCCATATCCTTTTCCGTAAACCGGTTGGGGTCCAGCCGGTCGATCTGGAATATCAGCACCCGCATCACCGTCCATTTTTCCGCATGGGATTGGCCGTAATACGGAAGCCTGTTCTGGATTTCCTGTCCCTTCACCTCGCCCAGCATCAGCTTCCGCACCAGGAGCTCAGTCAATTGATGCTTCTGGCCCTGGATTTCAAAACGCAGCCGGGACTGGTCGGTGAGAATCCCCTCAATCCGCTCGGAGATGGCGGTGAACTCGTCCTTCTTCCGGTCTGGCCCCTCCTTGCCCTCCAAGAGGGTGCGGTACATCCGGCCTACCGGGCTGTACATTTTCCGCGAACCGACCAGAGCCACAAGCACAGTGGCTGCCAGAACGCCGACACTTACCAGGATGGAGGTCAATCCGATAGCAGTGGCTTGGCGGGTAAAGGCGGAGGTGGGAACAACCGATACATAGGTCCAGCCGTTATAGGCGGACTTCCGGTACGAGACGGTTACCTTTTCTCCTCCCTCCAAGCCGCTGATGGTTCCGAAGCTCTCCGGATTTTCATTAATCTTGGAAATATAGGGGACATCGTTCACCACTGAGCCGATTCGGGCATTGTTGGTGTCGGCGATAATCCGGCCATCCCGGTCAACGATAAAGATGCTCCCGGCCTGGCGCTCACTGTCGATTTGCTGGTTCAGCTGCTGGGCGGACAGCACAACGCAGATCAATCCCCTTGGATTAGCGGCATTGATTGGCCATTTTTTCACACTGATGATAGCGTTTTTCAAATCGACGGTTCCGCCTTCTCCTTGCGTAGGGGCAGGCAAACCGCTGATCCACACAGAGCCTTGGGGAAATCCTGAAAAACCGCGGATCATGGACTTCAAACCCGGATCATTATAGTCGTTCAGCCCTGCATTCGTAATCAGCCAATCCTGTTGAAGACTGTACAGATAAACATCCTTAATGCCCATTTCAAAGGTTTGAATGGAGGTCAGGATGTTGTAGATGTCTTGGATAAGCACTCGATTTTCCGTCCCCAAAGGAAGGGGAAAGGCGCTGGCCACGCTGGGGACGCTTAGCACCTGGGAGGTGGAATAGTCCACCATCTTCAGGGTTTGCTCCACCCGCAGCTGGCTTTGCCTCAGAATCTGGGTATTGCTCTCCTCCACCTGCTCAAGCACGGATTGGGAGGAGTAGTGATAGGAATACCAGCCCAGCGTCAGAACAGGGAATGTTCCGACCACGATTGTAAGCAACACTAGTTTTAACAAATAGCTGGATCTGCGCATGCTATCACTACCCCCGGCACGTTATTTGGTGCCTTCCATTATATCATGATTATTTCTTGGTTTTGTTGTAAGCGGCGGTGTACTCCTCCATGATCTTGTCGCCGCCGTCCTTCTTCCACTTAGCTACTGCCGCATCGAAGCCGGCTTCGTCAATTTCACCCATGATAAACTTGATGCGAGCGTCCTCGACGATCTTGTCCAGCTCGGAGCCTTTTTCGCTGTAGGTATCGGATACGTAAGATTGCAGCGGGTTGGCAACCGCAATGGAGGCATTCTTCTTGTACAGCTCATCGCGCAGCTGGTACAGCGGACCGCCGTAGCCTTTTACCTTATCCCGGAGAACAGCCAGCTGGGAGGAGTCGCCCATGCCGTATTCCACCAGCATCTTGGAGTCAGTGGTTTTCACATAGTTGCCGTTTTCGATCTTGTACTGGCGGCCTTCCAGACCGTTCACCAGCATGTTTTGAATGTCTTCGTCACACAGCTTGTCGAAGAAGTTCAGGACGGACTTCAGATCCGCTTCGGTTTTGACACTGGTTTTGGGGATCATGAACAGTCCGTAGGAGCCGGAGCCGCCGGCAGCCTTCGCGCCTTGAGGACCCTCCAGGGTGTTGGTCATGGTGATGGCGCCCGTCGGAACAACCTTCTTCACCGCTTCCTCAATGCCTTGGCCGTCATTCAGGTTGGCTACCCATGCGCCGGCTTTGTTGCCATTGATCAGTTGTTTGCCGTCCTTCACCACTGCAAAGTCCAGGTTGATCAGCTTTTCGGTATACAGCTTCTTGTAGAACTTCATCGTTTCCTTATAGGCGGGAGACAGATGGGCCGGGCTGGCCTTGCCGTCCTTGATCTCCCAGTCCGCCGGGCCGCCGTGCCATACCAGCATGGAGCGCCAGCTGCCGGAAACCTGGGACTCGGCCATACCGGTGGTATCGGCTTTGCCGTTTTTGTCCGGGTCATTGTTCACAAACGCTTTCAGAACGTTGTAGAAATCATCGATGGTTTTCGGCACCTGCATACCTACGTTATCCAGCCAGTCCTTGCGCAGCATGACGCCGTCCCGGGCCAGATCCCGTTCGCGGTAAAGACCGTACACCTTGCCGTCGATGGACACGGCGTCCAGGGCAATCTTGTTCATGCGGCTCAGGTTCGGATAATCCTTCAGGTACGGGCCCACTTCCCAGAACATGCCGGAGCGGACAGCATTGACAATGTACGGCAGCTTTTGGTTCAGCACCAGCACAGCGCTGGGGAGTTCGCCGGAGGCTACAGTGGCGCTCAGCTTATCGGAATAAGTGGAAGAAGGAATCCAGGTCAGGGTCAGCTTGGTATTGGTGCGCTCCTCCAGCTTCTTGAAGATTTCGCCGTTAGTGTCGAGGAACTCAGGGTTGTAGCTGGTCAGCATCAGGGACATTTTGAACGGAGCCTTGGGTGCAGTGCTGGCTTGAGTCGTAGACCCCGCCGGCGAGCTTGCGGAAGGTGAAGCCGCGTTGTCCTTGCTGTCTCCGCCGCAGCCTGCCAATGTGCCGGCGGCAATCGCCATGGCGCTTGCCAAGGCTGCGGATTTGATCCATGCCTTTTTGCTTGTGGTGTTCATAAAATGTGATCCTCCCTTTTATTGTGTACAGATAATGAAATTAGTATATACAATTGGCGCCGGTAGGCCGTGTTTGCAAACCCGCTTGAGGGCATCTTTTACCGCCCTTTCGTCCCTTGCATCGTTACTTCCGCTTGACGTACCCCCGGTACGCCTTCACGTAAGTGCCTTGCCTGAAACGAAAATTCGGCCAAATCTGCTCCCCTCGGAGTTTGCAAACACACCCTAGAGGTTTTTAACCCTTCACGGACCCCAACAATACCCCTTTGGCAAAATGCTTTTGCAGGAACGGATAAACAACCAGAATCGGAATGGTGGAGATGACGATAACCGCCATTTTGACAGCTTGGTCGGGCGGGACAAAATCCTGCTCGAAGGCCGTGGTGTCCCCCAGGCTGCCGCCTTGGGACAGGATAACAATCTGGCGCAGCAGCACCTGGATCGGCCACTTGGTGGAATCGTTGATGTACAGGACGGCGCTGAAGAAGGTATTCCAGTGTCCTACCGCATAAAACAGGGAGAAGGTGGCCAATACCGGCATGGACAAAGGAAGCACGATCTTGAGCAGAATGCCGGGATCGCTGGCGCCGTCAATCTTCGCCGATTCCTCCAATCCATCCGGAAGCTGCTGGAAAAAGCTGCGGATAATAATCAGGTTGAAGGCGCTGATGGCACCGGGCAGAAGCAGGGCCCAGTAGGTGTCGATCATATGAAGATTCTTCACCACCAGGAAGGTAGGGATCATACCGCCGCTGAACAGCATGGTGAAGATCACCATCAGCTGGATGGGCTTGCGGAAGTCCAAATCTCTTCTGGCCATAGGATAAGCCATCAAACAGGTGAAGATCAGGTTGATAAGGGTACCCACCACCGTAATAAAGATGGTGACCAGCAAGCTTCTCACCAGGGTGCTGGTGGAGAAAATAAACTTATAGGCGCTTAAGGAAAACTCTGTGGGGAAGAGGATAAAGCCTCTTTCCAAGAGCTCATGCTGCGTTGCAAAGGAGCCTGCTATCACATAGAGAAACGGAATAACGGTGACCAGTGCAAACATACCCAAGACGATCACATTGGCCGTATCGAAGACTTTGTTGCCGATTGATTTATCCTGAACCATAAGGCTCTCTCCTTCTCTGTACGCTTACTTATTGGAATTATGGGGGCTCCCCCGAAAGTAACCGGAATTCACTTCGTAGCATCACGTCACTTTTGGGGGGTACTTAAAGTATCCCCTCTTCGCCGAAGCGTTTGGCCAATGCATTGGATGCGAATACCAGAACCAGGCCCACCAAGGATTTGAACAGCCCTACAGCCGTACTGTAGCTGTACTGGCCTTGGGAAATCCCGATGCTGTATACATAGGTGTCGAACACTTCGCCAACCCCGCGGTTGATGGAGTTGAGCATGAGGAAAATTTGCTCGAAGCCGGTATCCAGGAAGTTGCCCAGCCGCAGAATCAGAAGAATGATAATGGTGGGTTTAATGGCCGGCAGGGTAATATGCCACAGCTGGCGGAAGCGGTTGGCGCCGTCCATTCTGGCGGCTTCGTACAATTGGGTGTCCACACCGGCAAGCGCGGCCAGGAATATAATCGTGCCCCAGCCTGTCTCCTTCCAGATAACCTCACCTGTGATAAATCCGCGGAACCACTCGGGCGCCATCAGGAACTGGATCTTATCACCGCCCATGGAAGCGATAGCCTCATTGACCAAACCGCCTTCGGTCGTAAAGAACAGGTAGGCGATGGATACAATAACTACCCAGGACATAAAGTGAGGCACATAAATCATGGTTTGCACAATCCGCTTGTACCCTTCCATCCGCAGCTCATTCAAAAGCAGCGCGATGACGATGGGTAGCGGGAAAAAGAAGGCGATGTTATACAACGCCAGAATCATCGTGTTCTTCAGCAATTGCCAGAACAGCGGGTCACCGAAGAACCGGCTGAAATGCTTCATGCCCACCCATTGGCTATCGATAAAACCCAGGAACGGCTGATAGTTTTTGAAAGCCAGCAGCACCCCGTACATGGGAGCATATTTGAAAATCAGAAAATACAGGATTCCGGGCAGCATCATAAAATAGAGCCAGCGGTTACGGACAATCCGTTTCATTTTCTGCCGGCGGTGTACCTTGCCCAAGGCAGGCACATGAGGCACAACAGCTTCATTGCTCATATCAGTCTCTCCTTTTTTTGTGTCACGTTCGTTGTCTTTGTGTATGGTCCAGCGTCTCTCCTCGCTACATCTGCATCTTAGCCCCCGCTATCCATTGCCGTCCATAGTCATTCCTGCACGACATTCCCGCCTGTCCTCCAGCCGCAGCAGCCGCAAAGCCTTGCGCCGCAAGGATATTCATTTCGAAACCTGCGCTTTGTCATTGTTTGATGAGGGGATTCCGGGTGGATTGTCATGAAAATCAAGGCTTTTGGCGCCATACAAAAAAGACAACGCTGCTGCGTTGCCTTTCGGACCGTTTCCGGCTTTCCCTGCTTTGGAGAAACCGGGTTATCTATGATTTGAATTTGCTAATCTCCCGGGACAAGGTTTGGGCCACGTCCTCCAGCTGCCGGGCCAGATGATTTAGCTGCTCCATGGAGGCGGTTTGCTCCTGAACCGATGCGGAGACCTCTTCAGTCCCGGCCGCGGTGGCCTGGCAGATAGCTTGCAGCTCCGAGGTGTTGGCGCTGATCTTATCCTTCTCCGCCGTCAGGGCTCCCACCGCGGCTATTACCCGGGCAATTCCCTCCAGGTTGGCCTGCACCGTCTCCTGAATGGAGACGAACCCGGAGCGAGTTTCCCGGACGACAACGGCCTGCTTGGACATGGATTCGCCAGCCTTCTCCGTCATCTGTACAGCTTCACGGGTATTGCGTCCCATACGCTCTACCAGCTCCGAGATGGAAGCCAAGGCTTCCTCCGAGTGGGCGGCCAGCTTGCGGATCTCTGCTGCTACCACTCCGAAGCCCCGGCCCTGCTCCCCGGCCCTGGCCGCCTCAATGGCCGCATTCAGGGAGAGAATATTGGTTTGGGCGGTAATACCGGCAATTACGGACACAAATTCACCGACTTGGCGGGAGGATTCCCCCAGAGAATACATGGCATCCTTAACCGAAGCCGCAGCCTCCACCGTATCGCGGGTTTGAACGGACAGCTGCTCCAGCCGTTCGCCGTTCACCGCAGCCACCTCCATCATGGATTGGGTCAGACCGTGCATGCTGCCCGTTTCCTGTTCAACCGAATCAATGTGGCGGGCCATCTCCTGGACCACAACAGCATTATGCTCCACTATTTCCGCCTGGTCACCTGCCCCCGACGCCATCTCCTGCATGGTCACCGCGACCTCAGATGAGGAAGCCGTATTCTCCGCGGCGCTGAGCTTGAGAATATGGGAGGAATCCGCCAGCTGGCTGCTGGTCTGCCGGATATGCTCCATAAGCGTGCTCATCTGTCCGGCCATCTCGTCGAAGCCATCGGCCAACTGGCCGATTTCATTGCGCTTCCTGATGCCGGAGCGTACGGACAGATTGCCCTGCCGAAATTCCAGCATGGCGGCTTGAAGCCTGCGGATCGGCCGGATAATAGCCTGGGTCAACGGCCAGGACAGCAGTCCCGCCACCATCATCACAGCCAAAAGACTGATCAGACTGGGAGTGAGAAGGCCGGCGGCCTTGTCCTCAAATTCACGCAGATTGGCCACAGCGGCAATTTTCCATCCGGTTTTATCGTTGGTCACATAGCTCAATATGTTAGGATTGCCGTCACTCTTATACTGCACAGTACCGACGGCGCCGTTCTCCTGGATTTTCCGCACAAATTCCAAACCGCTTTGATCGGAGCCGATTTGCTCCTTGTCCCGGTGTGAAATAATCTTGTTTTGGGCGTCCAGCATAAAGACATGCCCTGTATCTCCCAGCTTCACGCTATTGATGAGCTCCATCATAGAATCAATTTTCAAGTCTACTCCTACAACACCCACAAGCTTGCCGTCCGCCTCCACCGCGCGGGAAACAGTCAGCACCAGGCTTTTGCTGGCCGTATCGATGTAAGGCTCCACCCATACGGTTGCGTTCTTCTGGGACGCCGCCTTTTGGTACCAGTCCCGCGTGGTCGGGTCAAAGCCGCTTGGCAGATCTGCCGCCGGCTCCACCAGCATGCCCTTGTCAGCCAGTCCCACATAAACATTAATGAGCTGGTCATCCGCCTTCAGCGCTTCCTGAAATATATTGCGTACGGCAGGAAGCACCACTTTACCCTGTTTGCTATCCAGGCCATATTGGGCGGCTTGCTCAAGCTCATTGTTGCCGGCCAGCATCTCCGCCAGCCGCTCATGCTCCTTCAGGTACAGGCTCAAATTCCCGTTCAGCAGCTTCATAGCGGTCTCATTGCCCGCTGTTTGGTTTTCCACTGTCATACGGGTTGCAAAATAATAGCCCAGATAGGTTATGATCCCGCTGGCAGCTATAATCAAGACCAAAAAGGGGATCAAAATTTGCATACGAAGACTTTTTCTCATCGCCGGAGTCCTTTCGTCATTGCATTCTCGATGTTTGTCAACTCTATTACTCTACCATATCTCCGGTATGAATAGTACGGTTATCCCATGCAAATTTCGACACTTTTCAGCATTTTTAATCCCTTCTATCATGCTGCTTCGCATAAAATTCGGATAAAAAATGATAAAATAATTCTTCTGTGGGCAGCAGCTTGCGCTGGGCCGGACAGATCACCCCGATGGTCCGGGTCACACCCGGATTAACCACCGGTATTTTGACCGTGGCGCGGGGAAGGCTGTCCATGAGGGTAACCTCCGGCATCAGCGCATATCCAAGACCCGCGGATACCAGTCCCTTCAAGGCGTCAATATCATCCCCCTCAAAGGCAATAACAGGCGCAAACCCAAGCTTAAGGCAGGCGCGCAGCACAAGCTTCCGGAAGATCGTGCCTTCAGGCAGGGTCACCATGGGCACATCCTTCAAATCCTGCAGCTGAAGGGCGGGGCGGTTGGCGAGAGGATGCTGGGCCGGCAATAAGGCAACAATATTTTCGGTGAATAAGACCTTCCCTTGAATCCTCGTTTCCTCTTCCGGAACGGGAGCAATTAGAGCAAGGTTAAAATCACCGCTTATCACCCCGTCGATTAAATCCTGATAAAGCCCTTGTCTCATCTGAAATTTAGCCTCCGGGTACTGCTGGCGGAAGGCAAAAATGGCCGTTGGCAGAACATGAGCCGCCATACTGATGGGAAACGCAATACGGACTGTTCCTTTTTCCGGCTCCAGATATTCCTTCACCCCCCGTTCCGCCTCGTGGATCATATTCATGGCCTGCTCCACACGCTCCAGGAAAATTCTCCCGATGGGGGTCAGCCTCACCCGCCTGCCTTCATGGACAAAAAGGTCCACTCCTAATTCACTTTCCAAATTAATCAGCTGCCGGCTTACGGAGGACTGGGCCACATGCAGAGCCTTCGCCGCTTCGGTTACATGCTCCCGTTTGGCGACCTCCATAAAATACCTCATTTGTCTAATCTCCATCCTGCACCTCCCGTTCATGCGCAAAACACATGAGCTATATCGTATTTTAATATTGGAGCGATGATTTATTAAATTATAGAATGAAAACACAACATAAGAAAGATAAATTGCCTTTCATTTATTATTGAAGGAGTGGACACATTGACTGTTTCAGCGAATGTAGAGCAAACTTACACCCAAGAGGCACAGGATTACATGAACACTGTTTTCGAAACTGTCCGGACGCGGAATCCCCATGAAACCGAATTCCATCAAGCGGTGAAAGAGGTTCTGCATTCCTTGATTCCTGTGTTCAGCAAAAATCCATCCTATATGAAGCTCGGTATTCTGGAGCGCCTGGTTGAGCCTGACCGCCTGGTTTCCTTCCGGGTGCCCTGGATGGACGACAACGGGAGCGTCCGTGTCAACCGCGGGTTCCGCGTGCAATTCAACAATTCCATCGGACCTTACAAGGGCGGTATCCGGTTCCACCCTTCCGTTAACGCCAGTATCATCAAATTTCTGGGCTTCGAGCAAACCTTCAAAAACTCTTTGACCGGGCAGCCCATCGGCGGCGGTAAAGGCGGCTCCGACTTTGATCCCAAGGGGAAATCGGATTTGGAGATCATGCGTTTTTGCCAAAGCTTCATGACCGAGCTCAGCAGATATATCGGACCGGACAAGGATGTCCCAGCCGGGGATATTGGAGTTGGGGCCAAGGAAATCGGCTATATGTTCGGCCAATACAAGAAGCTGCAGGGTGTTTATGAGGCTGGTGTGCTCACCGGCAAAGGAATCGGCTACGGCGGAAGCTTGGGCCGCAAGGAGGCTACCGGCTACGGCACCGTATACTTTGTGGATCAAATGCTGGGCGATGCGGGACTTTCCTTCAGTGGAAGCACAGTCATTGTTTCCGGATCAGGGAATGTCTCCATATATGCAATTGAAAAAGCCATGCAGCTGGGAGCCAAGGTGGTGGCGTGCAGCGATTCCAGCGGGTATATCTACCATAAGGACGGCATCCGGCTGGATACGCTGAAGCGGTTGAAGGAAGTGGAGAAGAAGAGATGCCGTGATTATATTCTGGAGCATCCAGATGCGGTGTATACAGAGGGCTGCTCCGGGATATGGAGTATTCCCTGCGATATTGCTCTGCCATGTGCCACCCAAAATGAGATCGACAAGGAATCGGCTGAGCTCCTGGTTCAAAATGGGGTGAGAGCGGTGGGAGAAGGAGCCAATATGCCCTCCACGCTGGAGGCCATCGGGGTTTTCCTGGATAATAAGGTGCTGTTCGCTCCCGCAAAAGCGGCCAATGCAGGCGGTGTGTCTGTATCGGCATTGGAAATGGCCCAAAACAGCGCAAGGCTGTCCTGGACCATGGAAGAGGTAGATTTAAAGCTGCAGTCGATTATGAAGGATATTTACCGGTCCAGCATGAAGGCCTCCATGGAATATGGAGCACCTGGCAATCTGGTGGTCGGTGCGAATATTGCCGGCTTCCTGAAGGTAGCCGACGCCATGATGGCGCATGGGTTCTAAAAGAGTGTAGCCGCAAGCAAAAAGGCAGCCCAGTGGGCTGCCTTTTGTCTGAGGGAGAACGTTACAGGGAGAACTTGGACAGCTCCGACTGCAGCTCCCCTGCCAGTACGGCCAGGCTCTGGCTGGAGGCGGCGATTTCCTCCATTGCCGCCGAGAGCTCCTGCGTAGTGGCGGATACCGCGGCAGATTCCATCAGCGCCGTGTGACTGGCGTCGTCCGTATCCTTGGCCGCTTCCGCGAGAACCTCGGCTCCGTGGACAATCTTGCCGATGGACTGGGAGATGCTGGCCACCTGCTCCGTCAATCCCAGCACCGACTCCTTAATCACGCTGAAGGACTGGTTGGTTTCATCCGCCAGACGGATTGCGGACACTATGGAATCTCTGCCATTCTTCGTTACAGTCAGCGCCTGGCTGAGGCTGGCCTGGTTGCGGGCGATCAACGCCGTAATCTGAGAGGCAGCGCCGCTGGATTCCTCGGCCAGGGCTCTGACCTCCGATGCCACCACGGCAAAACCGCGCCCATGTTCGCCTGCCCGGGCCGCTTCAATCGATGCGTTCAAGGCAAGCAGATTCGTTTGTCCGGAGATGGAGGAGATGATGCCGACAATTTTGCTGATTTCGGCGAAATTCCGGTCCAGCTCATCCATAGCTGTACCAATTTTGTCAGAGCCGCTGCCTACGGCTTGAATTTGCGCCAGGGTTTCAGCAACTGTCTCCGACCCGGTGTGGGCCGACTCGGAGGTTTTGCGGGCTACCTCCGCCGCGTTATCGGCAGCTTCTGCAATTTGGCTGGTGTGGGCGAATAAATCCTCGGCGACCTCGTTCAGCCGGTTGACGGAAACGGCCTGCCGCTCCGAACCCTGCACAATGGAGCTGAAGGACTCCACCACCTGGTTAACGGCCACAGAGGACTGATGGGCGCTGGCGGTCACCTCCTGGCTAGAGGCGGCCACCTGCTCGGATTGGGAATAGACGCGTGTGATCAGACCGCGCAGGGTGGTGCGCATATCCCTGAATCCATCCGCAAGCTGGCCGATTTCATCCTCAGAGCGGATTTGGCGGGCCTGCTCTTGCAGATTTCCGGAGGCCAGCATGTTGCAATCGTCGCGGATGACAGTAATGGGTTTGGCAATCAAACGGCTTATGTATGCAATGGCTGCTGCCGCCAGGACCAGACACAGCAGGGAAACGACCAGGATCGTAATGGCCAGACTGGACAGCTCACGGTTAACCTCATCCGCCGGCGCGGTGACCATCATCATCCAGCGGTTTCCTCCGGGGAGGTCAAAAGGGGTAAATACAGAAATATGGTTGACCCCATCGACAAATTTATAGCTGCCCCGCATCTGGCTGCCCGAATCCGCCGCGGACTTAAACAGCGTCAGAAGCCGGTTATCCAGCTGCTTTTGCTTGACCTGAAGCTCCGGAGCAATTTCCTTCTCTGTCAGCTTCAGCTTCCCGGCCAGCTCCGGCATTGCCGGGTGTACGATTATATCGCCGTTGGCGTCGGCCAGCATGCCATACCCTGTATCCATGAAGGTCAAACCCTTCATTAGCTCCGCAAGCTTGTCCAAGGCAAAGGAGCCGGTGAGCACACCGTTCAGCTTCTCCCCACTCAGAACCGGAACCGCCACGTAAAAAGCGGGTTTACCCGTCGTTGCGGAGATCTGAAGGCTGGACACGGCAGGCTGCTTGGTTTCCACCACGGTTTTGAAAAAATCCATATCCGACATGCTCATGGAGGTCCCGTCGGAGCGCACTCCCGTACCATCCGGAAAAACAAAAAACATACTTTCCAGATAACCGGAGCGTTTTTTGTTATCCTGCAGCACATGAACCACATTCCAGAGGTTGCTCACATCCTGCAAACCGGGAACGGAGGCAAAGTCAGCGGATTGGATTACCGCTTCATTAATGAAGCCCTGAATCCGGTGGCTGTAATCCTGGCCGATGGCCAGGGCCGTATCTTCCACACTATTCGAAAGAGATCGTTGGGCAAAAAAATAGCTGATCCCGGAGACCAATCCGAAGGAAAGAATCAAACAGGGAAGCAGAAACACAAGCAGTTTCAGATAAAGGCTACGAATTTTCACACTAATATTCCTCCCGATGTAAGGATACCTCTCAAGCAATCAAAAAAAGCACATATCGAAGATTGTACACCGAATTTGCCCAAAACAAAAGCGTTGACCGGAACATTCCGGCCAACGCCCTATATCAGGCACCCATTTTGCAGTTGCTGCCAATGTATGATGTGCTGCTATCCAGATCTCTGCGTTTCAATTCCATGGCGAGCAGATCTATGAATGCTTGCTCCAGCCCGAGCCGAACGGCATCGCGGTAACAATGAACCAGCACCTCATTGCTCAGCAATTCCATTATTTTTTTCCCTCCTCTGATGAACATGCTCCAGGTGACGCGCCACTGTTTCCCAGGAAGATTGGATCGCAAAAGCCTCCGGAAGTTCTACCTGTTCCATTTCTTCTTTCACAGCGTCGATAAACAATTGGGAAAAAAGCTCATCAAAAGTCAGTTCTTCCAACCCAGACACGTCCTTTATTTCCAAATATATACTCATATTGTACATGACCCCGGTCAAATGTTCAGCACATTTCACGTTCGCACCCATGCAAAAGTGCTTGCAACCTCGCGCAAAAAAAACGAGAATAAAAGTAAGAAAAAAGCACTTCTCCATATACATTCTCTCTTAGGTTTGGTAAAATCTAGTCAAGATATCGATGTTTGCCCATTCACATCCCTTTTCGTAAAAGGGATGGACCCTCCAGTGCCGGTTCCTGCCGCTCTATGCGGTGACAGGCTTTACGGGGGATGCAGATTGAGGGGTTTTTGATCATGGGCAGCTGCATCATGGACATACAAATGGATGCATGCAGTTCAGTTTAATTACAAGGTATTGCAAGTTATAATTGCACTGAAACGTAACGCCCGCTGCAACCCTGCGTGCTGCGGGCGCAAGCGGATCGGTTGAAACAGGATAAAATTGGAGGTTTTTTACATGGACGGCAATTATAAAACGTTCGGAATCGTACGCGAGCTGGATAGTCTGGGCAGGATCGTCATTCCCAAGGAAACCAGGGACCTGTTGGGCATCCGGCTGGAGGACCCCATCGAATTCTTCGTGGATGAGAACACCATTATTGTCCGGAGGTACAAATCCAACTGCTGCCTGTTTTGCATGGATTCCCATGACCTGGTGCACTTCCACAACCAGTTGATCTGCAAATCCTGCATTAAGGAGGTGCTGAAGCATAACCGGGAGCAAGGACCGGCTGTGCAGGCTCCCCCGGTTCAGGAAGACAGACGCCGCTCCAAGTCGGATAAGCTCAAGCAGGTGGAGGACATCCTTAAAGAAAAGCCTAATCTGCGGCAGCAGGAGCTGGCGGAGATGCTGGGGATATCCCAGGGTTATGTAAGCCAATTGCTGCGCAAGCTGAACAACAGCTAAGTGATGGTCCCCACCCAACATATAAAGAGCCGCCCTTCCTTTTGGGAAGAGCGGCTTCTTGGACGTGCGATTCTTAACACTTGCCGATAAATCCGACTCCGCGGCTGATGATAACCAGAAGAATGAACAGCACCAGAATGAGGGCCGCATCGGAATATACCGGAGGCTTCGGTTTGGCGTAGGGGAACATGTAGATGTTCTCCGTAACCGTTACATTCGGCATCGCGTTAGGCATTGCATTGGGCATTGCATTCGGCATCATGTTGGGCATGGCGTTGACGGAAGCAGGTGAAACCACGGGGGGCATATTGTTGACATTTCCATAATTCATATGGGTGAACCTCCTTAGGTTGTTGGGATACACCAACAGTCTATGGGTGGAGATCACTGGAAAACACGGTATTCACCCATGCCCGGCAAAATAGGCGCCACCCCGTGTGGACTAACTCACCTGTACCTCCGACCATTTATTCCCCCAAAAGTGACGAGATGCTTCGAAGCCGATTCCGATACCTTTTGGGGGAGCCCCCTTAACAGAACAATTAACCCTTTATTCAATGTAGGGATTGTTCGCTCTTTCAAAGCCGATGTTGGTCCGCTGGCCATGTCCCGGATAAACCTGTACACGGTCGTCCAGCTTCATCAGCTTGTTCTTGAGTGTATCCATCAAGGTTTCGTGATGGCCACCCGGCAGATCCGTGCGGCCTACCGAAAGCTTAAATAGCGCATCTCCGGCAAACAGGATATCTCCCCACAAAAAGCTCACGCTGCCCGGGGAGTGTCCGGGGGTATGGATGACCTTAAAGGTTTCACCCAGCAGCTTCAGCACCTGGCCGTCATCCAGGGCATATTCAGCCGGATCGGTAACCACAGGCGGGCCTACCTCAGGCCACATCAGGGAACCGTTCTTTTTGGGGCTGGTCAGCCAATCCGCCTCCAGATCATGCAGATAAACCGGGCAGCCCTTCAGCTTCCGCAGCTCATCCACCCCGCCGATATGGTCAAAATGGGCGTGGGTCAGCAGAATAGCGGTTACCTCCAGGTCCTGCACACGGCGGATCAGCGGCTGGGGATTGGTCCCCGGGTCAATGACCACCGCCTGTCCCGCTTCGGTGTTGGTCAATAAATAGGCGTTGGTCCCCAAGGGCCCCAAGGGGATAGTCTCAATCTTAAGCAAAGCGGCAGCCTCCAATACGAAAATCTATCGTTGTAAATTAAAAGGAAGAAATCAGCTCACGCAGCTCCGACACGATCACCTGGTGATAGCCGGTGCCTTCGCCGTAGCGGCGTCCCATTTCCTGGCGTGCTTCCCCAAGCTTCTCCTGGTAATCCGCCGCTTCCCGGTCCGGGTTGGCCAGCTTGAAGGCGGTCATCGCCTCCTGCACATGCTTGGGCCGCGGTCCCCAATGTCCCAGGACATACCCGCCTGCATCGGTAAAAATTACAATGGGAATCGCTTTGCCGCCCATGGTCAGGAACTGGTCCATCACCTCGGGATGCTCCTCCATAATGAGAATCCGCACCGGAATGCCCGATGGCTCCAGAGCCTTCAGGACCACGGGGACATTGCGCACCACATCTCCGCACCATTCGGCGGCCAGAATCAGGCAGCGCAGATCATCCCGGTTGCGCAGGGATTCGAAATAAGCACGCTCCTCCTCCTGCCAGCTGAAGCTGTCCGTCCATTCCTGGAACTTCTCCCGGTTCTTCGTCATTCCTTCGATAAATTGCTGCGGCTCCAAGCCTGCTCCCAGCAGGGAAAACAAATTTTTGCTCATTGAATCTCCTCCTGATCTGTTGGGTAATGAGGTTTTACCGTATGGGGGAGCCGGATTCCTCCAGCAGCCTGGCCACTCTGTCCACCTCTTCGGGAGTTAACCCCCGTTTGGTCTGATGGCTGCGGATGGCATCCGCCAATTGCTCCGGCTTCACGGCTGCAAAAGCCTGGCTTTTCCCGCTTAAGGTACAGTCCGGGTTACTAAAGCACAGCACCCCCGTCACATCCGCCTCTATCCTATTGTCCCGCAAAAGCTCCTTCAGCACAAATTCTTGGCGGTACAATTGTGCCGTAGGGTCCTCCTTCTGTCTTCCATTACCACGCTCCACTCCACCGGCAGTAAAGGTAACGGCACCGTCCCAGTCCTTCTCCTCAATATGGAACACCCCGTTGGGACCAACCACCAGATGGGCAAACTCCCGGGAAGCGTTGCTGGTGCTGATGGATCTGCCATGCAGCACCCGGTAGGCGCTGCCGATGGTATTCAACCGGCCGGCGATGGTTTCTCCGCCTTTTGGAGAGTCGGTATCCGCTGCTCCAGCAGGTTTTTTCTTGCGGAAAATAACTTTATACAGAACATATAAGACCGTCAGGCCTAAAGCCCCCCAAAGAATAGGCTGGGTGTAGGGCCCTGCCTTCTCGTCGATACTTTCCCAATTTTCGCCCAGCTTTTTGCCCAGCGTAATAAATAAAACAGCCCAAGGAATAGAGGCCAGCCCGGTGTAAATCAGGAACTTGGCCAGGTTCATTCTGGCAATCCCCGCCGGGATTGAGATGGCCTGCCGGACCACGGGGATAAACCGGGAGGTAAACACTACACCCGCCCCGTACTTGTTGAACCAGTGTTCGGTCAAATCAATGTGCTTCGGTTTGATGTGCAGATATTTGCCGTATTTGTCCACGAAGGGCCGTCCCCCGTAGATCCCAATGGCATACAGCACAATTTGCTGGAGCAGGCAGCCGATGGTGCCAAAAACCACAGCCTCCACCATATTGATCTCGCCCTGATAGGCCAGATATCCGGCATAGGCCAGTACAATTTCGCTCGGAATCACCTCAATGGCCAGTCCGATCAAAATTCCCCAGTAGCCCATACCTGTAATGACTTCCAGAATGCGGTGCACAAGCTCTCCCATCTTCATCCTACCTTTTCCGGTCCTGACGGACATTTTAATTTGAAGACTCTTGCTGATAAATGATTCCAGGGGGTCCCCGAAAAGTAATCGGAATATGCTGCGTTAGCATAGCTTCACTTTTTGGGGAGTTAGCATCCCTTCACTTTTAGGGGATTGCTTTGGGGATTAACTCATCCTATTCTATCACAAATCCGGCTAGTACCCAATTGCTGTCAAACCGGACAGGTTCGTACTATCCGGCATTACGCCCGCATAGTTTTTAGCGTAGGACGTGCCCCGCGGCGCAGGGGCAACAGGGCGCGCCTAAATTTCAGACACCGCCCAACAGCCATATTTGTACGGGAGAGTGAACCCTATGTCAAAGGTAATCCTGCTGAAGCGTCGCCATCTGTGGATCGGTGCCCTGGCTTTTATTTTCCTTGCAGGCGGGCTGTTCTTCTACCGGCTCTATCACTCCGGCGACCAGCCGGTTGACGGCCAGCCGGAGGGTCCCCGGACCATTCACATGGTCACGGCAGAGGCCAAATCCACCCTGGAGGACGGCACTGTCATTGAGGCCTACAGGTGGGACCCGGGCACCGTATTCGTGGAAAAAGGCGAAGCCATCAACCTGGTGCTGTACGGCGTCAACGGAAACAGCCATCCCTTTTATATCGAGGGCACCCGCATCAAGGGGGAAGTGAAAAAGGGCAAGGAAACCACCGTGGCCTTCCAGGCTTCCAAGGAGGGGGTTTACCGGTTGATCTGCCTGACCCATCCCGACAAAAACCACAATGGGCCGATGATTGCCTACATTGTGGTGGATTAGAGCAGATCTTAGGGTTTGTCGCCCATTGGAGCTCCGCCGCATACACTGCTTATGTCTTCCAAGATATGATTAGGCTGGTGGTATCCATGCAAACCAATCCCATGCGCAATGCCAAGCACGAAAAGCCTCTTCCCACTGCCCGTCAAATTCGCCGCTCCTGCCAAAAGGAGCTGTACCGGACCATCAAAAGGCTGAAAACCTATATCGCACCCGAACCCTTGAAGCAGGCGGAGGAGCTGTATTTCAAGAAGGTAGCTCTGAATCTGCTGTGGATTGTGGAGAACGGGAGCAACCGGAAGGCTCTGGCGGACTGGTGGGAAAAGGAAGTGAGCCCCTCCATCGCCCCGTTGTGGAATGTGGGGGAGGAGGAGCTGAACCGGGCGTTCCGCGATTCCTTCGGCGGGTAACCGTGACAGCAGAAAGCGGGCATGCCCTCCGGCATGGCCCGCTTTCTTCGTCTCCCGCCCGGTCAGCTTCCTCTGCCGGTGGTGGTGATATGGGGAGGACAGGCTTGGACTGTGACCCTGGTTTCGGGCAAGGACTCGCAGTCCTCTGTGTCCAGGTCCTCGGACAGCTGGCGGAAATTCACGGGAAACAAAATCTCCACACAGGTGCCCCTGCCCAGTTCGCTGGTAATATGCAGCCTCCCCTTATGGTTGGCAATGATCTGCTGGCTGACCATGATTCCCAATCCGGTTCCATTCTTCTTGCTGGTCAGGAACGGCTCTCCCAAACGCCTCAGCATATCCGGGGGGATCCCGGACCCGTGGTCCATGAAACGGAACTTAATCCGCTCCTGTCCCTCGAGAGCCGCATCAATCTTCATTACTCCCCCTTCGGGCATGGATTCCATTCCATTTTTGATGATGTTCAGAAACACCTGCTTCACAAGATTTTCTTCACAGAGCATCCGGGGCAAATTCTGCTCAATGCCGGCTTCCAGCCGCACACCGCTCATGTGGGACTGGGGCTGGAGCGCCCGGAGCGTATCCTCCAGGAGCTCACCGGGGTCCTTATACAGGAATTGGTTCAGATGGGGCTTGGAGAGAATGATAAACTCGCTGACAATAAAGTTGATCCGCTCCACCTCGTCCAGCATCAGATCCAGATATTCCTGGTTTCCGGTTTGGCGCTGCTTGAACAGCTGGACGAAGCCGCGCAGCGTGGTCAGAGGATTGCGGATTTCATGGGCCACACCGGCGGCAAGCTGGCCGATCACCGACAGCTTCTCGGAGCGGCGGAGCAGCTCCTCCGTCTCCTTGCGTTCGGTAATATTACGGCAGATAGCTGCCAGCGCAACGGGCTCCCCATCATCCAGACGTACGGGGGATAGGGTCAGGCTAACGTGAATTTCTTTGCCTTCCTTGGTTTGCCGGACGGTTTCGTACCCGCTTACCTCTTCCCCATTCTTGACCTTGCGGATCAATTCCAGAAACTCCGGCGCATCCTTGTCCTGCAGGAAGGGCTGAAATGCGCCGGTCACCTCCTCCTCCCTGTAGCCGTACAACGCCTCAAAGGCCGGATTGGCACGCTGGATGTTGCCGTCCAGATCCGTCAGATAGATAGCGTCTGTGCTGTGTTCAATCAAGGAGCTCCAAAAAATATTGGCTCTTCTCAAGCTCTCCACCACCCGCAAACGCCCGCCTGTATCCGTATCCTGCCCCAGGGACAGGTCCAGATAATGAGGGGAGACCTCCGGTACGGCCAAACTTTCCGGCTCCACAGCAGCAGCGCTCTCGGCAGTGGACAGGACGGAGGCAGGACAGGAAGAGAGCTTTGCGGCAGCAGCGGATTTAAGCGGCCAACGCAGGACAAGCACAACCCCGATAATCAGGGCAGCGATAGAAAAAATATCGGATAACGCCAAATACCAAAACAGACCCTTGTCCAATGATCCGGAACGGACAAACAGCTCCACTGTAGAGGCCAGAAGGCCATTGGCAAGGACCAGGACGCAGGAGATAAACCCGGAGAAATGAAATGGCGACTTCCAACGGCGAATGAAATGGGTCATGGGTCTTTCCTCCCGTTCAGGGAATGTGGAGGACATTCTTATTTAATATTTCTTCCTTTTTTTCCGGAATCCTTCACATCATTACAGGATGGAAAACTTTTGACCCATTCTCTCCATCCCGTGTAGTCAAAGAGCAGGCTGGAAAAACTCCAAACGCTCCCCGTTGGGGCCGAAAAAGAAGGCGATCTGGGTCCCGCCCAATATGGTGCGGGGCTCCTCATCCAACAGCCGGATGCCCAAACCTTTCAGACGCTCCAGCTCCGCTTCGATATCCGTTACCGTGAAGGCGATATGATGGACAATGCCACTGTCCGACATCCCCTCCGTGCCTCGTCCGATCAGCTCAATTTCCGTTTCCGGGTGGCCGGGAAAGGAAAGAAACGAAAGCTCCACTCCGTTATCCAGCCGCTTGCGTGCCGTCAGACTAAGACCCAGTACCTCCGTATAAAAGGCGATGGATTCATCCATGTTTTGAACGTATACTCCGATGTGCTCCAGTTTCTTGATCATGTGGTTTCCTCCAAATGAGATAATTTTGTTTAGATAGGCGAGACAGCTTGTCCCGACAGCTCCACCCGGTTTCTCCCCATCCGTTTGGCTTGGTACAAGGCCTGGTCCGCCCGGGATATCATGTCCTCCAGCGTAGACGTGCCGTAGCTGTAGTCCTTCCGGTAATCGGCCACGCCGATGCTGACGGTCAGAGGGATTTCCATATCCTCCTCCCTGTATGGCTGCTCCATAAAAGCCTGACGGATCCGGTTTCCCAGTTCAACTCCGCCCTCTGCAGGGGCATTGGGAAGCAGGATCAGAAACTCCTCGCCCCCGTAACGGGACACCATATCGCAGGAGCGGATGCAGGACAGGAGAAGGGAAGCGGCATGAATAATCACACGGTCCCCCACCAGATGGCCGAAGGTATCGTTCACCTTCTTGAAATAATCAATATCAAGCATAAGCACGGAGCAGGGCTGCCCCGCCCGGATGCAGGTTTCCAGAAGGCGCGGGCCTTCAGTCAAAATATGCCTGCGGTTATACACCTCCGTCAGCTGGTCCACCACTGCCGTCATTTCCAGCATCTGAATGGTGGATTTCAGCTTTTTGCCGGTAAGGTTAAAATTCTCGCACAGCTGTTGAAGCTCCTCGGGAGCGGAGGCAAATTGGTTGGGAGGAATGCGGAAGTCATAATCCCCCTCCCGGATCGTGCTTGTCCCACGCAACAGGAGACCGATGGGACGAAGAAGCCCTTCCGTAAACTTGAAGGTCAGAACAAAGCTGAGCAGCAGCATAACCAACACAATGATGGCCATCAACAGAATATCGGTGTAGAGGGCCCTGAAGATGTCGCTATGCTTCATTTCGGCCACAACCAGCCACTGCTTGTCCTTCACCCAGCCGTACTGGCCCATTACCCGTTCACCGGCATAATTGGCATATACCTTGTTGGAGGGGGTCCCGGTTTGGGCCAGATCCGCAATAGGTGAAGTGTTGACCAGATTCAGGGGAGTCCCCTCCACCCCAAGAGGAACGGTAATGAACTGACCGCTTCTGTTCAGCAGATACGTCTCCCCGGCATTGCCGAAATCGAACTGGTTCATCACCTTTTCCAGGATGCCGATATGGATGACGCCGCAGACCAGCCCGCTAAAAACCTTGTTCTCATCCATGATCGGCGAGGAGATAAACAAGAAGGGTTTGCTGGAATTTTTGCTGATCAGCACATCGGTGATTAAGCTTCTCCCGGCCTTGGCTGCCTTGAAGTAGTCCCGGTCGGAAACATCCCCGCTGCTGTTGGGACTCTGGGAATCCACAATAATTTTCCCTCGGGCGTCCACATAGAGGACAGCCGTATATTCTCCTTCCTCCGACATGAAGGATTTGAACATGCGGCTGATTTCATCCTTGCTTTCGGTCCGTCCCGACATAAGGTGGGATAAGATCCCGATCTGGGTGCTGTGGTTGTCCAGCCAGCGGTTGATGAAGGTGCTTTGCAGGCCGATGGCATCCTTCAGCTGCTGCCGTGTTTCCCTTGTTTTGTAGCGCGCCTCCGTTATGGAGGTGCTGATGAGAATCAAAGCACCCAGCACAACAATAATCAAGCTGACCCAAAACCGGAGTCTCTGTTTAAGGGTGAGCAGTCCTAAGCGGCAAGATAGTCGGTCCAGCAATGGCTCACCTACTTTTTCATTGGTGCAAACGCGCAAGATGCTTGTGTCTATTCTATTATAAAGTCGGCACCTGCCCCCGGCAATCAGCGGCGGCAATTTGGTAACGGCTGCCGCCACTCCGGCGAATCAATGCTCCGTCAGGATCAAAGGCCCTTGAGCGGTAATCGCAATGGTGTGCTCGTATTGGGCGGACAACCCTCCGTCCACGGTCCGTGCTGTCCAGCCGTCCGCATCTACTCTGGCATAGTAGGACCCGGTATTCAGCATGGGTTCGATGGTGAAGACCATCCCTTCCTTGATCCGCGGTCCTTTGCCCTTGGGTCCGTGATGGGGCACCTCCGGATCCTCATGCATATCCTTGCCGATGCCGTGACCGATAAAATCCCGGACGACGGAATACCCTTCAGCCTCCGCGAAGGTTTGGATGGTGTTGGAGATATCGCCGATGCGGTTGCCGGCTACCGCCGTGGCGATCCCCCGGTACAAGGCGTCCTTGGTGGTTTTCAAAAGCCGGAGGCCCTGCTCGCTGACATTCCCCACGGGATAGGACCAGGCGGAATCCGCCAACCAGCCGTTCAGATTCACCACCATATCGATGGTAACAATATCGCCTTCGGCCAGAGGCTCCAGCTTGGGAAAGCCGTGGCAGATTACATCGTTAACCGAAGCACAGGTGGCATATTTATAGCCGTGGTAGCCCTTCTGCTCGGGTGTGGCGCCGTTCTCCTTCATGAAGCGTTCGGCAAACTGGTCAATCTCCCAGGTGGTGACTCCGGGGCGGATCAGCTTCTCTATTTCACGGTGGCAGGCGGCCAATATCCGCCCTGCCGCATGCATCTTCTCAATTTCTTCTTTTGTCTTCAAAATAATCATCTTGGCAGGCTCCTTTTTTTCGTTATACTGGGATGAGACCGCTTTGGGATGCGAATTATGGATTAAAGGAGAGAATGGTAGTGGATCATCCGGATTTGTACATGCTGCTGTTTTTGGTGGGCGCCGGGTTCGTGGCAGCCTTCATTGATTCCGTGGTAGGCGGCGGAGGGCTTATTTCCATGCCGGCGCTGTTATTTGCGGGGCTTCCTCCCGGCCTGGCTTTGGGGACCAACAAACTGGCGGGCACCATGTCCTCGCTGACCAGTTCGGCCTCCTTCCTTTTTTCCGGAAAAATGAATTTTAAGCTTGTGGCATGGCTGTTTCCGTTATCGCTGGCAGGAGCGGTGCTGGGGTCACTTACAGTCCAGCAGATTCCCGCCACCTTCTTGAAGCCAATGGTGGTGGTGATGCTTATCGCGGTAACTCTCTATACATTATGCAAGAAAAGCTGGGGAAATCAAAGTCATTTTGCCGGAGCCACAAGGCGCAACCGGACTGTGCTGATCAGCGGGGCGGTGGCCTTGGGTTTCTACGACGGCTTCTTCGGACCGGGCACCGGCTCCTTCCTTATTTTTATGTTCCTCCTGCTGGGTTTTGATTTTGTCGGAGCCTCCGCCAACTCCAAGGCGCTGAATCTGGCCAGCAATCTGGGGAGCCTGGCCACCTTCTTCGCGCTGGGGGTGGTCAATGTCCCCTACGGCCTGCCCATGGGCATCGCCATGATCGCCGGAGCCTTAACCGGCTCCCGGCTGGCCATCAGGAACGGAAGCACCTATGTGAAGCCGCTGTTCCTCGGAGTAACCACTCTTTTAATCGGCAAACAGATCTGGGATCTGCTGATGGGGTAAAGAGAGGTAAGGCTCCGCAGAGGAAAGCTCCGGCCGGGAAGGCTGGACGATTAGGCTAAGGGCGGCTGAGCGCAGCACAGGCTGGTAAAGGTCGATGGTGGCTATGTGCGCATAGCGGGACTGTGCAGAGCATTGGCTTGCTATGAGCGCATAGCAGGATAGTGCAGAGCGTTGGCTGGCTATGTGCGGGACAGTTAGCGGAATACGGTTTCCGCTAATTAGGCCGTGCTGCTGCCAAAAAGCGTGATAGCGGAAGGGGCTTTCCGTTATTTGAGTTTGGAAGGCGGCAAGCGGGCCGCTTTTCGCGGAATAACGGAAACGGGTTTCCGCTATGATCAGTTTTTCCTGCTCCCGGAGTAAATAACGGAAATATGCTTCCGTTATCGGAAAACCATTCTTTTAGGGAGGTTGGAAGCATGTTTGTAGTAACGTCGGAGGAAATGCGCAGGCTGGACCGCCTGACCATCGAGGATATCGGCATCCCGGCGATGGTGCTCATGGAGAATGCGGGCAGAGCCCTTGCCCAGGAGGTGCTCCGGGTCGCGGCAGCGCAACGGGGCGGAGGCAGCGGACTTGGGAGTTCGGGGGCAGGCGATAGAAGCCAAGGCGCGGCGGACAGCGCGCATCGCCGGGAGCGCTGGCTGGTGCTGGCCGGCAAGGGCAACAACGGCGGCGACGGTTTTGCGGCTGCCCGCCACCTGATGGAGGCGGGCCTGGCCGTAGACGTGGCGCTGGCGGTGCCCGCCGCGGAGCTTGAGGGCGAAGCCGCGGCCCAGGCGGCCATCGCCGCCCGCTTCGGCGTGCCCTGCCTGGACGCGTCGGCGTCTGGAGCACCGCTCCGCTGGGAGCGGTACTCCGGCGTCATCGACGCGCTGCTGGGCACCGGCGCGGCCGGGCCGCCGCGGGAGCCTTATGCGGCGTTGATCCGCGCCGCCAACGCAAGCGGGCTGCCCATCGTGGCAGCCGATATCCCCAGTGGCATGGACGCCGATACCGGCGCCGTCCATGCCCCCTGCATCAGGGCCCTCTCCACCGTGGCCCTGGCCTTCTTAAAGCGGGGGCTGGTGCAGTATCCCGGCGCAGAATACGCCGGACTGGTCGCCGTGGCGCCCATCGGGATCCCAACCAGCCTCGCCCGGACGGAGAAGGTGCCGGTGCGCTACGTCACCGCCCAAACCGCGGCAGCGGCCCTGGGCATTGACCCGCACCGCCCCCGGGCGGCAGACACCCACAAGGGCACCTACGGCCATGTGCTGGTGGCCGCTGGCTCCGCCAGCATGATGGGCGCGGGTCTGCTCTCGGCAGGGGCCGCGCTGCGGGGCGGCAGCGGCCTGGTCACCTGGGCCTTGCCCGCCTCCCTGACGCCGCTGGCGGTCAACCGCCCGCCGGAGCTGATGCTGGCGCCACTGGCAGAAGCGCCTTTACCTTCCCATCACCTGACTCCAGACCAGACAGCTGCTGCAGCTGACGTACCGGACTCCGGCTCATCAGCTGCGCCAGCCGGCTGGGCTGCCATTCCTCCCCAGGCTCTGGTTGAGCTGGCATCCTCCCGCAGCGCCATGCTTATCGGACCCGGCCTGAGCAGGTGGCCAGGCGACACCGCCTGGCTGCGGCGTGTCTGGGAGGAAACCCGCTGCCCCCTGGTGGTGGATGCCGACGCCCTCAATATGGCGGCAGAAGCAGCCGACTTTTCCACCTGGAAAGCTCCCGAAGGCCGGCCAACTATCCTCACCCCTCATCCCGGTGAAATGTCCCGTCTTCTTGGCATACGCACCGCCCAGGTGCAGCAGGACCGCATCGGCGCGGCCATACGCTACGCCAAGAAGCACGGAGTGGTGCTGGTGCTGAAGGGAGCCAACACCGTTACCGCCCTGCCCGACGGCCGCGCTTATGTGAACAGCACCGGCAATCCGGGCATGGCCACCGGCGGGGCAGGGGATGTACTCGCTGGCCTTATCGTTTCCCTGCTGGGCCAGGGTCTGCCTGCCGGTGAAGCGGCCGCCATCGGCGTATTCCTGCACGGCGCTGCCGGGGACCGGGCAGCACAGCTGCGCCCCGGCGGCCTTGCGTCTCTCCTGGCAGGCGATATCATCGCACAGCTCTAACGCCATACGGGAGGGTCTAAACATTCCTGTGTAGGCTAAGAAAATGGCCTTGGACAAAAACAGGAGCGCCTCGTATGATGGGGGTATCACGGGTCGGATGCCCTACAAAACCCATCAGGAGGCGCTTACTATGAAGTCTAC